>CBDFFU010000004.1:0-9671 GCA_965246875.1 Alphaproteobacteria bacterium
TAAAGCCGGTGTTCTCTCATCAACGGAGGTTTGATCAGCGGAAGCAGTTTTGACGAATCAGGAATGGGGCTGAACGCTGAATAATAAACCCTTTTCAGTTTGTAGCTGCCATAGAGCGAAGCGCTGCGGTTTAACACTGAAGAGTCGCTCGCACCGTCGGCTCCCACGATCATTTGCGTGGTTTGACCAGCCGGGGCAAAAGTTTTTTCTGCTTTGTCACCATTGTTGCCTCGCCAGCTTCATCGAGCGATGAGCGGATGCCCGCCATCGCTTTTTTTATGGCGAGTACATCTTTTTCAGGCGCAAGGTTTTGCAATGAGGCATCTTCAGGGAACTCAATGTTAATGGATAAACGATCTGCGTAGAGACCCGCCTCGTCGATCAAAGCCGGGGAGGCATTGGGAATTGTTTTAAGGTGAATATAACCCCTAAAGTTATGGGTCAGCCGCAGCTCTTTGACAATGCGCACCATATCTTCCATCGTTTTGTCAGACGATTTTATGATCCCTGACGACAGAAAAAGGCCTTCAATATAATTGCGCCGATAAAAATCAATCGTAAGAGATACAACCTCGGCCACAGAGAAACGGGCACGGGGCACATTGCTTGAAGCGCGATTGATACAAAATACGCAATCGTAAATGCAAAAATTCGTCATGAGAATTTTCAGCAAAGAGATGCACCGCCCATCAGGGCCGTAGGCGTGGCAAATGCCATGGCCTTCAGTTGATCCGAGGCCCTTGCCATCACGGGAATCTCTTTTTGCCGTGCCACTGGATGAGCACGAAGCATCATACTTGGCCGCGTCGCTCAGAATTGCCAATTTGTCGATAAGGGACTGTGCTGTCATGTTCGTTATTTGTTCTAGAGCAAGCAGGTTTACCGTTCAACGTCAAAGTGCACATATACGGCTATTTAATAATGCGATTAGCGCTTGAGGGGCTTTGGGCTTTTGAAGAAGCCGACCCAGGGATCCGCCTGTTTGAGTATTTTTGCCAAATTGCCATCTTTGATTTGGAAAGCATCGGGTTTGATGTGTTCATTCAAAAGCGACCAATCAATCGGCATGGAAATGCTGGCAGTGTCTTTGGCGCGCAGGGAGTAGGGCGCAACAGTGGTCGATCCCTTGCCATTGCGCAGGTAGTCGATGAAAATTTTCCCCACGCGAGCTTTTTTCGACAGTGTGGACGTATAGTTTTCAGGGCTGGATTGCACCATGGCATCGGCAAAATCATGGGCAAATTTTCTCACGGCGTTCCAATCGGCTTTTGGCTTTATCGGAACAACAATGTGAAAGCCTTTGCCGCCCGAGGTTTTTAAAAATGCGTTAAACCCCAGTGCCTCGATATGGGTCCTCAAATCGGTTGCAGCGCTTTGCACGGCTTCGACAGCAAGGCCTTCATCAGGGTCAAGGTCAAAGATGATCTGATCTGGCAGTCCGATTTCGTCGATTTTAGCACCCCAAATATGAATTTCCACCACACCCAGTTGAATGAGCGCCGCAAGCCCGTCGAAATCCCTGATGAACAACAGTTCCTGGCCGTCAGCGGTATCTTTGATTGCCGCTATCTTCGGATGCATTCCTGGCGAGGCATGTTTTTGAAAAAACGTCTGGCCGCCTACACCATCAGGAGCGCGCACAAGACTCAATGGCCGATTGACAACGAAGCGTTCCATACGCGGCCATACAAGTTGATAGTAATCGAGCGCATCTTGCTTCGAAATTCCCGCTTGTGGCCACAAAATTTTGTCAGGGTGGGAAAGTTCAACTGATGTCTTGGGCTTACTGGTTTCCGAATTCTTTTTGGCCATGGTACTTTCCGAGACAGGAACTTCTTTCACCACATCCTCCAATGCCTTATCTTCGCGCATACCTTTAAATGATGCCTGCCTGAGAATGCCCGCGGCCGTCCAGGTTCTGAATTCGACTTCAACGACTATTTCCGGTTTTACCCATATTGCCGTTTTTTCAACACGCTTCAGTTTCGCAATAGCAGGGTCCCGTTGGGTCATTGCCTTGAGTTTGGTCAAAAGGTCGTGACCTGTCTTGCCGGTAAAACCTGTTCCAACACGCCCGCCAAACTTTAATTCGCACTGATCGTGGTAAGCGACGAGAAGGGATCGCAGTCCACGGCCGGTTGCTTCAGAAGCCAGATAGCCGATGATGATGAATTCCTGGCGCTGAATGCATTTTGATTTGATCCAGTCAAAAGACCGACCGCTTCTGTAGGGCGCATCTCGCCGTTTGGAGATTATGCCTTCCAACCCCATGCGACAGCTGTGGGCCAGCAACACTTCGCCAGTTGCGTTGAAATCTTCACTAAAGCGAATCGCTGCGTCGGGTGCACGATCACCCAAAATAATTTCCAGCCGGTGTTTTCGGTCCATCAGGGAACGGTCAAGATAAGACTGACCATCAAGATGCAAAAGATCGAAAGCATAAAACACCATGCGGTCAGTTCTGCCGGCTGACAGATCATCCTGCAATAATGCGAATGAGGCACCACCGGTTGGTCCCTGAACAATAATTTCGCCATCAATGACAGCATCAGTACCGCGCAGATCGAGGAGTTCTCGTTGGATGGCCTCGCCAAAACGCGGCGTCCAATCCAAGCCTGATCTGGTCATCAAACTCACATGGTTTTTTGAAATATGGGCCTGAATCCGATAGCCATCGAACTTAACTTCATGCAACCACTCGCTTCCTTTCGGCGGTTCAGCCTTTAAGGTTGCCAGAGCCGGTGAAACAAAAGAGGGAAGTTTCGTGGCAGTTGTTGATTTTTTTGCTGTTGATTTTCCGTTGGTTTTGAGACGGTGCGGTTGATTGAGATTTTCAATGGTTTGCGATGATATTACGGAGTTTGGGTGGGATTCGAGGATGTCATGATCGTGTTTTGCAAATCGATCTTCCACCTTGATCAGAAGCCAGTTATCGCGCTTTTCGTTGGCGCGCGGTTTCAGCCGGACCAGATGCCACTCACCCTTTAGTTTTTGTCCCTCCAGCGAAAAGGCCAAATGGCCCTTGTTCAAACCCGCCAAGGCATCACCATTGGGAACCCAGCTGCCCCGATCCCAGACAATTACACTTCCTGCCCCATAGGAACCCTTTGGGATTACCCCCTCGAAATCAGCATATTCCAACGGGTGATCTTCAACATGGACTGCCAGCCGCTTTTCAGCGGGATCAAGGCTTGGGCCCCGCGTGACCGCCCAAGACCATAATACACCCTGGTGTTCAAGCCTCAGGTCATAGTGAAGCCTGGTGGCGTCATGTTTGTGGACAACGAAAATTCCGTGGTTTGCTGTAGCGTTTACAGCTTTTCCCTGCGGCTCACTTGTTTGGTCAAAATTTCTCTTTTTCCTGTATGCTTCGAGGCCCACCGCATTTTACCTCTCACTTACCGCCCCGGCTGGTTATTGCCTTTTTGGCGGGTTTCGACGGTGTCGTTTTCTTGCTCTCAACTTCACCTTCAGAGGCCAGGCTTTCCTTCAACGCTTCAAATAAATTGACGACATTTGATGGTGCAGGGGTTGCAACGCTGGCCTGAGGCTTTTTCCCGGCCCGTTTAGCTTTGATCATTTGAAGAAGCGCTTCTTCATATTTATCCTCAAATTGAGATGGATCAAATTTACCTCGTTTTTTATCGATGATGTGGCTGGCTAAATCCGTCAATTCAGCATCGACCTTTATCTTCTTCAGTTCCCCGAATACCGTTGACGCTTGTCGCACCGCTTTGTCATAGCGCAAAGTCGTCAGCAACATTCCGTTTTCCAGAGGTTCAATTACAACGGGCCGTTCTTTGCGATACAATACCATGCGGGCAAGGCCTGACATTTTCTTTTCACGCAAGGCGTCCCGGATCACTGAAAAAGCTTCCTCAGAAACTTTGTCGCCAGGGGTGAGATAATAAGGTGTATCAAGGTAGATCTGCTCAATCTGAGCTTTGTCAACAAAGCTTTCCAAATTCAACGTGTGGGAGGATTCAATGCGGACCGCCTCGATCTCATCTTCTTCAAACAAGACAAACTGGTCATTTTCGATTTCGTAGCCCTTCACCTCGTCATCATCTTTAACAATCTTACCCGTAACAGAATCGACATACTGACGCGACACTGTATTTCCCGTGGCCCTGTTCAGAATTTTAAATGATACTTTTTCGCTCTGGGTGGTCGCGTTTGTAAGTTCTACACTGCAAGTGACCAGCGACAGCTTGAGATAGCCTTTCCATGCAGGACGAACACTCATCTCACAAACTTTCCAAATCAAAGATGAGAAGAAACGCCAATCTCGGCGGAAAGTTCCGGCATTGAAAGCGGCAAAGGCTTCAAGAGCTCATTGATAATTTTTGTGAAAAGCTTTCCAGCTCAGCGCTATCCATGTGAACGACATGCTTTCGTTCGGGATACGCATTTGCTGCCACATCATCGATAAATTCCTTGAAGGCGGCAACGCGATGCTGTTGCAGTCGGTCAACCTCTGCTGCGAAATTGCGATAAGTTTTGGCATGGCGTGGCATATGCCCACGGTTTGTGCCCAAAATATCTTCTGCGAACAAGTATTGCGCATCGCAGCCCGCCCCGGATCCCATCGACCACAGCAGCAATTGAAGTTTCTGACTGATTGCAGTTGCGACTTCGACTGGCACGACTTCGATTTCAACCGCAAGGGCACCCGCTTCCTCATAAGCCTTGCATTGTTGATAAACGTCAAGCGCCGATTCAGCGCTTTTGCCGACCGCGCGGTAGCCGCCTGTCCACGTGGCGCGGGCGGGCACCAGGCCAACATGGCCCACTATTGGAATGAACTCGCGCGAAAGCAGACGGACGACGTCGATACTGCTGCTGCAGTACAGCGCATCAGCGCCAGCCTGCAACATTTCCCCGCAAAATTTCAGATAGTCGTAAGGCGAACCATAGTCGAGATGGGTCTTGCCCGTCATTGTGAAGATTGAGGGCGCAACCTCACGATAGCGAGGGTTTTGCAGAAGTTCGGGGGGGACAGAGGCAATATCTATTCCCGCAATTTCGGCGGCCTCGGCTTCTTCGATGGAAAAAAACCGCAACATGGTAAGCTGCCTTTTGCCTTTCCAGGCTTTCAGATCCACAACCGTGGGTTTCTTTCGTGTCATACCCATCCCTCACTCTGCCAGAATCACGAGGTTATGAAAGTCTTCGCGATAAGGCCTCGCTGTGGGTGGCAGATCGCGCTTCAAATAATAGTCCTCATAGCGCAGCTGGCGCAATATCACGGGCCATGCTTCCCGATAAGCTTGCAAGATCGAGCTGTTCGGCTTGGGTAGGTCATGTTTGATGAGCTCATGCAAACGGGGTAGGGCATGATAGGGGACCATCGGGAACATGTGGTGTTCAACATGATAGTTCATGTTCCAATAGATCCAGCGGCTGATCGGATTCATCAGCACCGTGCGGCTGTTCAAACGGTGATCAACCACGTTATCGGCAAGTGCGATATGCTGGAGTAGACCTGTAATATACATGTGCCAGCTTCCATAAACGCGGGGACCGCCGATCAACACCAGAGGCAGCCAAGAGTGGAAATAAACCGCGGCGGCAGCTGTTATAAGATAGATGGCAATATGGACCCGGGCCACAGCGAAAACCTTGGGCCATTCTGATTCCGGCACATAGGTCTTTTCATCGGCTGAAATCGTTCCAGCAGCCTGTCTCAACAGCGTTGGCAAAGAGTATCGCGCGTCCATTGCGCCTGTAAAGGTGAGGACAATCCTTGCAAGATCAGGCGGCCGCATCACGGCAATCTCGGCATCACGGCCCACAATAATTGTGTCGGTGTGGTGGCGCGTGTGACTCCATTTCCACGCGGTCGAATTGCGCATGACCATGAACGACGCTATTTCATAAACGACATCATTCATCCAACGCGTTTTAAATGCTGTTCCGTGGCCCGCTTCATGCCAGCGGGAGTCGCAGGCTGATCCATAAAGCACGCCATAAACAGCAAAGAATGGGATGCACCACCATGATCCCCAGAACCAAATTCCACCTGCCGCCGTCAGAATAAGAAGTCCCAACCATATGAGAGTATCGCGGAGGGCCGGACCATCCGTGCGCTTCATCAGGTCTTTCATCACGGCTCGGGGTATTTCAGTGTGATACCACTGGGCAGAAGCGAGGCCAGTTTCAACGGCTCGCCTCGAGCTTTCACCAACCAGGCTATAATCACGCTTGGCGGTGCCCCTTGCCGCATCTGTTATCGTCATATTCGTCTCTACCATAACTTGTCGTACTTTCAAAAACTGTTCGATTTGATTTCGGCCGGTTTGCGAAGTCCGTTTTTCCGCTCTTTGCCGTCCAGGAAATTCTTCGCGCCTCGCCTATCATCTTAAGAGAGGTGTTCAACATTTGCGGAATATTCGCCTATTTTCAGTCATTTTGTGACCTGGTTTAGCTAATCGCGGAAAGACACCGCTCCGTAGCGAAATCGTATTTCGTCAACTTGCACCAGCGCCGCAATTTCGTCAACAAAAATCAATCAATAAACATCAAAAACCATCATTTTGGCTGAGTTTGCTGAGATAAAGCGCTTCTAGGGTCTGCCTACGTCGTCGATTCGATCTGATCATGGGTCACATCGACCGTCGCAAATCTAATCTCACCACCTTGCGCCGTGAATCTATGCCGACCTGCGAATTTGTCGAACTCTGTGTCATGGACGGACAGTTCCGCCCGAGATGCACTTTTTGAGAAAAAATCAATGGGTTGATCAGGTTCGGTAACGCGAACGGAGTGGATGATCAGTTCCGGTCGGAAATTTCAGTTGTCGTCAATGCATGATCTTATGAATGTGGATGCCAATCCCATTTTGATCAGACTTTGTGTTTTTCACCGTGCTCGTGTTCCCAATAAGCGTCCTGCAATTGGAGCAAGTGACTGCGCATCGCCCGTTCAGCCGCATCGGGATTTCTCGCAACAATTGCCGCATAGATTTTTTCATGGGCATCAAGCGCAATCAATTCCTGCGCGGGGATGTCAAGCGTTACGATGCGCTGCTGCTTCAGCCATGACGACATGCCGTCGTGGATGGCGCTGAAGACTGGGTTATCCGTTATTTCAGCGAGAACGAAATGGAAAGCCACGTCGGTTTCAATGAATCTTGCCCGGTTGCCCAAAGCTGACCGATTGTGGGCAAGGGCGGTTTCGAGTTTTTTTAGCTGCTCAAGAGACGCGACTTGAGCTGCATTGCGCGCCAATCCGGTTTCAAAAAACAGACGCAGGTTTTGAAAATATTTCTGGCCTTGTTCGGTTGACAACATTTGTAAACACAGCTGGCAACATGCCTGCCAAAACACCTTCAGCGGTGGGCATGGCCACGCGCGCGGGCGACCCATTCATGATTTCTACAAGGCCTGCATTGCGCAGGGAAATCAATGCCTCGCGGATGGCAGGCCGCCCCACGCCAAATGAAGCCTGAAGATCACGCTCAGGAGGAAGTCGATCACCGGGTTTCAGTTTGCCGTCGAGTATCTGCTTTTGAATATGCTCGGCCACCTGCTCAAAAAGCTTGCGGCGATCCATGGTAATCTGTTCCATCTTTGACCTATCATACCATCATGCTTGACAACCATCATGCTATTTGTAACTGTGTCGCAATTCATAAGCGGCGGCAAGTAAATTGTTGCTCATGGGAGGATTGGCATGAAAATTGCCGTTTTGGGTGGCGGTGGCGCCATGGGTGGAATATTTGGTGGCAAGCTGTCTGAAGCGGGTCATGAGGTCACCCTTATCGATGTGAACCCAGCTGCGATTTCGGCGATCAACGGTTCAGGATTAAAAATCGACGCCAAGGACGGCACATCCCACACTTATGCAGTGCAAGCATCTAACGACCCCGTCGCGGTAGGCAAAGTTGATGCAATTTTGAATTTCGTGAAATGCTATCACACTGAAGCTGCCGTGAAATCGGCATTGGCCATGATGGGCGACGACACAGTATTCGTCACCCTGCAAAATGGATGGGGCAATGCGGACAAAATCAGCGCCATTGCTGGCAAGGACAAGGTGATGGTCGGCCTTACCTATCATTCCGGAACTCTTTTGGCTCCGGGCCACATCAAACATCCGGGCATGGGCATGACTTATGTGGGCGAACTTGATGGGAAAATCACTCCCCGGTTAAAAGCCGTGGCGCAAGCCCTTGAGGGCGCGGGGTTTGAAGTGACCCAGTCAAATACCATCCTTAACGAAGTATGGAAAAAGCTTTGCCTCAACGTCTGCACCTTGCCGACTGCTTCCCTGCTTCGGTTTTTTGCCCATCAGCTGGTTCAGCACGAGGGGATGAAAGCGGAAATGAAAGCGCTGCTGAATGAGGTGGTGGCGGTCGCCAAAGCACAGAAACATCGTGATCGACTTTGACGAACGGTGGAGCGCAATATCATCGCTTCTTGAAAAGGCTGTGGGCGGAAAGGCTTCGATGTTGCAGGACGTTGAAGCCAAGCGACGTACGGAGATTGAAGTGATCAATGGGGCTATAGTTGCCGCAGGCCGAAGGCTCGGTATTGCCACTCCCCACAATGATGCAATGGTCAATCTCATCACCAGCCTTGAAGAAGCCTATCTGGCGGGGGCCAGTGCCAAAGCATGACGCTGCGCCTGGCCCATAAAATTGCGATTGTCACGGGTGCCGCCCGCGGTATTGGCGCTGCGATCGTAAGGGCGTTTGTGGCGGCGGGAGCCAAAGTGACGGCGATTGATCTGCCAAGCAAGAGCAACTTAATAGCCGCCAATTCAAACGTGTTTTTTGTAGGTTGCGATGTGTCCGATGCAAACGACGTTGATACCGCAGTCGAAAAATCAACCCGCCAGATGGGTTTGCCAAACATACTTGTCAACAATGCAGGCGTTTCAATACCGGGTGGTTTGGAAGAAATGACAGAGGCAGAATGGGACCGCACTTTTGCCGTGAATGTAAAGTCCATTCATCTTATGGGGCGAAGGTTTATCCCCCCTTATGCGGAAAAATGGTGGCGGTTCCATCATCAACATGGCCAGCGAAAGTGACTTTATCGGTTTTCCAATGCACCCCGCCTATTGTTCATCAAAGGCTGCGATTGTGCATTTGTCGCGGTCAATGGCGGTCCGTTATGCCGCCGACAAAATCAGAGTCAATGCACTGTGTCCCGGCACAATTGATACTGAATTTTACCGCGATTTCATTGCAAAACAGGATAATCCTGAAGCCACGCACAAAATGGTGCTGGCAATGCATCCGCTTGGCCTTGGCCAGCCGGAGGATATTGCGATGGCCGCGATTTATCTGGCGTCGGACGAATCGCGTTACGTGACTGGTGCGCCCATGCTGGTTGACGGTGGAGCCACAGCTCAATGACATTGCGCCTGGCCATTACCACGTTGGCAAAAACCTTTCCTGGCGTGAAAGCGCTTGACGCAGTCTCGCTTGAAATCCGCCGCAGGCGAAGTGCACGCGCTTCTCGGTGAAAATGGTGCCGGAAAGTCAACCCTGGGAAAGATCGTAGGCGGCGTTTACATGCGCGACAGTGGCACGATCTTTCTTGATGGCGAAACACTTGCAGTCGCGGACGAGGCGCAGGCTGGCAAGCATGGCATTGCGATTGTCCATCAGGAAGGCAGCCTCGTTCGGCAATTGTCAATCGCAGATAACATTTTTGCGGGCA
>CBDFFU010000005.1:0-31904 GCA_965246875.1 Alphaproteobacteria bacterium
TAGATACCGTTTAATAAAACATAGGCGCCATTCGCATCATAGCCATCCGGCGTCGCAAAGGATTTTACGTTCGCACCAAAAGAGACATCGGTTACTTTGTTGGAAGAGTCAAAGCTGAAATCATCATTGGTAAGAACATTGCCCGTCGTTAAAGTACCGCTAATGATGGTGTTGCTGTCAGCAACGGCAATCGGCGCATCGTCGAGGACATGGATCGTGATCGTGCTGGAGGATGAATCGCCGTCGGCATCCGTCGCCACATAACCAAAGGTAAGGTTGATGACATCGTTTGGATTGCTGCCATTCGCATGGTCAATCGCCTGATATTGGGTAAAGGTATAAGTGCCATTGGCATTGACCTGCAGCGTGAACACTGTGATATAACCGGCAGCCAGGCCGATGTAATAACCCAGAGCACTGTTGAAGATAACACTGACAGGCTGGCCTTCAGAGGTTAAAACGCCTCCAGCCAAAGAGCCGGACACCGAATGATTGGCATCAAGCGCATAGGTGGTGGCGCCGGTCACAGCCAATGTGCCTGTAAGCGTCGTTCCCAGATCAGTGGTCTCGTCAATCGTCCGGTCGACGGCCGGTGCCGGGCCTGGGACGCTATCGACGATATTGATCGTCAGGGTCGTCTGGCTGGTGTCGCCGTCACGGTCCTGCAGGGTATAATTAAACTGTTCGATGTGATTGCCGCCGAACTGGGTCTGGTTATAGGTATAGGTATAATGACCGTCTTCGTAGATTTTCAACTGGCCATACGTACCGTTGACCAGAACGAATTTGCCGGTTGAGTCAGTGCCATCCGGCGTGGCAAAAGATTTCGTCGTGCTGCCGAAAGAAGCGTTTTTCAACACGTTGGAGACATCTTTGCTGATCAGGTCATTGGTGATGACATTACCGCTGGTGGTCGAGGTGTTATTCAACACATTGGCCACGTCGGCGATAGCAGTTGGCGCGTCATCAAGCACATTGACGGTAATGTGGTTGGTGACGGTATTTCCGAATGAGTCACTGGCGGTGTAATCGAAGACCAGGTTGATGATGTCATTCGGATTGGTGACATCGGCATGATCCAGTGGCGCTTTCAAAGTGAAGGTATAGGCACCTGTGGTTGGATTGATGCTCAGGGTAAAGACCTGGACCGCACCGGCCATGCCGACATACTGACCGCCGACCAGAGACACGGTGACGGCAACGCCGTTGGAAGTCAAAGCGCTATTGGCCAAAGAACCACCGGCTGTAAAAGCGCCTGACCCTATTGGCGTGCCCAGATCATAATGGGTGGCACCGGCTACGGTAATCGTGCCGCTGGAAGCCAGACCGATATCGGTGGTTTCATCAACCGTCTTGATCACGGCTGGCGCTGCGCCAGGGCCGGTATCATCGATGGTCAATGTCAAGGTAGTGGTGCTGGTATCGCCATCACGGTCGACCAGAGTATAATTGAACTGCTCGGTCAACAACCCGTTGAAGGCGGCATTATTGTAGGTATAGGTATAATGACCGTCTTCATAGATTTTCAAATGGCCGTAAGCGCCATTGACCAAAACGAATTTGCCGGTTGCATCGGTGCCATCCGGTGTCGCAAAGGAATGGCTGACAGCACCGAAAGACACAGCTTTCAGGACGTTGGCGACATCTTGGCTCAGTACGTCATTGGCGATGACATTACCGGTGGCAACAGAAACATGGTTCAGCGTTGCAGCATCGGCAACTGCCAAAGGCGCGTCGTCTCTAACATGAACGGTAATGGTGCTGGTAACGGCATCACCATCGGCATCACTGGCTTTGTAGCCGAACTGCAGATCGATGACATCGTTCGGATTGGTACCGTCGGCATGATCCAGAGGCGCTTTCAACACAAAGGTATAAGCACCCGTGGTTGGGTTCAGCGTCAAAGTAAAGACCTGGACCGAGCCGGCTGTGCCGATATATTGATTACCGACCAGAGTAATGACGACTGCAACGCCATTGGACGTCAAAGCGCCATTGGCCAGAGAGCCGGTGCTGCTCGCAGGACCGTTCAAAGCATAGCTGGTGGCATCGGTGACGGTAATGGTGCCAGAGATCGCATTGTTGATATCGGTGGTTTCATCAACAGTCTGAACAATCGCCGGCGGCGTGCCTGGGCCGGTGTCGATGATATTCAGCGTCAGTGTCGTGGTGCTGGTATCGCCGTCACGGTCCTGCAGCGTATAGCTGAAGACTTCAGTATGGTTACCGGTAAAGGCGGCGTTGTTATACGCATAGGTGTAATGACCGTCCTCATAGATTTTCAGCTGACCGTACGCGCCATTAACCAGGACGAACTTGCCAGTGGCATCGGTGCCATCCGGTGTTGCAAAGGAATGGCTGACCGTACCGAAAGACACGGCTTTCAGGACGTTGGCCACATCTTTGCTGAGGATGTCATTAGTAATGACATTTCCTGTCGCAGTCGATGTGTTGTTGGCAATCGTACCAATATCTGCAACCGCTACCGGGGCATCGTCACGAACGTGAATTGTAATCATGCCCGTAGAACTGTCACCGTCATTATCGCTGGCAACATAGTTGAAGTTCAAATTGATCACATCATTGGGATTAGTGCCATCGGCATGATCCAAAGGTGCTTTCAAAACAAAGGTATAAGCGCCGGTTGCTGAATTGATGCTTAAGGTAAAGACCTGGACTGTCCCAGCCATACCAACATATTGGCCACCAACTAAAGAAACGGTAACAGGAACGCCATTTGAGGTCAAAGCACTATTCAATAGTGAACCACTGGCATTTGACGTACCGCCCAAAGCATAGCTGGTGGCATCGGTAACGGTAAGCGTGCCAGAGATAGCATTATTGATATCGGTTGTTTCATCAACAGTTTGTTCAACCAAAGGCGCTGCGCCCGGACCATTATCGACAATATTCAACGTCAATGTGGTCGCGCTGGTGTCGCCATCACGATCAATCAATGTGTAATTAAACACTTCACTGTGATTGCCGGTAAAGGCGGCATTGTTGTAAGTATAGGTGTAATGACCATCCTGATAGATTTTCAGCTGGCCAAAAGCGCCGTTCAGCAACACGAACTTGCCGGTTGAATCGGTACCGTCCGGTGTGGCGAAAGATTTGGTCACGCCGCTGAAAGAAGCGTCTTTCAGCGTGTTAGGGGTATCCTTGCTGAGGACGTCATTGGTGATGACATTGCCGGTCGCGGTCGAGGAATTATTGGCGATATTGGCAATATCGGCCACTGCTACCGGTGCATCGTCACGGACATGGATATTGATCTGACCGGTCGAGGTGTCACCATCGGCATCGCTGGCAATATAGGTGAAGTGCAGATCAATGACATCGTTCGGATTGCTGCCATCGGCATGATCCAGAGGCGCGTTTTGCACAAAGGTATAAACGCCAGTCGACGGATTCAGAGTCAGGGTAAAGACCTGGACCGTGCCAGCCATACCAACGTACTGACCGCCCACCAGGGTGATGACAACGGGAACGCCGTTCGAGGTCAAGGTACCGCCGGCCAGAGAGCCGGTAGCGGTCGGTGTGCCGCCCAGCGCATAGCTGGTGGCGTCAACCACGCTAATGGTGCCGGAGAATACATGACCGATATCGGTAGTTTCGTCCAGAACCTGTTCGATGGTCGGGGCTGCGCCCGGACCGCCATCGATGATGTTTAAGGTCAATGTCGTGGTGCTGGTGTCGCCGTCGCGGTCCTGCAATGTGTAGCTGAACACTTCGACATGATTGCCGTTAAAGGCGGCATTATTGTAAGTATAGGTATAATGACCGTCCTGATAGATTTTCAATTGGCCATAGGCGCCATTGACCAGTACGAATTTACCGGTGGCATCGCTACCGTCCGGGGTTGCAAAGGATTTAACCGCGCCATTGAAAGAAGCGTCTTTCAAGATGTTGGCCACATCTTTGCTGAGGGTATCGTTGGTGGCGACATTGCCGGTGGCAACGGACGTGTTGTTGGCAACAACACCGATATCGGCAACCGCCACTGGGGCGTCGTCGCGGACATGGATGACAATCGAACCGGTCGAGGAATCGCCATCGGTATCGCTGGCCACATAGTTGAAAGTCAGGTTGATGACATCGTTCGGATTGCTGCCATCGGCATGATCCAGCGGCGCGTTTTGCACAAAGGTATAAACGCCGGTGGCCGGATTGATGCTCAGGGTAAAGACCTGGACCGCGCCGGCCATGCCGACGTACTGGCCGCCGACCAAAGAAACGGTGACCGGCACGCCGTTAGAGGTCAAAGCGCCGTTCAGCAAGGAGCCATTGGCGCCTGAGATGCCGCCCAAAGCGTAGGAAGTCGCATCGACAACGGTGATGGTGCCGGAGACGGCATGGGTCAGATCGGTGGTTTCGTCCACGGTCTGCTCAGCCAAAGGCGCCGGGCCCGGGCCGCCATCGACGATGTTCAGCGTCAATGTGGTAACGCTGGTGTCGCCGTCGCCATCAACCAGGGTGTAGTTGAACACTTCGGTGTGATTTCCATTATTGGCGGCATTGTTATAGGTATAAGTATAGGTGCCGTTTTCGTAGATTTTCAACTGGCCATAAACGCCATTGACCAGGACGAATTTACCGGTGGCATCACTGCCGTCCGGTGTCGCAAAAGATTTGGTCGCGCCGCCGAAAGAGACATCTTTCACGGTATTGGCAAGATCCTTGCTGAGGACGTCATTGGTGATGACATTGCCGGTCGCAACGGATGTGCCGTTAGCAACAGTACCGATATCGGCAACCGCTAATGGCGCATCGTCACGCACCTGGATCGTCACCGTGCTGGTGACGGTATCGCCATCGTAATCAGTGGTGCTGAAACCGAAGTTCAAATTGATGACATCATTCGGATTGCTGCCATCGGCATGGTCCAAAGGCTGGAACTGGGTAAAGGTATAAGTACCGTCGGCTTTGACATCCATGGTAAACACGGTCACGCCACCGGCCGTTCCGACATACTGGCCGTTGACAACGGTCACGGTGACAGGAACGCCATGCGAGGTTAGCGTATTACCCAGTTGGGAGCCGCTGGAATTGAACTGGTTATTTTCGGTGACGGTGCCCGGACCATCGGCGCCGAAAGTGACCGGCAAGGTGCCATTGACGGCAACGCCCAGCGGATTGGATTCATCCACCGTCGCCGTTGAAACGGCAGCAGTTGGCACGTCGTCAACAACAACCACCGGGAAGCTGCCGGTGACGGTATCGCCATCACTGTCGGTGACAACAAATTTAACCGGGATGTTCAGGTTATTAGAACCGCCGCCTGGGGCGTGATCCAAAGGCTGCAGCAAGGTGACGGTATAAGTCACCGTCTGCTGGGTGCCGTTATTGGTCGGCGGATTCAAGGTCACGGTAAAGACGACATCGCCGCCGCTATCGGTGGCGGTGATGGTTTTGCCATCCGGTGACGTGGTATAGGTAATGGTCTGGCCATGCGAGGTCAGATTCAGGTTGGTCAGGCCAGCCGTGGTCAGTGTGATGGCGCCGGCGCCATCGGTATGGTAATCAACAGTGATGGTGCCGGTGACCTGGTCAATGCCGGGGATCAGCAACACCGCTTCTGGAATAGTGGCCGGGGTGGTGACGGAAACGATTTCAGGCGTGGTATTGCCACGATCGATATGAACGCCAAATGTCGACGTCACGACAGCAACGTTGTTGGCTGTGGTCAGTTCGCCATCGGTGACGTTTTCCTGGGCGCGGCCGGTGACGGTAATGACAGCATCGCCATTGGCGCTGGTCCAGTTATGGGTGTCGAATGTCAGGGTAGTGTTGACATTGGCCGCAGTGACAACTGCGGTATACGTCACCGTGCCATCGGCATTGGTCACAGCGGTAAAGGTCAGGCCCGGAACCGGGTTCAGGGTCCATTGCGACGGCACGCCGCCGATCACCAATGTATGGGTCTCGGAACCGTCATTATCACCATAAGTGACGTTGACATTCATATGTACCGCTTGATGATCGGCACCGGTCACAGTGCCGGTGGAAGCGAAAGTGCCATTGCCGATATTGATGGCGCTGGTCATGACCGGGCGGTCGGCCACGGCGTCGACAATCGCTACGGCGCTGGTAGACAAGACTGCGGTGCCATTGGTATCAGGGTCACGGATCAGCAGCGTGATATTCAATGGGATGTCAACCGAAGAGTTGGTCGGCGGCAGGATCAGCACCTGACCGGAAGCCAGGGAAGCGCCAGACAACGTCACGCTGCCATTGGTGATGGTCAAAGGCGAGGTAAAGCCATTGGCGTCGCGGTAAAAGAATTGCACGCCAGCTGGAATGCCGCTGATGGTGACGACATCGATGACTTCATTGTCATCAGGGGTAAAGCCGATATTCAGCACCATCGGGGTGATGGTAAAATCACCGATATGCTGATTGGCCTGCCAGTCTTCGAAACCACCGGCGACAATCAAGGTCGCGCCACCGCCAATTCCGGGATTAGGATCACCAGGATTGCCCGGAGGCAAAGGCGGTAAAATGGTTTGGAAACCGGTCGTAAAATTGCCGCCGACACGATCAAAAGCATCGGAGACCGTAACGCGCGGGTCAGGCTGGCCGAATTGCAGTGAAGTAAATAAAATAGGGGGCAGTTTGTCGAACAAGCCGATAATGCGGCCCAGATCGTCGCTATAAATAAAGTTACCGCCGCCACGAACGCCAACGCCGCCGGCTGCGGTTTCAAGATTGAACAGATCGGCATTGGTGCCCTGCAGCTGGGCAATGATAATGCCACCGGCCACCAGCGCGCCGTTTGGCAGCGCAATGCTTGGCATGTTGGCGGCATCCTGGGCGAACCCTTCCAAAACGATTTTGGCACCGTCATTGAAAGACAGCACCAGGTCTTTGCCCTGCATGGCCAGATCGGCGCTTTCGGGATTGAATTGGGTGGCAATGACTTCGCCGGAAGCGACATGGACGACTTCGGTCTGACCGGCGACCGGTTTGACCAACGTGTGACCAGCGACGTTATTGGCGGCCAAAGTGGTCGAGGTGCCGTTGGCAGACGCGGCACGGGACACGCCGTTAAAAGGCTGTCCGGCGGCCGGCGCCATATTGTTCAGATCCGATGCCAGGTCATTACCCGTATTACGGGCCAGGATGTCCATTTGTACATCCGGATGTGCTGAAGCGGGCAGGGAGGCTGCAGGGGCCGCAGAAACAGATTGCGTATCCAGATCGCTGCGCAAATCATTGCCGGAAGAGGCGGTGCCGTTTTCCGGCTGGTTTGCTGTTTGGTTTGAAGAAACAGTGCGGATCGGTGCGTTGTTATCAGCCATGTGTAAGTCCTGTTTTATCGTATATGAAAAAAGAAAAGGCGAATCCCGGGGGTATCCTGTGGGGAAGATTGTATAAAATTTTAAGGAAAATGTCCAACCTTTTTTTCGATTAATCCTATATTTATGAATTATTTATGCAGCCCTGATCGATATTACCATATTTAATTATATTATCGAGTGACTTAATTATGTTATTTGGACAAAATTAAGAAACTGGAATTGCTAAGCGGAGAGGTGAATCAGCGTCAAATGAGTCTCTCTCAAGCTCATCTGGGGGTTGAAACAATCTTTCCCGTTCAGTTTAAGCCCCTGTCAATCTTTCGGCAGTACCTTAGATCATTGCGCTTTCCCCTTCTTATCAAAGTCGTTCCATGTCAGACAAAATTACTGCCGATCCTGCTCCCTCATTGCCTCATGATCTTGAGATGAAATTGCTTGATATCACCAAGGATACGGCCAAAGATTGGGCAATCCGGCCAGGTGTGGTGGATTATGAAGATCCTTTATTGGCCTGTCTGGGCCAGATAGCGACGATTCTGCAGCGTCCGGTCTCGCGCCAGGCCCTGAAAGCCGGCTTGCCCAATGCCGATACCCATTTTACGCCTGAGCTTTGCGTCCGTGCCGCCGAGCGCGCCGGTTTCAATGCCAAAATCGTCAAACGCAGCGATATCGCGAAAATCACGCCTTTGGTATTGCCAGCCATTCTGTTGATGAAGGACATGAATGCCGTGGTGTTGCTTCGACTGGACCTGCGCCAAGGCAGCGCCGATGTCGCGGTCGCCGAGGGCGGCGGCAAGATGACGGTGACGCTTTCCGAATTGATGGCGCATTACACCGGCTATGCGATTTTCATCAAAGCGCGTTATATGTTTGATGCGCGTTCCAATTATCAGGAAAGCCGTTACCACACCAACTGGTTCTGGGGGACGCTGCAACGCTTTTGGCCAGTCTATCGTCATGTGATTTTGGCAACGTTCTTGTTGAACCTGTTTGGTTTGGCCTCACCATTATTTACCATGAATGTCTATGATCGCGTCGTGCCGAACGGTGCATTGGATACGTTATGGGTATTGGCGATCGGTGTGGTCATTGTTTTCGTCATCGAATTTATCCTGCGTAATTTGCGCAGCTATTTTGTCGATATTGCCGGCAAGAACGCCGATATCATCATCGCCAGCCAGCTGCTGGAACGCGTCATGAGCGTACGCATGGATAAGAAATCGGAATCAACCGGCTCGATGGCGAATAACCTCAAGGAATTTGAATCGCTGCGCGATTTCTTCACTTCAGGCACCTTTGTATTGCTGGTGGATTTGCCCTTTATTTTTATTTTCGTCGGCGTCATGTTCCTGATCGGCGGTCCCTTGGCGCTGATCCCATTGCTGACGATTCCCTTGGTGATCATTTTCAGTTGGCTGATCCAGACCCCGTTAAAACGCGTCATCGATCGCACCACCGCGGAAAGTAATCAGAAGCACGCTTTGCTGGTGGAAACCTTATCAGGCTTGGAAACCGTCAAGACGTCCGGTGCGCAAAGCCGGGTGCAGGGGCGTTGGGAACAATTGGTCGGCCTGACCGCCGCCACCAGCGGCAAGGCCCGCGCCTTGTCCACTTTTGCACAAAGCGTGGTGCAATTCATGATCCAGATGTCGACCGTCATCATCGTGTTGTTCGGCGTGCATATGATGATCGACAAAGAAATGACCATGGGAGCTTTGGTCGGGATGACTTTGCTGTCGGGACGCGCTTTGGGACCTTTAGGCACCGTTTCGGGTTTGCTCATGAAATACCAGCAATCGCGCGCCGCTTTGGAAGCCTTGAATAATATCATGGATTCCCCGACCGAACGGCCTCGCGGTAAAGCATTCCACCATACACCGGAATTGCAGGGCCAAATTGAATTCCAGAACGTGTCGTTCAGCTATCCGGGACAAACCGAAAAAGCGCTGGACAATGTGTCTTTCACGATCCGTCCGGGTGAACGCGTCGCGCTGTTGGGACGTATCGGTTCAGGGAAAACCACCATCGGCCGCATGATCATGAAACTCTATGAGCCAACCGAAGGCTCGATTTTATTGGACGGCATCGATATCGGCCAGATCGATCCCGCCGATATTCGCCGCCATATTGGCTATGTCGGTCAGGATAATTATCTGTTCTTCGGGTCGATCCGCGACAATATTTCCTTTGGGGCGCCGCATGTCGATGACAGCGCCATCCAGGTGGCCGCGCATTTCTCCGGCGTCATGGATTTCGTACGCGGCCATGCCCATGGGCTTGACGCCCAGGTCGGCGAACGCGGCGGCGCCTTATCCGGCGGCCAGCGGCAATCGGTGGCCATCGCCCGCGCTCTGGTCGGCAATCCTGCAATCCTGATGCTGGATGAACCGACCAGTAATATGGACCAGGGCTCGGAGGCGCGCTTCCAGCAGCGCATCGCCGGTTATCGCGGCTTGAAAACATTTATGTGCGTTACCCATCGCGGCTCGATGCTGCAGGTGGTGGACCGCATTATTGTCTTGGATAACGGCAAGATTGTCGCCGACGGTCCCAAAGACCAGGTGCTGCAGGCCATGGCCCAGGGCGAAGTGAAAAAAGGATAATGACCAAGATGAAAACGCCAGCAAAGAAACAACAAGGCAAAAAAAATAACAAGCCGCTGTTGAAAAAAATCAAACACAGTTTCCGTGACTGGGTCGATCCGGGCCATGGCATGGGCACGCATGAAGACATGCATTATATGCCCGATGTCGAAGCGGCGATCCGCAATTCCGGCGCCAAGTTTTCTTATATCCTGTCCTTGATGACGACATTCTGCATTCTGATCTTTATCGTCTGGGCGGCTTATGCCGTTTTGGACGAAGTCACCAAGGCCGATGCGCAAGTCATTCCCTCCAGCAAGGTGCAGTTGATCCAGAGCCTTGATGGCGGCATTGTCGAAGGCATTCTGGTCAAAGAAGGCGATACCGTCGATAAAGGTCAGGTCTTGCTTAAAATCGATACCACGACGGCGGAAACCAATCTAAAAGAACGTCAGGCGCGGTATAACTATCTGCAAGGCATGGTCGCGCGCCTGAATGCCGAGATTAACGGCACCGAATTGAAATTCCCGGATGAATTGAAAACCAACGCGCCGCAGGTCATCACCGAGCAGATCAATCAATACAACCTGCGCCGCAGCCAGCAAACAGCCGAAGTATCAGTGCTGGAAAGCCAGGTCGCGCAGCGCAGCCAGGAAGTGCGCGAAATGGGCGCCCGTTTGTCGCAGTTGCGCAGTAACCTGGAGTTGAAAGAGCAGGAACTTAATATGCGCCGGCCTTTGGTGGAACAGGGCGCCATGTCCAAAGTCGAATTGCTGCGCATTGAAGGCGAGGTCACCGACTTGCGCGGCGAGATCAACACCATCGGCACCGCCGTACCGCGCGCGCGGTCCAGCGCCACAGAAGCGCAACAGCGCATTAATGAATCGAAAGCTAAAATGCGCGCCGAAGCCCAGCAGGAACTGGGCGCTGCTCAAGCAGAAATGGATTCCCTGACGCAAGTTGTAACAGCAGGGGCGCAAAAAGTCGCTAAAACCCAATTGAAATCACCGGTGCGCGGCACTGTCAAGCAGTTGAAAATCAACACGGTCGGCGGCGTCATCAAACCGGGTGAAGACATCATGGAGATTGTCCCGGCCGGCGATAATTTATTGATCGAAGCCAAAGTCCCCCCCAAGGATATCGCTTTTATCCGCCCCGGCCAGGAAGCCAATGTCAAGATCACCGCTTATGATTCGTCCGTCTTTGGCGGCCTGAACGGCATTGTCGAAGGCATCAGCGCTGACACCATCCAGAACGAAAAAGGCGAAAGCTTTTACCGCGTCACCATCCGCACCAAAGAAACCGTGATGATGCACCGGGGCAAGGCCTTGCCGATCATTCCGGGGATGACCGCCAATGTGCAGATTCTAACCGGCAAGAAATCGGTGCTGGATTACCTGCTCAAGCCGATCATGAAAGCGCGCCAGGATGCTCTCCGAGAAAGATAAGCGCGAAAGATAATTAAACCTTTTTGAAATACTGCACTTCCAGCAGCAGGTTTTTCAACTTGTCGGAATTACCCTCGACCAAAGCGGCATCTTCGGTGACGCGAATATTCTTGATCACCGTGCCGCGCTTGAGCACAAATGACGTGCCTTTGACTTTCAGGTCTTTGATAGCCTGAATGGCATCGCCGGTATTGAGCCGGGTGCCGTTGCTGTCTTTGGTGATGATCTCTTCGTCCATGCGGTATACCTAATGTTATATGACTGCCCTAATCTTTCCTTAGAAAGTAAAAAGGCACAAGGGCTTAGCAGTGCCATATCGAAAATTTATGCCGGATGCGGAATGGTCTGCGCTTAATTTAAAGCTATTTGCAGTGAGAATGATGAAAGATTACAGACTTAAAGAAGGCTCACCTTATCCGCGCGGCGCCACCTGGGATGGCAAGGGGACCAATTTTTCTTTGTTCTCGGCCAATGCCACCAAAGTGGAATTATGCCTGTTCGATAAAACCGGCACCAAGGAAATCAAACGCATTCCGCTGCCGGAATATACCATCGAAGCCTGGCACGGCTATGTCGAAGATGTCGGTCCCGGTAATGTCTATGGTTATCGCGTCTATGGCCCTTACGAACCCGGCGAAGGGCATCGTTTCAATCACAACAAATTATTGCTGGACCCTTATGCCCGCGCCCATATCGGCGAAATCAAATGGCACCCGGCTTGCTATGGGTATAAGCAGGATGGCAAAAGCGACGATCTGAGTTTCGATGAACAGGATTCAGCGCCCTATGTGCCGAAATGCGTCGTCGTCGATCCGAATTTCGACTGGAAACAGGAACGCGTGCGCCGTTTGGTGCCGCGCAGCAACACCATTTTATACGAAGCCCATGTCAAAGGCTTTACCAAATTACACCCCGAGGTTCCTGAAGAATTGCGTGGCACCTATGCCGGTATGGCCAGCAAGCCCGTCGTCGATTACATCAAATCTTTGGGCGTCACCTCGGTCAATCTGCTGCCAATCCATACGTTTTTGCAGGACGATTACCTGCTCAAGAAAAACCTGCGCAATTACTGGGGCTATAACTCGATCGGTTTTTTCGCGCCGCAACCGCTTTATGCTGCCGAACCGCAAAACTCCCTGCGCGAGTTCAAGGAAATGGTAGCGCGTTTCCATGATGCCGGCCTCGAAGTTGTTATGGATGTGGTCTATAACCACACCGCCGAAGGCAACGAGATGGGCCCGACTTTGTCTTTCAAAGGCATCGATAACGCTTCTTATTACCGGCTGGCTGAAGACAAGCGTTTTTACATCAATGATACCGGCACCGGCAACACGCTGAACCTGTCGCACCCGCGCGTGTTGCAGATGGTAGCGGATTCTTTGCGTTACTGGGTCACCGAAGCGCGTATCGACGGTTTCCGTTTCGATCTGGGCACCATTCTGGCGCGTGAGCCCCATGGCTTTGACGAGCAAAGCGGCTTCCTCAAAGTCTGTGGCCAGGATCCCGTTTTAAGCCAGGTCAAACTGATTGCCGAACCCTGGGATTGCGGTCCCGGCGGCTATCAGGTCGGCGGCTTCCCGCCAGGCTGGGCAGAGTGGAATGACAAGTTCCGCGACACCGCGCGCGATTTCTGGCGCGGCGAAGCCAATGCCGCCGATCTGGCCTCACGTTTATGTGCTTCGCCTGAGGTTTATAACCGCGCCGGGCGCAAGCCGTCGTCATCGGTGAATTTCATTACCGCGCATGACGGATTTACCTTGAATGACCTGGTATCCTATAACGAGAAACATAACGACGCTAATGGTGAGGATAACAAGGACGGTTCGTCCAATAATTATTCCTGGAATTGTGGAGAAGAGGGGCCGACCGACAACGAAGAGATCAATCATTTGCGTCTGCGTCAGATGAAGAATCTTCTGGCGACATTACTGTTATCGCAGGGCACGCCGATGCTGCAAGCCGGCGACGAGTTCGCCCGCACGCAAAACGGCAATAACAACGCTTATTGCCAGGATAACGAGATCAGCTGGCTGAATTGGGAACAGGCCAAAGACCATCCGCTGACCGATTTCGTGCGCCAGTTGACGCGCCTGCGTCATAAATATCCCATTTTGCATCATAACCGTTTCCTGAGTGCGACCTATGTCGAAGAACTGGGCATTACCGATGTGATGTGGGTCAATGCCAGCGGCGAAAGCATGCAGGATAAAAACTGGGAAGATGAATCCATGCATTGTTTCGGCATGATTATGGATGGCCGCGCCCAAACCACCGGCATTCCCCAGCCGGGCAAAGAAGCTACACTGCTATTGGTAATGAACAGCCACCATGATCTGGTGAATTTCACCCTGCCGGAGTACCCGACCGGGTCGCGCTGGCAGATTTTGCTGGACACCAATCAGGAACAAGAGGTCGAAGACAAATTCTTTACCTCTGGTGAATCTTACCAGGTCACCGGCCGTTCCGTGTTGCTGTTCCTGCTTTCCGAGCAGGAGGAAGAAGAATAGATGCGCCTTGGCTATCATGCGTCCCATGAACAATTCTCGCCGCGCGAATTGCTGCACTATGCGCAACTGGCGGAGGCGGCTGGATTTAACGGCGTGATGTCTTCCGAGCATATTGCGCCTTGGAGCGTGCGTCAGGGCAATTCCGGCTTTACCTGGGCCTGGCTGGGCGCGGCGATGCAGGCCACGCAGCATGTCAATTTTGGCGCTTTGGCCATTCCCGGCGGCTGGCGTTATCATCCGGTCGTGGCGGCACATGCTTTTGCCACTTTGGCGCAGATGTCGCCCAAACGTTTGCCCTGGATTGCCGCCGGCAGCGGTGAAGCCATGAACGAACATGTCGTCGGTCAAAAATGGCCAAGTAAAGCCGAACGCAACGAACGCCTGCGCGAGGCCGTCGACATCATGCGCGCCTTGTGGCGCGGTGAAACCGTTGATAAAGCGGCAGGCCCGCTCAAAACCCATCAAGCCAAACTCTGGTCTCTGCCGGGAACGCCGCCGGCGATTTATGCCGCCGCTTTGAGTGTTGAAACGGCAAGTTGGGCCGGGGAATGGGCGGACGGGTTGATTACCGTGGTCCAGCCGGTGCCGGAATTGCAAAAACGCCTGGATGGTTTCTGCAGAAATGGCGGCGCGGGCAAGCCTATCATCTTGCAAATGCAGCTCAGTTGGGCCGAGACAAAGGACCAGGCCAGGGCTAACGCCCATGATCAATGGCGGCATATCGCCATTGACGTTGACCGCGATGACGTCACCACACCGGAAAAATTCGATGCTGCCTGCCAGCAGGTCAGACCGGAACAAATGGATGAGAAAATCTTTGTCTCTGCCGATGCCACGGAGATCATTGCTTATGTGGAAAAATATGCGTCGCTTGGATTTGACGAGATTTATCTGCACAATGCCGGGCGCAACCAGCCACAATTTATCGAATTTTTCCACCAGCACATTTTGCCTTTTTTCAAAGACAGATCATGACCTTTTTAGCCAAAGACGATTTACATTATTTCAACGAAGGCAGCGCCTCACGCCTGTTTGACCGCATGGGCGCGCATCTAGTGGAAAAAGGCGGCGCGCATTTTGCCGTCTGGGCGCCCAATGCCAAAGCCGTATCGGTAATTGGCGATTTCAATGGCTGGGATAAAACCAAAAACCCGTTATCTCCGAATGGCGAATCCGGCATCTGGTCGGGCACGGTGGCGGAAGCGCATAAAGGTGATGTGTACAAATACCACATCCATTCCCATGTCAATGACGCCCAATTCGAAAAAGCAGATCCGTTTGCTTTTCGCACCGAAACGCCGCCCAAGACCGGTTCCGTGATTTGGGACCTTGACTATGACTGGCAGGATCAGGACTGGATGCAAACGCGCGGGACAAAACAAAAGCTTGATGCGCCAATGTCGGTGTATGAAGTGCATCTTGGGTCCTGGCGTCAGAAATGCGAAGGCGATTGCCGTTCGCTAAACTATCAGGAACTAGCCGACGAGCTGGTATCCTACGTCAAGTATATGGGCTTTACCCATGTCGAATTCCTGCCGGTGATGGAACATCCCTATGGCGGTTCCTGGGGCTATCAGCTGACCGGCTATTATGCCCCGACCAGCCGTTATGGCGATCCCCAGGATCTAATGCATCTGATCGATGCCTTCCACCAGGCGGGTATCGGCGTTATCCTGGACTGGGTGCCATCGCATTTTGCGGTGGATGGCCATGCGCTGGTCAAATTCGACGGCACCGCGCTTTATGAACATGGCGATGCGCGCCAGGGGTATCATCCTGACTGGGGCAGTTATATTTTCAATTATGACCGCAACGAAGTGCGCAGTTTCCTGATCAGCAACGCCATGTTCTGGCTGGAAAAATACCATGTTGATGCCTTGCGCGTCGATGCGGTGGCGTCAATGCTGTATCTGGATTACTCGCGTAAGGAGGGAGAATGGATTCCCAATAACGAAGGCGGCCGCGAAAACAAAGGCGCCATTCGTTTCCTGAAAGAATTGAATCAGGCGGTTTATAAAAAATTCCCTGATATCCAGATGATCGCCGAGGAATCGACGGCTTGGGGCGGCGTTTCGCGCCCGGTTTATCAGGGCGGCCTTGGTTTCGGCCTGAAATGGGATATGGGCTGGATGCATGATACGCTAAAATATTTCCAGCGCGATTCCATTTACCGCGCCCATCACCAGGGCCAGATCACCTTCCGCGCGCTTTATTCATTTACCGAAAATTTCATGCTGTCTTTGTCCCATGACGAAGTCGTGCATGGCAAAGGTTCCTTAATCAATAAGATGGCAGGAGATGATTGGCAGAAATTCGGTAATATGCGTTGTCTGTTTAGCTATATGTATGCGTTGCCGGGCAAAAAATTGATGTTCATGGGTAATGAATTCGCGCAATGGTCTGAATGGAATCACAATACCAGCCTGGACTGGCATATCGCCGGCTATGACCGCCACCAGCAGGTGCAAACCCTGGTTAAAGATCTGAATCATTTATATGCGACCGAATCGGCTTTGCACATTGATTGCGACGCCAGCGGTTTTGAATGGATCGATGCCTCCGATTACCAGAAAAGCATCCTCAGCTTTTTGCGTAAAAATCCCCAGACCGGGGAAACTGTGCTGTGCGTTTTCAATCTGACGCCGATGCCGCATTTCAATTACCGCATAGGCGTCCCGAGCGGCGGTGCCTGGCAGGAAATTTTTAACAGCGATGCAAGGATTTACGGCGGTAACGGCCATGAAAATGCTCAAGTCACTGCAGACCAACAGGGCGCACATGGCAGGGCGTTTTCTGTGAATCTGACTTTGCCGGCTCTAGGTGCCGTATTTTTAAAAATGACTGCTTGATCCGTTCTTGATTGCAACGCAGTTGCTTCAATATACAAAATTTACGATCCTCCAAGATATGATCCCTGACTAAAATCAATTTAGTCCAGGAATTTAAAATGGCGCAATTAAGAAACGCTATCGCGCAAAATATTATCACGATTATCCTGGCCGGCGGGCGCGGCAGCCGTTTGATGAATCTGACGGAAAATCAGGCCAAGCCCGCGGTGCCATTCGGCGGCGGTTTCCGCATTATCGATTTTGCTTTGTCTAATTGTTATAATTCCGGTTTTCGCCGCATTATGATGTTGACGCAATATCAAGCCGAAGGGTTAGGGTCTTATCTGGCGCAAGCCTGGCAACCGGTGTTAAAAAGCGAAGACGAATTCCTTGACGTGCTGCCGGCTACCCCCAATAAAACCTATGAAGGCACCGCTGATGCCGTTTATAAAAATATCGAAGCGCTGGAAAAACATGAGGGCGACTATGTGCTGATTTTGGCCGGCGACCATGTCTATAAAATGGATTATGCCGCGATGCTGGATGAGCATATCAGCACCAAGGCCGATGTCACCATCCCCTGCATCGAAGTGCCGCGCATGGAAGCCACTGGGTTTGGTGTCATGCACATCAACGACAAAAACCGCATTATCGATTTTCTGGAAAAACCCGCCGATCCGCCAGGTATGCCAAGCAAGCCAGAGATGGCGCTGGCCAGCATGGGGATTTATATTTTCAATAAAAAATTATTGATCGACACTTTGAAAGAAGACGCCAAAGATCAAGCGTCGGAACATGATTTTGGCACCAATGTTATTCCACACCTGGTCAAAAACGCCAAAGTCATGGCGCATTTGTTTTCCAATAGCTGCGTTCGTTCGGTTGACGGTTCCGAAGCTTACTGGCGCGATGTCGGCACTATCGACCAATACTGGGCCGCGCATATGGATATGACGGATAAAAACAGCATCTTTGACATGGATGATGAAAAATGGCCGATCCGCCGTCATAACCAGCAAGGGCCGAACAAGGCTGCCAACAAAAATAAAGACATTACTGACAGCATCATCGCTCCCGACAGCGTGGTGGGGGATGCCAAAATTTCTAAATCTTTGGTGTTTAACAACGTTAAAATCGGGCCGCAAACCAAAATCAGCGAATCTGTCTTGCTGCCTGGCGTCACACTTGGTAAAAACGTCTTATTGAATAAAGTCATCGTTGCGGGCGATTGTCACATCCCAGACGGGTTGGTCATCGGTCAGGATGCCGAAGCCGATGCTAGCCGTTTTCAAAGAACAGATACCGGCATCACCTTGGTAACAGCGGCCAGACTGCGTGCTTTGAAATAACCTTACGAAAGCCGTCATGCGCGTTTTATTTGCCACCAGTGAACTTTTCCCTTTTGTTAAAACAGGTGGCCTGGGCGATGTTGCTGCCGGTCTGCCACCCGCTTTGAAAAAAGCCGGGGTGGATATCCGTTATTTTTTGCCGGGTTATCCGGAAATAAAAAAGAATCTGGCCAAGAAAAAATTGTTGCATTCTTTTCCGGAACTCTTCGGTCATCAGGATGTATTGCTGATTTCCGGCACCTTGCCGGACGGATTGCAAGTCTATGTACTGGATGCGCCGTCTTTGTTCGAGCGTTCGCATCCTTATCTGGGCTATGACGGTGGTGACTGGCCGGACAACCATATCCGCTTTGGTGCTTTTTGTTATGTAGCCGCACATCTGGCACAATACGATAAAAGCTGGCAGCCGGATATCATCCACGGCAATGACTGGCAATGCGGCCTGATCCCGGCTTATCAAAGATTTGATCAAATCGTGCCAAAATCCGCCAATGTCATTACCATTCACAATCTGGGTTATCAGGGCTTGTTTCCCGCCCATGCGGTTGGTGAACTGGGACTGCCCTGGGAAGAGTTTGCCGTTGACGGTTTCGAATATTATCATCAATTGGGTTTCCTAAAGGCCGGGCTTTATTATGCCGATCATCTGACCACCGTCAGCCCGACTTACGCCAAAGAAATCTGCTCTGAAGGATTGGGTTACGGCTTGCAAGGATTGTTGCAAGCCCGTCAGGATCATACCACCGGTATCCTGAACGGTATCGACGATGTGATCTGGAATCCGACCAAAGATGCCGCGATCAAATATCCTTATTCCGCCAGCGCCACAGCAAACAAAGCTAAAAATAAGCAGGCTTTGCTAAAAGAAGCCGGCCTGCAGGGTCAGGACAAGAAAATGCTGTTCGCTTTTATCGGCCGTTTGACGCCGCAAAAAGGCGTTGATATCCTGCTGAAAGCCATACCTGATCTGTTGGACAAAGGCGCCTCCCTTTATGTGCTGGGTACTGGCGATAAAAATTTAGAACAGCAATGTGAAGAGTTGGTTTCACGCTATCCAGACCGCGTTGTCTTTCATAAAGGCTATGACGAGGAATTGGCACATCGGATTCAGGCTGGCGCCGATGCCATGATCGTGCCATCTTATTTCGAGCCTTGCGGCTTGGTGCAGATGTTTGCCTTGCGCTATGGCACGTTGCCGATCGTGCGCCGCACCGGTGGCCTTGCCGACAGCGTGACGACCGAAACAGGTTTTATCTTTGACGAACCGACCACCGAAGCTTTGCGCCAGGTCCTGAACGAGGCTTTAGATCTCTATCAAAATGCGCCGCGCCAATGGCAAAAAATGCGCAAGACCGCCATGCTGCAGAATTTCAACTGGACCGCCGCTGCCCAGCAATATGCCGCGCTTTATCAGACGTTAACCGGCTGACTGGAAAGGCGTTTCGACGACGCCGGGAACGTCCAGCTCAACTGTCAGAACCTGCCCGCAATAAATTCGCTTTTCAGGCGCTTCCTGCATTTCATTTTCAGCAGCGGTGGTGATAAATAATGTCTTCATCTCCAAACCACCGAATACGCAGCTGGTGACATCTTTAACAGGCAAGATAATTTCACTTGCCAGTTCGGTTTGCGGCGTAAAAGATTGAATCTTCCCTGAAGAATAAAACGCTACAAAAACATGATCCCGGCTATCGACCGTCAAACCATCCGGCAAGATATCGTCCGTAAATTGTTTAAACACGCGGCGATTGGCGGCAATGCCGGTCATCGGATCGTAATCATACTGCCAAATTACATGGCGTTCGGTGTCGGCATAATATAAAATGGTGCCGGCCTGGTCCCATGCCACGCCATTGGAAATTGGAATGTCACCGGCAACAAGACTGATCACCGTGCCGTCATAACGGTATAACGCACCGGTACTGGCTGGATCATCTTCCGCTTTCATGGTGCCGGCATAAAGCCGCCCCTGCCGGTCACAGCCGCCGTCATTGAAACGGCCGAACGGCTTTGCGGCGGGAACATCCGTCAGTTTTATCCAGGTTTTTGCAACAAAATTCACCCGGTATAAACCATCGGTCAGCCCGGCGATAAAATCCTGCGCTGCGGTAAGAGCGATAAAGCCAATCTCGCACGGTAAAACCATGCTTTGCCGTTGCCGGTGTAATAATTCATAACGATGAATCAGCCGGCCTTTGATATCGACCCAATAGAAAGCATTTTCCTTTGGATTCCAGAGCGGACTTTCCCCCAAAATGGCTTTTGGCAAATCCGGGTCAAGCAAAGCGATATTCTTAAAATAATCCACCATCTGGTTATCTTCCTATGTGATCTTTATGGAGAAATAGCTACAAAGACTCAAAAGTACACTGGTGATGTCATGCCACAAGATTATAAAACAATTTTTACAGACCCTGAACAACGTGTTGGCGCCACTTATGTGCCGGACAAGGGTGTTTATATCAATCTATGGGCGCCAAAAGCAAAGCAGGTCGCTATCGAATGGCTGGGGCAAGCAGCCATGCCTTTGGAAAGAAAAGGCGATACTTTCAGCGGTTTCTTTCCATCCATCACGCCGGGTCAGCAATACTGGTTTCATCTGGACGGTGAAAAACGGATTGCCGATCCGGCCTCGCGCGAACAACCTCTTGATACCGACGGACCGTCAGCGGTGGTTGCTGAAGATTTCCTCTGGACCGATCAGCAATGGCAGGGTGTGCCATTCGACCAATGGGTGATTTATGAACTTCATGCCGGCACCTATTCGGATACCCATGATTTTGCCGGCATCATCAAGGACCTGCCGCGCCTGAAGGCGCTTGGCATCACAACAATTGAACTGATGCCCGTCGCCCAGTTTTCAGGCGGGCGCAACTGGGGTTATGACGGCGTCTTTCTGCATGCCGTCCAGCATGCCTATGGCGGGCCGCAAAAATTAAAAGAACTTGTCGATGCCTGTCATGCGCAGGGTTTGGCGATCATCTTGGATGTGGTGTATAATCACTTCGGCCCCGAGGGCAATGTGTTGTTTGAATGCGGCCCTTACACGGCAGAAGCGTATAAATTGCCCTGGGGTGAGGCGTTGAATTTCGATGGCGCGTACAGCGATCATGTCAGGCATTATTTCCTGCAATCGGCCTGGCAATGGCTGACCGAATATCATTTTGACGGCTTACGTCTTGATGCCGTGCAGATGATTTTCGATACCTCGCCGCTGCCATTCTTGCAGGAACTGCATCATCTTAAAAAAGCAGCGGAAAAATCGCGCAACATGCCGTTGATCCTGATCAGCGAAACCGATAAGAACGATCCTAAAATGGTGATGCCGGTTGAACAAAACGGTTTCGGCATGGACGGTCACTGGGCAGATGATTTTCATCATGCGCTGCATGTCACCCTGACCGGAGAAAAAGCCGGTTATTACGCCGATTATGGCGGTTTGGAACAATTGGCGAAAATTTACCGGCGCGGCGTGGCATTTGAAGGCGAATACTCACCTTATCGAAAGCGCCGTCACGGCAATTCGTACGAAACGGTCGATAAAAAACGTTTGATCGTCGCCAGCCAGAACCACGACCAGACCGGTAATCGCCTGAAAGGCGAGAGGCTGATCAGCCTGGTCGGTCCGGAAAAAGCCAGGCTGGCCGCCGCCTGCGTCTTGCTGTCGCCTTTTACCCCACTGCTGTTTATGGGAGAGGAATGGGGGTGCGCGCAGCCCTTCAATTATTTCGTCAGTCATAAAGGCGAAGAATTGCTGAAAAATCTGCAAAAAGGCCGCCAGGAAGAATGGAAGGATTTCGGCTGGAACGAAGAAGCACTGGCGCCTGGCGATATTAAAGCCTTTGACCAATCGGTCTTGGATCAAAAAAACCGGGATACTGCAATGGTGGCTTGTTACCAGCAACTGATCGCTTTATCAAAGGAAATCCGCACGCTTGACACCCCGGAGGTGCGGGAAGAAACAGCATTAAAGCATATCATATTGGATTACGGTTCGTTGCTGGTTCTATTGTGCTTTAATGACAAAATAACCGCCTTTGATCCCGGCCGGAATTATTCGAAGATATTTTCTACTGTAACCGGTGATGCCATTACGCCGTTTTCTGCGCAGGTGTGGAGAAACAATGAGCCTTAAAACCCGCATGAACGCCACTTATCGTTTGCAGCTTTCCAAGGATTTCACTTTGCACGATCTCCTGCCTTTTGTGGATTACCTGCATGACTTAGGCATATCGCATCTGTATTTGTCGCCGTTGCTGACATCATCTTCCGGCAGCAATCACGGCTATGACGGCACCGACATGGAAACCGTCAGTGAAGAGCGCGGCGGCGAAGAAGCTTTAAAAGCGCTGGACCGTTATATCTGCACTTTGGATCCGCCGATGCATTTATTGCTGGATATTGTTCCCAATCATATGGCGGCCTGTGTCGAGAATAAATACTGGCTGGACGTTTTGTCCAAAGGCCGGCAATCCGAATTCTGGCGCTTTTTCGATATGCGCCTGGATGAAGAGGCAAAAATTTCCTTGCCGGTTCTAGATGCTTCGGCCAGAGAATTGGTCGATCAAAAAAAATTATCGATAGGGTTTCATGATGACAAACCGGCCTTGCTTTATGGTGACAGTTTTTTCCCCCTAAAGCCTGAATCAGTCGAACATGTGCAAAAAAATTATTTCGAGCAAGGCATCCCTGAAAACCAAATTCCGGCCAATGATATTCTTGCGATACTGGACGAACAACATTACGCCCTGGATAATTGGCGCGAGGCAACATCGTTTTCCTATCGGCGTTTTTTTGATGTCTGCGGCTTGATCGGCTTGAAAGTCGAAGATCGAAACGTTTACGATCTAACCCATAAAAAATTGTTTGAACTGCTGAACGAATTACCCTCGATTGACGGCGTCCGGGTCGATCATATCGACGGGTTGCTAGACCCCAAAACCTATTTGGAGCGGTTGTCAAAAACAGTCGATCATATCTGGATCGAAAAAATTCTAGTCGGCAATGAAAAGATCGTCGAAGACTGGCCGGTCGAAGGCACCAGCGGTTATGAATTTATCAATCACCTGAACCGTTTTTTGATCAAGCCATCCGGTTATGCCGCTATCAAAGACTATTGGGTCAAACAAGTTCAGCCGCAATGGCACAATTTCGATCAATGCGTGACAGAAGCAAAAGAATTTATCCTGCAAAAACTTTTTGATTGCGAGCTGGAACGCTTAGTTACGTTATTCACAACCGATCAATCGGAACATGACGAAGCCAAAAAATTCTGGGCGGCGCTGACCGTCGCTTTACCGGTCTACCGCACCTATTATCAGGATGGCGCCATGACGGCACAAGATAGCCAATGGTTGCAGCAAGCCTGTAAAAAAGCCCGTCAGCACTCTGCCGATTTTACAGCGCTAGAAACGAAATTTTTACCGACCTTATTGCAACCGAAAACACCACAACAAAAACAGGCCCTTCGCGAATGGCAGCAATTATCCGGTCCCGTCATGGCCAAAGGTTTGGAAGACACCGCGCATTATCGCTACACGCCATTAACGGCGTGTAATGAAGTGGGTTGTGAACCGGACAGCGAAGCTGAAACCAAGGACAGTTTTATAGGTTTTCTAAATGACCGCAACGAAAAATATCCGGTCAGTCTAAATGCCACTTCAACGCATGACACTAAGCGTTCTGAAGATGCGCGGCACCGGTTATATGCTTTGGCGGATATGCCCGGGCAATGGCTGGCTTATTATCGAACTGTGCTGGACTTGCCGCTTGCGGGCGCCGAAAAAGTTGCGGCTGATACGGTGTATTTTCTTTGTGAGGCGGTGATTTGTGCCTGGCCTTTAAACCATGTCATTGACGAGGCGTTTAAGTTGCGCTTGTGGCACTATATGGAGAAGGCCATGTTTGAGGCCAAGGTGAAGACCAGCCACAATAAACCCGATCCGGCTTATGAAGCAAAAATAAAAGCTTACACCGAAGCGGTATTAAACGATCCCGTCTTTGTCGATTTAACAAAGAAATTTGTTGAGCCGGTAATGTTAAGCGGTGCGGTTAATTCATTGACGGCGATCACATTGAAAATCCTGGCACCGGGCGTGCCGGATATTTACCAGGCTAATGAAAGCTGGGATTTCAGCCTGGTGGATCCCGATAACCGCCGCCCTGTTGATTTTGCCGGTCATCGCCAGACCTTAAAAAATATCACCGCTGCCGCACAGCAGGGTCAAACAGCATTGTTACCAGATCTGTTATCGCAATGGCGGGATGGGGGAGTCAAATTATGGCTGACGCAAAGACTGCTGGAAATCCGTCGTGCTCATTTACTGCCTTGCGACAATCTTGTTCTAACCGCAGTCAAGGTATCCGGTGAACTGGCTGATCATTTGATTGCTTTTACCATCGATGGCGCAGCGCTGTCCGTTGTGGTGCCGCGTTATCCATATGAATTGCTGAGAGAAACGGCAACGCCTGATCTTTCTAATGTAGCCTGGGGCGATACCAAAATTCATTGGCCATCACAACCGAACAGATCTTATATCAACCTGATTGATGGACAACATTTTTCGGCAATAGATATAATTGATCCGGCAAAGCTTTTCCGGCATTTCCCCATTGCCATCATATTAGCCTCATAAAAATAGGCCCGCTTAAAAAGCGGGCCTAAAAGCAAGAACTAACGAAAACTACTTAACGACTTTGCCGTTAACGGTTTTGGTGGTCATGGTTTTCTTGTTCATCAGACCTTTTGGATCTGTGGTTTTTGTGGTTTCAACAACCTTGTCAACAGCGCCGTTGTCTTTGACATTGACTTCGGTTTCCACTTTGGTCGACATATTGGTGCCGTCGGCATCTTTGTGCTCTTGCATGGCTTCGGCTTTGTAACCGCCATCGGCTTTTTCTTTGTACATGGATTTTTGCGTGTTGCTTTTCGCATTCATCAGACCTTTTGGATCGGAAGAATTTTCGGTTTTAGCATCTTTCGATACTTTACCTTCGTCGCTGACATCGACATCAACCTTGTTCATGCCTTTTTTGTCGGTACCGGCAGGGGTAGTGACTTTGGATTCGGCTTTAACTTCGTAACCGCCATTGTCTTTGGCTTTGTATTCGGTGCTGCTTTTCGGGCCGTCAGTGGCAAAAGCGGCGGTGGAAGCCAAAGCGATGGCGGTTGTCGTTGCTAAAACGGACAAAAATGTTTTCATGATGATATTCCTTTTCTGAATTGAAGTGGTTCGGCATGAGGGTGCCGTTTGATGACTATAAACATTTTATTTTTAAAGTCGTTAGGATATTTTTGTAAAATAACAAAAGCCGGCATAATTTATTTATCATATTAACAAAAAGCCTTAATTACCGCTTTAACCCCGGACAAAAATCAGTTATACAAAGCCCTGTCCAGTGCGGAGAGGTGGCCGAGCGGTTGAAGGCGCACGCCTGGAAAGTGTGTGTACGGGAAACCGTACCGAGAGTTCGAATCTCTTCCTCTCCGCCATTTGGTCTTTGATTTTGTTACAATTTAGAGAATTCGCCATTTACGCCCGCAATTTGCGGGCTTTTTTGCGGCCGGACCTTGGAGAATTCCCTGCTAACAGGGAAAATAACAGGGAATTTCATTTTTTTCTCAGAACGGGAAATGCTCAGTTCGGTTGTAGGCTATAAAAATGCATAGCAAATCAAAAGATTGGTCGTAATAGCACTAAGCTTTGTGGGGCAAATAATAAAAATTAACAGGGAAATTGTTTCAATATAACAGAGAACATTACAGGCCCAGGCTGGCCTCAATTTGGCGACCTATGTAGCGAGGGGTGAAATTCTCTCTTTTGGCGATATCTTCGATCTTCATTCCGTCAAAGAACTCTTCGCGCCATACGATGCTTCGTATCCAATTTTTTAATTTGATTGGGTCTTTGGCAAATGGACTTTGTTTCTCTGGAAACGATCCGGCAACAATCGTCACCCGATCTCCGCGCCGAGTAGTAAATGGCAACTTCTCAATATGAATTTCATCTTCAGAATCGGGCAAACTTATATTCAGTTTTTTAAATAATAATGAATTTAGCTTGGGTTTTGATAAATGCACTTCAAGCGTTCCTAAGTTAATTACTACCTTTGTCACGACGTGTTTTATGATCTCATTGATCCATGTGCTATCAAAAGTTTCCTTCAAAAAACTTAAAAGCGCTTGATCATCAATGTTTAAGACTTGGCTCATTTTCTCAGAATTTATCAACCAAGCTTTGAGAGCATCACTAATAATTTTTTCTATTTGTTCTGCTGGTATTCTAGCAATAACATTATTAGGATGATTACGCGGCTGCGTAAGGTTTTGCCTAATATAGTAACGATACTGCTTATTCCCTCTCATTGTCGATGCGCTTGGCGTATAAATGCTCCCGTCACAATCAAACAGCTTACGGCTAAGAAGCTTATCAGTTCTCGTGTAATTGGATTTTCTAGATTTAACAGACTGGTCTTGTAAACGCAGTTGCACTGCTTCCCAAATATCAGGATCAACAATACCTTCATGTTGCCCTACATAAACCATTTCCTTATGTTTGATTTTACCCACATACAGGGGGCTAGTCAGCGTAACATAAAGATTGCCCCTGCTTATAGACCGACCACCTTTTCGTTTGTCGCTTTTCCCGGTAATTTTGCTCTTTATATTATTTCTATCAAGGTATTCTTTCAACAATGATACGCTGCCTAGTTCAAGATATTTATTATAAATAAGCCTAACAACTTCTGCCTCCTTTTCGTTTACGACAAGATGACGGTTTTCTACATCATAACCAATTGGAACTGTACCACCCATCCACATGCCTTTCGCTTTACTTGCTGCAATTTTATCTCTAATACGTTCACCAGTAACTTCACGTTCAAATTGAGCAAATGATAAAAGTACATTTAGCGTTAAGCGCCCCATTGATGTAGTAGTATTAAAAGATTGGGTTACACTGACAAATGTCACACCATGCCCATCAAAAACTTCTACCAGCTTTGAGAAATCCATCAGGGATCTGGTCAATCGATCGATTTTGTAAACAACAACAATATCAATTCTCTTAGCCTTAATATCTTCGATCAATTGTTTTAGTGCAGGTCGCTCTATGTTTCCTCCAGAGAACCCACCATCGTCATATAGAGTTGTAACCGTAGTCCACCCTTCGGATTTTTGACTTATAATATATGCCTCACATGACTCTCGCTGGGCATGCAATGAGTTGAATTCTTGTTCCAAGCCTTCTTCACTTGATTTACGTGTATATATTGCACATCGTTTTATAGCCGCTTTCATTTGGCCCTCCACTTATTTTTTAATCCAAAAAATAACCAACCATTCCATTTTGTTCCGGTGATAATAAATGCGACTTTTGAAAGGCTCGAATAAACCTTGCTATCGTATTCAAATCCATTTTCCTTAACGATGATAATGTATTTCTTGCCCTGCCAAATTCTCACCAGATTTGTACCAGCGCTTAAATCATTTCTTTTCTGAATTAGAAGATTAGGATCACGCTTATATTGGTTTATAAGATTATCTAGCTTAGCTTGCTCTCCAAGGTTAAATCCTTTGCCCTGTAGCTGGCTTTTCTTAAAAAGAATGCTCTTTTCCAATAAATTTCTATAAATACCAGAATGCGGCTTTCTACCCCATAATTCTGACCACAAAGTACGCAATTCAGTCAAATTCAGAGTAATTAAATTATCATTTTGAACACTCATGTATGTACTCCTTAAGTTACATACACGCTCTGTTTATGATAGAAGTCCAGTCATTTATAGGCTAAAATTAGAAAAACTAGACATTAAGTGGCAAAACATGATTTCAAAAAATGAAATAGATCAGAAAGCAAAAGAATTCGAAATTCATACATCAAATGTAGAAAGAGACTATGTTTTTGGCTGGGTTTTGTTTGGTCTATTCACGAATAGTAAATTAAAAGATATTTTATTTCTAAAAGGTGGGAACGCCCTTAGAAAAGGCTATTTTGCACAAACAAGGTTTTCTTCAGATCTTGATCTAGGTATTCCAAATGATATTCCACAAGAAACATTACTAGAAGAAATCAATGCAGTATGTATGTGGATAAAAGAAAAATCTGAAGTTAATTTTGTTACATCAGATAATAAAATTAAAGAAAAATTTGCCGAAGGCCAAGAGCCTCTTCCTGATCTTAAGGTATATGAGATCAAAATTTACTTTAAAGATTTCTATGGAGCAGGCGACCATATCACTTTAAAGGTTTCTATGGACATCACACGTTTTGATAAAGTTATTCTTCCTCTACAAGAAGTTAAGTTAATACACCCTTATTCTGATGCTGATCAAGTTTCATGTAACATTTGCTGTATGAAATTAGAGGAAATTATTGCAACAAAACTTAAATGTGTGATGCAACGACAACACGCACCAGATCTATTCGACTATGCTTATTCTATTAAACTTCTAGGTGGAAGTCTTAATAAAGCAGAAGTCGTGCGAACATTAATTGAAAAGACGATTTTTAAAAAAAATCCTTTTATGTTGAAAAAAATTCTAGCTGCCACCCAATTTGATTATTTTAGAAATCAATGGATAAAAGCTATTATTTGTGCAAAAGCTATAACTTTTCAAGTTGAAGAAGCGGTTTCTATATTCATAGCAGATTTAGAAGAATTATTTCACGGTTATCCTGATAATAGATTCTTGGATTTTTCTTATTTCAGTCCAGAACAAAGACAGCCCATAATGGAAGCTGGCAGAAAGCAAACTCTTCTGAAAATTCGATACAAAGATAGTGACAGAGTAGTAGAACCTTATTCATTAAAATATCTAGAGAAAAAAGATGGTAGCCAAAAAGAATACTTATATGTTTGGAATGTTAGTGGCGGAAGCAATCCTCCTGGCATACGCCAATTAATGGCCAAAGATTTAACACATATAGAAGTTACAGACACTCCGTTTGAGCCGCGAGCTCAAATTGAACTTTCTAAGGCTGGAGAACTTCCAGAAAACCGGTTTTTGTTTGATCCTAACAGACCTATTGCATCTCCAAAACGAAAAAGAAGTACGAGTCTTTTTGGAATTTCACAACGTATTTTAAAATTTGTTTATAAATGCAATGTTTGTGGTAAACGTTTTGTTAGAATCAAAAGAACAAATGGACTTCTAGGTCCACACAAAAACAAGAGTGGTTATAAATGTAATGGACGCTATGGTTCTTACATTGAATCAAAATATTACAAATCGTAATATTTTACTAAAACAACATTATATTTTACACAGTTTACTTTATCAAACAATATACTGTTTAGCACCTTTATTTAGGCCACTGTTTATATTTAGATGGGAATAAACTAATTTCTCTCTCTTTCATCAAATCTAGTAATGCTTGATGTCGTGGATCTTTCAGTTGTAAATGCCGATTTCTAAATTGTAGTATCCATGCATACATATCTGCCAATTGTAAAAATCTGCTTAAATGGGAATGCGTGAAATGAACCGATTCAAAAAGATTTTTTATTTCTTCTCCATAGGTAAAAAATGTGCCATTAGCCCTATACTGAGATAAATCTATTGAAAAACGTTCTGAAGTTGAGTCATTTTCACGATCTCCGATAAGCATTCCAATTGAATTTTGACTTCGCATTAAAGCATTTGCTCTTTCACACAAAAACATGAATGCAATATCTGGAGCACTCTGGTTTGCATATAGCTTATCTACATTCACTTGAATATTTATTAAATTCACTTCGGGCTTTGATAAAATCTGAAAAAATCTTATTAAAATTTCTATTCTTACAGAAAAGTCGGTAAATTCTTTAAACGACTTTTTTCTATGATAAATATCAGCTGCATGAAATTCAGTCGAAGCGGTTAATCTATCATGATTGAATACATCGATTGCTATTTCTGAAATAGCTTTCTCAATCAAAGAAAGATCATTCTCAGCAATCGAAATTCCACCAATATGATAGTGATGATAATCTGGCTGGGGTTTTACCTCATCAAAAAATATTAAATGCATCACTATCCCAATTTAAAATATATTACATGTGATATTTGATTTTATAACTTTTTCAAAATAAAGTCTGATAAAATTTCCTACGTTTGAAATATTAGTAAAGCATTATTTTCATTTTAATCGCAGCATATCTCACATATTTAAAAATTCTTGATATATGACTATTTCTTATGAATTGAGTTGATACACGACTTACTAAATGGCAATGTGGTCGTGGATTAGCTTTTGGGCCGGTCCGGGGCTTGATAACCTCCTTTAACCGGTGACGTATCCGTCATTACGTCGCTTCTCGACCTTAGGGCCGGGAGGCGGCGGCGTATGTCCAAAGCTTAGGCTTAAAGGTCGTCGCGGTCGTGTTAAAGCGGCTTATCAACTCTCCGGCCACCAGGATCTGATCCTGGTGGTTATTTCTTAACAGGAGAGTCTTAAATGACAGAAACTAAAAATAACAAGCTTGCACAATGCTACGCCTGTAACGGAGTTGTATCAAAAGGTGCAGCCGTTTGCCCACATTGTGGTCAGAAAAAGCCAAGCAAAAAGCCTTCCCGGGTACTTTTATACTTCGTTTGCTTTATTGGTTTGATCATCGTTATGGAGAAATCTTTAGCCATGCTGGGTAACGCCCATCAAGGGCAAAACATACCTGTAAGTAATACTAATTCAGCAGATGAAAAAAGTGTTCACGAGATGTGCATGGCTGCCATTAAAGCTTCGGTAGCAAACCCATCGACATTAAATATCCATCGCGTCATGGGCTATGGATCAAGAGTTGAGAGAAACGGGGACATCATCGTTGTCCAAACGTTTTCCGCCAAAAACGGATTTGGGCTAGAAAAAACTTATGAAGCTTTATGTACCCAAACAGCCAAAGGGAAATTCAAATTCATCTCTCGCGAACAACAAAGTGAATAATATAAATTTCTAGTACGATATAATTGCAGCTTTAATAAAAGTTGCAATTATCAACGAATCGGCTAATATGATTGAGGCTTACAAAGAGGTCTCAATGATGAATAGGGTTAACACTATCGTTTCTACATATAAACGCAGCCAACTTGAATGGGCTTTGTGGCAAGCCTTTTTTCAGCGGGCTCAAAAAAAAGCGCCTGACAAAATCCATCCTGTGTTCCGTACTAGGATTAAAAGGCTGATCGATTTAGATGGGAAACTGGTAAAAAGCGAAACCCATCGTCAGCATGCCTTTGTCAGCGATACTAATGTTGGAAATGGCAATGATAGACATTTTTCTCTATTTGATGTTTTCTATCTAGGGCTCGGTTTGGATTTTTTAGACGCTGGATATAACCAATTAGATGTCATTTTTATCCTGCAGCATCTTCGGCCTCATATGGAGGCTGAAATACAAAACATTTTTACCTACCCAAAATTCGGCAGGAATGTTTTTGCACCAGAAGATGTGCCCCAAGCGCCCATCTACACGCGGGGCAATTCAGTCCAAGCAGATTTGAGGACCTTTCTTGTTATTCAGAAAGTTGAATTCAAGGAAGTGTATGGTTTTGATGAAAAATCAAAAACCCCCATTATTTACGAACCGCGTATTTTTAAAGGTTATACATCCTTAACGGATTTTCTTGACCAAGATACTTATCGTCAACAAAAGCACCTTGTGATTGAAATAGCACGCTTAGCAACAGAAATTAGAGAGTTTCTAAAAGAATCTCCCGTCGTTAAGCGTGGCAGAAAAGCTAACGATAAGGAATAATAATGGCTAAAACGAAGCTCATTAATGATAGCAAGAAACTAGCGGTTGATTATCAACCCATACATTCTTTTATCCTTTACAAAAATAATCCACGCACGCATTCACAAAAGCAAATTGGACAAATCGCAAAGAGTATCAAAGAATTTGGTTTTACCAAC
>CBDFFU010000006.1:0-497500 GCA_965246875.1 Alphaproteobacteria bacterium
TCCTTTAAGGTGCAGACCGCTGAGACAGGCGGCGCAGCATCCAAAAAACCAGTTAGTGCGCCACCTGTAGGCAACAAAAAGCCCGCTCCAGCTCAGCCAAGTGGAGGCAAAAAGCCTATTGCTACACCAACGCAGAACTCAAAACCAGAGTCCAGCAAACTCACTGGAACCGAGAAACCAGGTAAACCTTAGCGCACACGCGACGGCAAACGATCAAGAGCCTGATTTGCGCTCTGCTTTGATTTCCAGGCGAAACAACCAGACCATTAACGCGATCACACCAACCTGTACAGCCAGGTTAGGCAACGTCGCACTCACGTCTTGACCAGCAAGCAGTTGTGTGACGAAGATAAAGGCACCGATCGCGCCAGAAGTAGCAAAGCCCACATACACGAACTTTCGCAAACTGCGATAAGGTGCCTCTGCCTCTGCTTTCAAAAAGGCATACTTTTCAGGGTCTGTCTGTTGCAGCGTTGCACGCTTGCCAGTTTTTCCTAACGGTTTCTCTGCCATCACTCTGTGCATTCTTTCTACCCTATACCCTCTACCCTACCAGCAATTCCAAATTCTAGATTGAGGAGCAGTCAGTCGCAAGCGAGAGATCCGCAAAGGAGAGCCTCTGCGTTTCTGCCCTCTGCCTTCTGCCATACCGCAAATCTTGCCACATTCTCAAGAAGGTGTAGTGCAGCCGTTTTGACGATCGCCCCACCCCGCTTTGTACTAGAAGTGCGGGCTAGGGTCGGAAAGTCCACTCAGATGGATTCGGAGGCAACTGAGCCGCTCTTCAGTCCGTTTCAACGGACTTCGTGCTTATGAGCCCGCAATTGATTGCAGGGCGGGGTAGGGCGATCGGTGCAAGATGTAAGCTACCCTTCTGCCATCGCAGTGCGCCGCTACTTTTTAAGGTAAAAGCAGATCCTTCGCCTGGGACACTCGTGACATTGACAGTCCCGTTCATGGCCTCAAGCAAATTTTTGGTGATGGCCAACCCTAATCCTGTACCGCCGTAATGCCGGTTAATGGAATTGTCACCCTGGATGAATTTCTCGAAAATCGCATCGATTTTATCCTGCGCAATGCCGATACCGGTATCGCGTACGGTGACCTTAACCTGATCAATGGCTTCTGGCGAGAGGCTTTTCACCTCACGTGAAATCACAATTGATATGCCGCCATGATGCGTAAACTTTATAGCATTGCTGCATAAATTTATGATGATCTGTTTCAGCCGGGCCGGGTCGCCCAGATGAGTTATGCCACTTATAGCCGTGTCATCAATGGTAAAAGACAACCCTTTTTCGCGCGCGCGCAGACTCATAACGCTGATGATATCCTGCATCAATTGCGACAGATTGAACGGAATCTGTTCGATATCTAAAGATCGCGCTTCGATTTTTGCGATATCCAGCAGATCATTGATTAGTACCAACAGGGTATCGGCCGAAATTTGCAACGTCTGAATAAATTCACGCTGCTTGGTGGTTAAGGGATCGCTGATCGCGAGGATATTGGCCAGACCCACAACAGCGTTCATCGGCGTGCGGATTTCATGGCTCATGTTCGCCAAAAATTCTGATTTGGCAGAATTGGCTTCTTCTGCACGACACCGCGCTGTTTGCGCTTCGACTAACGCGTCTTGTAATTTTGTTTGAATCGTCTTGCGTTCGGTAATGTCACGTGACATTGACAGAATACGTTCCGGAACTTGATCAGGATTCATAATCGGGGTGACGACGACCTCCCACCATCGTGCCGTACCGGCCATGGTGGGACAAAAACCTTCAAACCAGCTGGTCTTGCCTTGACGCGCCAGATGAATCGCTTCGATGGCTTTATGACGCTCTTCAACAGGCCAAAACTCATGCCACGGGGTATGGATCACTTGGGAAAAATCCGTGATGTGCATCTGCTTACGGCCACCTTCATTCATATCAAGCAAGCGCCCGGAAATATCGATAATCTTGATACAGTCCGGGCTATTATCCAAAATGCTGCGCGAAAATTGGGTACTGGACATTTTAAAATCATCCGCGTCTTTGCGTACTTGATGTAAAACCTCATGACGCGCTATGGCGTGGCGAATATGCCGGGATAAAGAGGCCGGGTGGAACTCTTCCCGAATAATGCAATGCTGCGCACCCAGTGCCAACAGGTCTAATGCAACGCCAGCGTCGTCTTCGGCCTGATCCAGCAATACGATAACGGGCAGGGGCAGCATATTGTGGTGTGATTGCTTCAAAATCCTGAGCATGTGCGTATTGCCAACCGGCGACTGGCGCAAATTCAAGATCATGCAATCCGGCAGATCAGTGCCAGCGCTGACCAGCCAGTCTAACACTGTATTTACATCATTGTAATCAATCAGGCTATACTGCGGTGTGCTACAACTTAACAGCGTTTCGCGCAGCGGGTGCGGCTCATCACGGTGATTATCCACCAAAAGCAAGGTCACATGGGCATGGGTCATAACAAACTGTCAATCGGGGTGTAGACGGAAATCGAACTTCAATTCTTAAAGAATAGCGGAAAGTCTCATAAATTTGTCATAGGGAGTATGGTTACGCCTTTTATGCTAGCGTTTGCAGAACATGCTTTGTAATTTGACAATGCGCTTTAAAACCGTTAAAACACCCGAACCGATGATCCTCGTGAGGATCACATGGCTCCCAATGGAAAGGTGGCCGAGTGGTTAATGGCAGCAGACTGTAAATCTGCCCGCGTGAGCGTACACAGGTTCAAATCCTGTCCTTTCCACCAGCCTTTGCTCTCAACAGTGCTACGGCTCGGCACCTTTGGTAAGAAGTTATATATGGAGTGATTTTACATGTTGCATGTAAAATACAAGTTGAAAAAATCAACTCTACATGGCATGGGCTTGTTTGCAGATGAGGTTATAAAACCTGGAACGCTGATTTACACAGCCAGTCCTATGCTTGATGTTAATATAACGGCAGCCCAATTTGATCGTCTTCATGAGTCTGAAAGAGCGGAGATACGCTACTGGGGATTTTGGGCTGAAGATACACAAGTCTGGCATGTTGATTTTGATGCGTCAAAATTTATCAATCACTCTTTCGAACCAACTATTACACAGCATCCTGATTATAAAGATACTTATTTAATCGCCATGCGAGAAATAAACTTTGGTGATGAACTAACGCAAAACTATTTAGAATTTGAATCAGTGGACGATTTGCGCAACCGTGAAATTAAAATTTCATGATATATGGCAGTTTTTGTTGCAAAAAGAATATTTAACTTTATCAATGAAATAACAAAGTTTTATTTATTTAGTGTTGTTCGCATTAATGCATTCAGCACTAATAGATTTAGTACAGCTACAAAGCCAGCAATTTCTGAGCAAAGAAAAAACTTAGGTTGCGAGTTAAATTACAATTAATCCTCGAGCATAACAGGAATAACCGTGGTTTTGATAATCACCCAGGCAATCGCCGCCACAATCAGAAAGCCGAATGCCAGCGGCATGATCGTGCCGTTATACGCCTGGCCAATGATGGTGCCGATCACCATGGAAATGGCTGATCCGGCTGATCCGGTAATGGAAGCAGCAATGCCTGCAATATGACCCATCGGCTCCATGGCCAGAGCGTTGAGATTGCCCACCATCAGGCCGAAACAGAAAAACAGCACGGCGGCATATGGAATAAATATCCACAAGGATATTGGCATCGCCCATTCGATAATCAGAAACACAGCCGATGCCATCACGACACAGGCTGCCGCTCGTTTGCAGATGCGGCGCATCCCCAAGCGTTCGACGATACGAGAATTATATAAAGAGGCTGCGCCAAACACCAACGCCAGACCGCTGAAATACAGCGTAAACAGTTTGCCGGTGTGAAACTGGTCCTGAAAAACCTGTTGCGCGGAATTGAGATAGCCCAGGAACCCGCCAAAGATTAGACCCATACACAACGTGTAATTAACCGTAACCTTGCTGCTGGCAATTTCTTTTAAGCCATGCGCAATGTTGTACAAGCTAAAGGGAATCCGGTCAGTGGGTGCCAGCGTTTCCTCGAGACGTACATATAACCACACGGCAATGATCAGTGCATAAATAATGTATAGGAGAAAAATCGAACGCCAGCTGGCAAATAAAAGAATCCCTTGACCCAATGTCGGAGCAACGGCGGGCATGGCAATAAAAATCATCATGACCAGGGACATGATCCGCGCCATGTCACGCCCGGCATATTTATCGCGTACAATGGATACGGCCGACATGTAAGGCCCGGCCACACCAATGCCTTGAATAAAACGCCCGATGAGCATGGCGGTAATATCCTGTGATACATAGCTGATCACACTGCCAACGATAAACAACAACAACCCGACATAGAGTACTTTTTTGCGGCCAATGGCATCTGATACCGGCCCGGCAATCAGCTCACCAATCGTCATGCCTAAAAAGACAAACCCGATAATATATTGCACCTGGTTGGGATGCATGACATGCAGATCATGGCCGATAATGCCAAGTGCTGGCATCATGGCATCGATGGAAATGGCAACAACCGACATCAAGGAGGCCATTAACACCGTAAATTCCAGCATGCTGATCCGCGGCGGCGTTAAACTGATATCGGTCATGACTAATAGCTTTCTGAATTAAACAGCAGCGTTGGCTTTTAGTGATGCAATGTCGATCACGAACCGGTATTTGACATCGCTTTTCAGCATGCGGTCATAGGCTATATTGATATAGTCGGCATTGATCACTTCGACGTCGCACGTAATGTTATGCTGGCCACAGAAATCCAGCATCTCTTGCGTTTCGGCAATGCCACCAATGACGGAACCCGCGACCTGTTTGCGCTTCATGATCAAATTCGCACCATGGACGCCAACCGGATCAAGCGGCCCGACAATCACCAATGTCTTATCGCGTTTCAGCAACGCAATATAGGGGTTCAGATCATGTGCAACCGGCACGGTGTCGATAATCAGGTCGAAACTGTTAGCATGTTTTGCCATGTCACTGGGATCTTTGGAAATCAAGACCTCGGCGGCACCCAGTTTCTTAGCATCGGCGGCTTTGTCGGGTGACGTTGTGATCATCACGACATGCGCACCCATAGCGGCAGCCAGTTTGACGCCCATATGGCCCAAACCACCCAGACCCACGATGCCGACTTTTTGGCCCGGCTGTACATTCCAGTGGCGCAAGGGGGAATAGAGCGTGATGCCGGCGCACAATAACGGGGCCGCGGCACTTTGTTCCAGATTTTCGGGCATGCGCAGCACGTAATTTTCATCAACGGTCACGCGTTCGGAATAACCGCCAAAGGTCATGCCGCCATGTTTGACGTCCTTGGCATTATACGTACCAACCATGCCGTCTTCGCAATATTGCTCCAGACCGTCATGGCACGAGGCGCAATGACGGCAGGAATCGACGAAACAGCCAACGCCGACCAGATCGCCAACCTTGAATTTAGTCACGGACGCGCCAGTTTTTGATACGCGGCCCAAAATTTCGTGGCCCGGTACCATGGGGTACAACGACCCGCCGCCCCATTCGTTGCGCGCCTGATGAATATCGGAATGGCAAATGCCGCAATATAAAATGTCGATGGCCACATCGTGGGGCAACGGCTCGCGGCGGTCGATGGTGAATGGCTCAATCGGCGAAGTGGCGCTTTGCGCGGCGTAAGCGGCAGTTTGGGTCATGTCAATCTCCCTGGCGTGTGTGTATCCCACCATAGAAGATCAAAAGCACTGTGCCAAGGCGCACAATTCACTGTGGCAAAGCCTTAAGGTTTTCCATGTGTTATAAACGACTTATCCTTGCTTTCTGCTGTTTCTGCTGCAATGATTGGCATTGTCTAACCCAACAGGAAAACCTTATGCGTCTTGTGCTCATTCTTTTAATGTGTTGTGCAATTGTTTCGGGAACAACGCAGATAGCCGCTGCCTGCAGCCCGGAAGACAAAGCGGCTTACAAAAAACTGGCAGAACAATTTTGTACATTTTTAAAAACAGACGCACCGCCGTCGGCCTCACTCTTTACACCTGACCTGATCAAAGAGATCGCCTTGGCACAACGTCAAAACGATGTCATTGCCAAAGCGCATCCTGATGAAAAACCACCCTTGGGTGACGGTGTTCCTTACCAGGGCGTTCCTGATCATGCACCGGTGTGCCAGCCAGGCACAAATATCCATGTCGATCATCAGGTTTACATGGAAGTGTCGCACCAATTTCCAAAAGATGCGAAATCAAACTGGACCGATCGCCTGAAGCTGGTCAAAACCGTCCAAGGTTGGCGCATCGACGATATCGTCTATGACCCGGATTACGATATCGGTTTGCGGGATGTGTTGACGGAATCGTTTGAGAAGTAAAATGTCAAAGCAAGTCGTTCTGTTTGATGTCGATGGCGTTTTAATTCAAGGTTATCATGCGACACGTACAGATTTGCGTCATTGCTGGGATGAAGATATCGAAACAGATCTGAAAATTAATCGGGAGCGTTTCAAACGGGAGTTTATTTTCGGACCTTTTGTTAAAGACGTTATTGTTGGAAAAAAAGATTTTAAAGATGTTTTGACAGAATATTTGCCGACATTTGGTTTTCACGACGATGCGCAAATTGTTGTGGACTACTGGTTGGACAAAGACTCAGTCACCAACCAAGATGTGCTTGAGACGATCAAGATCATGCAAGCCTCAGGGCAATTCAAACTTTATATCGCTACGAATCAAGAGCATTATCGGGCAAAATATCTGATGAACCAGCTGGGATTCAAAGAATATTTTGATGATATCTTTTATTCCGCTAAAATCGGATTTGCCAAACCCAGCGTCGATTATTTTCAATCCATTGCCAAGGCGCTTAACCTGCCATCAGATGAAAAACCGATTTTATTTGATGATACACCCAATGTTGTTGAAGCGGCTCGCGCTTTCGGCTGGGAAGCACATGAATTTGCAACTGTGGATGACCTTGGCAAAAGTCCTTTCATCAAACAATTCTTAACATCCAAACAGGTCATTTAACATAAACATCAAGCAAGCCATACATGACATCAAGGATTTTTTGCTGGAAGCGGGTGAACTGGCCGTCAACGCACAACGCTCGATTACGTTGCACTACAAGGATGGCCATCAGGCCCTGACGGATACGGATCTGGCGATTTCGAAATTAGCCTATGTGCGGTTGGCGTCATGGCTCAATCAGCCTGGGCATATCCTGCTGGACGAAGAAAGCATCGATCAGGTTGGCACACCTGAGGATGTTTTTGCCGCTACTGAGTATCAATGGGCTTTGGACCCGATTGATGGTACAGCGGGTTATGCGGCGGGCCGTAAACTGTGGGGCGTGTCACTGGGATTGTTGCACAAGGGTGTGCCGGTTGCCGGCGGCATTTATTTGCCAGCGATTGGCGAGATGCTGCTGGCCGATGATGAAAAAGCCTGGCGCATCGAATATCCGGACACGGACAAAGAACATACAACAGCGTTGCAATGCAAACATATGACGGTGAACTCACAAATTTTTGTGGAAAGTTATTTTGGTAATGGTATTGAATGGGGACAAGATTGGTCCGGCAATAAAATCTGGATGAATACACCGGAGTCGGCAATACAGGGATTTTTTTCAGCGATAACCGGCCAAGCGGCTGGTGCTGTCATGGTCAAAGGGTTTGCTGTTTGGGATGTTGCGGCATCGGCGGCAATTGCCTTGCGTGCCGGGTTTCAGATCAAAGGTTTGGAGGATGACAGGCTTTTGACAGCCTACCAATCATCTGATTTTAAGCCGAACTGGAAGCAAAAGTATAATTGGCTGATCAGTCACACAGCCAATTTTGATCACATCAAGAACGCGTTGCAGTCTTAAACATGGAAACAGGCCAGGCAATACATACTGTAACAATAGAACAGCGCGATAGAGTTTACGCGGCTGTTGATACCGTTTACAAAGAGGCCGGAGACCTGCCCTTTCATGGCTGGCACCATATCGTTTTTGTCTATCGCAAAAGTGCGGTATTTGCTGATGATCTGGGTGCTGATATCGCCCTGACGCAAATGGCCGCTTTGGTGCATGATCTAAATTATCTAGCGGAGAAAGGGGTTTTTACGCATCCAGTCGCTGGACAAACGATCCGTCAAAAAATTCTAAGTGACTGCGGATTATCATTTGAAGTAATTGAAACAATCGAAAACATCGTCATCACTGCAGAAATCGGGAAAGGCCACGACGGCCTGTCATTGGAAGCGAAAGCCTTATCTGACGCCGATACTTTGTTTAAAGCTTTGCCAGTGACTCCAATCTTGTTTGCCTCTCGTTTTATCACGCAAACCAATTACAACATCCGTAAACTGGCTGCCAAGGTCATCAGTGACCAAAAAACCTTGATCGAGTCTGATACTTATTTTTATTCACACAAAGCCAAAACGATGTATAAGGCATGGGCAAAAACCAATCTTGACCTGTGGCAGAGTGTCGTGGAATCGTTTGCTGACCCGGATGTGATCAACTTGTTACAACAAGCGGGTTTTGCCTGTGACAAAACCGATTAGCTTCAGGCCGCAGCATCCCGAAAAATAAAAAACGCAGCGCCCACCATGCATAAGCCGGCATAGAAATAATTCCAGCTCAGCGGTTTGCCCATGTACCAATAAGCAAATGCGGCAAACACCACTATCGTGATGATTTCCTGCATGATTTTCAGTTGGCCTAGCGTAAACACGCCATAGCCCATACGGTTGGCTGGCACTTGCAGCACATACTCAAAAAACGCAATGCCCCAGCTGACCAGAATCGCTATCAGCAACGGCTTATGCTGTAGATTCTTCAAATGTCCGTACCAGGCAAACGCCATGAAAATATTGGAGCCGAGCAAGAGGAGAATGGTTTTCATGGTGCCGCCTTATGCTGGTTGAATAAATGCATCTATGTGAGGTGTGAGCGATGCAAAAATCGCTTGATAACCAGCATCATTCGGATGCAAACCATCCTTGTAAAGACAGGTTGCGATCCAATCGTCTGGCGATACGGTCACATTGACATGCGTTAAACCCAACTCAACGCAATGCTTCTTCACAATGTCATTGAAATGCTGGGTGCGTGCATTCCAGAAGTAAGACCAATTTTGATTCGACAGGCTGGGTTTTGGCGTTGTTTTCGTTTCGTCACAGTAGGTATAGCCTATGACCAAAACTTGCGTGACCTGGCTTTTTATATCTGTCAGCAACTGCAACATCTCGGCTGAAAAATCTTCAGGCGAGGAGATAAAATGATCAGGCATACCACGCGCTTTGGCATTATTGCTACCAATGGCAACAATCGCCAGCGTATGCTTTTCATCCATGTAAGTCTTTAATTGCTGTAAAAAATTCTGTTGTACAAAGTCAACCGTTGCACCCGGCTTGGCAAAATTATAAATCTCGCATACCTCACCAAAACCGTTAATTTTATACATCATTTGATGCAAATAGTTTTTCAACATATCGGCCCAACCACCGTGTTCACCACCAACCCCATAAGCACTGCTGGAACCAAAAATGAAAATTTGTGTCATAGTGAAATTCTTTATCCTAAAGTAATTTTTGCTGTTCCAAAAAATCTTTGATAATCCCAAACATCCAGTCATAGCCCGCATTATTCGGGTGCAAACCATCACACAGATAGTTTTCGGTCATGTCAGGCTGCCAATGCGGCCAGAAATCAATAAATGGCAGACCAGCTTGCGCGCAAAATTCACGCAAAGCGGTGTTGTATGTTTCCAGATCATCGCGCAGCACCCATGTCGTCGGCTTGCCGGGATTGTGGTAAGGCATATGCGCTTCATTGGAGGGCAAAGTGCCAAGGATGACAGTCTTATGCAGGCCTGAACACAGAGATTTTTGCCACATCTGCCAATGCGCCATGGTTCTTGCCAGGTCAGAGCGCAAGACATCGGGCTTATCGATACCGATGCGCTTGCAATCGTTTGTTCCCACAGCAATCAAGACAATATCGGGTGATCGCGGCAAGACTTCAGTAAAATACCGGTAACAGGCACCCACGACTGTATCACCGGGGATGCCTAAATTATAAACCCAATCTACGTGCGGTTCACGCGACTGCAAATAAGCATTTAATCGGCCTACCCATCCCAGCAATTGTGTATCGCCGTCGCCAAAGGTAATACTGTCACCTAAACATGCAATCGTTGTCATTTTAATTCCCCCAACATGCCACTCAAATAGTTTGCCAGCTCTACATCCAGCTGCCCTTGCACGTTCGCTTCAGCCAGATGGCCGCAATTTGCAACTAAATGTGGCCTGACACTCAAAATCGCACCCAATTTCTTGACGCTGTCCGGCGGCGTGATTTCGTCGTTCAAACCGCTCAAAATATGTACTGGCATTTCAAACGGGTGTTCCGTCACGGCCTCCAGAAACGGGTAACCGTTCTGGTAATTGCTGCGCCACCAGTTGGCGTTGATCGTCGCCGTCCGCCACAAAGTGTCTTTGACAGCATCGGGCAGGTCTGGCCATTTTTGCAGCATCATGTGTTGAATGACGAACGGTTCACCCTGTTCAACGCCAACCTGCAACAACGCATCAATCACGTGAAAATTGCCATACACCAGTTGCGCTTTGACCTGCAGATCACGATCCGGCAACGCAAGAAATAATTCGCCCCAATAGACATAGAGATTTTCACGCAGATCATGTGGCACAGCGCCTTTATAGAGCTGCCAATTCTCCGCAACGAAATCATAGAACATCTGAAACGCGCGCGGATATTTTGCGGCCTTGGCGGTCAGCCAATAGTCTTGCTCACTCAGTGATGCCGTATAGGGCGACACCAGCAACAATTTTTCCGGCCGGCAAAAGCCCTCCATCACGGCGGTGAGGGCCACCATGCAGCCGGTGGAATGACCCAGCAAAATATCGGGTGCGGCAAAACAGGTCAGATCGGCGGCGCGCAGCACCAGATCATCATCCAGCAAATCGGTATAACGGCTGGTGGCCGGGCCAATCCCGCAACCGCGGGCAGACAGGGCTTGCAGGCAGACCGCATGCCCGGCGTCGGTCAAACGTTGATACAGCAACTGCAAATTATCGGGCAGCCAGTAATACCCCGGTCCGCCGTGCAGCATTAAAATCCGTTTAGCCGCCGGGTCGCCCAGCGTCTGCAAAGCCAACTCATGCCCATTGCCAACATCATGAAAGGAAATTGCGATTTCAACCATGGCTCAGGCTCCTTTTTTCTATTGAAAATATAGCGAAAAACATCGGGCTGTGCTATAACAGCTCTATCCATTTCTCATTTAACGCCTGCTGTTTGCCATGTCCTTTACTGTCGCTGCATTTTACCGTTTCGTTTCCCTGGCCGATCTGCCTGCCCTGCAAGCGCGGATCAAAGAATTATGCCTGACCCATGAGGTGTGTGGCACGTTGCTGCTGGCTCCTGAAGGTGTGAATGGCACACTGGCGGCCCCCACCGAAGCGCAAATGGTGGCCACCATCGACCAACTGGATCAATGGGTCGGGGTCAAGCAGGGTGAACTGAAATATTCGACAGCCTCTGAAAAACCGTTCCGTCGCATCAAGGTGCAGGTGAAACAGGAAATCATCACGATGAAACGTCCGGAAGCCGACCCGAATGTGCAGACCGGTGTGCATGTCGATGCGCAAGATTGGAACGCTTTGATCGCGGATCCAGAGGTACTGGTGTTGGATACGCGCAACACCTATGAGACTGATATCGGCACGTTCCAAAACGCCGTTGATCCGCGTGTGGAAACCTTCAGCCAGTTTGCCGATTACGTTGATGACCAAATCGCGCAAGGCAAATACAAGAAGGTCGCCATGTTCTGCACCGGCGGTATCCGCTGTGAAAAAGCCTCCAGCTATTTGCTGACGAAAGGCGTGCCGGAAGTCTATCAATTGAATGGCGGCATCCTGAAATATCTGGAAACCGTGCCGGCAGAGCAAAGCCTGTGGCAAGGCACCTGTTTCGTCTTCGACGATCGCGCGGCATTAGGTCATGGCCTCAGCGAACATGAACGCGAGACGCATTGGCCGTGGAAGCCAGCGGACGACACGCAACACGCGTAATGGACAATTTCGTTTCACCGTCGCTTGAGCAAGTCATCAACGCCCTGCATCTTATCGTGCCGCTTTTAGAAAAAACAGGACATCGCTGGATCATCACGGGTGGCTTTGCCTGTTACGTCTATGGTGTCGATCGCGCTTTGAGCGACATCGACATCGATGTGGATTGCGCGCATGACGACCTGGCTTTTGTAACATTGCTAAACGACCTGCAGGACTACATCACACAACCTCTCATGCATCTGCACAGTGATGACTATGATAATTACAACGTTGAAGCAACCTATGACGGCGTTATTCTGGATATGTGTCCAGGCGATAATCTGAAATTATTTGATCCGGCAACGGGCGGTTATGAGCGCGCCTATAAAACTGGATTTCCGATTGCGACTAAAATAACATTTCATGGCTTTAACCTACCGCTGTTGTCCAAAGACCGGATTATCACGCAAAAACAGCAGTTGCAGCGACCGGTTGATGCGTTTGATATTGCTGCTTTGCAGAAAATCTTGTGACAGACGGCATATTAATTCAGAGAGTTTTTCAGATCGCGATAAAAATTTTCATGCGCACCTAGACCCAGCAAGGTCAACGTCAAGATGTCGTTTTCGTAAATATAGGCCATCAACATCAGTTGATTGACCATTTTGAATTTATAGATGCGGACGCCGGACAGGTCGCCGGTTTTGGCAATGCCAATATCTGTGTTCTCTATAACAGCTTCAATTGCTTTGTCCAAATCTTCTTTTTGATTGGAGTGTAATTTTTTGGCAACTTTGCCAAAGGCATTTGTCTGTATGATCTGCATAATTTAGCCGAAAGTAAACGGCGTAGTTTGACCTTCATCTTTTTCTTCCAGCGCCAGCAGAATATCCTTAATAAAATCATAGGGCAGATCTGGGTTTTCTTCAGCGATCTTGCCGATGCGCGCCCAGTACTCGATCTGTTTCGGAACAGAACGGCTATACACCACCCCGTATTGGCGGGCAGATTGCACCAATTTTTCAGATAGCTTGACGGTAGTACTCATAGTTGATCTCCTATAAATATTATTATGATACAAAAAGCTGTAAAATGCAACTGATTGTAACCTTTTGCAGCAATTGATATTTGGTTGCAGGCTTTTCAAAACTGCTTTAAAACAAACTATGCCTCTGGTTCTCGATATTTTTGGTGTCATTCTCATGTCGCAAGGGCTGAACACGCCCTTGCTGGATTTATGTGCTGCTTGGCGCAAGGATGGCGAAAAAGTGTTTGGCGCGTCGAACATGACGGCCATGCACAACAAGGAATTGTGGCAACAGCCCGGCATTCGTGATGCCTTTGATGAAATTTACTGTTCCGGCCAATTGGGCGTCGGCAAGCCTGACCCGCTCTTCTATTCGGCGGTTGCCGATAAAATTAATGTCACACCCGATAAACTTTTGTTTTTTGATGACAGCGGCACCAATGTCGACGCAGCGAACAAAATGGGCTGGGAAGCGTACAGCTTTAGCGATAACCGCGAGTTGCAAACGATTGCGACCGGATTTTTTCAACGTCAACGCGTTCATGCCAAAGGCCATACCTTAGAAGCACCACAAGATATCACCTGGGCAGAAAGCGATCTGGACGATGACGCCACCGTTTAATCGACGTCGCCCGCCAGGCACTCCACATAAGCCGCCCACTGCGGCAAGTTCCGGTAAAATGTTTGCTAACAAACATGCCGATATATTGTATGGTCTGCACGCCGTCAAAGCTGCCTTGGCAAACCCGGTGCGACAGATCAGTCAAATCTGGGCAATTGATACGTTGGTCAAAGACGTCACAGAGTGGCTACAGCTGGATCAACCAGAGATTACAATTATCAATAAATCCTATCTCGACCGCATTTTGCCTGAGGGTGCCGTTCATCAAGGCATTGCCATTGCCACAAAACCTCTGGACGAAGTTTTTCTGACCGACTTGATTATTGCGTCTAAAACCCGTACGCGTACGGTGCTGGTGATGTTGGATGAGGTCACTGATCCGCACAATATTGGTGCAGTCTTGCGCAGCATGGCGGCCTTTGGTGCGCATGGTATGATCATTCACCGTTATAACAGCCCGGGCATTACGGGAACGTTGGCGAAAATTGCCACCGGTGCTGTGGAGCATGTGCCGATTGCGGCGGTGACCAATTTGGCGCGATCCTTGCAAGAATTGTCGGACGCCGGCTTTTTAGTCGTCGGCTGCGATGAAAGAGCGACCCATGCGATCAACGATCTGCCACAGTCTGACAACATTATTCTGGTTCTGGGTGCCGAAGGCAAAGGCCTGCGCCCCTCCACCCGGGAAAAGTGCAGCATTATCGCCACCATCCCGACCAGCGGCCCGATTGCGTCGCTTAATGTCTCGAACGCTGCCGCTATCGCGCTTTTTTTCTTGCAAAAAACAGCCATTAACCATTAACATAATGTTAATGAGCGATTGTTTCAATGCCCTCTGTGCGATTCTGATCGCATTTGTTATGGCCACCAGCCCGGCCCATGCGGCAGAGCCTGCGCCGCATCATGATCTGGTGTTTGGGGTTGGCAATGCCAACGATCCATTTTTCAAAGACGGCATCTTCATGCTGGGCGCCAAAAAAATCAAAGTGGAGCAAGGCGCTTTGCCGGACAAGAAACTGGTGTCTTATGATGACAAAGCCGATAAAATCATCGTCAGCAATGACAAAACCCTGTCCGAAACCGATAAGGGTGCGGCGCTGTTGCAATTGATGGATGCGTTATCAGTGAGCGCCATCGAAACAGCGGCGGGTGGACAGTAGTCTAACTTGACAAAATAGGAATATTATCCTATCATCCAAAAAGATGACAGGGGATTTTTCATGACCAAACATATTAAAATTAAAGTTGGTGCCGGGCCGAACCGTAACAATAACCCCGAGGATATTTTACAAATCAAGCAGGCACTCAACGCGCTTGATTACTACGATGTTCCTTCTTATGGGATCACGCCTTATCCCGATACCGACATCTTTTCATCGATCCAGAATTTTCAGAGAGATAACGACCTGACGGTTGATGGGATCATCAATCCAAAAGGTGAAACAGAGAAGGCGATTGATCAGCAAATTGAAACGGTGTGGAAACGATCAAGTCAAAAGCCATGCACAAAATGCGGCGCTTGGCACGCTGGAACCTATGGTGATGTGTGTAAGGACTGTTACGAAAAAGGTTTGGGCGGAACAGCGCCAAGTTTATTCTAATAAAGTATCGCTTTCTGGGTCTGTTATGTGACGTCTTTGATGTTTCAAAAACGTATCAATCTGATCTTCGGTATAACCGAGTAAGCGCCCGATTTCGATATCCATTGGTTCAAAGTCTGAAATCTTTTTATCATACGGGTGCGCTTTGATGTAGTTATGAAGCTCGATCTGGACGCGTTCTAATGCGTCTACCCGCCAGGCTTCACGAGCAATAGCATAAAAAATATAACGGATGTGCGTAATATCGGGATGAGCGGTTTGAACAAGCATTGGAAAGGTGACTTCATTTTTAACAAAGTTTCCGCTTGCAACGTAATGATCAAAATCATATTCAGGCATTGGGTGATCACTGACCGGTAATGTGTCAGAGAACATTGCAGCAGGCTTTATGCCCGCTAACATAAGCCTTAGCTCCATGCCTTCATGCGGGCCAATACCTTCAGGAAGACTAGATGGTTCTAACGGCCAAGGAGACCATGGCCCCTCTGCTTCGGGCCAGTCGTATTCCATTATAATTTCCGTCTCACCCACGCAACACGCCACCCAATGTCTCGACCGCTGCAATCACTTTCTGCACAACGGCATCAATTTGCACATCGGTCAAAGTGGCATCGGTTGGTTGCAACGTAATCGAAAAGGCAACAGACTTTTGACCCGGTGTAATGCCCTTGCCGCGGTAATCGTCGAACAGGCTGACCGATTGCAGCATTGTCTTATCCGTATTCTTGACCGCTTTGACGATATCGCCGCCCATGATGTTGGCGTCGATCAAAAAAGCAAAATCGCGCGACACGGCTTGATAAGGCGATAACACAAGAGCGGCTTTGGTCGCTGATTTCTTTTTGCTCAACGGCAGATTATCCAGAAAAATTTCACAGGCCACAACCGGCCCGTCGATATCCAAAGCCTGTAATACAGCGGGATGCACCATGCCAAACGCAGCAACATGCTTCTTGCCCATCGCCAACAACCCGCTTTGACCCGGGTGATACCAGTGCGTGCCGGTATCCAGCAACGTCATAGTGTCCGGGTTCAAACCGCAGGCATGAAGCAACGCCCAGAGATCGGCTTTCGCATCAAAGGCATCGACATTGCGCGCTGTCCCTTGCACATGCCGCTCCGCAAACTGTCCGCTGCGCACCATAGCGATATGCGCCGGTTGTTGTTCGGGTTCCGTGCCTAAAAACACGTTGCCCTGTTCAAACAAGGTCAGATCACGCATGCCGCGTGCCGCGTTACGCTGAATAGTACTCAGTAAATTCGGCAATAAAGATTGCCGCATCACTGACAAATCAATACTGATCGGATTGGCGACCGGGATCAAATCGAAATCGGTATATTTGAACTGCTCTGCCATCTGCGGGCTAAGGAATGACCAGGTGACCACTTCATGCGCGCCGCGTTGCGCGGCCAGACGGCGTAAGTCGCTGTTGCGTTTTTGTGCGGGCAGCAACGCGCCGTGCGTGACGCTGTGCAAACGCGGTAGCGACGTGACCGGAATTTTATCATAGCCATGCAGCCGCAAAATCTCTTCAACCAGATCCTCGGGAATGTGAATATCGTTGCGCCAGCTGGGTGGGCTGACATCCATCGTACGGCGGTCACCTTCCGGGCGCACCTGACACCCCAAGCCCATCAGCAAACGCAACTGTTCGCTTTCGTCAATCTGAATCCCGCCGCGCTTGGCAACCAATGCGGGGTCAAACGCAATGGTGCGATACCAGTCGGGAGATTGCCCGGCTTCAACTGTGTAACTCGGTTCGCCGCCACAAATATCGAGGATCAAGCGTGTCGCCACTTCAATGCCGTCGCTGACAAAGGCCGGATCGACGCCGCGTTCAAAGCGGTATTTCGCATCGCTGTCGATCTGCAGTTTCTGCCCGCTCTTGCGGATGCGTTCGACATCGAACAACGCGCATTCCAGAAAAATATTCGCGGTGGTTTCAGAACAAGCACTTGCCATGCCACCCATCATGCCACCCAGGGCTTGTGGGCCGTTGGTGTCGGCAACCACAATGATGCTGTCATCCAAAGCGTAGGTTTTATCGTTCAACGCGTCCATCGTCTCGCTGTCTTGCGACAGGCGCACAGTCAGATTGCCGTTGAGCTTATCGGCATCAAACACATGCAGTGGGCGGTTCAAGCCGATACACAGATAATTGGTGATATCGACCAAGGCTGAAATCGGTTTCATGCCGACGCCACGCAAATAGTCCTGCAGCCATTTCGGGCTTGGACCGTTTTTGACGTTTTTGATCTGGCGACCGACAAAATACGGGCAGGCCTGTGCGTCGTGTATTGTCACGTTGATGGCGGAATCGAACAGGCCTGGCACCGGCTGATGCGTTACGGTTTTCAGCTGTCCCAAACCCTTGGCCGCCAGATCGCGCGCGATGCCATACACCCCCGCACAATCGGCCCGGTTTGGCGTCAGATTGATTTCTATCATCGGGTCAGTGAACCCCATATACGCGGCAAAGGATTGTCCGACTTTGGCACTGTCAGGCAATTCCAAAATGCCTTCGCTCTCGGCGGTCAAATTCAATTCTGATTCCGAGCAAATCATCCCGTTCGACTCCACGCCACGGATAACGCCCGCTTTCAGCGCTTGCCCGGTGTTGGGGATAACGGTGCCCGGCATCGCCAATACAATATGCAGTCCTTTGCGCACATTGGCCGCGCCACACACAACCTGGATTTGCTCGGTGCCGTTGCTCACCAGGCATAAATTCAAACGGTCGGCATTCGGATGTTTTTCACATTCGATAATCTTGGCAACCGTCAGGCCTTTGTAAAGTGCCGCATGATCAACGACATCCTCAACCTCCAACCCGATATCGGTCAGCGTCTCGCAAATCTGCTCAAGCGATGCGTGTGTATCGAGATACTCTTTGAGCCAGTTCAATGTAAATTTCATGACCTATTCTTTCAAACTCAATTTTTAAATTCTTCAGGCAGCGACGGCGTCCATCGCGCGGTTCGGATAATCCAGCACACTGAAACCGTAATGTTTCAACCAGCGCAGATCACCGCTAAAGAAATCACGCAAGTCCGGCATGCCGTATTTCAGCATGGCAATGCGCTCGATCCCCATGCCAAAGGCAAAGCCTTGATAAATGTCGGGATCAAGACCGCAATTGCGAATAACATTGGGGTGCACCATGCCGCAGCCCAGAATTTCCATCCATTTCTGATTTTGTCCTTTGCCGCCAATCGTCAGACGGCCATTCTCGCGCGTGTAACCGATATCCACTTCAGCCGAAACTTCGGTAAAAGGAAAAAAGCTTGGACGGAAACGCAATTGCAAATCGTTAATGCCGAATACCGCGCGACAAAACTCAACCAACGTCCCTTTGAGATGACTCATAGTGGTCGTCTTATCGATCACCAAGCCTTCCATCTGATTGAACATCGGCGTGTGCGTCATGTCCGATTCCGCGCGGAACGTTCGGCCTGGAATAATCAAACGCAACGGCGGGGATTGGTTCATCATGGAGCGGACTTGCACCGTCGACGTATGGGTGCGCAGCAATTTCGGCAGGCCGGACGCGTCTGTCTCTTCCAGATAAAACGTGTCATGCATCGTGCGAGCTGGATGGTCTGCCGGAAAATTCAATGCCGTGAAATTGTGGAAATCATCTTCAATCTCCGGCCCGGTAGCGACGGTAAAACCCATCCCCGCAAAAATCGCGATCATCTCGTCCATCACTTGCATCGTTGGGTGCAGCGACCCCGTCTGCTCCGGGCGCGGCGGCAAAGAAATGTCGATTTTTTCGTTGGCCAGTTTGTCGTTGAGGGCCGCAAGCTGTAACTCTTTTTGGCGAACAGCCAACACATCGTTTAATTCATCACGCACCGCGTTAACCTGCTGGCCCATCTCTTTGCGTTCATCGGGCGGCAATTGGCCTAATGTTTTCAACAGACCGGTCAGGCTGCCGCTTTTGCCAATGATGGCCACACGCACCGCATCCAGATCGGCCAGTGTGCTGGCCGCTTGAATATCTAGCAACGCCTGTTGTTTTAAAACGTCTAAACTCATGTCAAACCGTATCCCATGTAATTTTCGCGCCGCCTGACGGATAATTAAACGCTTTTGCCGCACTGTGGCCGCGCAACACGCATTCGACGAACCGGCGTTTTGTGCCGTCTGGCATCATCCAGCCGGAACTGCCCGCGGATAAAATCATGTCGCCTTCGGGGACAGCAAAAATACCCTGGCCAACCGTGGCGGTTTTCGTCACACCGTTGATCGTGACATTCACTTTCTGGCCGGTTAAATTTGCCAGCTCATCATCATGGATCGATGTTTTCATGTTGCCATAGCCATCAACATACGCGATGACATCGGTGGGCATGTCAGGAATCTCGCTCGTGATATCCGCGCCCAAACGCGTTTCCACGCCATGCGCAATGTCGCCGACCGCGATCGGAAAATTATCGCGGCTGCGGAATTGCGACCCGGCGGTATCCACGTCCAGATGGCGGATCGTCCTGGCATGTGTCTTGAGGAAGGATAGCGAGTAACCGCTGTTGACGGCGACGATGCGCACGCCATTGGTCAACTCCGCATAGGCCAACCCTTCACCGGCGCAATTGGTGCGCGCTTTCACATCGTCCTTGCGCGGTGCGGTGTTGACGTAAAACAAATGATCTTTGCCAAACGGGCTGTTGATCGCCAGTTGGGCCAGATAAAACCCGGTGGCGATCGTGTCAAACGCGGGCACCGATGAAATATCAAAGGTTACGTCCAGGCCGCGGGTCACGGCACGCACGGCCTGTTTGACTTCCGCAAACGCCATATCGTCACTGGCACCATAATCGGCGAGAATGTGCAGCAGCAGAGATTGGGTCATGACGCGCGTTCCATTTGTAAATCGTTGGTTTCAGGGTAAAGCCTGTTGCCTGAAACCGCAAGTTTGGCCGCAATAAAAAAGCACCCCACAGGGTGCTTTTTCAAATTTCAATTAGTTGAGATTTAAGCCGCTAACGCTTTTTGCGCGGCAGCTGTGATCACTTTGAATTGTTCCGGTTCGTTCATCGCCAGATTGGCCAGAACTTTACGGTCCAGTTCGATGCCGGCTTTGCTCAAACCGCCCATGAAGCGGGAATAGGTCAAACCTTCCATACGCACAGCCGCGTTAATACGCTGAATCCACAAACCGCGGAATTCACGTTTTTTGTTACGACGGTCACGATACGCATATTGCAGCGATTTTTCGAGACGGTTCAGGGCTGAACGGAAACACAGTGAGGAACGTCCGCGAAAGCCTTTGGCTTGCTTCAGAACTTTTTTGTGACGGGCGTGGGCGCGAGGGCCACCTTTGGTACGTGCCATGAGTGTTCTCCCTAGCTTTGTGTTGTAGCGATAGCGTTGAGGGTGCGCGGCTTGCTCTTGCGCATTTTGCGCAGCAAGGCGGGCATCCAGCATTTGACGATATTGATACCGTCGGTTTTAAACATCACGGTTGTGCCGCGTGCTTTACGCTTCATTTTCTGTGACTTGTTTTTCATCATGTGACGGGTGAAAGCCGCTTTGCTTTTCACTTTACCAGACGCCGTCAACGTAAAGCGCTTTTTGGCAGCACTTTTGGTTTTCAATTTGGGCATTTCGATATCCTTTGAAAGGTTTAAATTAGCCGCTCCCGAGGCATGCCCGCTGTACGATTCAGATGAATCGCCAACTCGCCAGGGAACGAAGAGATGTCTTTATAAGGGGATTCTGCAGCCAATACAAGGATATTATGCCGTTTTTTCAATGACCGGCGCGCGGGCCGGGCGCGTATACGACGCAATCCAGGCGGCGAACAAAATCAGAACAGCACCACCCGCCATCCACCAGCCCGGTATTTCATCGAAACAGACAAAGCCGAATAACACCGCCCATAGCAAGCCAAGGGAGGAATACACTCCCATCGTGGCGGCTGGCAGGAATTTAAACGCTTGGGCAATAAACAATTGTGCTGTGGAGCCGACGACCCCGATCAGGATCAACAGCCCCATTTGCGGCACGGTCAGGGGAGTATGCGCATCCATCACCAGCCACCAGATCAGGGTCGCAACGCCCAGAATGGAAAACAGCCAGACGGTAATGGTCAGCGGACTGTCGCGCCGTCCCATATAGCGGGCCAGCAAATCGCCACCGGCTGAGGTAATCGCCGAGCCCATGACACACAAAGTCGGGATAAAAGCCGCATCGCCTTGTGGCCGGGCGATCAGCAAGGCTCCGCTGAGACCAATCCCCAAGGCCAGCCATTGCCGCCAGCCGGCATATTCGCCCAAAATGAAGGGTGCCAAAACAACAAGAAAAATCGGATAGAGCTGGCTCAACCCTTGGGCGTCAGCTAAGGGCAAATGGGGCAGGGCATAAAAATTGAGGCTCAGGGCCACAATGCCGCATGCCCCGCGAATCATCTGCTGCTTCGGATACGACGTTTTGACTGTACTGCGCCAGCCGCCTTGTTTGTGGATCAGCGGCCACAAGCACAACAAGCCAATGAGCGACCGCATCGCGATGATCAGGGCGACAGGCACGGCACTGTGCAACCCTTTGACGCTGGCGATCAGGACGGACGTGCAAAAAAATGCCGCCCAGGCATAGGCATGCGGGCGCAAAGTATTCGGCAGGATCGAAAACAACATGATCCATCATGCCAGACAGGGCATTGATGAAATGCTAAAAATCTCGCAGGCGCAGCGTAAGAGATTTATTTTTCGCCGGCCCATTCCGCAAAAAATTCTGCCAGAAACATGTCCATGAAATCATGCCGCTTGGCCGCCATGGCCAAGCCGCTGGCGGTATTCATGTTGTCTTTCAGCTTCAGCAGCGTCTCATAAAAATGGGCGATTGTCGTGGTGCGTTGATTGGGGTCTTCGACAAAATCTGCCGTAAAATCCAGGTTTTCGCCGGTGTGATAAAATGTCAGGCCATGCGCCCCGCCAAAGGCAAAGGTGCGGCCAATCCCAATCGCACCAATGGCGTCCAGATTATCGGCATCCTGCACAATCTGCAGTTCAATCGTTTTTTTGGTCTTGATCGTCCAGTCATAGATGTCATGCAATCGCACGATCTCCAGAATAGGCTGGATCGCCTCCGGTTTAATGGCGGCGTCTTGCAACACGCCACGAATAATCTCTAACGCTTCGTCACAGAAATGCGCCTTGCCGGTCTGTTTTTCCCACGGGCGGCAAATGTCATGCACTAAGACGGCGCCGCCAATAATATAACGATCGCCTTGCTGCTCCTTGTCGCATAACGTCATCGCATTGTTAAACACGCGTTGCGCATGATGAAAATCATGGCCGGATGCATCCGCAGACAAAAACTCTTTGACGCGCACTGCCAAGGCTTGAAACTCATTCATCATACATGGTCCTACAATCGTCGTTTGACAATCACGACCGGCGCCAGGCTGTCGATGGTGCTGCGTTTTAATTGGTCGTGAAACACGGCTTGCTGCCCGTTTTTGTCCGGGTCGAGATAGGCTTGCAGATAAAGCCAGTCAGGGTCTTCCTTGAGGTACAGCATCAAGGTGCAGCGCCCATCGGTGCGTTTCAAATGCACCAGATCGCGGGGCAGCGGTTTCAGGAGAGGTGAACAGACACAGAGAAACCCGGGTTGAATGCCTTCCGGCACCAGCGATAATCCTTGCGCGACCACGGCAAAGGCTTGCGGGTCGGGCAATTCCAGGGTGGTGGAGACGGCAAGCGTTGTGGCATCGTACCAGCCGATTTGACCGGACTCGGCTAATTGGTGGACCGGCAACGACCGGTTAGACGGCACGGTTAAAATCGAAATTGGAACATTGCTGTCATAGAGCGCGTCGCGGCTGCCGTCACCGGTGGCCAGCCAAGCCAGAGACACATGGGCCGCATCACACATCTTTTTCATCGCCAGAAACGTTGGCTGATTTTCGCCGCGCAAATAGCGCGTCAGCTGGTCAGTGGAAATGCCAGCGGCGCTGGCGGCTTCCCGCCGTGTTGGGAAACTGTCGGCCACATGGGGCAGGCGGTCAAAAAAAATATCAGACATGCCGTTCCAGAGGTTGGCAGAGAAAATCTTCTGGCAAGCGTACGGGTTGCCGCAGATTTGCCCAGTTAGAAATTTTGCGGCTATAATCGTAATAGCAAGAAAATATTCTTGTTATTTTCCGCAAAGCCTGTATAACGAGAATATGAAAGCATACGAATCATTAGTGACCGCTATTGACGAGCCAACACACCGACCAGCAAACGGTTTGGTCATGTTGGGTAAAATCACCAGCCGCCTGCCACCCGATACGGTAGCGCTGCTACGCCAGCATTTCTGGTGCGATTTCAGCAATGTTGTTCCATCCATGGCGTGGGATGATGTAGAGTTTGAACAATAAACTCAAGCAGAAAAATCTTTATTTAGTAACGTCTGTTACTGTTTTGGCTGTTCATTTTGTCGTTTCGGAATGGCGCGGCCATTTGCAACATTTGCAGCATTGACCCCTAGTTGGTAGAAACGTGCTTGAATGGACAAGAGATCAAAATCTTCTTTTGGACGACCTTTTTGAAATTCGTGTTTATTATGCGGGAAATTATTTGCAGCCTGAAATAGACTGTCTCTCCTTGCGGCGTTATTATTAACGACAACACCATTGGCAAGTAAAATAGTATGGGTCGATGTCTCGGGCTTAACAATTTCAAGAAAGCCGGCGCTGTTTTTGTTTGCCTCCATACGGCTATCAATCAAACGAGCGGCAGAGTCCAAGATTGCGCGATGTGACCCAAGCGCAGCCGAATCATTGACCGGTAGATAAAATATTTTTGCAGCGTTGCCGTTGCTGTCTGTTCCACTGTAAAAAGCTCCGGTTAGAACACTCCCCGGCAGTCGCCTGTGCACTAAAGGCTGCGAAAACATCTCGACTGTGTAACCGCCAATGATCAGTTTTTTGTCGTGTGGAACATTATTAAAAACATTCTGCGCACACGCATGAAAACTGCTGGAGGCGTATGCGCTTATGCCAAGTGCGGCAGTTACGGCTACATTTTTCAAAGACCAATTCGTCATTATTATTATCTCTAATCAAAATCAAAATTATTATCTCTAATCAAAATCAAATTTAAGCAGCGGCAATCATATCGTCGGGATGCATCAGCAACGACCGTACGGCATCAAGGCTTGTTGCGGTGCGCAAACGTTCACAAAAATCCTTGTGGCGCAGCAGGCGTGAAATGCGGGCGAGGGCTTGCAGATGATCAGCACCGGCGTCGTGTGGTGCCAATAAGACAAACGCCAGGTCAATCGGCTTGCCGTCGACGGCATCAAAATCCAACCCTTGGTCTAAACTGGCAAATAACGCGTAAACACGGTCAAGACCTTTCATGCGCGCGTGTGGAATCGCCACGCCATCGCCCATGCCGGTCGAACCCAGATTTTCCCGTTCGTTTAGCTTGTCGTAAATATCGTGTTCATCCTGTTGCGTCAGGCTGGCCAATTCCGCCGAGCATTTCTGCAGGAATTGTTTTTTGCTGTTGGCATGCCAGCGATAAAGCACCGCATCGGGTTGCTGCATGGAAAGTCCTGTTCCGTCAGTGAATAATTGCGGCAGTATAACCGGGGATGGGCCTATTGGCTATTGACCGTATCAACCCAGCCAATTTGGCCGTCTGCGCGATGGTATACCATATTAAACCCGCCATGACCAGCATTTTTGAACATCAGGGCCGGTAACCCGCCCAGATCCATGCGCATAACGGCTTCAGACACCGTCAACGAGTCGATCTGGGTCGGCAGTTCGGCAATGATCAATGGTGCGCCTTCTTCAACCTGGGCCTGATCGGCGGCCTCCAACGCTTCCTGAGCCTCTGCCTGCAGGGTGTATTCATTGGCTGGCGTCCGCACGGAATTACCCATTTTCTGATGATGGTTGCGCAAACGATCCTTGTATTTTTTCAACTGGTTAGCCAGCTTGTGTGTCGCTTTGTCAAAGGCCGGGTACGGCTCATGCTCTTCAGCAGTCGCTTTGAGGATAATGCCATTGCCAACAGCCACGGTAATATCGCTGCGGTACAGATGATTATGGCTATCCTTGATCAGATGCACATCGCCCTGCACGGTATGGTTAAAATATTTGGTGCAGGTTTCGGTCAGCTTGTCTTCGATATAGCCGCGAAACGCATCGCCGATATCCAAATGTTTACCTTGAACAAGCACTTGCATGAGAGTCACCGTCTTTGTTATTGCATGAACTTCCAATATAGGCCGAAAAAGTTAAAAAGACGAGGCTGAAGATACGAAAAACAGCTTAATTGTGCGTGGCGGTAGTACCGGTTGTTTTGTCGGGTTTTGAAATCAATAGGAGATCCGCTTGAAATACTGGTTTGGATCATAGGTATCGACGATCCGGTTCAGCTCACCGGAAATAATCAGCTGACGCATCGTATTATCCAGCATATTTTTCAAACCCGGCTCTTCCAGTTTCAACGCCATTGCCACACCGAATGTATAGAGCGGTGCAGTCGATTGGGCCTGTTGCAGCACACCCGAATTGGTTTTATTAAATTCCGCAAAGACGCTTGGCATGACGAACGCGATATCGGCTTTGCCCTGCGCAACAGATTGCAGCATCTCGGCAATTTGCGATGATTGCGGCAGACGCATAAATTTAGCCTTGGGCAGGAGCTTCATCGCGGCGGTCGTTGCCCCTTCGCCATCCAATGCCGCGACTTTGATGTCTGCCCAATCCTTGCTAATCAGATCACCATTAAAACGCGTGTCACCAGAGTGGACATAACCATAAACCCGGCACCATCGCAAAAGGTGTGGTGTAATCAACCTGACCGGCGCGGGGCAAGGTAAAAACATCCGCACACACAGCATCAAAACGGCCACTGGCTAAATCCTGTGGAAAAGTGCCGAAATTAATCTCGCTGACCCAGTCAATTTTAAGGCCCAACTCCTTGCCCAACTGTTCCGTCAGCTCAACCGCAATCCCTGACATCTTGCCGGTGTTTGGATCTTTCAAAACAAAAGGCGCTTCTTCGAAATAGCCGCAACGCAAAGTGCCTTTTTGCAGCACGCGTTCATAGGCCGATAAATGTAGCGAACTGTTTAATCTACTGTTGTGATTTATTAGTGTGTTGCCAGCATACACAGTGGCGGTCGCTAAAAAACCACCCAAAATAATTGCACCCAACGTTTTCATGATTTCCCCATTTGTTGTCTTAATTATTATGCTTAATATATCAAATTTTCACTTTTATAAAATGTTTTAATGGTTGTATAGTATATATAAAATATATTATCGTAGATGGAAAACACAGATGGTTTCAATTAGTCAAATAAAAGCAGCACGGGCGTTGCTAAATTGGAAACAAGCCGATCTGGCGGCAATCAGCGGCGTGTCGGTACCAGCGATTGCCAAAATCGAGTCGGGCCAAGGCAATCCACGCCAGACAACGATGACTTTGTTGCAAAACGCGTTTGAAAAATCGGGTATTGATTTCTTGGGTGAGCATGGGGTTGATCAACGTCAGGAACGTTTTTCTATAGAGACGTTATATGGCCGTGACGCCTTATATAAAATCATGGACGATATCAACCAAGTTTGTTTTGAAACAAAAACAGAATTGCTTCTCAGTAATCTCGATGAGCGCGTCTTCATGAAGCTTTACGGCAAGCAAATGAAACCCATTTTGCAAAAACGCCAGAGCTTGAATATCGCCACACGAGCATTAGTCAAAGAAGGTGAAACATATTTTTTGATGCCTTTAGAATGGCACCGAACAGTGCCTAAAATTTTATTTGCTCAAGTGGTTTACTATGTTTATGGCGATAAAATGGTCGTTGCGGATTTTAAAGAGTCGCCGCGGTTCATTGTGATTGAAAGCGCGTCCTTATCAAATGCTTTTCGTCAGCAATTCAATTACAATTGGGATAACGGCAAACGCATTGATCCGAAAAAAGCGACGTTGTGGAAATTATAAAAATTACAAATTCGCCAGTTTGCCCAATTGGTCTTCCGTCAATAACGGATCAATCAACTGATTCAACGCATCACCCGCGATGATGGCATCCAGATTATACAGCGTGATGTTGATCCGGTGATCGGTCACGCGGCTTTGCGGGTAGTTATAGGTGCGGATGCGCTCAGAGCGGTCACCAGACCCAACTTGGGATTTGCGGTCTGCCGCGCGTTCCTCATCCAGCTTGCGGCGTTGCTCGTCATAGATTTTCGCGCGCAGCATCTGCAAGGCCTTGGCCTTGTTTTTGTGTTGTGACCGTTCGGCCTGGCATGTCACCACCACACCGGTTGGCATGTGCGTAATGCGGATTGCGGAATCGGTTGTATTCACGTGCTGCCCACCGGCACCCGATGCGCGATAGGTGTCGATCTTCAAATCGCGCTCCTCGATTGTCACGTCAGCCTCTTCGGCGACCGGTAAGATTGCAACCGTTGCAGCCGAGGTGTGAATGCGGCCTTGCGTTTCTGTTTTCGGCACACGCTGCACACGATGGACGCCCGATTCATATTTCAGACGGCCAAACACGTCGGTGCCGGAAATTGTCGCAATCGCTTCCTTGTATCCGCCAATGTCGCTGTCGGTGATCTCATCGATTTCAAAGCGCCAGCTTTGCTGTTGCGCATAGCGCTGGTACATGGCGAATAAATCAGCCGCAAACAATGCGGCTTCATCACCGCCGGTGCCAGCGCGAATTTCAAGAATGGCGTTGCGCGTATCGGTCGGGTCTTTGGGAATCAGCGCCAGTTTAAGCTGCTGCTCCATCTCAGGTAACGCTGTTTCCAGTGCCGCAATTTCCTCTTGCGCCATTTCAACCATCTCTTTATCACCCGCGACATCTTTCAACATGTCACGCGCGGCTGCGAGGTCGCTTTGTGTTTTTTGCAATTGCTGGATCAAGCTAACCACATTGCTCAGGTCGCTATATTCTTTGGCAAGCTTGGCCATTTGATCCGGTTTGAGATCGGGCGATTGCAGATCGTTATTGACCTGATCATAACGGTCGAGAATTTGTGTCAGTTTTTGATCGAAGCTCATGGAGATATCTATTCAAAGGAAAGGCAAAAGAACCGCACACCGGCGGACGAGTCAGGACAGCGATACAGTCGCTAACGTGCTGGGGTCAGCTGAGCGGGTTCCAAAGCCACGGCGCGCTTCACTTCGCCTGTCTTGCCCAGGGCGCCCAGTTTTTTGCCGTCCAGAATAATCTGCACCCCGGCGGCATTGCCGGTGGTCAGGGTCACGCCCGGCTTGTTGGGGATCGGCAAGGCCTGACCCAGACGCAGAATGTTGGTGAACAGGATATTGCCTTCAGCATCAGCAATCTCAACCCAGCTGGGCTGTAACGCTTCAACCAGAATGCGGGTACCCTCTGGTGCTTTAATAGGGGGCGTTTTGATCGCAGGCGTAACAGCCGGCGTTGTGGTTGGTGCCGCGGCTGTCGGTGTCGCGACAGTTTCAGGAGCGGCAAAATCCGGTGCTGCTGGCACAGGAGCCGCATCGCTAACATCGGCATTCACAGCAGAAGCCGGATTGGTGGTGGTTACTGTGCCTGTGCTGGACACGATAGCGGTTCTGTCCGGAACGGGTGGCGAGTTCACCACAGAGTTGGCACTGACAGAATTCAGGCCAAGGGTTTCATTTTGTACGGCTGGTGGCTGTGGGGTTGGTGCATCCAGATTGGCCGGCTTCCGGGTATTCCAGATCACACCGCCAACGATGAACACCACCAGCAAGGCGGCAATGATGAATAACGCCAGACGGTTGGGTAACAGGCTCTGGCTGACCGGGGTTGGCATGGCAAGCTCAACCCGGGCCGTTGGCACACCGCGTCCGCCATAGGCCTCACGTTTGAATTGCTCGACAATCAGACTGGCGTCCAGACCCAATAAATGAGCGTAATTATTAACAAAACCAACCGCATAAACGCGTTCCGGCAATTCGCGATAGATCCCGTCTTCCAGGCAGTCCAGGTAATATTTGCGGATCATCAACTCATCCGCGACCATCTCAATCGTCAGGTCACGGGCTTCACGCGCCGCGCGCAATTGCTGGCCCAAAGGGGCAACAGCCGGGCTTTCAGGAGCAGGAATAACTGTTTTTTGTTTTGCGGTACTGGCCGCTTTTGTTTTGCCGGTAGCCATGTCACTCTATCGCGGTCGATGCCAAGATGGTTTATAACGGTAATCGTCGTTCTTCTCTTAGCCGGAAAAGCCGCTTTCTGCAAATGAAACTTGCTCCACGCCCTGTTACCCCTGTGCCAGACTTTGGCCGGCATGCCGCCGATTGGTGGGATGCCGATGGCCCCATGGCGCCGTTGCACCGCCTGAATCCGGTGCGATTGACCTACATCAGGGACGTTGTCTGCCGCCATTTTGACCGGCTACCGGCGCAGTCTCAGTCGTTTAACGGGTTAAACCTCTTGGATATCGGCTGCGGCGGGGGTCTGGTGACCGAGCCAATAACCCGCCTGGTCGGTACGGTCACCGGCATTGATGCCAGTGCGGAGCTGATCGCTACCGCACACGACCATGCCGTGGCAAATGGCCTGACGATCGGCTACCGGGCGGTACTCAGTGACGCCTTGGTCAAAATGAAAAAAACATACGATGTCGTGCTGGCGTTAGAGGTGATCGAGCATGTCGATGACCCGGATGCGTTATTGCGTGATATCGCAAACTTACTGAAACCAGGCGGCATCGCGATTGTCTCGACGCCAAACCGCACATCGCAATCCTATTTGAAAGTCATTCTGGCCGCTGAATATCTGGTGCGCTGGGTCCCGCCTGGCACACATGAATGGCAACGTTTTTTACAGCCGCACGAACTGGCCGACAAAGCCCGTCAGCATAATTTGCAACCTGTCGAAACGATGGGTTTGCATTATGATCTGTTGCAACGCGCGTTTCGCTTGCGCGCCGACCGGCTGGAGGTGAATTATTTTATGGTGCTGCGTCATGCGTAAAACAACAAAACAGCAACAAGCGGACATCGTCATCGTCGGCAACGGCCTGGCCGGGTTAGCGATGGCCATGGCCTTGGCGAAAGCAAATATTGCCTCCGTATTGATCGGCTCCTTTCACCAACCGCTTGAGGATGGCCGCACGACGGCCATCATGCAGGGTGGCGTGACGTTTCTGCAAACACTGGGCCTGTGGAATGAATCTGCTTTACAGCCGGTGCCGTTGCAAACCATGCGCCTGATTTCAGGCAAGGCGGATATCATCTTTCCAGCCAGTGAAATCGATCTGCCGCAATTCGGTTTTAATGTGACGAATGCCAAGCTCAAAACATTCTGGCTGCAACAAATTGCTGCTATGCCGCAGATCACGATGGTGGATGCACAGGTGACGGTCATCAACACCAATGCGCAAAACATGCCGGTTATCACGTGTGACAATGGTGAGACGATTACGGCACGCCTGCTGATCGCCGCCGATGGGCGTCAGTCCATTGTGCGTGACTTCGCCAATATTGGCTTGACGTCAACAGCCTTAGATCAACATGCGTTGGTGTGCATCGTCGCGGCAGACCAACCGCATCACTTCACCTCAACCGAATGGTATCACAGCGGCGGGCCGTTCACGCTGGTGCCGATGCAAGGCAATCAGATGGCGGTCGTCTATTGTGATATAGCTGATAAAATCGCCGGCCTGAAACGACAATCCAATCTCGATCTGGGCGACTATTTCACCGATTTCAGCAACAGCGAATTTGGCACGTTGCGTGTCATCAACACGCCGCAAAGCTGGCCGGTGCAGCCCCAGCAGGCTGATGCCTTAATCGCACCACATGTCGCCTTGATCGGTGAGGCGGCACATGTGATGCCACCACTGGCCGCACAAGGCTTTAACACCAGCCTGCGTGATATCGAAGCCTTGCAGCATAATCTGCAACAGGCCTATCGCTTGGGTCTCGATTGTGGACATGTATCGACACTGCAATCTTATGCGGACCAGCGCCGTCTTGATATTCGCCTGCGCGGTACCAGCGTCAATTGGTTGAACACCATTATCCGCCAGGACGGTGTCATCGGCCGCCGCGCGCATCAATTCGCCTTTCGCGCGCTTGATGCGTTGACGCCTTTGAAAAAATTGCTGATGCGCACAGCCTTGGCGCCAACGACACGGAACGCTGCATGAGTATGCTGCTGTCCCTGTCGCGTGAACCGGACTGGTTGCAAAAAGTCAAAAACCTCAATTGGGGTTTGGTCATACTGATTGTGGTGGTCGGTGGTATCGGCTTTCTGGCGCTGTTTTCTGCAGGCGGCGGGCATCTTGATCCGTATGCCAGCAAACATATCGTGCGTTTTAGCGTCGGCTTTGTCGGCATGCTGATCACAGCATTTATTTCCATTCGCTATTGGCGCGCCTTGGCCTGGCCGTTGTATGGTTTGTCATTGGTTATGTTGTTGTATGTCGATATTCGCGGACATATCGGCATGGGCGCGCAGCGCTGGATCAATCTGGGTTTTATTCAATTGCAACCGTCCGAATTAATGAAAATTACCATGGTGCTGGCCTTGGCCGCTTATTACGAACGGTTTGATGGTGCCCCGCTGTCACGTTTGCGTTACCTGGCCGCACCGCTGGCGATTATCGCGATGCCGGTCATGTTGGTCGTCACCCAACCTGATTTGGGAACAGGAACGCAATTATCGTTATTGGGCATCGCCATCATGTTTTTGGCAGGCGTCAGCTGGTGGTGGTTTGCCGCGGGCGGCGCATTGGTGGGCGCGGCTATCCCCGTGGCCTGGTCGATGATGTACGAATATCAACGCAACCGCATCCGCATTTTCATGGACCCGGAATCGGATCCGCTGGGTACTGGCTATCACGTGTCCCAAGCCAAAATCGCCATGGGATCGGGTGGCTTTTACGGCAAGGGATTTTTGCAAGGTACGCAGTCACGCCTGAACTTCTTGCCGGAAAAAGAAACCGATTTTGTGTTCACGTTATGGACGGAAGAATGGGGCATGATCGGCGGCATCGTGTTGCTGGGCCTCTTCATGTTTATTTTTACCTATGGCCTGTTAATCGCTATGCGCTGCCGCTATCCGTTCCAGCGTCTGGTCGTGATGGGACTCAGCATCAATCTGGCTTTATACGTCTTTATCAATTCGGGGATGGTGATGGGATTGTTGCCGGTCGTGGGTGTGCCAATGCCGCTGGTCAGCCACGGCGGGACAGCGATGTTGGCGACATTGTTCGCATTCGGACTGATTTTATCGGCGTCCATTCACCGCGACACGAAATTCAACCGCTACATGTAGAGATGATGGTGGCCGTAATCGGCTCCAGCGCCTGCTGCACCTTGAGCAGTGCTTCATGACGCTGCAGCATGATATAATCGGTGCTGAGCGTGTTGTAGTAATCGCGAATTTGCCGGGCAACAGGCGGGCGTTCGACATTTTGAACCGGTCGTTGATCGCGAACGACACTTGGCGGCAGGCTGGATGTTAAAGAAACCATGTCAAAAATCCTGTATCAAAGCGAATCGTCAGATAAAAACAATTGCAAACAAATGATTAATAACTTTAATATTACATAAAATTAAGACAAAATCAATAAAATACTGAATTCATGTTTATGCCTTGAAATAATTGATGAATCTTTTGTGCCACAGCGGAAGACTTTATTAAAAAAACCGTGGCTTACACCTTGCGGCACTCATCCTTTGCGTCTATCTATCAAAGGCAACCGATATTCGGCTTTTTCACATTATTTTTAACCAACCCTTGCAAGGAGCAATTCCATGATCCGTCGTATAATGCTCGTGTTGGCGCTGGCTGTTCTGGTAACTGCTTGCTCCTCCACGCCTGATAGCTCGGCTACGTCCACAACCGATGGTATGACCACCGAAACCAACCGTGGCGCCATGAACAAAGACGATGTTATCTTTGATAACAACGGCCAAACTGGTGCGACAGCCGGTGCTGGTTCCCAAGAAGACCTCGTTGCCAACGCTGGCGACCGTGTATTCTTCGCGAATGACAGCTCAGACGTTGCGGTCGATGGTCGCGCTGTTCTCGAGAAACAAGCGCAATGGCTGAAAACTTACGCCAATGTCAGCATCACGGTTGAAGGCCATTGCGATGAGCGTGGCACCCGTGAATACAACATGGCTTTGGGCGAACGTCGTGCCAATGCTGTTAAAAACTACCTGATGTCCCTGGGCGTCGATGGCAGCCGTATCAACACCATTTCATATGGTAAAGAGCGTCCGGCCGTTATGGGTAACGATGAGTCGGCCTGGAGCCAAAACCGTCGCGGCGTCACCGTCGTCAACTAAGCTTTGCCGGAAACGTTTGCTTAAAACGTTTTTGCAATCATAAAAACCCCGCTTGTGGTTTTCCGCAAGCGGGGTTATTTTTATTTGGATTGATTTTTGCCTTTTAAGGATTTTGCCGATGCGTATGCTGCTTGTTGCTGCTTTGTTGTTTCTGCCACTCTCGGCCCTGTCATCTGCGATGGCACAGGACGTTGATGTGCGCAGCCTGTCGCAGCAACTGGAGCAAATGCAACGCCAGATCAATCAAATGAATCGGACTGGTGCCACCGTCACCTCCGTTTCACCGAACAGCACGATGGGCAATAATAATGGCGATAGCGGTGCCAATGCTGGCTTGGTCGCCACCATGGATGCGCGCCTTAGCGCCTTAGAAGGCGAAATTCGCCGCATCAACGGCCGGCTGGACGAACAGGACTATGCCGCCACGCAAATGAAAACACAATTCGATCTGTTCAAAAGCGATCTCGAAGTCCGCCTGAGCGAGATCAGTGGCCAAAAACCGGCGGGGACCGCCGCAGTAACGCCGCCTGCTGCCAGCACAACGCCAGTCGCCAAAGCCGCCGCTGCCGAGGACACCGAAGCCGCCACGGCTGCCAGTGCTGATAAACCCACCGCCGCGTTGAATTTCGACAGCCCGGCGACCTTATATGACCAAGCCTTTCAGGCCTTGCGCGAACAGAACTATCCACAGGCCGAAACCGGTTTCAACGAATTTCTCAAACGCTATCCCAAAGATCAATTGGCCGGCAATGCCAAATACTGGCTGGGCGAAACCTATTACGTGCGCGGTGATTACACCCACGCCGCCCGCGTCTTTGCCGAAGGCTATCAAACCTATCCCAACAGCAGCAAGGGCGCCGACAATCTGCTCAAGCTGGGCCTCAGCCTGTCACAGCTGAACAAAAAACAGGAAGCCTGCGTGACGTTCTCGCAATTGGAAAAAGACTACAAAAACGCCGCCGCCGTCATCAAACAACGCGCCGCGACGGAGAAGCAGAAATTGAACTGTGCGGTTTAATTCAGAGGTCAGAAGTCAGAAGTTAGAATTGCTCTCATTCGTCATCCCGGACAGCGAATAACGTGAGCGTGATCCGGGATCTTCTCTTAAAACACATTGCTATTTTCACATATATGGAGCGGAAATCTTGAATGTCGCATTTCATGCTCCTTCAGGATGACGCAGTGTTAAAAACACTCCGAACGCCGACTTTGTCTCTCTGCATCGCCGTTTCCGGGGGGGCAGACAGCATGGCGTTGCTGCACATGCTGGTCCTGCAAAAACGGCCTGACCAGATGCTGGTTGCCTTGACCGTCGATCATGGTTTACGGCCCGACAGTAAAACAGAAACGAATAACGTCGCGCGTTATTGCGCTTCGCTCAATATCGACCATCACATTTTAATCTGGCACGACACCAAACCCACAACCGCTATTCAGAATACGGCCCGCACCGCGCGGCGGCGATTATTGATCGCGAAATGCAAAGACCTCGATGTTGCCGATCTGTATCTGGCACATCAGGCCGACGATCAGGCGGAAACGCTGTTGCAACGTCTCGCGCGCGGGGCAGGGCCAAATGGGTTGGCGGGAATCCAGCCGGTGACAACACAAGAAGGCATCACGATCCATCGCCCGTTGCTCAACACACGCCGCGCCGCGTTGCGCGACTACTGTGTCCAACATCATATCCCGTTTCACGACGATCCATCAAACACCGATACACGCTTTGAACGCGTCCGCTGGCGGCAGACGATTGTGCAGATTGAACAAACAGAACCGAATTTTGTGATGGGCCTGTTGCGCAGCCAAAAACGTTTGGCGGCGGCGGCGGATATGATTACGCAACAGGCAGCAGAATTTATCGTGGCTCATGGCCAACGCGACGCCGGTTACATAATTCTGCCGCATGACGCGCTCCGCACGACACCGCACATCGTCATCGTCGAAATCTTGCGTCAGCTGATGACAACTGGTAAAGCATACAAAGTGAACTTGGAACGGCTGGAAGATTGGGTGGCCCAGGCCTTTCCGGTGCCTGACAAACCCGTTGCCGAAACCGCAGTCACGCTCGGCGGCTGGTGGCTGCAGCTTAAAAAAAATTATCTGCTGTTGTGTCGGGCCCCTAAACAGCAAAGCTAGGATGATTAGCCAGCATCGCATCATCGGGGTCTTCAGATGTCGGTCGGAAATTGCTGAAGTATAAAGGTGCCGTATCCGTGCGCACAGGCAATGGCGTATCTGTAATAGACGATCCATTGGCTGACAACATGGTCAGCGCTTCGCGTTCAACTGGCATATAACCCATGCCATCGGCTAACCGGACATAGTATTCTGCATCGACAAGGTTTTTAAATGACCCTGCCGCTGCTAACCCTTTTTCATTGATGGGAAAGCCGTACGCTTTGCGGCGTGCGTTCCCATCAAAGCAATCAATATCCAAAAGATTCTCCTGCAAAATAAAAAGAAGCTGCGGATTATGCCGCGATAAATTAAAGGATTCAGAACACAAAGACCAATGTGCCATGACCAAGATGTCAGGCTGAATCGCCGAAAGTTTTGGTTCGATACGGTCGAACAGCGTTTGGTTATATTTATGCATGATAAAGCCTCACGGTTTCGGATATCTGATAAGATGGACAACAGAATTTTGTATGTCAATATGTATTATGCAAGCTAACTTTCGTGCTGCTTTCTCTCGCCTTCTGCTCTAAACACCGTATATTAGATCAAAAGGGAGCCTCTTATTATGAATCCACTCTGGCGCAATATTATTCTTTGGGTCGCGATCGCGTTGCTGATCGGCGGTGTCTATCAAATGATGTCACCGAATGCCGGCACTGGCGGATCAACCGTGCCCTACAGCGAATTTTTTAATCAGGCCCAGCAAGGCAACGTCAGCAAAGCCGTACTGCAAGGTGACTTGATCAGCGGCACCTATAAAGACGGCAAAACCTATCGCACCTTAAAACCTGCTGATAGCACGATCACCGATGAACTGATCAAAAGTGGCAGTACAGTGGATGTAAAACCGCTCGATAGCGGCATGTCCGGCATTGTCGGCTTGTTGCTCTCCTGGTTCCCAATGCTGTTATTGGTGGGAGTGTGGATTTTCTTCATGCGTCAGATGCAGGGCAAAAACGGCGGTGGGGCCATGGGCTTTGGCCGCTCACGCGCCAAATTGCTGACCGAAAAAACCAATAAAATCATGTTTTCCGACGTCGCTGGTGTTGAAGAGGCCAAAGATGAATTGCAGGAAATCGTCGAATTTTTGAAAGACCCACAGAAATTCCAAAAACTGGGCGGTAAAATTCCCAAAGGTGCGTTGCTGGTTGGCCCACCGGGAACCGGGAAAACCTTGATTGCGCGCGCTGTGGCCGGTGAGGCCGGGGTGCCGTTCTTTACCATTTCAGGTTCTGACTTTGTTGAAATGTTTGTGGGTGTCGGTGCATCCCGTGTCCGCGACATGTTCGAACAGGGCAAAAAATCAGCGCCCTGCATTATCTTTATTGATGAGATTGACGCGGTCGGTCGCCATCGGGGTGCCGGCATGGGTGGCGGGAACGATGAACGTGAGCAAACGCTCAACCAGTTATTGGTCGAGATGGACGGCTTTGAATCATCTGAAGGCGTCATTTTGATTGCCGCCACGAACCGTCCTGATGTCTTGGATCCTGCCCTCTTGCGCCCCGGCCGTTTTGACCGTCAGGTGGTGGTGCCAAACCCGGATATCACCGGCCGTGAAAAAATCCTGCAAGTTCACATGAAAAAGGTCCCGTTGGATCATGATGTCGAGCCACGCACCTTGGCGCGTGGTACACCGGGTTTCTCCGGGGCGGATCTGGCGAACCTTGTCAACGAAGCGGCGTTGTTGGCGGCGCGTAAAGGCAAAAAAACCGTCGATATGCTGTGTTTTGAACAGGCGAAAGACAAAGTCATGATGGGTGCGGAACGTCGTTCTCTGGTCATGTCAGACGAGGAGAAAAAACTCACTGCGTATCACGAGGCTGGTCACGCTGTGATTGCGTTGCATGAGGAACATTCCGACCCGATCCATAAAGCCACCATCATTCCGCGCGGTCGCGCCTTGGGTATGGTCATGCGCTTGCCGGAAGGGGATCGGGTCTCCTTGTCACGCGCGAAACTGCATGCCGATCTTGCCGTGGCCATGGGTGGCCGTGTCGCCGAGGAAATGATCTTTGGCTATGACAAAGTGACAACCGGCGCCTCCAGCGATATCCAGATGGCTACCAACATGGCGCAACGGATGGTGACAGAATGGGGCATGTCCGACCGTCTGGGCACGATCCGTTACAATTCCCATGATAACGAACCGACGTTTTTAGGCGGCCCGGGATCCAGTGGCAAAAATATGTCGGATCACACAGCCCAGATGGTGGACGAAGAAATTCGCAAGATTGTGGATGTGGCATACTTACGCGCGCAAACGTTACTCAGCACCTATAAAGATCAGTTGGAAAACCTGGCGCAAGCCTTGCTGGAATACGAAACGCTGAGCGGTGACGACATTAAAACCCTGCTGCTCGATGGCGGCACGCTGAACCGGCCGGATGAAACCAATCCAAAGGTTCAAGCGGCCAAGCCAAAACCGGCAAGTGCCATGCCCAAGAAAAAAGCAGTTGCTGCGGAATAAAAAAGCCCGGTTAAACCGGGCTTTTTTATTGAAATCTATTTATTTCTCAATCCCAACCACCGGCTTCACCGGCAGCAAGCATGTCACCGTGGTACCTTGATTTTCAATCGACTGCAATGAGACAGTGCCGCCATGCAACTCGACGATTGATTTGACGAGGGAGAGGCCAAGTCCGGCGCCGCCTTGGCGCTGGTTCTGGCGGACCTGGACGAATGGGCTGAAAATCTTGGCCTGGTCATCAGCGGAAATGCCGATGCCATTATCTTCAATACTGAGCGCAATCATCGGTACGGTGTCGGCACCCGCTTTCATCTTTTCGGCGCGGATGGTGATTGTGCCTTTTTCCGGTGTGAATTTGATGGCGTTGTTGATCAGGTTCAGCAAGACCTGTTTCAAGCGGCGCTCATCGGCATTGATCTGGCCGATTGTTTTCGGGCAATCCATCTTGACGGTGATATTCTGTTTGCGGCCCCATTCCTGGGTCAGGTCAAACATCGTCTTGACCATGGCATGCACATCCAGTGGCCGGATCTGTAACGCCAGCTGACCGGCATCAATCGTCGACAGATCGAGAATATCGTTAATCAACCCGATCAATTTTGTGCCGGCCTCGATCATGCCTTGCGCATATTCCATCTGCCGTTCGTTGAGCGACCCGAAATATTCTTTTTCCAACACTTCGGCAAAACCCATCATGGCATTGAGCGGTGTGCGCAACTGGTAGGAGACGTTGGCCAGAAAATCGACCTTCAAACGCTCGGCTTGTTCCAATGCGGCGTTTTTTTCGCGCAACGCGCGTTCGACGCGCAAACTGTCGGTGATATCATTAAACCGGTTGAGAATGCCGCCATCGGGCAAGGCGACTGTTGCGTATTCGATGACGCGTCCGTCACTCAGATCCATGCGGCCCGATTGCTCCTGCCGGGTCAGCGCGAAATGGCGCAATTGTTCTTTTTGCTCATTCCATTCATTCGGGTCAAACAGGGATTTTTTCTGATCCAGCAACGTCATGATATGCGGCGTTGCATCCAGATCGCTGGCTGCAAAGCCCCACAATTGTGCATAGGCCGGGTTGAATAATTGCAACCGGCCCGAACTGTTCCACACGGCCAGGCCTTCAGCCAGATTATCCAATGTTGCGCGCTGCACTTCGATCAAGGTGTTATACGATGACTCCAACTCCATATGGCTGGTGACGTCTTCAAACGTCATGAACAACCCGCCCAACGGATGCGGCACGACCAGCATGCGGATGGCGGTATCGTCCGGCAAATGCATCATCTCTTCATGCGGGCGAATAAGCGATGTGAAACGCTCCAGCCACTGGCGTTTGTAGATCTTGAAATCGGCCTGTTCCGGCAAGCGGCGTTTCTGCCGCAACACTTCCATCATGTCACCCAGCGGCGGACGGCTGTCCAGCCAGAATTCATCCAGCTTGAACAAATCCTTGAACGCGTCGTTGTAAAACGTAATCTCCATCTTTGGATTGAAAATGGCGATGCCGGTGTTGAGTGCACGCAAGAGTTCCTGGGTTGATGCGCGGAACCGTTTCATTTCCGACTGCATCTCTTCCAGGCTGGTGACATCGGTCGCGTAACCCAATGTCATATCGGTGTCGTGCAGATAACTTTCCTGCAGTTCCAGCAACCGGCGCTCGCCGTCAATGATGACATGCTGGCGGTCGCTTTGCGTGTCCTGTTCAGTGCGCGCACGCGCGGCGAGTGAGCGCGCCATCGCGGCCTTTTGACCCAGTAATTCACGCTGTTCGATCAGCACGATGCCCATATCGGTATCGAGCATCCGCGCATAAGTCTGGTTACACCAGACAATCTGCCCATCACGGTCACGCTGCCAGATCGGCAAATTCAACTGATTGAGAATGGTCTGGCGTTGGGCAATGGATTCTTCCATGCCAGTTAGACGATCTTCCAGCCCCTGATAATTTTTAACTTGCAACGACTGGTCATGCAACCAGACCAGCAGATAGGGCGCAGCCTCCGTATTGCCCGGCCCCGATTGAAAATCAGCGTGCAGAATATAATGACGCGGAATGGTAGTTTCGATGGTATCGGTGGCCGGTTGGCCGCGCAAACGCAGGCTGAAGGGTTGCGCCTTGTCCCGCAAGCTGTTCAGTGTGAGGGCATCATCCGGTATAAATAACGCTAAAAAATCGCTCCATGTCGGCATGGGCTGTTTGAAATAACTGCGCAAATCGGGATGCGCAGAAATCAGCGCGTCGCCCTGCCACACCGCAAAGGGCAAAGGAGCGGTTTGCAACAAGTGATGCAACCGCGCGCGGTCGTTCTGCAGGTTTTTCCACTGCTGCCCCGCTGGCCAGCAATAGCTGCGCAAAAACCGCCGCACTTTCGGCCAGACCGCAGTCGTGTGATGGGGAGCATTGAGCCAGAGATCCGTCATGTTCTAGTTGTGCCATAGAGACGGGATTTTGGAAAGGGAGGGTAATGGAGGTCGGAGGTCAAATATCAGAGGTCGGAATAAATTTGGTTTTTTCACCATAGAAAAACCGATCTCCGACCTCCGATATCTGATCTTTGATTAATACCGATAGGCATCACTCTTATACGGACCTTCGGCAGGACAGCCGATGTAATCCGCTTGCTCTGGCGTCAGCGTCGTCAATTTGACGCCGAGTTTATCGAGGTGCAAGTGCGCGACTTTTTCGTCCAGTGATTTTGGCAGCACGTAAACATCGTTTTTGTAATTTTTGTGGTTCTGCCACAATTCGATTTGGGCGATGGTCTGGTTGGTAAATGATGCGGACATCACAAAACTTGGGTGGCCCGTTGCACAGCCTAAATTCACCAGACGTCCCTCGGCCAGCAAAATAATCCGCTTGCCGTCGGCAAACTCAACTTCATCGACTTGCGGTTTGACGTTGTGCCATGGTAAGGCGCGGAGTGGCTCGACCTGAATTTCATTGTCGAAATGGCCGATGTTGCACACGATGGCGCGGTCTTTCATAGCGGCCATGTGTTTAAATGTAATAATATCGCGGTTGCCGGTGGCCGTCACAAAAATATCGGCGCGCGTCACGGCATCATCCAGAATGACAACTTCATAACCCTCCATGGCGGCTTGCAAGGCGCAGATCGGGTCGATCTCGGTGACCAACACGCGCGCACCGGCATGACGCAAACTGTCAGCCGACCCTTTGCCCACATCGCCAAAGCCGCAGACAATCGCCACCTTGCCGGCCATCATGACGTCGGTCGCGCGGCGGATGCCATCCACTAGGCTTTCACGGCAACCGTATTTATTGTCGAATTTCGATTTAGTCACACTGTCATTGACGTTGATGGCGGGAAAAGGCAACTGGCCCTGTTTCGCTAATTCCACCAGGCGATGCACACCGGTCGTCGTTTCTTCCGACACGCCTTTGATGTCCTTTACCAGCTGCGGATATTTTTCACAGGCGTACAGCGTCATGTCCGCGCCGTCATCCAGCAGCAAATTCGGCGTCCAGCCGTTCGGCCCCTGCAAGGTGTTATCGATGCATTGCCAATACTCCGCTTCGGTCAAACCCTTCCAGGCAAACACCGGAATGCCAACGGCAGCAATCGCTGCTGCTGCTTGATCCTGCGTCGAGAAAATATTGCAGGATGACCAGCGGACTTCGGCACCCAAATAGACCAATGTTTCGATCAGGACCGCGGTTTGAATCGTCATGTGCAGGCAACCGGCAATGCGTGCGCCTTTCAGTGGTTGGGCCTTGCCATACTCTTTGCGTAACGCCATCAACCCCGGCATTTCGGTTTCGGCGATCGCAATTTCCTTGCGGCCCCACTCGGCCAACGACATGTCTTTGACATTATAATCGTGCGACGACACGTTTTTGACGGCGGTGATGGTGACGGACATGAGAGGCTCCTATGAATGATGTCATCAGACTAAAGATCAGGTCTGGAAAAGCAAGGATTTAAGGTGCTAGCGTAGAAGCCACTATGTCAGCAGCACTTTTCTGCTGACAGCGAAACATAAAACCATTTATTTGCTGCGTTTGATAAAAAAGAGGTTCTTTCACCCGAGGATCAACACAAATAAGAGCTTGTGCATCTGTAAACGGATATTTCTCTTTAGGAGATGTAACTTCAATATAATCAGCACGTAATGCACCATCTGTCAGCGGATCATTCAGTTTTATGAATAGAATTTTCTCGCTTTTGTGGACGTTGATGGTTACGGTACCCAGCGCAGTACCATAGGCTGCAATTTTTTCAAAATCATGTTCATTTGCAGTACGGACACACAAATGACTGATCTTGGCAACAGGATAATGCCATTGCAATTCTTCTGCAGATTGTCTGAAATGTTCTTGACAGCTCAAATGAAAATCATCGGCCGAGGCGTATGGAAATGAACTCATAGTGCTTCCTTTAAAAAACAAGCTTAGCCCATACAGTTTAGCGGAAAGGCCAAGCTGTTGAAAGACAAACATTGATTAAGGGATTTTATGCGATGGCGATAGGGTATTAACCAAGGTCCAGAGGCGGTTCATAACACCGGACCGGATAGTGGCTTTGAACAGCGGTTATAACCTGTTGTAGCAAATCGCTCATGTCATCCGCTTTAATCTCAAATTGCATCGCGTCAAATGTATTCACATGCACATTTTGCCCGGCTTCGGTAATCATGATCCAGGCATCCCCTTGCAGGCCAGATTGAATGTCAGAGAAGCGGCTTTTCAGATGCGCCACTAACGCATGATAAAATGTCTCATATGGCTCGGCATGGTCAATAATCGCAAATGTTTTCTGCATGATTTTCTATCTTAGCCAGAAGGCCTTTAGGCCGCCAAGAGCCGGCAGGCGACATCAAGATCGCTCCAGCGTTGTTTGGCGGCAACAGCTGGATCCTGACGGCGCAAAATGGTGATAAAAGCGGCATACCGGCGCAGCAACTCGGTTCTTGGCAAACGTCCGACAAGGCATGACAGTTCCGACCATAAATCTTCGCTGATTTTGAGCAGGCTGTCTTTGTTATCCAATAACGCATCCATGATGCGCATCATGTCCGTGACCGATCGTGTCATGTCCAGGCTCCTTCCGGGGCGATGCGACCGCAATTCTTGCAGTCTTGTTCGGCTGCCTGATCCCAGTCTTTATCAGGTGCCTCTGGACAGATTATGCCTTATTTATGTTAAGATTCCGTATGCGCTCTTTGATCAGGGGAATGTTACCAGCAGGCATCGACAGTTGCTTGATTCCCTGCTTCAACAGAAACTCGGTGTAATTCGGGTCACCGGCCAATTCGCCGCAGATACTGACCGGAATCCGGTGCAAGCGGGCCGCTTCTGTCACCATTTCAAACGCACGGATAATAGCGGGGTGATCCGGTTGATAATATTCCGCAACAGCTTCGTTGCCCCGGTCGGCGGCCAGCATGTATTGCACCAGGTCATTGGTGCCAATCGCGAAAAAATCGCTCTCTTTGGCAAAGAGGTCCGGCACCATGGCGACGGCGGGCGTTTCCACCATGATGCCGATCGCGTCGATGACGCCGACTTTGACTTTCTGGCGGCGCAGATTTTCACCAACATCGAAAAAGATTTGCCGGAACTGGCGGATCTGCTCGACTGAACTTATCATCGGCAGCAACACGCGCACTTTGCCGAGTGCTGCTACACGCCACAGTGCTGCACATTGTGCCTGTAACAATTCGATGGCGGCCAGTGACAAGCGAATCCCGCGCAAACCCAAGGCCGGATTTGCCTCAGGCGCAATGAGATGCTGAAACGCTGGCGAGGTTTTATCGGCGCCAATATCCATGGTGCGGATGGTCACAGTCTGTTTATCCATCGCCTGCACGATCAATGACAGATGATCATACTGCTCCTGCGCCGATGGAAAATCGGGCCGGTTTAAAAACATGAATTCCGTGCGCACCAGGCCGACGCCTTCGGCACCGCTGGCAAGAATACGTTCCAGATCATCCGGCGATGAAAAATTCGCCTGCACCGAAATCTTTTCACCGTCTTTGGTAATTGCTGGCAAATGCGCCTTGGCCAGTAGTTTTTGCTGATACAGCCGGTCGGATTCCTGCTTGTGCCGGTACGATTTTAGCGTCTCATCGGTCGGGTTGACGATAACGCGGCCCTCGATGCCATCCACGATCACGATGGAATCGCCGTGCAGATGGTGCGGCAAATGCGGAATACCGGCAACGGCGGGCAACCGCAGCGACCGTGCCAGAATGGCCGTATGACTTTGCCGGCCGCCGGTCAACGAAATAAAGCCGCTGATGCGATCGGGATGCATAAAGGCTGTATCGGCTGGCGTGATATCCTCGGAAATGACGACACCGCCACTGGGCACCGCTTTGAGCGCCACGTATTTGCGCTCCAGCAAATTGCGAATCAACCGTTGCCCGACATCGTCCAGATCCTTGATCCGTCCAGCCAAATATTGATCTTCCATTTTGTCGAACGATTGGCCAAGAGCCGCAATTTCCTGTTCTACCGCCCATTCGGCATTGATCAGGTTGTCGGTGATGCGGCTACGGATACCCTTGGTCAGGCGCGATTCGCCGACCAGATTCAAATGCATTTCCAGCAACAGAATAATGTCTTCGGCGGCGTTGGCCGGCAGAGTTTCGGCTTTGGTTTGCAGTTTGGCGATCTGGTTATAGGCTTTGTGCCGCGCCGCGTCGAAACGCTGCAATTCACCATCGATATCGGCTTTGGTAAGTGCAAAATGCGGCACATCTAATGTGGCGCGCTCTAATAAAAATCCCTGACCGATCGCGATTCCCGAACACAGCCCGATCCCGTCCAGGCATTCTTCCACATAGGCCGTGTTGTTCGGGCGCTGCATCTCAATCACGGCAGCATCCGTGCTGCAAGCCGTCGGCTGCTATTGCATCCTGCTGCATGGCGGTGATGTCACAGCCGCATTGTTCTTCATCAAACCCGCGCCGGATCAAATCCGCGACCTGTTCCATCGCCAGCGGCGCATCGCTACCGTCACAGGTGATCGTCACGCTTTTGCCCTGGCTTGCTGCCAGCATCAACAAATCAAGAATCGAGCGGCCCGGTGCATCGACCCCATTGCGTGACACGCTGATGTCGCATTTATATTGACCGCATAATTTGACCAGCTTCGCCGCGGCACGGGCGTGCAAACCCTTTTGATTGACGATCGTCACATCGCGGGTGATGGCGTGGCTCAAGAGGCGGTGCCGGGATTCAACAATTGCGACGCCACATTCATGTATTTGCGGCCCGCTTCGTGCGCCTGTTTGATCGCATCGGCCAACGGCGCTTTGTCGCGCACAGAGGCAAGCTTGACGAGGGCCGGCAGGTTAAACCCGGCCAGCACGTCGACCGGCTGCTGGTCGATGGTCGAAATCGCCATGTTCGATGGTGTGCCGCCAAACATATCAGTACAGATCACCACACCCTTGCCACTATCAACGGCTTTGATCGCGGCCAGCAACTCATCACGGCGTGCTTCAATATTGTCGTCCGGTCCGATATTGATGGCCTGCAACTGCTTTTGCGGTCCAACAACATGTTCCAGCACGGCGCACATTTCCGTCGCCAGATGGCCATGGGCAATGATGATGATTCCAAGCATGGCAAGGCCCCGCAAACGGTTAAATGAATAGCTGAATTGTCGGCGACATGCGGGGGGAAGTCAATGTTGGTGTTAACGATTCTTACTCCACAATCCGCCGCCGGAACGCCAGAGCCTCGGCCAGATGTGCGGTCTGGATCATATCATGTCCAGCCAGATCGGCAATCGAGCGCGCGACGCGTAACACACGGTGATAGCCACGGGCGGAGAGGCGCATTTTGTCGGCCGCGGTGGCCAGCAAGGTTTTACCGGCATTATCCAGCGCGCAGACGCTGTCCAGATTGTCCCCGGCCAATTGGGCGTTGATGACATTGCCGTTGCGTGCCATTTGCCTGGCGCGGGCGTCAGCGACACGGGCCGATACACGTTCCGAACTCTCGCCACGCGGCGCGTGTTGCAAATCATTGATTGAAACGGCCGGCATTTCCAGGAAGAGATCAAACCGGTCCAGCAACGGCCCCGATAATTTCGCCTGATACTCCATGGCACATTTTGGTGCGCGGCCACAGGCTTGTGCGGGTTCGGACACATAACCGCACCGGCACGGGTTCATGGCGGCGATCAATTGAAAGCGCGCCGGAAAAGTGACATGCGCATTGGCGCGGGCGATCAACGCGCTACCGCTTTCCAAGGGCTGGCGCAACGCTTCCAATGTCGGACGCGCAAACTCTGGCAGTTCATCCAGAAACAGCACACCGTGATGCGCCAGTGAGACTTCACCCGGTTTCGGTTTTGCGCCGCCGCCAATCAAGGCTGGCAAGCTGGCGGAATGATGTGGGTCACGATACGGGCGCGTGCGCACAATCTGCCCATCCGGCAATTGCCCGGCCAGCGAATGCACCATCGATACATCGAGTGCCTCTAGCGGTGAAAGCGGCGGCAAAATACCGGGCAAACGCGCGGCCAGCATGGATTTGCCGGCCCCCGGCGGCCCCATCATCAGCAGATTATGCCCACCCGCCGCCGTAATTTCCAATGCGCGTTTCGCCGTGTCCTGGCCTTTGACATCGGCCAGATCCAGAAATTTATGTGGCGTGTAATCATCCATCACCGGTGCTACGGGTGCGGCCAACACTTGCGTGCCTTTGCAGTGATTGATCAGCTCAAGCAATGTTGCGGGGGCCAGCACATTGGCGGCCTCAATCCACGCCGCTTCTGGCCCACAACTGGCCGGGCAGATTAAGCCCATATTGTTATCATGGGCATGTAACGTTGCGGGTAAAATACCGGCCACCGCTGAAATGCGGCCATCCAGTGCCAGCTCCCCCATCGCGGCATAATCGGCCAAGGCATCCTGTGGAATGACCCCCATCGCCACCAGCAACGCCAAAGCAATCGGCAAATCAAAATGGCTGCCTTCCTTGTTCACATCGGCTGGGGCCAGGTTGACCACAATCCGTTGTGGCGGCAAAGACAGGCCCATAGCTTGCAAAGCCGACCGCACCCGCTCCCGCGCTTCGGACACCGCCTTGTCGGGCAGGCCAACGACGACAAACACCGGCTGCCCGGGAATCAATTGCGCCTGGACTTGAATGGTTAGCGCGTGCATGCCCTCAAAGGCAACTGTGTGAATGGTGGCAACCATTGATCAGGCAGCTCATTTTTTAATGATAGGTTGTCTGCATTCTATGGTGTGGGTTGTGGAGAGGCAAGCCTTGTTTTTGGGCTAGACGGTATAGATATTATGGCTTAAATTCCCGTTTTACTTTTTAACGAAGAGATGATTTATGCCGGTTGAGACGCCTTGGACGTTAACACGAAACGATATTTTACATTACGGATTAGATTTGTCTAATGGCCTGCATAACCGAGTGCAGATCAGCCCAGAAAAAAAATCTGAAAATTCTGCAGACGAAACAAATAATTTGACGGTTAATCAACAAAAGCTGAGAAGCCGAAGCCGGTTAGAGCGTTAATTTTGCGTCGATACAGCGTATACATGCCCTAAAATCAGCACCGCTGCCTCATTTGCCAATAATGCGCTGATATTCAAATCCAGCGTATTAGCATGTTGCGTCTTAAGCAAACCGCGATGCCGGTTGTGGGCCACGTTATCGGGATTGGTCGGTTTGAACCGTGTGCTACGTTCGACGCATGCAATGCGCTTGCAGTTTTCATCGGCGTTGCAGAACAGGCGCACGGGAACGAACAACGCCTGCCGTTTTTCTGCAATCGCGCATAACCGGTCATAGGCTTTCTGGTATTTGACGTCATCGTCCAGCAATTGATTAGTGAACACAAAACTGAAATCTGGTGGCGACACAGTTTCAATCGTCTCATACACAATCTCGCGAATTTGCCGGATGCGATCCCACGCCGCGACCGGAACTTTTGTGTCGTGACCCTGTTCAATAATGGAAAAAATCGGATTGCTGGTCAGGTGATTGTCCACCACATGCAAACTGCCTAGTTCAGCCAAATGTTTGGCAATCGTATATTTGCCGATGCCCGACAAGCCGATCAGGCAAATGATTGTATTATTCAACACCACCGTGTCAGACATGCACACCCATACGTTCGGCAAATGACCAGAGTTTTGCCAACACCGGTTTGGCCTTACTCAATTTTTGCCCATTGATCACGATCTGTTCAATCTGCGCGTCCAGATAGGCCCGTGTCTCTGCATAATCGGCAGACGTATCACCCAGATATGACAGGATTGTTTTGAACAACAACTTTGCCAGCAACAGGCGTTTGGTGTAATGATTATAATCCGTTGCCGTATCGCCGGCCAAATTCCACAACACATCGGCGCTGCGCCACAAATCCTGCATCACGATCCGCGGATGCCATAGACGCTGACGCGTGGCCTGCTGAAACGCTTCCGGATGTTCGGCAATCAATTCCAGCCGTGTCCACACGGCCTGCGCAATTTTGTCACGCACACGGTCGGATCGCCAGCCCTGCAAATGAACGCGCTGCGTAGTCTGTTCGTCCAGCATCGTTTGCCACGCGCTGATGGCGCTGGTGATCCCGTGGGGAAACAACCGTTTTAAACTCTGTGCCGTTTCACCCGCCGATAAGCCGGCTTGCTTTAACGCCATCTGCGTCCAGCCCTGTTCGGCGACGAGGGGCAGGAGTTTGTAGAGGATGGTTTGGATGCGCCGGTCGGTCATTGGTTTAAGATAAACAAGATAACAACAGATTCAAGGTTTTATTTGACGTATAGCAACAAAGTCTGCTATACCAGCCTTCGCCGTGCGGTCCCGATGCGACTCGCTATGGCCATCTATATTTAGAAGGGAAGTGAGAACCATCGTCCAGATCGTCATCCGCAATAACGATATTGAGCAAGGCTTACGCGTACTCAAGAAGAAATTGCAACGTGAAGGGGTTTATCGCGAACTCAAGCGCCGCAAACACTACGAAAAACCATCGGAAGTGAAAGCGCGTGAAAACAACGAAGCGGTCCGTCGCATGCGCAAGCTTGAACGGAAACGCAAGGAACGCGAAGGCTTCTAGCCTTTAAGTTTGAGAAGGATTTTAATCCTTCGGAGTTAGCGAAAGACTTCTAAAAAAGATTAGGTCGGTCTCACCGAATAAGTTTTAAAAACCCGGCGTCACTGTCGGGTTTTTTATTTCGCAAACGGACCAATGGTTCTCTAACCCTCGTCATCCCCGAAAAGTCGCAGACTTTAGCGGGGATCTCAATTCAGTCACTATGAGTAGTACTAAAAATTTAAGTGAGATCCCGGATCTGCGCTACGCTACGTCCGGGATGACGGGAATTGTTACCATTGGCTTTGGGTTACAACTACAAAAACACCGCAACCTTATTCCGCAGCCACCCCTGCAACTCCTCACGCAACAGCGACCCAATCTGCTCCACCACCTGCTGGTGATAATCGCGCAGCCAATTTTTTTCATCCACACTCAAACGATTAAAATCAATCAAGTTACTTTCAAACGGTACCAGCGTCAAAGCTTCAAACCCCAGCATCGGCTGGTCGTCGGTCTCGTGTGTCATATCAACGACCAGCACCACATTCTCCAAGCGAATACCATAGGCATCTTTTTTGTAATAGCCCGGCTCATTGGTGATCAACATACCAGCAGCGAGCGGTGCCGGTGAACGCGGCGAAAAGCCTTGCGGTCCCTCATGGACACCCATAAACGACCCGATGCCATGGCCTGTGCCATGTGTGTAATGACGGCCCTGCTGCCACACTTTGGCGCGTGCCAGTGTGTCGAGTGCCGCACCCGTGACACCCACCGGAAAACGCGCCAGCGTCAAAGCGATGTGCGCCTGCAAAACCGATGTATAATCGGCGATCATGTGTGCTGATGGTGTGCCAATGGCAAAGGTGCGTGTGATGTCCGTGGTACCATCATGATACTGCCCACCGCCATCCAGTAAGAGCAGGCTGTCGTTTTTTAAAGTGATATCATCGCCGGCTGTAATACTGTAATGCACAAACGCACCGTGTGGCCCGGCACCTGCAATCGCACCAAAGCTGTCTTCAACATATAAATCCTGTGCGGCGCGTTGGTTGCGCAGATAATCAATCACATGCTGTTCGGTTAATGACAAAACCTCAGGATGTGTTTGCAGCCAATGCATGGTTTCAATCTCGGCCACCGCATCACGTCTATGAGCATTGCGACTCCCGATAATCTCAATCTCATTTTTGATCGCCCGTGCCAGTTCAATGGGGCTGGTCAGCGGTACAATCTCTTTCCCGGCATTCTGTAACGCCTGTGTCAAAATGGACGGGGCATGACCGGGGTCAACCCCAATCACTTCGGCCAGATGCTCGACCAAGACTGTCTGCATTGTATTAAAGCCATAGACCGCAATCTCATCGCCAAAATCCTGTAACAAATCGACACCGATTTTATCGGGCAGCGTGAACAGCGATACATGACCATTAGCCGCCACAAACGCCATGCTGAGCAGAATAGGCGTATGTGCCACATCACGCCCACGCAGATTTAACAGCCAGCAGACATGACCCGGATCGGTGATCAGATACCCGTCCAGATGTTCACGCGACATATAGATTTGCAGATCAATGATTTTCTCGGCACGGCTTTTGCCAGCAAAACGGATATCATGCAAAAACGCGGGTGCCACAGCCGGTGTTGGTCGATCCGCCCAGAGAAAATCGGCAATGTCACCATCCATTTGGCGCAACACCGCTTTTTTGCGCGTAATGGCCGCCTGGAATTGCTGCAACCCGGTCACTGTAAAGCGCCAGCCTTCCAGAGCCACAATCTGGTCTTTTTGCAAATGTTCGCTCAGCCATTGCGTTGGCCGTTGCTGCAACGCTTCGACAATCGTCCATTGTGTCGTATCCACCTGTTGCGGGGCCTGTAACGTGTAACGGCCATCGATAAATAAAATGGCCTGCTCCTGGGTGATGATCGCATAGCCCCACGACCCGGTAAAACCGCTCAGCCACGCCAGACGGTTATCATGCGTCGGCAGATATTCGCTTTGAAACTGATCGTTGTGTGGAAACAGCATGACATCAATGCCGTCTTGCTGCATCCAGGCGCGTAGCGGTTTCAAAGCATCACTCATACTGTTTTCTCCAATAACACCGCATTCCAGTTATTGATCTCTTTCACATCCACCACACGCGCTCCAAATTCCAGATAAGGTGCCAGCACACGTTCACGCTGATTGGTCAAAAACCCGGACAGAATGATAAAGCCATTCGTTCTGGTCGCGGAAACAATCCTCGGCGCAAAATCAATCAACGGCTGTGCCAGAATATTGGCAAACACCAAATCGAACGGCGCGCGCGTTTTCACTTCCGGATCATCCAGCCCGTCACCCGTCAAAAACAAGACACGATTGACGTCGTTCGCCATTTTATGATGTTGCGCGACTTGCACCGATTGTTCGTCGATATCAACACCAATGATCGATGCTTTCGGCCATAATTTTGCAGCACCGATGGCCAGAATACCTGACCCGCAGCCCAGATCGAAAATATTGGCAATGTCCGGATTTTTCGCCATGACAACATCGCACAATTCCAGACACCCCTGCGTCGTTGGATGTTCGCCCGTGCCAAACCCGGTGGCCGCTTCGATCACCAGGGGAATTTTTCCAGCGGGAAAGGCTTCTTTGTAATGACTGCCATAGACAAAAAATGACCCGGCATGAATTGGCTGCAATTGGTCATACACATGCTGCAGCCAGTCTTTTTGCGGCAGGGCTTCGATGGCAATGGTGACATGGCTCAAGGCCTCTTCACCCAAAGACGCCAGGGTGTTTTGAATGGTTGCAGCCGCAGGCTCATCTTCAAAAATCAACTCGACCAGATAATGTGTGTCTTCATCATCGTCCTGGTGATACACCACCGTATCAAACAATTCCTGCAACACCGGCTGCACACGCAACGCCGGGTCTTTGTGCAGGAAAAACTGGGCGTGCCACAATTGGTACGGGGTCATTAGTTGTCCTTTAATCGCTGTTTGCAAAATCGGCCGGAGATAAATACCGGTCGATTAATTTCTTGGTACCGCTCTTGTCGAATTTGACTTCAACCTTATCATCATCAATGCCGATAATGACGCCATAACCGAATTGCGTGTGAAACACGCGGTCTTTCATCTTATAACCATTTTCACTGACGGCATCTTTGCCCGCGGAACTGGCCGGTACATGGACGTATTCGGCATCAATCGTCCAGTTGCGCGTGGTGCCACGATGCCCAAAATCGCGCCAGGCCGAGACAGAGGATTGCGGCTGCGCATAATTTTGTGGCGTTTGATCATCAATCACAGCAGCTGGAATTTCATCGATAAAGATCGACCGTTCCTGCGGGATAAAACGGCCGGTGTAATCCTTGCGCTGGTTGCTGGTATAGATCACGATATTCTTGCGCGCCCGGGTCAGCCCGACATAAGCCAAACGCCGCTCTTCTTCCAACCCGCCAATGGGGTCGTCCAACGCCCGCTGGTTCGGGAAAATTCCCTGTTCCCAACCCGACAAAAAGACGTAATCAAATTCCAGCCCTTTGGCGGCATGCAGCGTCATGAGCGTCACGGCATCATCTACCTGTTGCGCCTGACGTTCCGTCACCAGCGACACATACTCCAAAAATTCAGCCAGCGACGAAAATTCGCTGGCGGCCTGTTGTAATTCGTCCAGGTTTTGCAAACGGTTTTTGCTGTCCGCCGTGTCTTCCATCCGCCACATCTGGATATAACCGGATTCTTCCAGAATTTTATGCACCAGTTCAGCAGGCGGCAACACATTCGTCTGATCACGCCATTTGTCTAACGAGGCACTGAAATCTTTCAACGCTAAGCGCAATGCGGGACGCAATTGCTGCAACACCTCTTCTTCACGGCTGGCCTGATCCAGTGACCAGATATTCTGCCGCGCCATGCGGTAAATTTTTTGCAGAGAGGTGTCGCCCACACCGCGCTTGGGCAAATTGACGATCCGCTCAAATGCCAGATCATCACGCGGCTGTGACACCAGGCGGCAATAGGCCAGGGCGTCGCGAATTTCCTTGCGCTCGTAAAATTTCGGTCCGCCAACAATCCGATAAGGAATCTGCCGCCGGTTCAAACTGTCTTCCAGCGCGCGCATCTGTGACGCCGCCCGCACCAGAATCACCATATCGTTATACGGCGTATTATTCCCCTGCAACCGCGAAATCCGCTGCCCGATATCGGCGGCTTCATCCAAGTTGGTCTGGCTGTTGATCAGGATGATCTTGTCACCCTGTTCTTTTTCGGTGCGCAGGTTTTTGCCCAAACGATAATTATTGTGGCCGATAATCCCGTTGGCGGCATCCAGAATTTTTTGCGTCGAGCGATAATTGCGATCCAGCGTAATCCGGATAGCGGTCGGGAATTTCTTTTCAAAATTCAGCATGTAATCAACACGCGCGCCACGCCAGGCGTAAATCGCCTGATCGTCATCACCGACAACGCAAATATTCTTGTGTTCCTGCGCCAGAAAATCCAGCAGCAGGTATTGCGCTTCGTTGGTGTCTTGAAACTCGTCGACCATGACGTAACGGAACTTACGCTGGTACGCGGCCAGTAGATTGGGATGTTCACGAAACAGTTTCAGCACATATAATATCAAATCGCCGAAATCACAGGTGTTGGTAAACAACAAGGCTTTTTGGTATTGCGCATACAGGAAATGCAATTGCTGGAACGTCAGTTGCTCGGTATCACGGCGGGCAGTGTTGCGCGCCAAGACATCGTCCGGCAGCAACCCGTCATTCTTCCAGGCTTCGATAATATACAGAATTTTGCGCGCACTGACGTCTTTCTTGTCGATGCCCTGATCGGCCATGATCTTTTTCATGACGCGTTCCTGGTCGTCGTCATCAATGATCGTAAAATTCGGCTGCAAGCCTAAGCCCGTGTCCGGATCACGGATCAAATTCGCTTCCCGGCGCAAAATGCGGGCGGAGAGGGAGTGGAACGTGCCGATCCAGATGCCCTCGACATGCGGCAATTGCAGCACATGCGCCACCCGCTCACGCATTTCCCGCGCGGCCTTGTTGGTGAACGTCACCGCAAAAATTTCATGCGGTGCAGCCAGGCCCGTCGAGAGCAAATGCGCCAGACGTGTCGTTAAGGCCCGCGTTTTCCCGGTTCCCGCCCCAGCCAGAATCAGAACAGGCCCATCGGTCGTTTCAACCGCCAGACGCTGTTCCGGGTTCAGACCCGCCAGATAAGGCGGGTCCTGCATAATTTGGTGATGGGTCGTAATAAGATCATTCATACGCTTAATGTGGCATGGCCGCTTCACGTTGCAAGGTCGCGACAAATTCATCTGTCGGCATCGTCACGGTCTTGTCCTGACCAAACGCGCGCACAGACACCGTGTTCTGCTCCGCCTCCTTGGCCCCGATGGCGACGATATACGGCACTTTTTGCAGGGAATGCTCACGGACCTTGTAATTGATCTTTTCCGAACGCAGATCCGCTTCAACACGAATGCCTAAGTTTTTCAAACGTGTTGCCAAAGCTTGTGCATAATCTTGCGAGTCATTGGTAATCGTCGCAACAACCGCTTGCACGGGTGCCAGCCAGACCGGGAATGCGCCGGCATAGTTTTCGATCAAGATCCCGATAAAGCGTTCCATCGACCCCAATGCAGCGCGGTGCAACATTACTGGGCGCTGACGTGAACCGTCTTCGGCGGTGTAATGCGCATCCAAACGTTCCGGCATCACGAAGTCCAGCTGCAACGTGCCACACTGCCATGACCGGCCGATCGCATCGGTTAAATGGAATTCCAATTTCGGACCATAAAACGCGCCTTCGCCTGGCGCGAATTTAAAGTCCAATCCGGCTTTGGTCACGGCATCGGCCAACGCGTTTTCAGCCTTGTCCCATGTTTCATCAGTACCGGCCCGGTTATCCGGACGGGTTGCAATGACAACACGAAATTCATCGAAGCCCAAGTTTTTGTATAACTCCGTCACCAGTTGGCAGAACATCGCCGTTTCCGGCACCACTTGCGCTTCGGTACAGAAAATATGCGCATCGTCTTGCGTCATTTGGCGCACACGCATCAAACCGTGCATCGAACCGGAGGACTCATTGCGATGGCAACAGCCAAATTCCGCCATACGGATCGGCAAATCACGGTAGGATTTCGTGCCTTGCTTGAAAATCTGAACATGGCCCGGACAGTTCATTGGCTTCAACGCCATAAACTCTTTTGGTTCTTCGCTGAAGATGGATCCTTCATCCGTAGTGCTAGGCACAACATCCGGCACGACAAACATGTTCTCGCGGTATTTCGACCAATGGCCGGATGCTTCCCAGAATTTGCTGTTCAGCAATTGCGGCGTTTTAACCTCGATATAATCATAGCGTTGCAACTTGGCGCGCACCAATTGTTCCAGCAAGCGATAGATCGTATAGCCTTTGGAATGCCAGAAAATGCTGCCAGCAGCCTCTTCTTGCATGTGAAACAATTCCAGCTGTTTCCCCAACTTCCGGTGGTCGCGTTTCTCCGCTTCTTCAATGCGCGTCAGATACGCATCCAGCTCTTTCTGGTCGCGCCACGCGGTGCCGTAAATGCGTTGCAGCATCGGGCGATTGCTGTCGCCGCGCCAATAGGCACCAGCCACCTTGGTCAGCTTGAACGCATTGCCCACCTCTTTGGTCGTCGGCATATGCGGCCCACGGCACAAATCGAACCAGTCGCCTTGGGAATAGGTCGAAATCGTCTGGTCAGCGGCCAGATCGTTGATCAGCTCAACCTTGAAATCTTCGCCCTTGGCTTTGAACAATTGGATCGCCTTGTCGCGCGCAATCTCCTGGCGCACAAACGGACGGCCTGCGGCGATAATCCCCCGCATTTTGGCTTCGATCGCGCCCAGATCGTCCGGGGTAAACGGCTCGCTCCGCGCAAAGTCGTAATAAAACCCGTCTTCGATGGAGGGGCCAATGGTAACTTGTGTGCCGGGAAACAAGGCCTGCACGGCTTCGGCCAAGACATGGGCCGTATCGTGGCGGATCAAGGCCAGCGCATCATCCGATTTGCGCGTCACGATCTCAACCTTGGCGCCGTCATAGAGCGGCGTGTTGAGGTCTTTCAGTTCGCCATCCAGTTTGACGGCCAAAGCCGCTTTAGCGAGGCCTTCACCGATGGATTTGGCCAGATCATAACCCGTACTGCCGGTGGTGGTTTGCCGCGTTGCTCCATCAGGTAACGTCACCGACAGGAGTTGCGAGGCAAGATTGGCAGGCATCAGGTTTTCTCCAGATTTCAAAGCTCTTGCATCAGTGCAAAAGCCTTAAAATCTTAACGGAGAGTGCAAATTTATACAATGAAAAAAGCCCTGCCGGTTGCGGGCAGGGCCGTGAAGAATGGAAACTTCAAGGGTATATACAAAGGAGAATCTGCAAGAGAGAATGCAAACGCGATGGAGACCTTACTGCTCGGACACCTGCATGGTGCCATAGCCGGTTTGCGGATGCTCGCCAAAGGTCGAGACGGCCACAATGATCGCTACGGCAATACTGGCGGCGATCAAGCCATACTCCACGGCGCTGGCCCCGCGTGTATCACACAAAAATTTCCTGAAAAATGCAATCATATGGACTCCTTCTGGATGCTGGTCGGTCACTAAAACCGGGATTCCTCAAACTTATTCCAGCATAGCGGGAAAAGGTTAATATTGACATAAGTGTGATAATTGGCTATAGCTGTTACTGACACCGACGCAAAGGAGACGTGATATGCACCCAAGTCAGATAGAAAAAACGGAAGCCACACAGGAAAAGTTTCCACTCAAAGCAATTGTCTCAGACTATGCCGATAAATATGAATTGCGCCGTAATAATTCAGATCTTTTAAATTGGTATCCAAAATTTTTGTCCGAACAGAATAAGGCAGCAAAGGCTATTCAAGCAATGCCAGATAAACAAGCGATTTACACAATTGGGGCTGCTGTTAGCGCGACACGCACATCGTTTTCGTCAAAAGTCCTGCTCTTCTTAGCAGGCGCAGCGACATTTGCTGTCATTGAGAAATGTTCATCGGACACACCTGCACAAACGTCACAGGGATCTGCAGTTACCAAAACCGTTAAATACGTGCCGAAATAATTGAGCGTTGCGTTTAAGGCTCCTACACAAAGACATCGGATTTATGAACTCGCTGATTTAGCCAGATTTGTTGTGACCATACTGTCAATTAGATTAAGGCGTAGCTACCTTAAGACGTAATCGAATGCCATCACATTGTTCATCGGAGAGCGCATTCGCAATGTTTTTCTGCTCTAGAAAATCTTGAATGATCTGTGTCTCATATTTCTTTTGACCGCTTGGTTTTCCGGCCATGACAGAGTTGGTCATTAATTCCAGTGTTTCGGCCAAATTATATGGTCCAAAATTCTCACGAACAGCTGGATGGTGCAGAACGACTAACGTGTCTTTGACGCTGTGCGAAGAGATAAGGACAGACGGATCATTGAATGTGATGATAAATTGCTGTTGGAGAAGGTCTGCCGCGTTATCGTTGAATTCTGTTTTGCCCGTGTGCAATTGCTGCAACGTGTCAGGTTGCACCAAATGGTTACGGACAATTTTAAATTTGTTTTCACGTGTCTTATTGTCTGTTATCGTTGCGATATGGTGCAATTGTTCGCCATAAAAATGCGCCCGGTCATCTGGTGTTGGAAACAGATCATCAACAAGATTATAGAGACTTGGCTTCTGACGTTGTGTCGATTTTTCAAGTTTGCGTTCATATTTATTGAGACGTGAGACATTGCGTTCCAAAGCATCGACTTGCTCAAATCCCCATGCATTGGATATGGCGTGTTGGGCCACCCGTTGCAAAGACCTGGCCGCATTGCCTGTATATTCCAGATCCTTCTTCGCGACGACTTCGTCTGTCACGAATTTTGCCAATTCAACAACGCCATCTGACCCAATCACATCTTCGGTCGTCGGATCTATCAACATGTCTGCAGCGTATTTGTAGGCGTTCTTGTCTTCCCAATAGGCTTTGCCAAATTCCGTGAATAGTTTTTTAGATTGGTCGATAAAGCCGTCACGTCCAAATGCCGGGCCAATGTCAGGTTTGACAAACATCTTGGCCATCAACGTAAAAGCATAAGCCTCATTGTCACGTCCTTGAAACGCATGAAACTGTTTATACCAGTTTGGCAGAAACTCATCAGCTTGATCAATATTTTCAGCTAAATAAGCTGTGACTTCTTTTACATGCTGAGAATTGCGGTAAAATTCTCTTTGGTCAATTTTTTGCATCAGCTTATCTCCATAATTTGAAGACTCGATCATAAATAATGCCTTATGATAAGTCAATATAAAAACTAATGATTATTGCTGAAAATATTGTTTTAAGCCTGTTCCGAGCAGCAGTTTCTCTTCTAACGCTGGTGTCACACCCCAAAAGTCCGTCATTGCACGATAAGCATGAATGGCGCCATCCAATGGTTTGGTTGATACTTTTTTCGCGCGGATCATCAGGTTGCGTGCGGTGTGTTCGGTGGTCACGAATTGTATGACGTCGGTCTTGTAACCCATGATTTCCAGCAATAGCGCGCGCAAAGCGTCGGTCAAAATATCGCCGGTGCGTTCACGCAAAATACCGTGCTTGAACACGCCTTTGAACGTCGGCACAGGTGGGGCGGCTTTCAAGCGTTCCTGCAGATTGTGGTGGCAGCAGGGCACGGAGAGAATAAATTCGCTCTGCCACTGCACGGCTTTCATTAAGGCTTCGTCGGTGGCCGTATCGCACGCGTGCAAGGCCAAGGTGACGGTTGGTGCAACATCCGGCGTGTAGCCACCAATTGCGCTTACCTCAAATGTCAAATTGTCCCAGCCTAAAGCCTTGGCGCGTGCATTGCTGTTTTCAATCAAGCCGGCATTGATATCGATACCGGTCATATGGGTCTCTTTGCCCAATACATCCTGAAAATAATGAAACGCCGCAAAGGTCAGATACGCATTGCCCGAGCCGCAATCCACCAAATACACCGGCTTATCCCATGCAGACCAGTCCTGCAAATCGGCCAGCAATTTCACAAACTCGTTGATCTGTTTCAGCTTTGCCTGCATCGTCGGTTTGACATGGCCTTTGGCATCCAGAAAACCCAGCGCGTTGAGATAAGCGTTTTCACTGTCAGCTTTGATGATCTTATTTTTCTGCCGGTCGTGCGCCAAATTCGTCTCTTGCGCCGGCAGAGCTTTATGTTCCCGCAAAAACAGCTTGCCCTTTTTATTGACCTGAATCTGCAAGCCACTGGTCGCATTGCGCACATAAATATTTTTAAACCCGCTGGAAGCCAACTGCGTCAATTGAGTTTTGGCTTCGCTTGCTTTGTAATTCTTCGTCGTGCTTTTGACGGTGTCGAAATAATTGAACTGGTAATGCAGCACGTCTTTTAATAACACCGGCTTGATGACGATCTTTTCCCACGCATCAGTGCTGTTGCTGATCGTTCGCCCATTGAAGATCGCCGACGCAAAACCGGCGTCATGCAAAATGTGATCGGACAGGATTTTGAGAAGATCGTGCATGTCTTACGCCAGCGGATCATAGGGTTTCGACTCGGTTTCGTCATCAATAATCTCGGCGTCTTTTTTGTATTGCAGCACCGTGTGATACAGGATATTCAAAATCGGCTGCACGTTTTGCTGCGCGGCGGCAGAGAGAATATACACGTCCTTGCCGGTGGCCTGTGCCAACGCCGCTTTCTTTTCAGCCAGCTCGTCATCATCAACCGCATCGCTTTTATTCAAACCAATAATCTCGGCCTTGTCGATCAAACCATTGCCGTATAAGTGCAATTCGTTGCGAATGGTTTCATAGGCGCCAACCACATTCTCCTGTGTCGCGTCGATCAAATGCAACAAGATTGCAGTGCGTTCGACATGACCCAAAAACCGTGTGCCCAGCCCATGCCCGTCATGCGCGCCTTCGATAATGCCGGGAATATCGGCCAGCACGAAACTGTGCCCTTCATCGATGCGCACCACACCCAGTTCCGGGTGCAGCGTCGTAAACGGATAATCGGCGATTTTTGGTTTGGCCGCCGAACTGGCGGCCAGAAAAGTAGATTTGCCAGCGTTCGGCAGGCCGATAATACCAGCATCGGCCAATAATTTCAGACGCAGCCACAAGCCCATTTCTTCACCCGGAAAACCAGGTGTTGCCTTGCGCGGGGCTTGGTTGGTCGACGATTTATAATGGGCATTGCCTTTGCCGCCATCACCGCCGCGCAACAGGGTCACGGTCTGAAATTCATCCGTCATATCCAGCAACAAGGTTTCTTTGTCTTCGGCAAAAATCTGGGTGCCAACGGGAACCGTCATAATCGCGTCTTCACCATCGCTACCTGTGCGGTTGCGCCCCATGCCGTGCAAGCCGCTTTGCGCCCGGAAATGTTGCTGATAGCGGAAATCGATCAGGGTGCTGAGGTTTTTGACAGCGCGCACGATGATATGCCCGCCACGCCCGCCATTGCCACCATCCGGTCCGCCATGCTCGATATATTTTTCACGCCGAAAGCTAATGCAGCCTGGCCCGCCATGGCCGCTCTCGACATACACTTTGGCTTCATCAAGGAATTTCATGTGATATAAACTTTTTCTTCCGTCATCCCAGATGGCGCGTCAGCGACAATCTGGGATCTCAATTCAAACTTTTAAGTGGGACCCCAGATAAAATGCTGCGCATTTTTCTGGGATGAAGTCACAAAAAAGGGGCGCAATCGCCCCTGATTCGCTAAAATTTAAAGCCAAGCTTATTCAGCGGCTTGGGCCATGTGCTGGTCATTGGCGATAACCGACACAAACATGCGTCCGCTTAAGCCTTTTTTGAATTGCACTTTGCCTTCATTGGTCGCAAAAATCGTGTGATCTTTGCCGAGGCCAACGTTCACGCCTGGATAAAACTTGGTGCCGCGCTGGCGGATAATGATGTTACCGGCCAGAACAATCTCGCCGCCATATTTTTTAACGCCCAAACGACGACCCGCTGAATCGCGGCCATTACGGGAACTACCAACGCCTTTTTTCTGTGCCATGAATACTAACTCCTTGAAAAATTATAATTTATGCAGTCTTGTATGATTGCCAAGCCGCTTATGCAATCTTGGTAATTTCAAGCACAGACTGCTCCTGGCGATGTCCGTTTTTGCGACGATAGTTTTGGCGGCGCTTTTTCTTGAAAATAATGATTTTGTCAGCACGGGTGTGCGCCACGATTTTGGCTTCAACGCCGGTGTCCAGCAACGGCGCGCCGATATTGCCATTGGCAAACAGCGTATCCAGAGTGATCAGGGAGCCGATATCACCGGCGACTTTTTCGACGGTCAGTTTTGTACCAGGGGAAACAACATATTGTTTGCCGCCGATGCGAATAATTGCGGATGTCATGATTCTAGAATTCCGTGACTGGAAGGTTATATTTCAAATACTTAATTAATAAGCGTTGACCCCATTATTAAGCAGATAGCAATAAAAGTCAAGGGAAATTTAGGATGAAGCATAATTTAGGAAGCCAAACATGTTTTTAATTGACTTTAACATATTAAATAGATATTTTATGCATATAATATTTCAAACAAAGCAGGGAGTTTTTATATGCGTAATAGATCAACAGGCGAAATGGTTGACACTTTTACTGATGCTGCACGCGCATCTACGGCCGAAGGTGCTTTGGCCTTCATTCAAATGGTTGATGAAATGACTAAACAATTTGCGCCTCTTATGCCATCGCTCGAAAACGCTCAAACAGCTGCATTCTCAGGGGCTATTCAAAAGGTAGCTTTCATTTACGGTCAACCTATTCATGTTGGAATAAGTTCAAAAGACTTTTTACTAAAATATGAAACTGAAGGAAACGCGATTTTACGTGCAGCTGAAGTGTTGGGAATTGAGTCGCTGCAACCTAAGCCAGTTTAATTCTGACGAAACCCATCCCGTCGATACGTCCCCATCATGACGATATCCTCGGCAAAAAACGCCAGCTCCTCCATGGCGTGTTGCATCGCCATCGTGTCCGGATGCCCTTCGACCTCGGCGTAAAAGCGGGCGGCGTTGAAATCATCGTCGTTCATGTAAGATTCCAGTTTGACCAAATTCAGCCCGTTCGTCGCAAAACCGCCAAGCGCTTTGTACAGAGCCGCTGGCATGCTGCGCACCTGAAAGACAAAACTGGTCAGGCACGGCACGGCGGGATCCGGCAAACGATGCGCCGCCTCAGACGCCATGGGGGCCATCAGCACAAAACGTGTTGTATTGGTCTGGCTGTCGGCAATGTCCGCGGCCAACACCTCCAGCCCGTAAATCTCACCGGCCAGCGCGGAGGCGATCGAGGCCTGGGTCGGGTTATTCCATTCGGCAACCATCTGGGCTGAAGCTGCCGTGTCGCTGGCGACCACCGGTGTCCACCCCATCTGCGCGATAAATTTCCGGCATTGGGGCAGGGCATGCACGTGGCTGTGAATGGCGGTAACTCCGGCAAGGGTTGCACCTTTGACGCCCAACGCGCAATGGCGAATGGGCAGGAAATGTTCGGCAATGATCCGCAACCCGCTGGTCGGCAACAGGAAATGCATGTCGGCCACGCGGCCTGCAATCGAGTTATCCAAAGGCAGACAGGCCATGTGTGAACGTCCGTCATGCACGGCGCGAATGGCATCAGCAAAATCGACACAGGGGGCAACCATACAACCCGGCTCAAATACCTGACAGGCCAGATGCGAATAGGCACCCAGGGCACCCTGGAAAGATAACGTAACAGTGTCAGACATAATAACCATGCGGTGAATGTATTAAAGATAAAGAGGTAGCTTTTCTTTCATAAACGTCCTTGTATAGTTTGGAAACAGATTTTCTTCTTTTGCGCACCAACAGGCTATTTCGATGACTGACCAACACGATTCCGGCAAACACGGTTTAGAGTGGAACAAGCTTTTTGCCGCCGTGCTGGTTGCCGGCATTGTCGCCCTGTCCGCAGCCTTCGTCTCGCGCGAATTGACCGACGTTGAAGTCCCAGAAAAAGCTGTTCTTGATATTGACACCTCAGCCTTGGAAGCGGCTGCAGCTGGCGCACCGGCCGGACCTGTGGGCCCGGAACCGATTTTGGCCATGCTGGAAAAAGCCGACATCAAACGGGGTGAGTCCCTCTCCAAAGCCTGTACCGCTTGTCATTCTTTCGACAAAGGTGGCGCCAACCATGTCGGCCCGAACCAGTGGGATCTGGTCGGTGGCCCCAAAGCGCACCGTGATGACTTTGCTTATTCCGACGCGCTCAAAGCGTTGCATGGCAAAGGCGAAAAATGGAGCTACACCGAACTCAACCATTTTATTTATAAGCCCATGGCCGCCGTTCCCGGCACCAAGATGAATTATCTGGGTTTGAAAAAACCGGAAGACCGCGCCGCGCTCATCGCCTATTTGCGCACCTTGTCGGACAGTCCGGCCCCGATGCCAAGCAACGAAGAGATTCAAGCGGAACAGACTGCCTATCAGGCCGCGCAACCAAAATCTGCGGCCGCACCGGCTGCTCCTGCTGCTGATGCTAAAGACGCAGCGGCTGCAACAGGCACGGGCGCAACCCCATCGGTCGATCCAACATCATCGGCCAAGCCGCTGGAAAACAGCGCGCCCGTTCAAGCACCGAGCAAGGCCGGTCAATCTGCCATACCGGCCACCGAACATGCCGTCCCTCCTGCTGCTACAAAATAATGACAATTTGTCCGGCTGAGTTTCTGACACTCGCCAATCAATTGGCAGACGCTGCCCGGCCCATCGTGGCCTGCTATTTTCGTCGCGACAACGGCGTTGAAATGAAAGCTGACGCCACACCCGTGACGCTGGCCGATCGCGCGATTGAAACGCTGTGGCGCGACATGGTGATGGCGCAATATCCCAATCACGGCATTTGGGGTGAAGAATTTGGCCGCCATTTGCCAGACGCCGACTATCAATGGATCTTCGACCCGATCGATGGCACCAAGGCGTTTACGCTGGGCCGGCCATCGTTTGGCTGTTTGATTGCGTTGCATCATCGCACGCAGGGATTCCTGTTGGGGATTTGTGACCAGCCCGTCACCAGCGAACGCTGGACAGGCGCTCTGGGTTTGCCGACGACGTATAATGACAGCGTCTTGCCACAACGCACGACACCGGCATCTGATAAACCCTTGCGCGCCGGTTTTACCAATCCCCTGCGCTTCACGGAAGTCCTGCAACGTGTCCATGACCATTTGGTCACAGAGCGTGCCGTGATTGGCTATGGCGGCGACTGCCTCAATTTTGCCTACATCGCGTCCGGCCTTATCGACATCTCCGCCGAGAACAAGCAAAGCATTTACGATATCGCATGTTTCGTTGCCATCTTACGCGGGGTCGGCGCTTGTATTACCCAAGCCGATGGGCGGCCGATTGATCTGGCGATGGGGGATGGCGTGTTGATGACCGCCACACCAAACTTGCAGGAACGGTTTTTGAAAATAGCGCAGCATAAATAATAAGCCTTAGTCTCAATTTGATAACGCTGGCCCCTTTGCTGGTAAATTTAGAAGACGGCCACCGGTCAACGCTGTATTATTGTTAAAATCCGCTGCCGCATGTTGCGCTTTGTACTCATTCATATCAGCGGCATGCCGGTCAAAATGTTCTTTGAGTTCGCTGTAAGTCCGGGGCAGATGAATTTCGCCCCATACACCGTCAGTGATGCCGCGTCCCGTCGTTTCGCTGCGTTCTTTGAGCGTGTCTGTCAATTGAGTGAATTGTTCGTCATTGGTGACATGTTCTTGAAGAAGCGTCAGGTGTCTAGCGTGCGTATCCAACCTGGACTCTCTGCGGTCATCTTTTTGACGGTTCAAATCACAACCCAGACCTTCCAGCAAAATACGGCTGACATGATGGTCATGCGCCAGCGCGTGTTCGTCATAAGCTGCAATATCTTTGTGAAAGACGTGATTCAAGCGTTGCAAACCCATAAAATCACAGGGCAATTGCGGTGGTGATGATACGATTGTACTACTGATGGAGGCACTCCCGACATTCGCTGTGACATTATTCAGCACCCGTTGAAATTGGTTTTCAGTTTGGACCTGTCTTTGTATGTTGGACAAGTTTTCAGCAAGTGATGCGATCACAGCTTCCGGGTCGCTGTAATTAAACGAAGGGCAGAGGCTCTTGGACTGTTTGTTCAAGCCCAAAGCAACCAGCCAGCCTGTCAGGTTGCGGTACAGCTTCAACGAATCAATCGGGATGCCGGCTTTTTCAATCTCAGCTTGATGCACAACTGATTCTGCTCGGCGATGAAATTCTGGGCCTAACGCTTTTTGCGGCAAGACAATAACGGTCTCCTGGTAGTCGTTTAGAGAATGCTGTGCGAGATTGGTAGCGATGAAGTAATTGTGTTCAGGAAATGGACTAAGCGAGTTAATTCGAAAATTCGGTGTGACCACCAGAGAAAGACTGCCGCCATGCTCGCCAACACGTAAGATTTTCGGCTGATGGTCTTGCCCCATGATCTGTATTGGTTGGATCACTTGTCTGACGACATGTGGTAAAAGATGACGAGGATCTTTTGAATTAATCTCACGGTGCAATATCATAATAGCCTCTTTATAATTATTTTTTAAAAAATTATACTGTTTTTAAAGATTTATGTCAATAAATAAAAGGTTAAAATCCCTTGCTTATTTAGCCCTCCCTTAACCACTTGGGCGTAACCTGAAACCATGCTTCCTGAACGTCCCGATCTGCTGCGTGTATTGTCGTTTGATGATGTGATTGTCATGCCTGGCGGGCCGTTGATTGCGCCTGACAAAGTATCACTCGACGCAGCGTTCACCAAAACCTATCCGCTGAAAAAACCCTTTATCGGCAAGGTGAAAACGGCGGAAGACGCTATTGCCTTGGCGCAACAGGGTTTGCTGGGGATTTTAAACGGGCAGTTGTCTTTTGGTGAACAGATCGAGGCGGTCAAACGCGTCAAACGCCATCAGGCGAAATTATTGCGCCAACCGCATACGGTAACGCCTGATACCAGCGTCGCCGAAACCAGAGATCTCCAGACCCGCAATGGGTTTTCCGCTGTGCCGATCGTCGATCCGGCCACGCATAAAATCATCGGGATCGTCACGCGCGGCGATGTGGCCAAGGCTGCCGATCCGTCTGACCCTATCAGTTCAGTCATGGTCACCGACTTGCTGACGGTGTCCGAACAAGCCAGCGACAGTGATGTGCAGCGCATTCTGCAAGAGCAAATGGTTGGCCAGGTCATTGTCATCGACGACAAAGGCCAGCTCAAGGGCCTGCGCACGGCCAGCGATTTTGCCAAACGCGCCGCTAATCCGTTCGCTAACCTGGACGCACACGGGCGATTATTAGTCGGGGCTACCATTGGCACTGGCTATGACGGGCAAGATCGTTTATCAGCACTACTTGATATGGGCGTTGATGTCATTCTGTTAGACCAGCCGTACGCGCACAGTCAGGCCGTGCAGGATATGATTACATTTGTCCGCCGCCAACGTTGTGAACAACCCATTACGATTATTGCCGGACAGGTGCAAACAGCAGATGGCGCACGGGCCTTGATTGATGCTGGAGCCGACGTGTTGTGGACAAATGCAAATGATGACGCTGTCTTCCATGACGGCATCAGAGTACCGGCATTCACAGCGTTGCAAAACGTGATCGAGGCCGCATCACTGCTGCAAATTCCGGTGTGGGTCGATAGCGGCTTAAATGCGACACAGGCCTTAAAAGCACTCACGGCCGGTGCAGCCGGATGTTTGACGGATTACGCGACAGCCCCTGAGCTGCAACAGTGGGCGCAGACATTGGCCCAACGCATTGGTCAAGCCGGCAGTGCTGATCTCAAAAGCCTGGCCAGCCAATCCCGCTTGGGACGTTTGAAATAGATTTTGTTTCTAACTGCGTGCGACGCTGAATTGCAGTTGCAACAGCATCAATTGCTGTTCAATGCGGCCACGTTTCGAGGCATCCGTTTCCGCTTCCAGATCAACCGTCAAGCGGGCGATTTTATCTTCGATCTCGCGGCGGTTTAGATTGTCCAACGCAATCGCTTGCGGGGTCAAGACCACGCAATGCTCATTGCTGATATCCGCAAACCCGCCCGCAATAAAAAATTCCAGTGGCGGCGTACCGGCGGCGCGAGACAATGCAACAAGTCCGGCCTTGAGTTCAATGACCATCGGTGCATGATTGGCCAACACGGTCATCTCACCCGCAGCACCCGGTAATAAAATCGCTTGTTCCATGCCTTCAAATTCCAGCTTTTCGGGGCTGGTCAATTCAAAACGGAAATGCGGGGCGGTGATATCGGCGATGTACATCGTAGACAATCCTGAACCTTTTACCAAAAACGTTTAATTGTCAGCCGCGATTTTCTTGCCTTTTTCAACGGCGTCTTCGATGGAACCCACCATGTAAAATGCGGCTTCCGGCAGATGATCGTATTCGCCTTCGACAATAGCCTTGAAGCTGCGGACAGTGTCTTCCAGCGGCACGAATACACCCGGAGACCCGGTAAAGATTTCAGCCACGAAGAACGGCTGCGACAGGAAGCGCTGAATTTTACGCGCACGCGCGACGATCAATTTGTCGTCTTCCGACAATTCATCCATCCCCAGAATGGCGATGATATCCTGCAAAGACTTATAGGTCTGCAGCACTTTCTGCACGTCACGCGCGACCTTGTAATGCTCGTCCCCCACGATATGCGGCTGCAGCACGCGTGACGTGGAACCCAGCGGGTCAACCGCCGGGTAAATGCCCAATTCCGCAATCTTGCGATCCAGAACGGTGGATGCATCCAGGTGGGCAAAGGATGTGGCGGGTGCCGGGTCGGTAATGTCATCAGCCGGCACGTAAATCGCCTGCACCGAGGTAATCGAACCCTTATCGGTCGAGGTAATGCGTTCCTGCAAGGCACCCATTTCGGTGGCAAGCGTTGGCTGGTAACCCACCGCCGACGGAATACGACCCAGCAACGCCGATACTTCAGAACCGGCCTGCGTAAAGCGGAACATGTTGTCGACAAAGAACAACACGTCCTGGCCTTCCTGGTCACGGAAATATTCCGCCATCGTCAAAGCGGTAAGGGCGACACGCGCCCGCGCACCTGGCGGTTCATTCATCTGGCCGTAAACGAGGGCCACCTTGCTCTCGCCGTCCAGATTAATCACGCCGGACTCCATCATTTCATGATACAGATCGTTGCCTTCACGTGTCCGCTCGCCAACACCGGCGAAAACAGAAACCCCAGAATGGAATTTCGCAATGTTGTTGATCAGTTCCTGAATCAAAACGGTTTTGCCAACACCCGCACCGCCAAACAGACCGATTTTGCCACCTTTGAGATATGGTGCCAATAGATCGACAACTTTAATGCCGGTCACTAAGACTTCGGCTTTGGTGGCTTGCTCGGTAAAGGTCGGTGCATCGCGGTGGATCGACATTTTCTGTGCCGTGACAACCGGGCCACGCTCATCAATCGCATCGCCAACAACGTTGAAAATACGGCCCAAGGTTTGCGGCCCAACGGGTACGGTAATCGTGTTGCCGGTATCGGTCACTTTCGCGCCGCGTTCCAGGCCATCGGTTGAATCCATGGCGATCGCGCGGATGGTGCTGTGACCCAAATGCTGCGCCACTTCCAGAACCAGATCCTTGCCGTTCAATGGCAAAGTCAACGCGTTGAGAATGGCTGGCAATTCAAACCCGTCAAAATCGACATCGACAACGGCGCCCAACACCTGGGTGACTTCACCGACCGAAGCACCGATTTGCGGTTTTTTTGCTGTTTGTGCATTCATAATCATTACTCCATCTAAAACTTAAACGTTGGCCCTTAAACACTTGCACTGGCTTCAGCGCCGGCCACAATTTCACTCACTTCACGCGTAATCGCCGTCTGGCGCGCGCGGTTGTATGACAAGGTCAAACCGTTGATCATATCACCGGCGTTGCGCGTCGCATTATCCATCGCGGTCATCCGCGCGGCCTGTTCGCCGGCCGCGGATTCCAGCATGACACGGTAAATCTCGGCGGAAATCTGCAACGGCAACAGGGTCGCCAACAATGTATTCGCATCCGGCTCGAAGGTGTAATACCCCGGCGTCACATCGCTGTGACCGGCACGGATATGTTCGTTATCATCGTGACGATGCATGGTATCAATCACGGTGTCCGCGATCTGGAACGGAATTAATTGACGCATCGTCGGAATCTGCAGCATCGTGTTCTTGAAATGGTTGAACACGACATAAGCCTTGTCAAAACTGCCCAAAGCAAATTGCGTGGTCAGGGCATGCATCAAGGTATCCGCCAGATCAAACCCGTTACTGACAGAATAGTGGCTGGTCAACAGGCCAGAGAAATCACGTTTCAAAATATCACGCGCCTTGCGGCCAACCGTGATGATCGACACCTCTTTGCCATCAATCTGAAAGCCGTGAATGCGGCGGCGCACGTCGCGCACCAGATTGGTCGAAAATCCGCCAGACAACCCGCGATCGGCCGCAACGACCAGCAGCAACACGCGTTTGTCAGACCCAGTGCCATCTAATAATGGCAGATTGCCTTCGCGTGTGGCACCTAATTCTTCCACCAGACGTGCCAAGACATCGTTCAAGCGTGTGGTGTATGGTTGCGCCTGTTCCGCGCGCGTTTGCGCCTGCCGTAATTTGGAGGCGGCGACCATTTTCATGGCGGACGTGATCTTGCGCGTATTTTTAACGCTGGCGATCCGGGTGCGGTAATCCTTTAAACTCGGCACGTTCGCTTAACCTTCTTGGCGTTGGAAACGTGCTGCGAAATCGCTGAGATACTCTTTCAATGCACTTTCAACCTCTGGCTTAACAGCACGGGCTTCGGTGATCTGTGTCAGAATTTCAGGATGACGTGTTTTCAGATCGTCGATCAAGGTCGCTTCAAACAAATTGATTTTATCGACGGCAACATTATCGGCAAAACCTTTGGTACCGGCATAGAGCGATACTACCTGTTCAGCCACCGACATCGGGGAGAATTGCTTCTGTTTCAAGAGTTCCGTCATCCGACGGCCACGGCCCAGCAATTTCTGTGTCGAGGCATCGAGGTCAGACGCAAATTGTGAGAAGGCTTCCATCTCACGGAACTGCGCCAATTCCAGCTTGATTGAACCGGCAACCTGTTTCATGGCTTTCGTTTGTGCGGCAGACCCCACACGCGACACCGACAGACCAACGGAAATCGCCGGGCGTACGCCCTTGTAAAAGAGTTCGCTTTCTAAAAAGATCTGACCGTCAGTAATCGAAATCACGTTGGTCGGAATATAAGCGGACACGTCACCGGCTTGGGTTTCAATGATCGGCAACGCGGTGAGGGATCCACCACCACGCGCATCCGACATTTTTGCGGCGCGCTCCAACAGACGGGAGTGTAAATAAAACACATCGCCCGGATAGGCTTCACGGCCCGGCGGACGGCGCAACAGCAATGACATCTGGCGATAGGCCACGGCCTGTTTCGACAAGTCGTCGTACACGATCAAGCCGTGCATGCCGTTATCACGGAAATATTCACCCATCGCACAACCGGCATAGGGTGCCAGGAATTGCAATGGCGCTGGCTCGGACGCGGTGGCGGCTACAACAATAGTGTACTCCAACGCGCCGTTTTCTTCGAGCGTTTTGACGATCTGCGCCAGTGTCGACCGCTTTTGGCCGATACAAACATAGATGCAGTATAATTTTTGCTTTTCGTCACCCGACGCGTTGATCTCGCGCTGGTTCAAAATGGTATCCAGCGCGATCGTCGTCTTGCCGGTTTGACGGTCGCCAATAATCAACTCACGCTGGCCACGACCAACTGGAACCAAAGCATCCAATGCTTTAATCCCGGTTTGCATCGGTTCAGTCACGGATTGGCGGTCAATGACGCCCGGCGCTTTGCGCTCAATCGGATAATGGGCTTCGGCCTTGATGGGCCCTTTGCCGTCGATCGGCTCACCCAAGGCGTTGACCACACGACCCAACAGGCCTTTGCCGACGGGGACCTGCACGACATTGCCGGAGCGTTTAACGGTCTGGCCTTCTTCGATCGGGCGGTCAGACCCGAAAATCACGACGCCGACATTGTCTTCTTCCAGGTTCAGGGCCATGCCCTTGGTGCCGTTTTCAAACTCGACCAGTTCGCCGGATTGCACACGGTCCAGCCCGTCAACGCGGGCAACCCCGTCACCCACCGTGAGAATCGTGCCGATTTCGGCCGTTTCCGGTGCGTTGTTAAATGCGTTCAATTTGGTTTTTAATGCGTCAAACACGTCATCAGCCTCAACTGTTAATTCGTCATCACGTAAATGCTGGCCCAACCGTTTCAGCTTGCTGGCGGTTGAGTCATCGATAATTTTGGATCCGATTTGCAGGATCAGGCCGCCCAGGATCGCGGGGTCCGTCATCGGCAACAGGTTGATCTGCTTGCCATGAAACTGGTTTTGCAGCAAAGCCTGTAGTTTGCTGGTATCCGCCTCGGTCATAGCGGCTGGCGACGTCACTTTGACATCCACCACATCGCCTTTTTTCCTGTACAACGCCACAAAGGCACTGGCCATGTCGTTGAACAGGCTGGTAAAACCGGCGGTTTCGATTTCTTTCGCAAAAGCGTTCAACACACTTGGTGCCTGAATATCAGTCAATAACGCATCCAGTGTCGTGTCGATGGCCGACTGATCCAGACGCTGTTTGCGGGATTTTTTCTTGGCGATGCGCTCGCGGGCCTGGGCCAAAGCAGCCTTGACGGCTGGCAATTGGCCAGCATTTTTGGCGACATCGTACAACTGTCCAACGCTCTCATGAACGATCGAAAAATGTTGTGTTGACTGCCGTGTCACCGTGAGAGCCTCAAAAATCTGTCACAACCTTGTAGAATCAAGGTCGTAACGGGTGGATGGGTGTTCTCTGGCCTTAAAATTTAAGCTTTAAATCCAGTATCTTAGAAATTTCGTGGATAGCAATTGGTGGCCTGTTCGGCCTTATTTCCTGCTATCGCGCGCGTACCATAGCAGATTAGGGGAATTTGTGAAGGGGCAGGGTTGGATAAGGGTAAGAATATTAGTTTAAAATTTATAAAAAATTGTTGACAAATACTGTGATTCTATTTTAGTATACATAAAATAATTTCGTGAAAGGTGTTAACAATGACGATGTTCTCAAAGCCAGTGACAAGTCCAACAAAAAGTAGTTCACCGTTTTGGAAGGATGATCATTACGAAAAAATCGCATCTTCTCAAGAACGTGTAGTTCAACTCATTCAGAATTTTAAAACCAAATACAACGCTGTTAATAAAGACCCGCTCGTTAACGCACAGAATAAACTTCTTCGGGAAGATGATTTTTTACAAGCGAAAAATTATTCCAAGCACTTGCTTGAAAAAGCTGTAAAAGGTGCCGAAGGTCGGTACGATAAATCAGTTTATCCATCCCAACGGGCATCTGAGAACGCTTTTTATAAAACTGTCGAAGGGGTGGTTTTTGAAAGCGCTGGCGGAATTCCCCCCAACTATGAAGGGTGGCGTAATGGTGCGTATTTGGTGCCATTACAAGAAGCAGCAGAAAGTCTTAAAAAGAGAGAAGCTTCTTATGTGCAGACACATAATGTTGACACCATCGGTACTGGAATTGCTAAGGTCGTTTATTATGCGATGACAGATACTAAACTGAGCCAGACTGCAATCGGTCGTGGTATCACGCAAATTGCCGCAAACTGTATTAGCAGCAAATTTGGCCGCGCGCACCGCATCGCAGAAACTTTGACTAATGTTCAAGATAATTATTACGATATGATTTTGCAGCAAGAACGAAGAGCGTTAAAAGTCAACCATGGTTTAAAACAATAATCTTTCAATATTCTAATAGATTAAACTACGCTACACATAAGGGTTAAAACACATGGAAAGTAAAAATTCTGCATCTTTATTAGATGACGTTATCATTCAAAAAATTGCAAAATACGTTTCATCAGAGACTTCACGTGAGGAAGCTGAATTTTTAATTGAGGAAATCAAAAAATATAAAAATACACTGACAACAATGCAGTCAGCGGTCAGTAGTGCTCTTTTTAGTAAAGAAAAGATTTTTATGGTCAATCTAGCGCAAGTTACAAAAGATGACAAAGCGATGAAGAATGATGCATGGCGTCATGATGCGGATATTGCAGTTAAAGAAATTTTCCTGACGCGCCAAAGCGGGTTAATTGATTTATGCATTAATAAACCTAATCAACGTTTGCTGAAGCAACATGAAGGAGTTGTTAAAACGGAAGCACATGAAGATGAGATTCTGGATAATTTGGTCGGTAATCATGATTTAAAGAATCTACTTTTATGTGACGCCAGCACAAGTTTTATTTTTGAAGGCATGATTGAAGAATTACAGCAAGTCTTTCCCAATGATCGAAAATCAACTCATACAAGGTCTGAGAATATGGACCCAATTTTTAGACAGGTTTTTTTATCCAACCGATCCAATTCACTTGTACACTTCTTTAACGGCAACAATCTTCTGAACATGGAATATCGAGATCTTTTGGGTTACCATACAGCTCAAGGGTTTGGTGGGATTGATTACAGTGCATTTAATCCCATTGCTCTTGCTGATTTGATGTTATTGCAAAATGATAGCAGAGTGGAGAGCAGCCAGGAATTCGGTGAGAATGTAGCGGACGCGTATAAAGCGTTACGTTTGGAAGAGCAAAAAAATCCAAAGCCTTTATTTCCGCCACTGGCCAATAATTAGGCTCATGTTCAATTGCATTACATAAAACTATACGGATCGATATCAATCTGGATCTGCGCGCCTTTATGCATTCACAAAATATGACGGCTTAAGAAATAACTTGACAAAGTATAACTTTTTGTTATATTATAAAAATGTCAGAGATCCGTTATTCCAAACAGGCGTTCAAAGCTTTATCGATCTTGTTCAAGACGCACAAAAAGCTCCATGGACGTTTTGTCGCTGCGTTTGACCGCATCGCGACAGGTGACATATCCGGCTTGGATATCAAATCGCTGACAAACGCCGCTGGTTACCGGCTTCGAATTGGGGATTATCGGGCGATTTATGATAACGATGGCCTTATCTTATCTGTCATCAAAGTCGATTCGCGCGGCGATATTTACAAGACTTAAATCACACGGAATTTATCATGGCTTACGACATCATCACAGCAAACGGTCAATCGTTTGCCCTTGTCCCACAAAAAGACTGGCAGCGTCTTAAAATCATGCCGCTTTCTGTTCATCCCGCAAACCAGGTCAAGCAACATCAGATAAACGACGCCATGCTTACACAAAGCGACTATGATGATTTTAAAAAAACCAAACGCGCCATGGCCCAAGGTATGGCCTATCCAAGCCCGGTCGCCAAGGCGATCTGGAATGGCGCGACACCGACAAAAGCCTTCCGTAGACATGCCGGTTTGACGCAAGATCAGTTAGCCGCCAAAACAGGTTTTACCAAGCAATATATCAGCAACCTTGAAACCGGTCGCCAGAATTTATCACGCGGCGCTATGCAAAAAATAGCCGCTGCCCTGAATATTCCACAAGCTTTATTGCTAGACGATTAACCGTCACATAAAACTATACGGATCAATATCAATCTGGATCCGCGCGCCCTTGATCCGTGGCGTCTTCGTCAGCCATTCGGCGACGATGGTTTGAATTTTGACATCGCGGGGTGTTTTAACCAGAAACCGAATGCGGAATTTGTCGCGGAGTTTATATAGGGGCGCGGGGGCTGGCCCTAAAATCATGACGTCATTGATATGCGGCACGGTGGAGGCCAGTTCGGCAGCCTGTTGTTGCGCATGATCCTCGTTGGGCGATGAAATAATGATGGCGGCCAACCGGCCATAGGGCGGCATGCCCGACATGTGCCGCTCGTCCGCTTCGACACTCAAAAACGCGTCGCGCTCATTCGCCAGCAGGCTCTGCATGACGCGATGTTCCGGCAAATAGGTTTGCAGCAACACAAAGCCCGGTTTTGCGGCCCGTCCCGCGCGGCCCGACACCTGATGCAAAATCTGATAGGTGCGTTCCGAGGCGCGCAGATCGCCACCCGCCAGGCCCAGATCGGCATCCACCACGCCGACCAACGTCAGGTCAGGAAAATGATGCCCCTTGGCGATGATCTGTGTGCCGATAATAATGTCGACCTGGTGGTTTTCGATTTTCCCCAATGTCTCTTGTAGTCCAGCCATCGATTTTTGTGTGTCACTGGATAACACCTCAACACGTGCCGTCGGGAATTGCGCACGCACGGCTTCAAAAATCCGTTCGACGCCCGGGCCGATCGGCGTCAGCGACTCTTCCGCTTCACAGGCCGGGCAAATGCGCGGGGCCGGCATCACGAACCCGCAATGATGGCACAGCAATTGCCCGCGCGTTTTGTGCTGGATCATCCAGGCCGTGCAATGCGGACATTCGAACCGATGGCCACAGGTGCGGCACAAGGTGAGGGGCGCATAACCCCGTCTGTTCAAATATAATAAAACCTGTTCGCCACGTGACAGGGTTTTCTCCATCGCGGCCAGTAACGTGGGCGACAAAAACACGCTGGCCTTCATGTCCTCGCGGCGCAGGTCGATTGTATCGAGTGTTGGCATGGTGGCACCCGCATGACGATGCGGCAGTTTCAACCAGGCATAACGGCCTTCTTTCGCATGGGCATAGGTTTCCAGCGACGGTGTTGCCGACACCAGCACAACCGGAAACTGTTCCAACTGTGCGCGTTTGATGGCCAGATCGCGCGCATTATAAAACAACACCTCTTCCTGTTTGTATGAATTATCATGCTCTTCATCGATGACGATGACGCCAAGCCGTTTGTAGGGCAAAAACAACGCCGAGCGCGCGCCGATGACCACTTGTGCCTCGCCATTGGCGATGGCCTGGTAATTTCGCCGCCGTTGCGCGGGCGTCAATGTCGAGTGCCAGACGATGGGTTGAATCTGGAACCGGTCGACAAACCGTTCCAAAAATGTGGCGGTCAAGGTAATTTCCGGTACCAGGACCAAGGCTTGTCGCCCTTGTTTGATGGCCGCCAGCACGGCGGCAAAATAGACTTCGGTTTTGCCAGATCCCGTCACCCCGTCCAGCAAGGTCACTTTGAACGTGTTGTCCTGCACATCCTGCGCCAGCTGGTCGGCAGCCTGTTGCTGCTCCACCGCATAATCCGGCAATTGCACTGAGGAGGGATCGATAGGTGCGGCATGATGTTCAATCACCTGTTCTTCGGTCGTCACAAATCCCAATTTGACCAGGGTTTTCGGCACAGACGACGACACACCGGCGTTCAAGCCCAATTGCGCCAATGAATAATGTTTGCCCCCGCGCAAGGCTTCTATCACACGCTGACGCGGCGGGCTCAGCTTGGCGATATCCGCCTGTTCGCCCTGCTCAGTCAAACGATACACCGTCGTTTTTTGCAGTGCCGGGGCAATTTCCGACATCGGCACGCTCATCTTGGCGACCGCACCCTTGGCGCTGAGCGTATACGCCGTCGTCCAGTCGATCAGCTGCCGCAATTCCGCGCTGAGGACAGGCATGTTGGCGATGGGGTAAGCCGGTTTGACCTTCGCCGGGTCGAGGCCGTTGCTTTGTGCGCTGACATCCCACACCACGCCCAGTTCATTGGGCAGTTTGGCATTTTTGCCAAACGGGATACGCACGATTTGCCCGGTCACCACGGTCTCGCCCTCGGGCAGGCGATAGCTGTAGGCCCGGGCCACGGGGCGGAGAGGGAGGATTTGCACGATCATGATGGGTTAAAGGTAAGGCCTGCATGCGGAGTAGCAAGAATAATCCTTCAAAACCCCCTCTATACATTTACACGATGTTATGGATTATGGTATAAGGTTGGGCTTGTAAAGGAAACGCACAAAGGATTGTGTCATGACCGGCAGTGTTCCGATTAAACTGGATAATTTTTGCAAGTTCTACACGGAAATCGTCAGCGGCAGCTTGCTGGATGCACACCATCCCAGCTTGGCTGAAAATTTTATGCCGGACTCGGCTGATGGAAACGCCAAATTGCGGGACTTGCGGAGCGCACTGGTCAGTCGCATGCCAGCCCATGATATTGAAGGCACGGACAGCCGCGATATGGCGATCAAGCATCTAGAAGACGTACGACAGGGCTTTCGTGAAGGCTTGTCAGCGGCTTATCACAACAATCCAGAATTACAAGAAACGCAACGGCTGCAAGCGTGGGTGAACGAGATCGCCAAGCAACACGCCATCCCGCTGAAACAATTGATTGAACCTGCGTCTTTAATGGATAAACGAGCCGTTTACCTGGATATGCCGGACCCCAATACATTGTCGGAAAAACTCAAAGCCACGAGCCGTGACTTGGGCGAACAGGCAGGAGTTGGCAATATTTACACCCGCGCTATCGCTGTGACACAGCGCGCTTTTGAATTGGATGGTGGAGATCGTCCCGACATTCACGTTTATAAGACGCAGGGGACTCATGGCCGCAAGGCGTTCAAAATACCCTGAGCTGCCACGGCACAGTGTGCCGATTCTCATAACCCGCAAATGGATCACGTGTTTGCAATGTCGTAAAACACCATTGTTTTGACACGTTCTTTTGCCGTGAAGACTTCTTTAAATCTTGTCCGCCATAACTTGAGACATTGTTCCAATCACCACACCCGAGCAAGGCCTGGCGACAGGCGAGTCAGACGATCTTGAACAGATCGTAACGATTTCTTGCTCAGCTAAAAGGACTTTCAGATGTTTCACACGGACAACTATGCCATGGCCATCACCGACGACCAGACCACAACACCGGATGCCGCCAGCGTTCTGCACTATCTGCGCACCCACCCGGATTTCCTGCAAAGCCACCCCGACCTGCTGACAGTCCTAGCGATCCCGGCGCAGCATGACGGCAACCGCGTGGTGGATTTCCAGCAATTCGCCCTGTCGAAACTGCAGCTCGACCGCAAACAGGCGGATGCGCGTCAGCAATCGCTGGTCGACGCGGCGCGTGCCAACATGACCGTGCAGGCCCGGATGCAAATGGCCGTGCTGCGCTTGCTCGAAGCGCGCACCTTGGAAGATTTGATCGAAACCATCACCTCGGAATTGACCATCATGCTGGGCGTGGATGTGATTGCCTTGGTGATGGAAGCAGCGACTGATGATGAAATGCTGGGGTTGCAGGCCGGTGTGCGCATCGTCGCACCCGGTGCCATCAATCATCTCTTGGGTGATCGCGACACGCTGCTGCAAGGCAAATGCCAGGGCAACCCGGCGCTTTATGGTCCCGCCGCGAAGCTGGTACAAAGCCAAGCCCTGATGCGCCTGCATATTTCTGAAGAAACGCCGGCCGGTCTCCTGGCCTTCGGCAGCCGCGACACGGACAGCTACACCGAAGGCCACGGGACAGAACTGGTCGGGTTTTTAACCGACGTTATCGAACGTCTGGTGCAACGGTTTTTGACGATTTAATCAAAAAACCCGCCGCGCCCCGTAGGCCATGTGGCGGGTTTTTTATTTGCAAATAACAGAATGTCTTTAACGGTTTCCAAAAGCAGAATACGTTTTTGCTCTGGCCAACACGGCTTCTGGGGTTGTTCCGAGTATATCAGCCGCCATTTGTGACATTTCACGGCGTCTAACAGCATCCTGTATATAAGGAAGCGAGGAAAAGACATGATGAGTTGCCACGGGCAAAGTTGTATCTTGGTTCTCGCTCATTATTTTCAGACCCAAAGCACATTTTGCTTCCCAGTTTGAAACAGGTTCTGCTTTAATTATTTTTATTTTTTTGTCGCGTTTGCCCATGTGTGTTTCTCAATAAATTTGTCTCAATGAAACTATATGATTAAAACATCAGCTGATTTTGATACCGCTCATTTAACTGAATGCCTTTTTCAATGTAAAAATTTAAGCACTTTTACCAGGTGCTGGGGCAGCATAAGCCGCTGCGACTGTATTAACGGCCTCAAGCGACATGCCCGTGCTTGTGGCAATGTTGTTAGCAAGTTGATCGCGTAAATCATCAGGCAGCCTACTGTATGATGTATATACATTTTGCGCTGCTTGCGGATTGCCAGTCGTGCACATAGTGGTCAAACTCTTCATTGCATTGTTGAAAATTATTTGAGATTCAAAGCTCATGTTGTTTCCTTTTTGAATATGAGATAAAAACGTTTAGCTAATGCTAAATGCCATTGCAGCGCCTGTTATATGCGGATAATTGTTGTTTTTAGCATTATCATAGATCCGGCGCGCGTGTTTTTGACCCAGTGTAAAATCAGTTTCTTGACCTTTATTTGTAATGACGCGTGCACCTGTAATTTTGTCGCGTGTGGTATCGAAAAGCATAAGATGCGTTGGGGATGCTGTACCATTGCAAAATGTAAATTTGTTTTCACCGACATTAGCGATAATTTCAGGATGATTACGATTAACTTGAATCATTATTATTTCTCCATTTATGGTGTTAATTAAACTAAAATTACTATAAATCGGTTATATGCGCAACAAAAAATTTCGATTCGGTAAAATAATTTTTGCGAAAAGGTTAATTTTTACCTGTTACGCTTGAATTAACATGACAATTCTCATCCTCACCGATCTCACTCCTGTTATCGCCACCTGGCTGGATTGGATCCGGCACGGCAAGCGGCTATCTGTGCATACGGTGCGGGCTTATCAGCACGACGTGCAGGATTTTCTGGAATTTTTTCAGGCACACCGCGGGCACGCGGTCACCATGGCCGTGCTGGCGGATGCCGAGATCGGCGACTTTCGCGCCTGGCTGGCGAAACATGCCACAAATGGCATGACCGCCAAAAGCCGGGCACGTTTGGTTTCCAGCCTGCGCCACTTTTTCGTCTGGCTGGACCAGGCCGGTCATCTGCATAATTCCGCAATCAAGATTTTACGCACTCCGAAATCAGACCACACCTTGCCAAAGCCCTTGACGATTGAAGCCGCCACCGACGTTATTCATCATGCCGAAGCCATCGCACGGGACACCTGGATCGGCGCCCGTGACGTGGCCTTGTTAACGTTGTTCTGGGGTGGCGGGTTGCGGATCGACGAGGCGTTGCAACTCAATCGCGACCAATGGCCCGTGGGCGATGGCGTGACGGGGGGTGATACGATCATGATTACGGGGAAGGGGAACAAGCAGCGGCTGGTGACGATTTTGCCGGAGATGCAAATAGCGATGCAGGCCTATTTGCGCGTCTGTCCGGATCAAACCCCGGCGCAACCGCTCTTTATCGGCAAACAGGGCAAACGCCTTAACCCCGGCGTTGCGCAACGGCAACTCCGCACCATCCGCCAGCAACTGGGCCTGCCGGACACGGTCACGCCACACGCCCTGCGCCATTCCTTCGCCACACATTTACTGGTCGACGGCGTCAATATCCGCGTGATTCAGGAACTCCTGGGCCACGCCTCCATCAGCACGACGCAGCGTTATACGGAACTGCATGTGGATGATCTGCGGGACTTGATCGACCGGCTGCATCCGCGGTGTCAGATAGAAGAGGGAGCAAAGAAACTTTGAGGTCTCAAAGTAGTTGACCACTCAGGCTTTTTATTTTCTCTGCTTAAATCCCGCTCATAAAAAAATGCCGGGGAGAAACTCCGCCGGCACTTTCAATTCGCAACTAAGCGAACGAAACGTACGTAAACTTATTTACGCAGTGAATCGTTGGCCATAGCTTCGGCACGGTCTGCGCGCTCTTCAGCGGTAGCAGTGGTCGTGTCGGTTGTTTCTTGAGCAGCGTGGCTGGCGCAAGCAACAACGTTCAAAGATGCAGCAACGAGCATCAAAGCAGCGAGCAAAGTTTTCATAGGTATAATCCTTGATCAAGGTTAGTAATAAGAGCGTTTGAAATATCTGGCCAGTCACCCGTTAACAGCTTAAAGCCATTACAGGTGTGACCTTTCTCACACCCGTCAGCTAAAGCATGATTCAAGCTCCTGTACAAGACCGCCAAAGGCTTAATAGGTCAGCAAATGCACTCTGTGACGGAAAAGCCATTACTTGTCACAATTTTGCAACATTCTCGGTAACTGTTTCTTGAGAAATGCCACAGGTGCTGTAAGTTAAGGTTTAGAGTGGTCACTGGCCAAAGATTTAACATCGTCTTTAGATGTCGCCGTCACACTTAAGAAATTAGATAAAACACGATAAACAGGTCATCAGATAGTCAATGCGTTGGTTGGATAAATTTTTAGCGCCTTTTGCGCGGCTGGCGAAACAGCCGCTGGAATCGTTCATTCATCTGGAAACGGCCGATGATGCCAATACATTGGTGGCTGAAGACGGATCCTTGCTCAGCTTTATTGCTATCGACGGCAGCCGCCAGATTATTGGCGCCACGGAATACCAGCGCATCATCGAACAAGGAACGATCAAATTGGGGTCCCGGTTCGACCGGCCCGGTTATGCGCTGCAAGTTGTCTTTATCCGTAACCCGGACCGTATCGGGCGTGAATTGCGCACCTTGATGAGCGGCAACAAACGCTCGGCCGAAGCGGTCGGCATCGATCTGGACGATCTGATCGACGAAAAAGCCAAGAATTTGCGCCATTATCTGGCCTGGGAAGAATGTTATTTTGTGATCTGGACCCGTCCCAGCGCGTTGAACAAACAGGAAATGACGCGCGAGAATGACAAGCGCAAGGATGCCGTTAAACGCTGGGTCAATGCGCCGAATGCGCAATACCCGAATAACGCTATTGAAGGCTTGCGCACCCGTCATAAAGCTTACATTGCAAACATGACCACCGCGATTGATGAGCTTGGCATTCAAAGCACATTGCTGGATTGCCATGATGCACTCAAGGTCGTGCGGACTGCGTTGTTCCCGTCCATGACGTCAGACGGCTGGCGCGCGATTTTACCGGGCGATAAAATTCCGCCCCGCGCGCCCAAGGCACCAAATGATTATTCCGATGTGTTATGGCCATCCTTGCGGCATCAATTATGCAGCTATGATGCCGAGATCATCTCATCAAACGCCGTGCAAATCGGTAACAAATTGTGGACAGCGGTCGACGTGATCGTGCCGCCGGCCGATCCTACACCATTCCCACAACTTATGGCGCGTTTCGTCGAGGCGGATATTCCATTCCGGATTTCCTTTTTGATCGAAGGCGGCGGTGGGCAGGCGCAAACCTTCAAGGAAATGTTCGCCAAACTGCTGGCGTTCAGCAATGGCTCAAACCGTCAGGTGCGCGACAGTTTAGAATCCTTGCGTGAAATGGCGCGCGATGAACCGGTCGTCAAATTGCGGATCTCAGCTGCGACTTGGGCACCCGAAGGCCGTCGCGATCTTATCGAAGACCGTGCCTCCATTCTGACGCAGGGCATTGAAAGCTGGGGCTACACCCAAGTCTCGCAAGTCTCCGGCGATCCGCTGGATGAAGTCATGTCGTCAGTCCCAGGCATTGCCTGTGGTTCCACCGCGCCCGAAGCCATTGCACCACTCTCTGAAGTCTTGAAAATGCTGCCGTGGCAACGGCCAAGCTCACCGTTCAAAAAAGGCTCGATCTTTTTCCGCTCACCGGATGGCAAGCTCTGGCCGTATCAAACGGGAACGAACTTGACGACCACCTGGTTCGATCTGATCTTCGCGCAACCGGGGGCTGGGAAATCGGTCTTGCTCAACACGCTCAATCTGGGCAGTTGCATGAGTCCCGGGATTTCGCAATTGCCGTATATTGCGATCATCGACATTGGCCCGTCATCGTCGGGCTTGATTTCCCTGATCAAGGAATCGCTGCCGCCTGAACGCGCGCATGAAGCGGCGCATTACCGTCTGCAAATGACGGCGGAATACGCCATCAATCCGTTCGATACGCAATTGGGCTGCCGCCGCCCGCTGCCGGATGAACGCAGTTATCTGATTGAATTGATGACCATGTTGTCGACACCACCGGGCCAGGACAAACCGTACGACGGTGTGCCGCAATTGGTAGGGTTCGTCGTTGATGAAATGTTCCGCTGGCGTGATGATACAACAGCCAGCGGTGAGGCACGTCCGTATTTGCCGCGTGTCGACCAATTGGTTGATCAGGCCTTGTTGGATTACAATATTTACCTGCCGCCAGAAGCGACATGGTGGGATGTCGTCGATTGCCTGTTTGAACGTGAATTGATTCATGCGGCATCCATGGCGCAACGTCATGCCGTGCCAACACTTGCCGATTCCATTACCGCGGCCCGTCGTCCGCAAATTCGCAGTTTGATGGAAGAAACGCAAATTGGCGGCAGTTCTGAAAATGTCATTCATGCGTTTGAGCGGATGATCTCGTCTGCCGTTCGTGAATTGCCGATTTTGTCGGGAATCACAAAATTCGATATCGGCGACACAAAGATTTGCGCCCTCGATTTGATGGATGTCTCACCGCAAGGCGATGACAGTGCCGATCGTCAGACGGCCATCATGTATATGCTGGCGCGCCATGTCTTGGTGCAAAACTGGTGGCTGAACGAAGAAGTCATCAAATACATGCATCCGAAATACCGCGCCTACCATGAATCCCGTTTGCGCAAGATCAAGGAATCGCCAAAACGCTTATGCTACGACGAATTTCACCGCACCAGCAAATCGCAACAGGTGCGGTCTCAGGTGATCCGCGACGTCCGCGAGGGCCGGAAATGGGGCGTGCAAATCGTTCTATCCTCGCAGCTCCTCAAAGACTTTGACAATGACATGGTCGACTTAGCAACCGGCGTCTGGATTCTGGGATCTGCTGTGTCCGACAGTGCGGTCCAGGACGCGCGCGAGCGGTTCAGCTTGAGCGATACAGCGGTGTGGATCATGCGCAACCGCTTGACCGGGCCACGTGCTGGTATCGGCGCGCCCGCGCTCTTTATTCTGGCGACGAATGAAGGCCGTTACGAACAGCACCTGATCAACACGCTGGGGCCAGTGGAATTGTGGGCCCTGTCGACATCCTCCGAAGACGTCGCGTTGCGCCGGCGCATGTATACCAGGCTTGGTGCCAGCCGTGGCCGTCAGGTGTTGGCCGCCAACTTTCCGGGCGGTTCGGCGCGCAACGAAATCAAACGCCGCGTCGATGTCTACAACGAAGCAGGTGACAATAAACGCGGCACGGTATCCAACGTGGTGGAAGAAATTGCCGGTGAACTGGTGCGGATTTACTCTGACAACATCATGTCCCGCATCGGTGTTGACCAACTGGAAGCCGAAAAACCGATCGACCGCGAAGAAGACCGCGAAAGCCGTGTCGAAGCCGTGGTGAATACGGTTTAAAAAAGTTGTTCGTCATTCCAGGATTTGCGTAGCAAATGTCTGGAATCTCATTTAAAGTTCGCGCCTGAAACAAAAACGAGATTCCAGCGGACCGCCGCCGCGGACTTGTGCGTCGCGCCATCTGGAATAACGGCAATCAAAAGGATAATCCGTGACCAATCTGTACTTCATCGCTCTCGTTTTGCTCTGCTATGCCATCCTCTATGTCGCCAGCATCCGTGGCCGCGAAACGTTGCTGATCACGATGGCGTGTCTCTGCACCATGAGCTTTTTGTTCGCCGCGAAGATTGTAAAAGTCGCCGGATTTCCTTTGGTACCCAGCGCCCCCTTGATGGCGATCGTCTTTTACAGTGGTACGATCGTGCAGGAGTTTTTTGGTGTGCGTGAAGCGCGTAAAATTCTCTATATCAATCTGGGGAGCATGTTGGGCTTTACCAGCCTTGGCCTTCTGGCGCGTTATATGCAGACCTACACACCCTTAGCCGACACCCAACTGCAAGTGGGTCAGGCCTATGACACGCTAATGGATTTCTTCCCACAAGCGCTGATTGCAGCCTTAGCCGCGTTTACGACATCCTATTTACTCAACGTTATCTTGACGAAAGTGCTGCACCGCATGACTGGCGACCGGTTTTTCGCCATCCGCAGTTTCATCAGCGTCACGCTGGCGAATTTGTGGGACATTACAGCCTTTGTCTCTTTGGCCTATCCATGGAGTGACGGCACCTTGCGCACGATTATCACCACCTGGTTGATGCGTCTGGTCTGCGTGCTGGTAGGTGTTCCCGTCCTTTGGGCCATCAAACGCCGCTATGCGCAAAAAGGGCTAACAGAAAAACCGGCCTGATGAGCAGTGGTTTTATTGAACAAAGTCGAACATCCCAACAACTATTAAATATAAATTAAACTATTTATTTGATTTATATTAGATGAATTCTATTGTTTAAACACTTGAACGTTAAATTTTATAAAAAGTCTTTCTAAAATCAAAGTATGCATATATAACTATGGTTCGGCCCATTATTATGAGATCTAAGGAATTTCTAGATGTCCTTTACATTTATTGATCTCTTTTGTGGAATTGGTGGTTTTCATCAAGCAGCGCATATGAATGGCGGTCGATGTGTTTTTGCTTCAGATATTGATCCGGAAGCTAAAAAGGCATATTATTATAATTATAACTTGATGCCATCTGGAGATATAACCCAAGTTGATCCTAAAATTATACCAAAACATGACATGCTTCTAGCTGGATTCCCATGTCAGCCATTTAGTATAATTGGGCAGAGAAAAGGCTTTGATGACATTCGAGGCACATTATTTTTTGAAATTGTAAAAATTATTCAAGCGCATAAGCCTCCAATGATTGTGCTTGAAAATGTCAAGCAACTCGCAACGCACGATGGTCGAAAGACAATTACTAAGATTATAGAAACTTTAGAAAAACTCGGATATAAAATTTCTTGGAAAATTTTAAATGCTTTGCATTTTGGAGTTCCGCAGAAAAGAGAAAGAACAATTATAGTTGGATTTCTAGATCACAGTATTCAGTTCTCTTGGCCAAAACAGGTCGAGAAATTCAAGCCTTTAGAACAAATATTAGAAAGCGATGTGCCTGAGAAGCATTATACCAGCACATTAATAAGAAAAAAACGGAACCTTTCGCATAAAAGTAAATTTGATATTGCAATTTGGCATGAGAATAAAAGCGGAAATATATCTAGTTACCCTTATTCCTGTGCTTTGAGAGCAGGAGCGTCATACAACTATCTTTTGGTTAATGGTGAACGCAGATTAACACCTAGAGAAATGCTTAGATTGCAGGGTTTTCCAGATAGTTTTAAAATAGTCTGTTCTGATACACAAACACGGAAACAAGCAGGAAACGCAGTGCCAGTTCCTATGATTCAAGCTGTTATAAAAGAGGTTTTAGATGGATTTTCCCAAACTCAAAGATTCCAAAAGAAAATTGAAGAACGATTTGTATCCGCTGGGTGAGTTCTCAAGTGATATAATTCTTCAAATTGGAAAATGGATTGTTTATAGTTTTTCAGTCGGAAAAGCAGATATTAATGGTGAAGACTGGGGCGATATTTTTGCTAAATCAATTGATGCAAATCACTTATCTAAACCTGTTAGATTAGCAGATGTAGTTAAGGAAGGTCTTTCCTGGTCAGTAAAAAGTGTAAAGAATATCAAGCCACATTCTTGTAATGGTAAAAGCATACGCATTATATCTGGAAGAAATTCTCCTGACTATTCATATGGGATACAAAATCCACATGATGATCCACAAGCTACGGGAACAGCTGTTCTTGGAATTTGGAATGAGCGTGTAAATATAGCGTTGGACAACTTTGATCGATTAAGATCAGCAATTTTAATTAGAAATTTCGATACTTTAGATTTTACTTTGTTTGAAGATGAGACTAGCCGCTTTCCAACGAATGAGTATAGATGGGAAGTTAATAAGAATGGTAATTTAGAAGGATTTAATAGAACATCTAATGATCATAAATTTACATGGCAACCACATGGGTCACAATTTACAATCAAACATACAGTGCCATTATCTGCTATAAGATTTTCAGTTAAACGACCGCCCACTCTTAACTTTATTGATACACTAGACCAAATTGGCTTTGACCCATCTTGGATTGTGATCAAAAAAGAGTAGAATATATATTCCATAATAATGATTGATAAATCAAGCTTTATCGATCATGGTTTTAAGCAAATTCAACTATTCTCTTGCCAAAACCGCCATTCAACCCTATAAAAGCTTTAGCACTCGCCGACAGGGAGTGCTAATCTCTCACTCATATCACAAAGGAACACGGACATGACTGTTAATTTCCGTCCATTGCATGATCGCGTCCTGGTGCGTCGTCTGGAAAGCCAAGAGACAACCAAGGGTGGCATTATCATCCCCGATACCGCCAAGGAAAAACCGATGGAAGGCCAAGTGGTCGCTGTTGGCACCGGGCATCACCATGAAAACGGCACGGTGCATCCGTTGGCCGTCAAAGCGGGCGACCAGATCGTCTTCACCAAATGGTCCGGTACCGAAATCACCATTGATAACCAGGATTACATCGTGATGAAAGAATCCGACATCATGGGCATTCTGGACAACACGAACGCTGCCAAAAAAGCGGCTTGAGCGTAAGCGCAGGCCGTCCCGGACGTGATCTGGGACCTCATCAACATCCACACTTTTAAAAATAGAGGAGCCTTCACATGGCCGCTAAAAAAGTAACCCACGGTGCTGATGCCCGTGAAAAAATCGCCAATGGCATGAATGTCCTGGCGAACGCCGTTAAAGTCACATTGGGTCCGAAGGGCCGTAACGTGCTGATCGGCAAACCGTATGGCGCCCCGCAAATCACCAAAGACGGTGTGACAGTTGCGAAATCGATTGAATTGCAAGACCCGTTGGAAAACATGGGCGCGCAATTGGCGAAAGACGTTGCGTCGAAAGCGGGCGATCAAGCCGGTGACGGCACGACAACAGCCACAGTTTTGGCTCAGGCCATTTTCATTCCAGGTTTGAAATCGGTGCAATCCGGTGCCAATCCGATGGATCTGAAACGCGGGATCGACAAAGCCGTGACCGCCGTTATCGAAAACATCCAGAACCAAGCGACCAAAGTCAAAAACAACGAAGAAATCGCGAAAATCGCAACCATCTCGGCCAACTCTGACCATGAAATCGGCCAGATGATTGCCAAGGCAATGGACAAAGTCGGCAATGAAGGCGTCATCACCGTTGAAGAAGCTAAAGCCATGGAAACCGAACTGGATGTCGTCGAAGGCATGCAGTTTGACCGCGGTTATGTGTCACCATACTTCGTGACCAACACGGAAAAAATGGAAGTCGAACTCGACAACCCATATATCCTGTTCCACGAGAAAAAACTGTCGAACCTGCAAGCCATGCTGCCAGTTCTTGAAGCTGTCGTGCAATCGGGTCGTCCATTGTTGATCATTGCTGAAGACATTGAAGGCGAAGCCTTGGCAACCCTCGTTGTCAACAAATTGCGCGGTGGCCTCAAAGTGGCTGCTGTCAAAGCGCCTGGCTTTGGCGACCGTCGCAAAGCGATGATGGAAGATATGGCGATCCTGACCAATGGTCAGCTGGTCTCCGAAGATATCGGCATCAAGCTGGAAAACGTCACCCTGCAAATGCTGGGCCGGGCGAAGAAAGTCCGCATCACCAAAGATGATACCACCATCATCAACGGCGAAGGCAGCAAGGACGATCTGGATGGTCGCATCAAACAGATCAAAGCGCAGATCGAAAACACCTCCAGCGACTATGACCGCGAAAAACTGCAAGAGCGTCTGGCGAAATTGGCTGGCGGCGTGGCCGTTATCCGTGTCGGCGGTGCGACTGAAGTCGAAGTCAAAGAGAAAAAAGATCGCGTTGACGATGCCCTGCGTGCCACACGTGCGGCTGTCGAAGAAGGCGTTGTCATTGGTGGCGGTTGTGCGTTGCTCTATGCATCACGCGCGCTCGACACGTTGAAAGGCGATAATGCCGATCAAGACACCGGTATCAGCATCGTCCGTCAAGCGTTGCAGGCGCCGATCCGTCAGATCGTGCAAAACGCCGGCGAAGAAGGCTCGATCGTCGTTGGCAAATTGCTGGAACAAACCAGCGCCTCCTACGGTTACAACGCCCAAACCGGTCAATATGCCGACCTCATCAAAGACGGCATCATCGACCCGGCCAAAGTCGTACGCGTGGCCTTGCAGTCAGCCGCCTCGATCGCGGGTCTGATGATCACGACCGAAGCGACCATTGCTGATCTGCCAGAGAAAAAAGCCGCTAACGACATGGCCGGTGGCATGGATCAAATGGGCGGCATGGGTGGTATGGGCGGCATGGGTTTCTAAACCCAAACGCTTTTTACGCAATGTACATAAAGAAAACCCCGGAGCGATCCGGGGTTTTTTACCTGAGAATTAAACGCTATTATATCCCTTAAAATAACTGATTCAGAAATTTTTGATTAGCGTCACGTCGTTCAGCATGAGTGACTTTATCGACACCTGTCATTTGTCCGTCTTTGTAATGACGCGTCATGATATGATTTTCAAGAAAAAACTCCTCATATTGCAAATCGCCCCACACATATTTGGCTTGATAAGATAGCTCACCATTCGCTTTCCGTTTTTCATGTATTCCAATTAGGATCGTGCATGCTAAATCATCGGAATAAACGCTGTCTCCGTAGCATCCACCTCTCTTGTCGCCGTTTGGATAGTCGATTTGCTTTTTGATGTATAAGTTTTCATTGCCAGTGATAGACTTCGTGATCACATTACCATCGGATAGTTTCTCTTTAATAACCCGTGCCCGAACTTCCTGGTGTGTCATATGTGCAGTAGCGTTCATATAATAACTCCTGTATTTAGACGTGTTGATTTAAAATTTTACTACGATTCTGTAATGCCGCAATATTTTATATAAGTCTAAAATTATAGGTAATTATATACCGATAAAAGAAATTGCCTTTGATTTAAAATAAGAGTTTCTAACTTTGTTGTAAGCTTTGTAGGCGTCGCCGCATCTCGGCCGGACCGATTTCCTTGATGATGCCGTCTAAACGTTTGTCCACCACTTTTTGTTATCCCACCGCTTTTTTGGCTAGCGTACGGGTGGTGTAATGGGTGGCATCGCAGCGATGTCTAGACCCAACGCGATGCCTTTGTCATTGAACATCGGCTGGCCGTGGTAATTGAATAAAACAGCGGCGATCATGGTGCCATTCTCGTTAAATGTCTTATGCCAGCCGACGGGTTTATTGTCCAAGTAATGACCGCTGGTGATGCGCTTGCTTGCTAAAAAATCCTCATACAACCCATCACGTCGCGAGGCATCGGCATTATACGGGCCAACAGATGTGCGATAATGATCAAGGTTCAATGTGCGGTTTTCGATATGTGCCATGTATCTTAGTTATAAGGATTACGTTACTTAATTACAGGCGCAGCGGTTAAAGGCGGCGTATGAATTGTTGCAATTCCTAAGAAATTAAGAATTTTTTCTTGTAATGGACGTAGCTTTGCGCGTTCTCTTGCTTCTTCAAACTTGTTGATACACTCCAACGCATCCATAGGTTCCAGGCCAGAAAAAATTTCTGCTCCAGTGCTAGTGTAAAGTTGATAAGCCTGACTTTTTGTATCAGGCCCCACAACAGAATGTGTATTTTCTGATCTATAGACAAGAACTTGGTCGGGTCCAATATGAGCAGCTTCAAATATATTAACGCCACTTGTAATTTGCACATCGAAATCAGCGTATTCAGCAGTATTACTTTTTCTCTTAAAATATCCACCATTGAGCCGAATCTTGTTCAAGGTTTCATAATGAAGGCGAGCCATATTTTTATCTTTTTATAAAGTTTAAATATGACCCTAATGATTGTCTATTAATATGTCAACCTTTATTTTAGCTTATTATTGCTTATAACGCTGAATCAAAAATGTTTCACGTGAAACATTTGCCCTTTCGCCGCATCAAATCAATCGCTTAAATAGGAACATATTCCTAATAAAGAGGCTTTAAAAAGTCGTATTCTTAACCCCACTTTTACATGATCATGCCCAGAATCGGAGGCATGACTAATTTTGATTTCCGCCCCCATCCCTTGTTGACCCAGCTTGACCATGGCCTTGATGCCATTCAGCCGGTGCAGCATTACGGGCGTGTGTCGGCGGTGTCGGGCATGGTGGTCGAAGTGCGCGGCCTGAACCAGACCATCACGGTCGGCGGGCAATGCGATATTACCTCAACCACTAACATGATTATCCCCAGCGAGGTCGTCGGCTTTCGTGATGGCAAGGCGATTGTCATGCCGTTCGGCAAGCTGGACGGCATTGGCCTAGGCTGCCGCGTCACGGTGACGCCCGGCCAACCCGCGATTTATCCAACGGCTGACTGGCGTGGGCGTGTGGTAGATGCCTTGGGCCAGCCGGTCGATGGCCTGGGGCGTTTAACGTCAGGCTCGATCCCGGCGCATTTTCGCAGCCCGCCCCCCAACGCCCATGACCGGCAACGCATGGCGGGCAAAGTCGATCTGGGGGTGCGCGCGCTCAACAGTTTCTTGACGATGTGCAACGGCCAGCGGATGGGCATTTTCGCCGGGTCGGGTGTGGGGAAATCCATTCTCATGTCGATGCTGGCGCGTTACACCGCATCCGATGTCGCCGTCATCGGTTTGATCGGTGAACGCGGCCGTGAGGTGCAGGAATTTCTGGAAGACGATCTGGGCGAAGAAGGTTTGAAACGTGCGGTCGTTGTTGTCGCTACATCCGACCAGCCACCTTTGATGCGCAGGCAGGCCGCCTACACAACCATGGCGATTGCTGAAAGTTTTCGCCGCCAGGGTCACAACGTGTTGTGCATGATGGATTCGATCACGCGTTTTGCGATGGCGCAGCGGGAAATTGGCTTGAGTGCCGGCGAACCACCAACGTCCAAAGGCTATCCGCCAACGACCTTTACGGAATTGGCAAAACTGCTGGAACGCGCCGGGCCGGGGCCGAAAGGCGAAGGCAATATTTCCGGCCTATTTACCGTGCTGGTCGAGGGTGACGATCACAACGAACCGATTGCCGATGCCGTGCGCGGGATTATCGACGGGCACATCGTGCTGGAACGCGGCATTGCGGCGCGCGGACGTTATCCGGCGATCAATATTTTGAAAAGCGTGTCACGTGCCTTGCCACGCTGTAACAACGACGCCGAAAATAATCTGTTGCGGCAGGCGCGCGAAGTGATTGCGACCTATGAAGATATGGCCGAACTCATTCGCCTGGGCGCCTATCGCAAGGGCAGCGATCCAAAAGTGGATCGCGCGATTAATCTGTATGACGGCATCGAAGCGTTTTTGACGCAAAGCCCGTATGAGCGCACCGGTTTGCAAGATGGTTACGCGCAGCTGGCGGCGATCATGGGATTGCCGTGGGAGCCCGTATTGCATGTGACGGGCGATGTCTCCGTTCCCGCCAATCCGATCGAGCAATAGGACAGCGTGTTGCAATGGCAAAATTGGCAGGCCTGATCCGTTTCAAAAAGCACGAGCTGGACCAGTATCGTGAGGCTTTAATCAAACTGCAGGACAAGCTGGCGCAACAGGAATACGCCAAGGACACACTGCTCAAACAGATGGAAGCCGAAAAAAACCTGGCCGCTGTCGATATTGCCGCGTCACGCAATTTCGGCGCGTATCTGCAACGCAGCTTGAATGTGTTGCGCGACCTGGAAAAACAGATCCAAAACACGGAACAGGAAATTTACGCCGCGCGCCGCGTGGTGCAGGACGCGTTCATGGACGTCAAAAAACTCGACATCACCGAAGAGCGTCGCAGTGAGTTGGAAAAGGACACGCTGGCGAAAAAGGTATCAAGCGAGCTGGATGATATTGGGATTACGGCATTTCAGCGTGGGCAGGGTGAGAACTAACAGTCTGGTTTACGGTTTTTGTTCTCTTGTTTGCTAATCCATTGACAGGCCTGATCAGCATTGAAATTTTTGTAGAAACCGTCTTTTATGCTCGTATTGATCATTCTCTTCAGCAGTGTCTGCGGAAGAGAATGATCGCCAACCATAAACATATACGCCTGCATCTTTAAAATGCACAAGTCTATCAAGCTGACTATCCGGACTAAATTGTTTTGATACTGTTATATTTTGCCCTGAAAGAGATTTATCATGAAAATCGGTGTAAGTTATGATTGCTCCGGCTAAAACCTGGTAGGCATTCCGTGAACTTGATGAATGCTGTCCGTCAAAGCGTGACAGATTTTTTGCCACATGATCAAGGTGTCTAAAACGACGTGATGGAGTACCCCAACGCGGCCCATGATCCAAAAAAAGTATTCAAACTGATATAGGCTGTTTTCCGCACAGCCTAAATCAGTCATGATCGTATCCGATGGCAAAGTCATTTTTGAGCCGGGAAATTTGTGATTAATAATATTTGCAGTTTTATTTATATCTTTTATATCGCTATAAGAAAAAGGCACATTCAAATTTTTTCGCAAAGCGACCTGGTCGTTCAGGCTTGATGCTATCGTTTTAAAATAAGGCATAAGTGCCAACTCATTTTGATCGATGTGCGGTAATGCAGCCTGATAATAGGCAAAGTGCGATTCGGTTGGCGGCACATTCAATATCTGTGCAATGACTTTATCGGCAAGCAATAATTTTGGCTTTTTATAGCGTGTTTGTTTAGCCATGCGTGCCAGGCTTGAAATATATTCAGTGCGATCCAAAGCTTGAAACGCTGTCGCGTCATAAAAATCTGTCACACCACAAATAGCCTCACAATAAGCGTCCGGCGAATTGTGACTGAGACCACAGAAATCAATCATATTTTGACAAAAAGTGCGTCTGTTGTTGATGGTTTTGAAGCCTTTACGTGGGTAAGACATCGAAAAAGGTACATACGAATTTTGAGAATCGCTCTCAATTCCCAAAGGATTCGGGTAAATAAAACCGCTTTCAGGCAATTGACGATTTAACATCTACTATCTCTTCGAAATTGTAATCTCCCTGTGTTTCTATAGAGCTATAAATACTATGTCAAGTTAATTCTAGATTTCTCCATCATCCCTACAAAAAACGCAAGAGGAAATTTATGTCGCTCGCTGCGTTGTGTAGGACGCGTTTATGGAAGTCAAAGTACTCGACATTACCGAAGAACGCCGCAGCGAACTGGATAATATTCGGATTACGGCGTTTCAGCGTGTGTAGGAAGAGATAAATTAAACCCAGTTTTGTAATTACGGTACAAAAACTACAAGATATATAAAAACCATGCAGATAAAAATAGCTAAAATAGCCCAACCTAGCAAAACACTCACAACAATATTTTTGTAACAGTCATTGTTTTCATTCGGCTTATCGTAAGGGGATTTACGGTTTTCCATCAAACCTATGATGGCAAAAACAAACGTTGTAAAAAATAAAACCGAATTTATGAGAGTTGTTTGATCCGGTCGGGACGCGCCGATATGCATGTAGCATAGATTTGCTATTGCAATGACAATAAAGATTTTTGCAAGCAATTTCATATTTGAGTTTTCTCCATCACGCCAACGAAAAAACCATCTGTATTATGTTTCAACGGTGTCATGGCCAGCATATGGGATGACAGATCCAAAGTTTCAGGAACCGTTTGCTCCGGCATGGCGCGGCCCCATAGTGTGTTTAAGGTGAGCGGTGCGAAATCAAGATGGGTGTCGAGGAAGTTTCTGACCTGATGCTGGTTTTCCTGTGGCAGGAGGGAGCAGGTTGCATAAATCAAGCGACCGCCGGGTTTGACGAGCGGCGCAGCGGCCTGTAAAGCTGTGGCTTGCATGTCGGTCAGTTCGTCCAACGTCGGCCCCAATTGTTGCCAGCGGGAGAAGGGTGAACGTCGCCACGTACCGGTGCCCGTGCAGGGGGCGTCGACCAGAACGAAGTCACATTTGCCTGCGTGCTTTTTCAGCCAGATGTCGCGCATATCGCTGAGCGGCTGCAATTCGACATTGTCGACGCCCGCGCGCTTGATGCGGAGTTTGGCATTTTCCAGACGGCGGCCATCAACGTCACACGCCCAAAGGCGGCCTTTGTTTTTCATGGCAGCAGCCAGCGCCAAGGTTTTGCCGCCCGCACCGGCGCACAGATCGGCGCCCCATTCACCCGGCTTGACGCCGCACAACAGCGACAAAATTTGTGAGCCTTCATCCTGGATTTCGAACGCGCCGTTTTTATACAGTGCGTGCGCGGAAAAGGCCGGGCGTCCGGTGACGCGAATGCCGAGCGGTGAAAGGGGTGTTTCCTCCACGATGAAACCGTCTTGTTGCAAGTGCTGCAACACGCCCTCACGTGTGGCCTTGAGTGTGTTGACGCGTATGTCCAGCGGCGCTTCGGCGTCCAAGGCCATCATCTCGTCCTTGAAGCTTTCGCCCCACGCATTTTGCAACGCATGCTGGTATTGCGGCGGACATTCGTAACGGACACCGGGCGGCATTTTTTTATCGTCCATGACTTTGCCATGAATTTTTTGCAGCAGATTATGGTCGCTCTGTGTCAGGGCATCGGGCGCATAAGCGGCACCACCAAACAGGGAATGCAATTCGTTGAGCGGCGTGCGCTGGCCGACCGCCAGCCAGATGATGACGAAGTTACGACCGGAAATCGCGGCATGATAGGTTTCGCACCACCAGACTAGGCGCGCGTAATGACGCAGCAGCGTATAGGTCAATGTCGCAATCGCGCGGCGGTCTTTGGAGCCGATATAACGTTTCGGTTGCAGATAGGCATGCATCACCTGATCGGCGGGTTTGGCGGTGTGTAAAGTGGTGTCGATAATTTTGATGGCGGCGGACAGCCGGGCGGCGGGGGTCATGTTAATGTGTCTTTTCTAAAATGATCGTGTCGTTAAGTTTGGCGGCAATATCCGCGGCTGTTGTATCATGGGCATAGACATCGATGACGTGTCCGTTGGGGGCAACCAGATAGAGATAAGAAGAGTGATTCATCATGTAATTTTTGTCGTCGCCATCGATGATCTGTTTTTGCGCATAGATGCGGTAGCTTTTGATCACCGCATCGATCTGCGCCTGAGTGCCGGTCAGCCCGATGATTTTCTTGTTAAACAGCGGCACATAGTGTTTGAGTTCGCTTGCTGTGTCACGTGCCGGGTCAATCGTGATAAACAGTGGTTGAATGATGTTTTGTTTCGCGGCGGGCAAGGCAGTCAAGGCATCGGCCATTTTGCCCAGACCAATGGGGCAGACATCCGGGCAATGGGTGAAACCGAAATAGACCAGCAAATACTGGTTGGGCCAGGAGGCTTCAGTGACCAGCTGGCCATTGTGATCAGTCAGGGAAAACGGCCCACCCAGATCGAGGCCGGCCAGCGGCACAGCGGGTTTGCCAGCAGACTGTAAAGCCGGGTCAGATTGTACGCGTACATACCCGATGCCACAGCCAATCAGCAAGGCTAAAACCAGTAGAATCAGGCGGTGGCGCGGAAGCATAAAACTGTGTCCTTGATGATTGGCGTATGCAATTTTAATCCCGCTTTAACAGGGGGAATGGTATACCAGAAGAATAACCGCCGCAGATCAGAAGACAAGCGGCGTTAGGATCGGCAGAACCGCCACGCCAGAAGGGTCATCAGGGGGTTAACGTCATGCAATTAAACGCACTCGGTTTGCAAAACACGGCCTTGGATGGGGTGTTCATCATTCAAGGCGAACGCACGAATGATCTGCGCGGTCAGACGCATACCTTGTTTGACGCGCCACATTTTGCCGCCTTTGGCCTCTCCACCCGTTTTATGGCCGACCATTTCACGCGCGCCCATCAAGGCAGCCTCTATGGCATTTATCATTGCGCTGACACCAATATGGCGCAGTTGTTTACCGCGTTGCGCGGCACCGTGTTCGTGACCGCTGTCGATCTGCGCTCGCGCCGCAAAAGCTTTGGCAAGGCGATCAGCTTTGTCTTGAACGAACAGACGCCGCAATGTTATTTCGCCCCCGGCATCGCCTGGGGTTACGCAATCATGAGCGAAACCGCCGACATCCTGCAAAAATTCACTGCACTCCCCATCGCCGACCAGATGAACGGTATTATCTGGAACGACGCCGAGCTGAATATCCCATGGCCGTTAAAACGCCCGATTGTGGGTTTAGACGATGCCCAATTCCCGACATTGGAAGTCGCCCTGTCACGCCTGCCGCAGCCGGCGATCAAGGAAGTGGTGATTCGGTAGTTCCGGCTCACCAATTTATAAGATTGACATTCCACCCCTTTGCCGTAGCGTTGCGGTGAAGCGGAAACTTTTTTCGCTTTGGGGCTTGATAACCTCTTAAAATAGGCGGTTTGTAACCGTGACCTTACTCCCTTGTCCGTTGAGACGGGGAGGCATCGGCGTATGTCCAACCCGGCAACGGGTAAAGGCCGATGCGGCCTTTCCTATTTAAGGTTTATCAACTCCCCGTCACCAAACGAGGAGTTACACACACATGATGACTAATATATCTCATCTCTTGACCGCCGCCTTGTTGGCGTCGGTGTTCGTTGCGCCAGCCGTTCAAGCGGCTGACACAATGGCCCGTACGCAAGCGCGCACCACAACTACCACACGCACGATGGCGGCCAACGATGCGCCACCGCAACGCGGCGTCTATCTGGCGGGACAAGCGGGTCTTAATCTGCCTACGCGCGACGAAGGCACGCTGGATAATGCCGCAGTGTTTGCGGGCGCACTCGGTTATCGTTTTAATCCGAATGTGCGCACCGAAATCGAAGGTGCCTATCGCAAGAATGATTTTGACGATACCAGTCTGGGCGTGTTGTTGACCGGCGATACCAAAATCACCACCGGCCTGATCAACGCTTATTATGATTTCGCCAACAATTCGTTCGTCACGCCGTATGTCGGTGTGGGTGTCGGGTTTGCACACGGCACGCTGGACATTACCGGCCCCGGCGGCAGCGCGCGTGAAAGCGACAATGCCTTTGCGTGGCAAGGTATCGCGGGTTTGGCGTACAATGTGTCACAGCAAATCGACCTGACCGCCGATTACCGTTATTTGGATACCGCCAATTTTTCCGACCTGGGAACGGATTACAGCGCGCACGAAGTCCGTGCCGGATTGCGCTATAATTTCTAGTTACGTGTGAGAGATGGTTGACACCGGAACGGCGGTCTCATTTAGTGCGGGGCCGCCGTTTTAACCTTGCGTGATTTGGATTTTATTCTGTGTGCGATGCTGTATGCTGGCGGGGATGAAAATCTGTTTCCTCTGTATCATGATGTGTCTGCTGCTCGCTGGCCCGGCTCTTGCCGCGTCACCGTTGCCACATCCCTGCACTCTGAAAAATCAGGTCTTGTGCGGAAAATGGTACGATTTTACCGTCTATGGCGACACGATCGAATGGGATAAAAAATACGGCGGTATCGCCAGATGCACGATTCTGGATGAACGCCAGGCATCCAACCGCATTTACAGTGTTTTGAAATGCACGACTTACCAACATACGCTTCCTCGCACTTGTGCAGAAGCTTTGGCATGGCGGGCGCAAGGACGAGAACCGGCACGGTGTATCGATCCTGTCGGTGGCAAAGGCCATGCGTATACTATTGAAAAACCGGAATTCTGGATTTTGTCCGTCAGGCCGACGAAGTTTATGACGGTTTATAAAAATGGCATCCAGTATTCTTATAGATCGGATCCGTCAATCTTGTGCATGGCAGCACCGTACAATGATAATCATGACCAAACATTAGCATTGGATAATTTTGATAAAGAAAATGGTTGCCGAGGTATTTCTGGCGTTACAGGCCGCGATCATGTGACGCCACCAGTTTTTCCTTGAAAAAATTCTAGATTTAATTCTTAAGAGGATCAAGGTCTGCCGCATCATTGAATAAATTTAAAATATTTGTATTGCGAATATCGGAAATACCCTCACGGTGTGATTCAAGTGCAGCTTTTGCCCAGTCCCGATCATAAACGGCCTGATAGAAAGCCGGCCATCGGGCTGGCGTGAACCGGGTTGGCCCTATGTTGTACATCATGTCCATGAGGGCTTGTTTTGCCTGAGATGGATATACCTCAAATTCCGGCAAGGCATGGAGTAGTGAAATTTCAAATTCATCTATTTTTGTATTTGTTAAAGCCTCACTGTTTGCTCGTGTTAATATTAAATTGGTTTCCAACCTGTAAGTATCGGCTGAGTGGTTTGCCAAATCATTGGCGGCATGTAAAGCTGCAGCTCTATTTGTTAAGTATATGTGGGCGGCTTGTTTTTCTGTCAAAGTGGCTCTGCGGGTCTGATGGGTTACAGCATCTGAAGTATTAAATGGCAGTGCATTGAAAACTGTAGCTCTATTGACGTTCACGCCAATACCAACCGTTATTTTGCCCTCGGAGTCGAGATAAGGATAAAGAACTTCATTCTCATGTTCAGGCTTACGCAACATCTCTAAAGTATCAGCTTTCCAATTCGGTGCTTCAAATGCGCGTGGCATGCTAATCGTGATATTAGCTTTTGGCATATAGGCCTCTGCCCAACAGCGGCAATGATTATCCTGACCGGGATGTCCACCAAGCGGTTCGATTTCCCAAGAAAAAACATGACCCTCACGCTCAACGTGTGTCTTGCGGACTCTGTTGTCCTGCACCGTACGCCAGATATAAAACCCGGTCGCGCCGTCTCTGGTCATGGACTCATTTAGTGCTTGCATCGTTGCATCGTCCGGCTTGAACACGCCGGTAATGGGCAGGCCATGATCGTTTTGAAATAGCTTGAGCGCGTCGAAAATGGCGCGATCAGGTATGTCCGTCAGGCCGATCATATTTAACGGTCGATAATAACCCAGACGGTTGAGTGCCTGCTTTATTTGGCGTGTGTCGGATGGGTTGGCAGCACTATCAGTGCCAAAACGTGTTTTCAAAACGAACAAGGGCATCATGATATCCATGACAATATAGCAAAACCCCATTTGTGAATATATTCCTATATCCTGCTTTTGTCAAGATATATGGCTGTAGGGTTTACAGGACACACTCCAAACTTGCCCCCAATTCTCAAATCCGCTACGCTCGCGGACTGAATTATGACCCTGTTTTAGGACGACGACTCCATGAGTTTTAAAATCGACGAAGAGGCCATTCGCAAACTGGCCAAGCTGTTGGATGAGACCAATCTGACGGAAATCGAAATTTCGGATGACGCGCAGTCAATCCGCGTGCAGCGCGGTGGCGGCCATACGGTTGTCGCCAGCGCACCGACCGTCAATCACATGCCAACCTCTGCGGCGGCACCAGCGGCAACTGCTACTCCGGCTGACCATCCGGGCGCCGTGAAATCGCCAATGGTAGGCACGGTCTACCGGTCGTCCGAGCCGGGCGCCGCGCCATTTGCCGAAGTGGGCAAAAAAGTGAACAAGGGCGACACGATTTTGATTATCGAAGCCATGAAGGTCATGAACCCGATCAAGGCGCCAGCCAGCGGTACAGTGACGGCCGTCATGGTGCAAGACGGCCAGCCAGTTGAATTCGGCGAAGTGCTGATTGTTGTCGAATAAGAAATTTTGCGCCGCAGTGCCGTCATCAGCGAATGGTAGTATGTCATGTTTAAAAAAGTTCTGATCGCGAACCGGGGTGAAATCGCGTTGCGTATTCACCGGGCCTGTAAGGAAATGGGCATCCAGACGGTGGCTGTGCATTCCACCGCCGACACCGATGCCATGCATGTGCGCTTGGCCGATGAGTCGGTGTGTATTGGCGAAGCTCCGTCAAAACAATCGTATTTGAACATTCCAGCCATCCTGACGGCTGCCTCCATTACCGGCTGTGACGCGATTCATCCGGGCATCGGATTTTTGTCGGAGAATGCCGGCTTTGCCGCGATGGTGGTGGAACACGGCTTTGCCTGGATCGGGCCGTCCCCGGAAATCATTTCCAAAATGGGCGACAAGGTCGTAGCCAAAGTGACGGCGAAAGAATTGGGTCTGCCCGTGGTGCCAGGATCGGCCGGCGCGCTGGATACACTGGATGACGCCCGCAAGACAGCCGCTGACATGGGCTTTCCGGTCATTATCAAAGCTGCCTCTGGTGGTGGCGGCAAAGGCATGAAGCTGGCACACAGCGCAGATGAATTGGACAGTGCGTATTCGCTGGCCCGCAGTGAAGCCAAAGCGTCGTTTGGCGACGACACGGTGTATATGGAGAAATACCTGACCAACCCGCGTCACATTGAAATTCAGGTGATCGGCGACAATCACGGTCACGCCGTGCATTTGGGCGAACGTGATTGTTCGATCCAGCGCAATCACCAAAAGGTCATCGAAGAAGCGCCATCGCCGGCGTTGAACGCCGAGCAGCGCGACTATATTGGCAATCTGTCCGCCGATGTCGCACGCAAAATGGGCTATTGCGGGGCTGGAACGATCGAATATCTGTTTGAAGACGGCCAGTTTTATTTCATGGAAATGAATACGCGTTTGCAGGTCGAGCATCCGGTCACGGAAATGATCACCGGGATCGACCTGGTGCGTGAGCAGATCCGTGTGGCGGCTAACATGAAATTATCGTTTACGCAAAAAGACGTTGTCATCAATGGCCATTCCATTGAATGCCGCATCAATGCCGAACATCCGGAAACGTTTGCGCCAAGCCCGGGCTTGATCAAAGACAGTCATTTTCCGGGTGGTTTGCGGGTGCGAGTCGACAGTGCCATTTATGACGGCTATCGCGTGCCGCAATATTATGATTCCATGGTGGCGAAACTGATCGTCCATGGCGTCAACCGCAACGAATGCCTGATGCGCCTGAAACGCTGTCTGCAGGAATTCGTGATTGACGGCATCTTTACCAATATTCCGCTGCACGAGAAAATTATCGTCGAGCCGGATTTTATCGACGGCAATTACTCGATCAAATGGCTGGAAAATTGGCTGGCGAAGCAGCAAGACAGTAAAGAAAAATAAAGTTTATATATATTTCAATAATTTAATATAAGTTAGCGGTTTCTGGCTGTTATTATATTGCATTTTAGACAATAATATCTTATATTGTCATAAACAATATGAGGTTAGTTATGCGTGTTGAACCACTTTCGTCAGACGAACTCTTACAAAAGGTTTCCTCATTTGTTTCACGTCAGGACGGTGCACCGTCACTGGCTGAGCTTGCAAGCTATCAAAATCAGATTAGCAAACATCATGAAGCCATTGCGGATGGGCTGTATGGTGCGTGTGGTTATTACGAGGCATCTACCTTGCATCAGAACGACGAGTTGCTGCATGATCCCATGCGCGCATTGGTCATTATGAGATTTGAAAGTGCGTATGACAAAGCCATGCGGCTCGAGCAAAAACACCAGTACTCTTTCAACAAATTACCAGAGCATGACGAAAAAATTACAACCTTTCTTGAAAACAAAAACGAGATCGAAGATAAGGAAATAGCGGGTGCAGAATTATTGCAATTGCTGCGCGATGATTATCATCGTGCAGAACCTTATGGCTTGCTAACCGGCTTCCGCGAACTTGTTGTGAGTGATTTCAAATTTATGGATTTGAACGACAAGTTTAATGCTGCTTTTCCGACAGCTATGGCTATGCAACACAGCCAAAGTCGCGATGAGATGAATGAAGTCACACCATCCAATCTGATTGCGGCTTATCTGACCGGAAACCAATCTGTTCACCAAGAGTATTTAAAAGAACTTGCAGATATGATGCATCCTAAAAATTTAAATGCCGGCGGATTAGAGATTAATCCAGCGATGTTTGACGATTATGCTGTCTTGCAATTTAGCGATTCTTTTCAGAACCTGCGCGACGATGAGTGGCAGATTAATGACAGGTTAAGCGAATTGAAGCCAAGCGATTTTAAGAAACGAGATCAGGAAGATAACCGGCTAAACCGCATTGTGGGCGATCTCGGTTTACCACCGAAATATAAAGCCATGTTCAGTAATCCACCATCACAGAATTAACAAACGGCGTTGCTGCAACTCTCCCACAATCACGCCAATCGTCCACCAGAACAACACCGCGTTCCAATTGGTGAAAATGCTCATATTGCCTTGCAGGGGCCAGAGGAACGGAATGAGGCCAACCGCCAATGCCAAGGTGGGCAGATAAATATGCGGAGCGGCAAAGCGTTGTTGCCACACGGTCCGCACGGCGTCACGGCTCCAAGAGAACGCCAGCAGCACGAATAGGCCTAAGCCAATGAGGCCAGTGTCAGCCAGCCATTCCAGATAAGGGTTATGCGGATGGCGGGCGCAATTATACTCCGGCGTTTCCGGCTTGGCGTCCTGATAGCCCAGTTCCGGGCCGCGTGTTTCACACAGATAAAAGAAATTTTTCGGGCCGACGCCGGTGATTGGCGATTGCTGCCACGCGGTGATGGCGTTGTTGAAAATGACGCCGTACCCACTCTCGCCAAAATGCGTAAATTTGTGCTGGGCGTCTTGTGCACGTTCACGCAAGGCCGGCTGTGTGGCCACAACGGCGACGATGGCGATGACCAGCGGCAAACCGCAGAGCAGTAATGGCTTGCGCAAAGTTTTGGCGAACAGGAAAAAAACAAGCAGTGACAGGGTTGTCAGCAGGAACGCCATACGTTCACCGCTCAGCAGAATGACCAAAGCGCTTAGGCCGATAAAAGCTAAAGGCACTAACATGCGTTTGAACAGATTGACGTGTTGCTGTGACCAGCTGAGTAAATGTGCGAAAGCTGGCCAGAACAAACGTGCCAGATAAATGCCGACAACCAGGCGATTGAATGGGCCGCTCAGACGGCCGGGATAATCGGGCTTCAAATTGCCCGACAGGCTAGTGCCAAACACATATTGCACCAGTGTATCGATGGCGATGAGCGAAACCAAAACAATCAGGAACCAACCGCTCCAATCCTGCCATGCTTTTTGCGGTGTCAGCCAAAAGACCAGAGCAATTGTGAGCAGGATCCAGCGGCCCCACGTCAAGGCGCGAAGATAGCCGCTGTGGTCAGGAACGATCGCGAAAAACGCGCTGACAAATAAGTAGGCCCACATAACGAAGCTAATTTGCACCCATCGTGTCCGCAGCCATGACCAGTCGCGATAATAAGCACTCCGTAACAAAAACGCAGCTCCCATCACAACAACCGCACCATCGGCAATGGCGCGGCCAAAAATCAGGAAGACCGGAATGAGCAGGGCAAAGAGTGCGGCGTAATCGTTGAAGCCGTAGGCGCGCCAGGTCGCCGCTTTAAATCGCCACATAATTATTGCTCATCAGGTAATGCCGCAACCGGTCGATCTGGTTCTGGCTGTTGGAAAGGGAAAAATCCTGGCCGCGTTGCAGGCAATCGCGCTGTACGCCATGCAAGGTCGCCGTGTCTTCGATCAAGCCTTGTAAGGCGAGGGCTAACCCTTGTGGCGTGACGGGATCAACAACAACACCACTATTGCCGAGAATTTCATACAAGGACCCAAGGCCGGAACTGACGAGAGCGGCGCCTGCACCTAAGGCTTCGATGGCCGTGCGTCCGACCGGCTCAGCGGCCAGGGAAGGCACAACGGCAATCGCGGCGCGCGCATAGAGCTGTTGCAATTTATCGTGCGCCTGCGTGTTCAACCAAACAGCTTGTTTCCCGAGTTTTTTGATCTGACTTTGCACATAGCCATCATAGGCTCTTTGCACATTGTTGGGTTTCGTCAGCGCGTTGCCAACCAGAACCAAGCGCCAGGATGGATAATGTGGCAGAATAAGCTGCGCGGCCTGGATCATTTCAGCAACACCTTTTTCCGCGATCAGGCGACCAACAAACAGAATGTAATTCTCTTTTTGCGGCAGGTCGGGTTGCACGGCGGTGCCATGATAAATGACGCGGACATGGTCGGTGCGTGCGGCCTCTAAACCCGTCAGAAAACGGCGGCGCACGAAATCGCTGGAACAGACAATCACGCTGGCCTGATTGAGAAAATGCCAGCGCTGTTTGGGTGTGGCCAACTGCGGCAATAAAGCCGGATCTTGATGCAGATAAAAAATCGTCGCGCTGGAGGGAAAGTGCTTGGTGAGAATCTGGAATAAGGTCACATCATTGTGGATTTCCAAGACCCGCGGCGTTGGCCCCGTGTAATGACGTGCCAGGCTTTTGGCATAAGCCACGGTTGGCGATGTAAACCAGGCAGCCGGTTTTTTGATACCGTGAAATTGGACGTCGCGAAACAAACGGGTGCGCGGCGTGTCCTGGCCATAGACATGGATCGAACCGTTATAACGGCTGTTGGCGGCAGTATCACGCACGAACAGCGATACGGCATCAGCGCCCGCCGGCGTGAAATTTTCAACAGGCGGCAAAGCGACAAAAACCGCTTGACTGGTTTTGCCTGCCGGTTTGACCACGACGTTACTCCAGGCCAATGGCCGATTTATAGATATCAAGTAACTCTTCTTCCTCACGGCGTTTTTCCGACGCCATTTTGCGCAGGCGCACGATCATGCGCATGATCTTGCTGTCAAACCCGGCCGATTTCGCTTCGGCATAGACATCCTTGATGTCGTCCGCCAGGCCGGATTTTTCTTCCTCCAGCCGCTCGACACGTTCGATATATTGCTTGAGACGCTCGCCGGAGACGCCTTGTACGTCGGCCATGAATCACACCCTTGGTCAATGCCTGTTTTGGATGGCTCATTCTGGAGGCGAGGGGTCGCAACGTCAATGTGATGAATTCATGATGATTCATGAGTTGGAATAATGAAATGTTATTGCAAAATAAAAAAAGACATAATATAAAGATCGCATGTTTTTATTCGCCGCCATGCAAGAATTTTCCGTGATAGATCAAAGGCACTTCTGCTCGGCGCAACCACTATTAAATCAGCTGCAACGTCAGCCTAATTCCAGACAGGTGGATGAAGGCTTATATCGTGAGCGTCTGCGTTATGTGGAAGACGGCATTCGGCGTTATCTAGACCCACATAATCATGGTGACAACCCGATTATACCGCTGGATAATGGGTCTGTGTCGCTCGTTTTTGCTTTACCCAATAACTACGTCCTTAAAATCAAACAGGGAACACCAAACAGTTACAAGAATTGGCCACCTGACGTTATGCTTCACCCTGAGCAAGCTGGCTTTGCTCGACCGCTGAATATAGGCTACGAAGTCAGCGAACGTGCAAAAGTCGGCCCAGTCTCTTTGCGCAAGCGAATGCGCTTAGTTGGCAAGGCTTTATGCCATGGCGGCTTGATTATCGATCCTCATTCATTTAATTGCGGCTTGGTCACTGATCGCCAGACAAATAACGAGAGTTTGCTGATTATCGATGGTGGTGCTGGCATCATTCTACCTTTTGCGCCTTACTTTCCTTGGCAACAAGGCAAACATACTGGATCGTGGGCAAGATAAATTACATGATCAATCAAAACATATGCCGCACCGGCCAAAGTTGTTTTCCTAGCTGGTTGTGCATGAACAGGCTATTCGTTAATATTAACCCGTGTCTTTGTTCCGCTCAAAATCTTCTGCTGCTTTATTCAATGAAACAAACTTGCCTTGGCCGGTCGTCTATAAACGTTTGCGCCAGGCCAAGCGTTTGACGTTGCGTACCAATACGGCCAGACAGGAAATTGTCGTCAGCTTTCCGTGGCGCACGTCGCATGCCGAAGCGATGCGTTTTGTCCACACCCAACAGGACTGGCTGCACCGCCAAATTGCCCAAGCCCCTACAGCCTATCGGCTAGCGATCGGCGAGAGGGTGCCCGTCTTCGGCCAACTGCGCCAGATCGTGCATCGTGACAGTCCGGCGCGGGGTGTTCAGGTCATTTTGACGGATGACACTTTGGAGGTGGCGGGTAACCCTGACCGCGTGCCGCGTGCCGTTTACCGGTTTTTGAAACAGCTGGCGCAGACTGAGATTGAACGCCTGACTGCCCTGAAAGTGGCGCAGCTACAATGTCCGGTGGGAACCATCACCTTGCGCGACACGTCAACCCGGTGGGGCAGCTGCACCAGCGACGGCGATCTGAATTTTTGCTGGCGCCTGATCCTGGCACCGCTTGAGGTGATCGATTATGTGGTGGCGCATGAGGCGGCGCATCTGGTGCACATGCATCATCAGCCCAGCTTCTGGGCGTTATGCCGAGCTTTGACGCCGCACACGACGTTTGGGAAAAACTGGTTGAAAATCAACGGGCAGAACTTGCACGTGACTTTGGCTTAGGCTATCTTGCTCGAATTACGCAATTACGTTTCGTGAAAGATTAACCATGTCCCCGACCTACCACATTATCGTCCACACGCATTTTTCAACAGGAGAACCTGCGTATTGCCAGCCCGTTGATTTTATCGATGTAATGAAAAATCAAGAATACCAAACTGTCGTTATTAAAAAACCGACCTATGATGCCACCAAGCTGGAAAACTGTTTGTCTGATGAAGGCATTGTGCTTGGCGGCCAGCATATTATTGCTGTTTTGAAGGACAACGGTAAAAAACAGCAAACAGCCCGTATTGTTCCAACTTTGGATGGCGAACGCGTTGCCACAGGTCAAAGACCGATATTCGAAGAAATAGAAACGGCCTTGGTTTTCGGTGGTTCCTTTGTTCATGTGGGGTGGGACAATCAAATCGGCGACAACCAATCACTAACTAACAATCAAATCAAACTCTGCCTGATGTATCAAAATGCAACAGCCGGCATTATCACTCCCCAAGGTATTGTTTTGCCGTTCCAACAGGATATCCAGTCGGAAAAAGTTGGCGTTCTTCGTTTGAGTGAAGAAAACAAATATAGGATTGTTCGTTTTGAAGATGCCACGCCTGCCACAGAAGCGATGAACATTGCGTGGTTATCGGATCTGGATTTTTAAACAAGTGCGATATGTCATCCGTTTAAACCTGTGAAAGCTTTGACTTCCCTTTCCGTTTAACCTGTCCTAGACTGTTGTCGGCCTTTCTAACAGGGTTGTCAAAAATCTATTCCGCCTTCGTGGTTATTACATGTTGATCTTTCGCTCTTTTATTGCCTGTGCCGCTTTATGTCTGGTGGGTCTGACCCAGCCAGCCTTTGCCATGTTGCCAAACACGATCTGGTACCATGATTTGCTGCCCGCCATGTCGCCAGTGCGTGTGCGGATCGAGCATTTTCACAATATTTTGCTGGTCATTATTACGGTTATTTCGATCATTGTCATTGCGTTACTGGCTTACGCCATCATCCGGTTCCGGCGCAAAGCCAACCCGATCCCCAGCACGACGACGCATCACGTTAAATTAGAAATTATCTGGACGCTGGTTCCCATTTTGATTCTGATCGTCGTGGCTTGTTACTCGTTCCCGTTGATGTATTACATGGATAAAACCAAACATCCGGAAGTCACACTCAAAGCGACGGGTTATCAATGGTACTGGGGTTATTCCTATCCAGACTTGCAGATCGAGGAATATACGAATTATTTCATTCCCGGTACCGATCAGGATAAAAAGAATGAATTTGCCGCGTTGCGGGCAATGCCGACGTACCAACGCTTACTGTCGACGTATGATCTGACGACCGCTGCACCATCGTTTGTGGTGTTGCCAGTGGACGCCGACATTCGTGTGTTGATTACTGGTGCGGATGTGATTCACTCCTGGTCGTTGCCGGCGATGGGTGTGAAAAAGGATGCCATGCCGGGCCGGGTGAACGAAACATGGCTGCACATCAACGAACCCGGCATTTACTATGGCCAATGCTCACAGATTTGCGGCACGAACCATGCGTTTATGCCAATCGAAGTGCGCGCTGTGCCGATGGATGTCTTTAAGCAATGGGCCGAGCTGATGAAAACGGACAGCGCCAAAGCCATGGCGATGATTCAAACGGAAACGGCGCAATATGCGAGTGCACAATTGCATGAGCCGCAATTGACCTTGCCAGCGCTGTGGACTGGCATAAAACAACAATTCGCGCAGTAATCTGCAACAGCAGAATCTGTGCTTTATAAAGTCAACGGAGACGATTTATGGCGAATGCCCACGATATTACCGAAGTACCATTGAATGCGCATGACAATCATGGTGACCAGCCGCATGACGGGCATGCCCATCATCCCGGGTTTTTTGCGCGCTGGTTTTTCTCGACGAACCACAAAGATATCGGGTCACTGTACCTGATCTTCTCGGTGCTGGCCGCCATTATCGGAGTGACATTCTCGGTTATCATGCGTCTGGAATTGATGCATCCGGGCTTGCAGATCGTCAAGGACGGGCAGAACTGGAACGTGATGATCACGGCGCACGGGTTGATTATGATCTTTTTCGTCATCATGCCGGGGTTGATCGGCGGGTTTGGCAACTGGTTCGTGCCGCTGATGATCGGTGCGCCGGATATGGCGTTCCCGCGTCTCAATAACATCAGCTTCTGGCTGATTGTACCGTCTTTCATTTTGCTGCTGATTGCCGTGTTTTCCTACTACGTGAATGGGTCGGGTGGCCTGGGAACCGGCTGGACCATGTATCCACCACTGTCGGGCATTGCCGGGCATCCAGACCGCGCGGTGGACTTTGCCATCTTCTCGATGCACTTGGCCGGTGCGTCTTCGATTTTGGGTGCCATCAATATTATCACCACGATTTTCAACATGCGCGCGCCGGGCATGACCCTGCACAAGATGCCGCTGTTTGTCTGGTCACTGCTGGTCACCGCATTCTTGCTGGTATTATCGCTGCCGGTCTTGGGTGGTGCCATCACCATGTTGCTGACCGACCGTAATTTTGGCACGCATTTCTTTAAACCGGATGGTGGCGGTGACCCGTTGCTGTACCAGCACTTGTTCTGGTTCTTTGGCCATCCAGAGGTGTACATCATGATTTTGCCGGCGTTCGGGATCGTGTCGCACATCATCAGCACATTTTCGCGTAAGCCTGTGTTTGGTTATCTGGGCATGGTCTACGCGATGGTGGGCATTGGTGCTGTCGGCTTCATCGTGTGGGCACACCATATGTTTACAACCGGCATTTCGATCAACACCAAAGCGTATTTTACCGCTGCGACGCTGATCATCGCCGTGCCGACCGGGATCAAGATCTTTTCCTGGATCGCCACGATGTGGGGCGGGTCACTCAGTTTTGAAACCCCGATGTTGTGGGCGATCGGCTTTATTGTGCTGTTCACCATTGGTGGCGTGACAGGTGTTGTGCTGGCGAATGCCGGCGTCGATATTGTCTTGCACGACACCTATTACGTGATCGCACATTTCCATTACGTGTTATCACTGGGTGCGGTGTTTGCCTTGTTTGGCGGCTGGTATTACTGGATCGGCAAAATATCGGGCCGGCAATACCCGGAATGGGCTGGCAAGCTGCATTTCTGGCTGACGTTCATCGGTGTCAACATCACCTTCTTCCCGCAGCATTTCCTTGGGCTGGCCGGCATGCCGCGCCGGATTCCGGACTATCCGGATATGTATGCCGGCTGGAACTATGTCTCATCACTGGGTGCGATCTTGACCGGTGGTTCCGTCGTGTTCTGGCTGTTTATTGCAGTCTACACCATCTTCTTCGGCCGTAAGGCGGCAGGCAATCCATGGGGCGAGGGCGCGAACACGCTGGAATGGACTTTGTCATCGCCACCGCCATTCCACCAGTTCGAAATCCAGCCACGCGTCGTGGACTAGCGTTGTCCATTGAGATAAAGAAAAAGCCCCGCAAGGGGCTTTTTTTCAATCAAACGGAGATGTGTTTGATTGAACAACTGCTTTAGTTCATGTCGTAATTCATCGCTTCGAGAAATTCAGCAGCGCGTGCAACTTGATGCCGATCAAACCCTAGGCATGCAGCATTGGTGTGAAATTTATTCAAATAAGAATCAGGTTGTTGAAGCAATATTGTTTTGACACCAAAATCATCGGGTTCTGTTGTAGAAGACAACAAAACTGGTGCGGATTGTGTTTCAGGCGTCTCATAAAAAGCTGCTAAAGCTTCTGCTTGAAAACGGAAATAACTGGCTGTCAAAGCCAAGCTTTGGTGATCATCTAAATAATCAGGATACGTGTCTTGCAGACTGGCCGCGACTTCGTAAATGATATCCAACGGATGATGATCATCGTTCTCTACAAAACCCTGTGGATTATCGGATGAAAAAGAGTCGTGTTCTGACCCACCCGCAGTGACTCTTAATAGATTCCTCGAATCATTGACACGATATAGAGCCGAAATGTAAGCAAATTGATCAGAGCTGGAATATGTGTGCATGATGATTCTACTGATTGTCGGAGCGGCCAAATTGTAAATCAACTCATTAAGTTATGTCAAGATAATTGCAATATTCTTTCTATTTGGTCAATCAGAAAATCGTTTACAGCAGCTTCATAATGAAATTTATAGAGATTGGTTTTTATCACTGCTTGCAAATGAAGATTTGCAAAACATAGTGCAACTCTAATATCTGTATTTTAAGCCATTTATTTTAAATGTAAAACTAACGTATTTACCACTTTCCAACCTGTCACAAAAAAGCAACAGCCCAAGGCGAAATGTGGTAAATTGGTTTTCGCTTATGGCTTTTTGATGCGGAATCGCGCATTTCTATTCAGGTCAACTATCCTTTTACGTGGAGACACACCTAATGAACACAAAAATCTTGCTGGCCGCGACTCTGCTGGCTACCTTGCCAGTTGCTTCTTTCGCTGCTGACAAATCAACGACCTACAGCCGTCACAACACGACGATGACGACAACGACAAAAACATATGCAGCTCCGGCTCGCACATGGATGGGCCTTGAAGGTCCATATGTCAGCGCGTTCGGCGGTTGGAACAAAACGCAGAACGACAGCGGTCTGGATTTCAACGATGGTTACATCGGTGGTCTGGCTGTTGGTGGCAAAACCAAATGGGCTCGCGCCGAATTGGAAGCGTCCTATCGCAACAACGAAATCGACAATGCTGGCGATGGCCGCGCTGAGTCGGGAGCTTTGATGGCCAATGCTTATTGGGACATCGAAACTGGCACACGCTTCACCCCGTACATCGGTGGTGGTATCGGTGTGGCTCACGTTGAGTTCGATACAACAGGTGGCGATGAAGGTACCGAATTCGCTTACCAAGGTATCGCTGGCGCAAGCTTTGCTATCGACCCACGTTGGAGCGTTGGTGCGGAATACCGTTACTTCGCGACAACACAAGTTGATAACACCGATTACGACAACCACGCTGTTGTTGCTAACGTTCGTTACGCTTTCTAAGATGACGGCGCGGCATCTGCCCGCCTGATCTGAAAAGTTCTTTAAAGAAGCCGCTCCAGCAATGGGGCGGCTTTCTTTTTGCGTGTCTTTCCCGTAAAGTTTCTGCATGAGCGACTTTTCTTCTTCTATGCGTTATTCCCTGCCATCCGTTGAGACAGCCAGCGTACGTGATTACATCATGATGCTGAAACCGCGCGTGATGACGTTGGTGGTGTTTAGCGGCTTTGCCGGGATGATGGCGGCACCGGGCCATATCCATCCCTTGCTTGGGCTGATCGCCATGCTGTGCCTGTGCTTGGGCGCGGGTGCATCAGGTGCTATCAACATGTGGTATGACCGCGACATTGACGCCGTCATGACCCGCACGCAAAACCGCCCGTTGCCGGCCGGCCGGATGATTCCCGCCGAAGCGTTGAGTTTTGCCTGCATCGTTGGCGGCATGGCCGTGTATATGCTGGGGATTTTCGTCAACTGGACGGCGGCTGGGTGGCTGGCGTTTGGCATGGTGTTTTACGGCTGGTTTTACACGATGGTGCTGAAACGCCGTACACCGCAAAACATTGTAATCGGTGGTGCCGCGGGTGCGTTTCCACCGGTCATTGGGTGGGCGTGTGTCACGGGGGATGCCAATGGAATCTTCGTTGCGCATCCGCTCCCCTGGTTGATGTTTCTCATTATATTTTTGTGGACACCACCACACTTCTGGGCGCTGGCTTTGGTCAGCTGTCAGGATTACGCGAAAGCAAACATTCCGATGCTGCCCTTGACGCATGGTGAAAGTAACACCCGTTGGCAGATGCTGATCTATACGCTGGTCTTGTGGGCAGTATCTGTTGCGCCTTGGGCATTGGGCTATTTATCGATTACCTATGGCATCGCCGCTTTTGTTTTGGGTGGTTTGTTTACCCTGAGCAGTGTGCAAGTGCTGCGCCTCAAAACCAAAAAAGCCTCGCAATTGATGTTTGGTTATTCGATTTTATACCTGTTCCTGATCTTCGCGTTTGTGATTGGTGATCAGTGGGCCTGATGCAAACACCAGACAAGCCACGTTGGCTTTACCGGTTCGATAATTACAAACGGGCTTTTCTGTTGTTGCGCGAGGCCATCGCGATCATGCAGACGCGTGACCTGACCCAGCTGGAAAAAGAAGGCATCATTCAGCGGTTTGAATACACCTGGGAACTGGCGTGGAAAGTGCTGAAAGATTACCTGGAATATACAGGCATTGTGCTGGATACGGTCACACCGGCCAGTGTCATCAAGGCGGCCTTTGCCGCTAAGCTAATTGAGACAGGCGATGTCTGGATGCAGGCTTTGGATGCGCGCAACAAAATGGCGCATACCTATGATTTGAAAACCTTCGAGCAAATTATTGCGGACATCCGGGCGTCTTATTTGTCTTTATTCGATGAATTGCATCTCACCTTGCTGAGCCGCCTGTCCGATGGCTGATCATGGTTTGACACCACGGCAGCTTGAACAGTTTCGTGAGGTACTGCGACCCTTTATAGACAGCATTAGCATGGTTGGTTTGTTTGGATCGCGTGCAACCGGCACGTACCGTGACAATTCCGATATCGATCTGGTTGTTTATGGCACAGTGACCCAAGCGGATATCGACCGGCTGTGGAGCGCGTTTGACGCCAGTTTGTTAGCTGTTAAAGTCGATGTTGTGGGTTATGATTTTGTCACATACCCAGCGTTACGGTCGCATATTGATGCTGTGATGCAACCACTCTTTAGCCAAGCCGATTTGAACCCTATCAATCAGGATAAAAGCGATGCAGATTACTGACCCGACGCCCCTTCACGCCCAAAAGCGCAGCAAGAACATGACCCTGTTGATTGTGTTTTTGGTGTGGGTCGTTGTGTTGTTTGCCGCGACAATTGTGCGAATCGCGATGAAATAAAAAAGAGGCCCATAAGGCCTCCTTCTCCGATCAATCAGAACAATCTTTTTATACTTCCCATGGGAAATGCAGCCAGTCTTTTTGCGGCATGTCGCGGGCATAGAGGTGGCAATGCGGGGCGCCGTCCGGTTTGGCATAGACAACGGCCAGTTTTGCTTTGGCATAACGGCGTTTAATCAGCTTGGCGGTCTCGCCGGTGTCGACCAGATCGTCGATAAATACCCAGCCTTCGCCATCCAGAATATTATCAACGGACCCTAGCATTTCGGTCGTGTTGTGTTTTTGCTTGTCATACGAACTGACAGCGACCGATTTGACGTTGCGAATATCGAGTGCGTTGGCGATGATGGCTGTGGCACACAGTCCGCCACGCGCAATGGCAATCAGGCCCTTGATGTCTGGCAGTTCACTACGCAATTTATCCGCCAGTATTTTGGCATCGGCCGTAAACTGGTTCCAGTCAATAGCATGGGTTTGTTGATCGCTCATGGTAATGACCATCTATCCTGATAAAAGATTGAGGAACGCGCTAAAAAACTTACGCGTTGCCGGTTTGGTCTGTCGTCGCCCCGGCTGTCGGTGCGCCATTGACGACGTTTTGCTGGTACATGGCGGCGAAATCGATCGGGTTGATCAACAGCGGCGGGAAGCCGCCTTCGCGCGTCGCATCGGCAATGATCTGACGGGCGAACGGGAACAGCAAACGCGGCCCTTCGATCATCAAAACCGGCTGGATCTGCTCTTCCGGGAAACCTTGCAGCGTCATGATGCAGCCATACGACAATTCGACGACGAAACAGGAAATCTCCGGCGTTTTTGCTTCGGCGTTGACTTTCAATGTCACTTCATAGGTGTCATCAGCCAACGGACGCGCTTCGACATTGATATTGACTTCGACGTTCGGCGGCTGGCCATTGGTCATCAGGCTGCGCGGCGCATTCGGATTTTCAAATGAGAAATCCTTGATGTACTGGGCATTGACGGTAATGGGAAATTGACCCGGCCCGGCTGGGCCCGGCTGCGCGGCAGCTTGCGGTATTGTGGTGTCGGTCATGAGTAACAAACCTTTGTGATTTTAGGAGCGGAGATGGAATGACATCAGGTTGCCACAAAAGCAGGGCAAAGGAAACTATGTTCGAGAATACGATGCGGGAGAAAACGGCGCCGGGCGGGGATGTATCTCGAAAGACACAAGCCCCAGCAGGAGGAGGAGAATGCCCGGCGCGTCGAAAGGATGTAGCAAAGCCCATCAGGCATTGCAAGCATTATTTTGAAAGATGTTTATTTTTGTTGATTTTTCAACAGATCGCGAATCTCAGCCAACAGCATTTCCTGTGGCGGCGGCGGTGGTGGCGGGGCCGCTGCAAGCTTGGCTTCTTCATGGCGTTGCAAACGCTTCAATTGCTTGACGACGATGAAAATCGCGAAGGCGACGATCAGGAACTGGAACAACGCGTTGAGAAACAAGCCGTAATTCCAGGTGACGGCGCCGGCTTCCTTGGCTTGGGCGATGGTGTTGAAGGGACCGGGCTTATCGTCAGCCGTGTGCAGCGTCCAGAACAGTTCGCTGAAATCGACCTTGCCGATAATCAGGCCCAAGGGCGGCATGATAATATCATCCACCAAGGAGGTCACAATCCGGCCAAAGGCGGCACCGATTACAACGCCTACGGCCAGGTCGACGACATTGCCCTTAAGGGCAAATGCTTTGAAGTCATCAATAAATTTACTCACGTGGCCAATATCCTTTTCAATCATTTCTGTCAGCATCATCATTCCTGTTATATTAAAAATATCTGGTTCGCAGATCTGTTGATATAAAGAATGCAACAGCATTTTACAAGAAAATGAACAAGTTGAAAGGTGTATTTTTGTCTATTAACCTTTTTTTGCCAGTGTTACGCCTACTGGTCAAAACGTTAAAAAGCCTCTAGTTTAACGCGTATGGATCATTCATTTCCGCTTGATATTATCGTGTTTGCCGTCATTGCGGCTGTGCTGTTTTTCCGGCTGCGCAAAGTGCTGGGCGAACGGTCGGATGGCGAGCCACCGGCAATCGACCCCGAGCTACTCTTAAAAGCACGCAATGCTGCCAAACCTACGGTCAGCGCAATAACGACGGACACTCATAAGACAGCTTCATTGCCAGCACCCGTTGTGACGAACTGGACGCAAGGCATGCCGGATTATGGCGTTGTATTGAATGCGACGGCGCATCACCGGTTGTTGCCACTGGCCGCCGTCGACCCGAATTTTCAGCCGCAGGTGTTTTTGCAAGGCGCGCGCCGGGCGTATGAGGTCATTGTGCAGGCCTTTGCCAAAGGCGACATGACGACACTGGAGACATTGCTGACGCCGGAATTGACGGCAACGTTTAAAGCGGCTATCGACGCCCGTGTTGCAGCAGCCCAGACGTTTGATCTGGTGTTGCATGGCGTGTCACGCGCCGTGATCAGCGACGCCAGTCTGGATGGGACGGAAGCCACTGTCAGCGTTGATTTTACCAGCGAACAATCCATTACGCAGCGCGACAAAGACGGTGCGTATGTTGATCATCAGGATGGCAGTAAACATACCCTGCATGAGCGTTGGCAGTTTACCAATGATCTGAAAGACGATGAAATCATCTGGCGTTTAAGCGATACGGATCATCTGGATGACTAAAGTTCTGTCTATGCGTCACGTGTCAATGGCTGTGCTGGTGTGCAGCTTGCTCGCCGGTTGTGCGCAACTGCAAAATCTGCAGAGTGTGAGCGGCGGCGAAGCCGAAGATGCGAACAGCATGCAGCTGGTGAAAACATCGTATGATGCGTTGCCCGGCTGGACGAACGATAACCCGGTGACGGCCCTGGCTGCATTACAACAATCCTGTGCCGTGATTAAAAAACGTGACCCGGCAAAAGAGTTGCAGGCCAATCATGTGGGCGGCACCGCAAGTGACTGGCAACCCGCTTGTCGTGCGCTCGATCAATTTGCTGCAACCGCTTCCGCACAAAATGCCAATGAAGCGCGTCACTTTATCGAGCAATGGTTTGCACCTTATGCGATCACGACGCCAAATGGCAGTGATGGATTATTTACCGGTTATTACGAAGCCAGTTTGCGTGGCAGTTTGACACCGCAAGGGCCGTACCATGTGCCGCTATATCAGCGGCCACCTGATTTAGTGACGGCCGAACTCGGCACGTTCCGCCCGTCGTTACAAGGTGAACGGATTGCCGGACGTGTCGCCAGCGGAGCCTTGCAGCCCTACAGCGACCGGGCCGCCATTCAAAACGGTGCGTTGAAAAACAAAAATCTGGAATTGCTGTGGGTGGATAACGCGATCGACGCGTTCTTTTTGCAGATCCAGGGGTCGGGCCGTGTCGTCCTGCCCGATACGCGTGTGTTGCGCGTCGGCTATGACGGACAAAACGGTTATCCCTATACGGCCATCGGCGGTGAATTGATCAAACGCGGTGAATTGACCAAAGACAATGTCAGCATGCAAACCATCCGCCAATGGCTGCAAGCGCATCCGGATCAGGCAACGTCTGTGATGGGCGTCAACAAATCCTATGTGTTTTTCAAAGTGCTGGATCAAGACCAGCCGCTGGGTGCCTCGGGTGTTGGCTTGACGCCGGAACGCTCGATCGCGGTAGACCCACGTTTTATTCCCTATGGCGCCCCGGTATGGATTGCGACACAACATCCACTGCAACCGAACCAGCCGGTGCAACGTTTATTCATTGCGCAAGATACCGGTGGGGCTATTCGTGGCCCCGTGCGGGCTGATATTTTCTGGGGGTATGGCCCGATGGCTGAACAGGCGGCAGGCAACATGAAAGCGCGGGGTCAAGCGTGGTTGCTGTTGCCCAAGCAAACACATTCCGCATTGAGTGTGACCGTTCCAGCGTCACCTTAATTTTTCTTATTCTCAATTCATCATCTAGGTTTTCAGTTTATGCGACACAATCAATTGCCCGACCCACAGGAAAACCGCCGTTTCTTTTTGGCGTTTGTTTTGTCGTTACTGGTCTTGGCCGGCTATTTCTTTTTCTATCAACGTCCACACATGGCAGCCGAACGCGCACAAGCCGCGATTGTCCAGGAACAGGCCAAGCACAACGCGGCCGTTGATGTGGCTGTGGTGCCACAGCCGGTCGATGAAACGGCTGCACTGGATGTGTTGGGAACGCGTCAGGCGATTGCCATCAAAACCGAACGTCTGGCCGGATCAATTAATCTGACCGGTTTGCGCTTTGATGATTTATCGCTGTTGCGTTTCCGTGATAAAATTGATGCGCCGCAACCCTTGCGTCTATTGTCACCATCCGGCACCAAGAACGCGTATTTTGTTGATTTCGGTGCGTTGGCGAATGACGGATCTTTGCAATTGCCTGATCAGAACAGTGTCTGGCAGATCAGTGGCGCGAATAGCACATTGACAGATACCAGCCCGGTGACTGTGTCATGGACGAATAAAGACAATATTGTGTTTACACGACAAATTTCGGTTGACCCGAATTATATGTTCTCTGTCAAAACGACGGTCACGAATAACAGTGCCAAAGCGGCCAATTTTTATCCGTATGCCTTGATTTCGCAAAGCCACCATGTGGCCAAACGTGGCGAACATGTCCCGTTTGAAGATCGGCCGTCGGCGGTGATGCATACCGGCGCTGTCGCTTATTTCAATGGTGAGCTGGAAGACCCAAGTTATAGTGATCTGAAGGATGACAAAGAATTCACTTATAAAAATACGAGTGGCTGGCTGGGGCTGACCAGTAAATATTGGCTGGTCAGTTTGTTGCCGGACACGGGCACAACATTCGATGCGCGTTTCTCACATCAAAAAGGTGCCGATGACACACACGATATATTTCAGGCGGATATCCGCCAGCAAGCGGTCACCGTGGCACCGGGACAAAGTCTGGATGTGACGCAACGCTTGTTTGCGGGAGCGAAGCAACTGGATTTGCTGAACAGCTATGAAACAGCATTGAACGTGCCGCATTTCGATCTGGCCGTTGATTTCGGCTGGTTGTATTTGCTGACCAAACCGCTGTACCAAGTTTTGCATTGGCTGGGGGCCTACTTTGCCGGCAAAGGCATTGCGATGAGCTTTGCGCTGGCCTTGTTGTGCATGACGATTCTGGTGCGGTTGGTGACTTATCCATTAGCCAGCAAATCATTTCGTTCGCTGGCGAAAATGAAACAGGTCGGGCCGCAGATCAATTTATTAAAAGAACAACATGGCAAAGACAAGGCGAAGTTTCAGCAGGAAGTCATTGCGCTCTATAAACGCGAGAAAGTGAATCCAGCCTCGGGTTGTGTGCCGATGCTGATTCAAATTCCGGTGTTTTTCGCCTTGTATAAGACATTGTATATCTCTTTGGATATGCGCCATCAGCCGTTCTGGGGCTGGATCGATGACATGTCGGCACCCGACCCGACCAGCGTGTTCAATGCATTTGGTTTATTGCCGTTTCATCCGCCATCGTTTTTGATGATTGGTGCCTGGCCCGTGTTATACGGCTTTACGTTGTGGTTGCAGCAAAAAATGCAACCGACGCCCGATGACCCCATGCAGAAACAGGTGATGGCGATTTTCCCATGGATGTTCATGTTCCTGTTTGCACAATTCCCGGCGGGCCTCGTGATTTATTACGTGTGGTCAAACTTGCTGGGGATCGTGCAACAATACTGGATCAAACGCAGCGTGGCCAACGAAGAACCGATTGTCATGAAAGTGCCGAACCAGAAAAAGGCGCTGGCCCGGGCGAAGCGTTTAGGCAAGGACATGCCAACCATCGTGATTGATGAGAATGGCAATAATGTCCAGCCTTGAATCTCTGCAGGCTGACTTGGCATCACCGGATGTACAACGCCGCCTGCGGCAGATTTTTTCGGCCAATTGCGATTTTGTTTGGGGAACAGCGAAATCCGGTGATTGGCCGAAAGACAATATTTCCAACGGCATGCCGGAGGTTGCGTTTGTTGGCCGGTCGAATGTGGGCAAATCGTCGTTGCTCAACGCGCTGACCAACCGTAATTCATTGGCACGCGTATCACGCACACCCGGCCGGACACAACAGATCAATTTTTTTAATCTGGGTGCGTTCTTTTGTCTGGTGGACATGCCGGGCTATGGCTATGCCAAGGTCGGCCAGCAGCTGGAGGACAAATGGCGCGTGCTGGCCGATGAGTATTTCAAACAGCGCAAAGCTTTCAAGCGTGCCTATGTGTTGATCGATGCACGGCACGGTTTGCAGGATCATGACAAGATGCTGTTGCAATGGTTTGACCGGCTGGTCGTGCCGTATCGTGTCATCCTGACCAAAGCGGATAAAGCCACCAAGCCGGAACAGGTGGCAATGATTGAAGCGGTGAAAGCAGAATTGCAAAAACACCCGTCTGCCCTGTCGGAACCGCTGTTAATCAGTTCCGATAAAAAGACCGGTATTGATGTATTGCAGGCCGATATTGAGAGTCTGTTGCGGTAAAATTCTGTGGCAAAAACGGTTCCGTCCCGCTAGACTGGCGGCATGATCTCAATCCTTATTGCATCCTTGTTCATAGCGGCGGCGGCCTGTCTGGCGGCTGTGTTGACCTATCTGGTCATGTCTGGAAAAACGCGCGTGTTAGAAGCGCAATTGAGTGGGCAGGCGCAGAATCATTTGGAAAAGCTGCAATTGCTGGAACAGGCCAAGGGCCAACTGGCTGACCGGTTCGCATCCCTGTCGGCGGACGCGCTGGCGCAGAATAATGACCGGTTTTTGACCTTGGCCAAAGAAAATTTACAGCAGTTCCAGCAAAAAGCGGAACTGGATTTGCAGAAGCGGCAGAATGACATTAGCCACGTTGTCAAACCGGTGGCCGAAACGCTGCAAAAAATGGATTTGAAAATCGGTGAGCTGGAATTGCAGCGGCAGCATTCCTATGGCGAGTTAAAATCACTGGTCGGCACCATGGCAACGGACCAACAGCGTTTGCAGCAGGAAACGGCATCCTTGGTGCAGGCCTTACGCGCGCCAACCACGCGTGGCCAGTGGGGCGAGATGCAGTTGAAGCGCGTCCTGGATATGGCCGGGCTGCAAGAAGGCATTCATTATCAAACACAGGTCAGCCAGCAAACAGCGACAGGCGCGAAACGCCCGGATGTGGTTGTGTCCTTACCACCGGATCGTGTGTTGTTGATCGACTCCAAAGTGCCGATGCAGAATTATTTGAATTCCTGGGGTGACAATATTAACGATGCTGAACGGCGCATCTTATGGGCGAAGCATACGCAGGATTTCAAAACGCATATCGACAGCCTGTCGAAAAAAGATTATCTCAGCGCCTTTCCATCGTATGACTGGGTGGTGCTATTTGTGCCGCTTGACAGTCTGATGCAGATCGCGCTGGATCATGAACCCGCTCTGATGGAATTTGCCTGGAGCAAAAAGGTTGTCATTGTGACACCGACCAGTTTGCTTGGCATGTTGCGCATCGTCGCCCACGCGCACGATCAGTTTAAAATCAACGAAGGCGCCAAGGATATCGCGAAATTGGGTGAGGCGTTGTACAAACGCATCGGCACCTTCATGGGCCATATGACGGCCATGGGCGATTCCCTGAATAAGGTGTTGAACAAGTATAATGCAGCTGTCGGGTCGCTGGATGGCATGGTCATGCCAACCTTGCGCCAGATGCGCGATAAAGGAATCGCGACGAAAGATGTGGTGCCGGAGCCAAACCCGATTGAAGAGCGCAGCCGCGCATTAACGGCACCCGAAGCCCTGAACGTGATCGCGAATGACAGCGTCGATCACATTGCCGCCGAATAAATTGCAGGATAGAGAGACGATGGCACTTCTACGTGTTTGCTTGTTACCCGACCCGGTGTTGCGCGAAATAGCGCAGCCCGTTGCAGAGGTAACCCCCGAGATTTTGACCTTGCTGGATGATATGCTGGACACGATGTATCACGAAGTCGGGATTGGTCTTGCAGCTCCGCAAGTTGACGTTTTAAAACGCGTTGTGGTGATGGATATTTTTGGTGGCCGTGGCGATGGTGAACGGCAGCCGATCAAGCTGATCAATCCCAAAATTGTTGCGGCAAGCGACGAATTGTCGCTATATGACGAAGGCTGTTTGTCAATTCCGCAAATGAACGGCGAGGTGATGCGGCCAGCAGATGTGACAGTGCAATACATGGATATCGACGGTGAAACACAAACAGTTGAGATGAGCGGATTGGCAGCAACGTGCATCCAGCACGAGATTGATCATTTGAACGGCAAATTGTTTATCGATTATCTGACGCCGTTGAAACGTAATATTTTACTGCGCCGTTATAACAAGCGCCAACAAAACAATCACGAGGATTAAATCATGCGCGTGATTTTTATGGGGTCGCCGGAATTTGCCGTACCGGCTTTGCAAGCCATTCACGCTGCTGGTCATAAGATTGTCTGTGTCTATTCACAGCCGCCCCGCCCGCAAGGCCGCGGTCAGAAACTGGCACCAACAGCCGTGCATGCCGCGGCTGAAGCGTTGGGTTTGCTGGTGCGTACCCCGTCCAGTTTAAAGCCGGACGACGAAGTCAAGGCGTTTCAGGATTTGCAAGCCGATGTCGCAATTGTGGCCGCTTATGGATTGATCTTGCGTACCAACATTCTGGAGGCACCAAAACACGGTTGTATCAATATTCACGGGTCATTACTCCCGCGCTGGCGTGGCGCAGCCCCCGTACAGCGCGCCATTCAAAGCGGTGATGCAGAAACCGGTGTGACAATCATGCAGATGGATGTGGGGTTGGATACCGGACCAATGTTATTCATCGAAAAAATATCGATTGAAAAAAATGATACGACGCAAAGTGTGATGGACAACATGGCGCAATTGGGTGCAACGATGATCGTGCAGACGTTGGCAGGCCTTGGAAAAAACGAATTGCAGCCGCATGTGCAGCCAACGGATGGCGTGGAATACGCACACAAAATTGCGAAAAGCGAAAGCATTATTGACTGGACACAATCGGCGACACAGATCGAACGGACCTTGCGCGCCTTTACACCATGGCCGGGTATCTGGACACAAATTGGACGCGAACGTGTTCGTTTACTGGCGGTGAATGTGTTGCAAGATGATTACCCTTCGGCAACAAAAATTATTCCTGGCACGATCATTGGCCATCCTTTGCGCGTCTTGTGTGGTAAGGGTGCTTTAGAGGTGTTGAGAGTGCAGCCGGCTGGACGGAACGCGCAAACCGCGGCGGAATTTATGGCGAGCTTGTCGTATGGCATTGATCCCATTTGCCAAGCACCAGACGCTTTGTAATGCAACGCTGGAAATTGACGGTCGAATATGACGGGCGCGCCTTTTCCGGCTGGCAGAAACAGCCGCACCATATCAGCGTGCAACAGACAATTGAAGCCGCTTTTTTCGCCTTTAGTGGTGAAACCGTCAAAGTCACGGTGGCTGGGCGGACCGATGCGGGTGTACATGGCAAAGGGCAGGTGGCTCATGTTGATTTAAGCAAAGAGATGGAACCGGAACGTTTGATGCTGGCGCTCAATGCGCTAGTACGGCCTTATCCAGTGACAATCTTACACGTTGAAAAAGTTGCTGCCGATTTTCATGCACGGTTTCAGGCGTTGGAGCGCAGCTATCAGTATAAAATCATCAACCGCCGCATGCCATTGACGTTCGATAAAGGTTTGGCCTGGCAAGTGCCAAAGCCATTGAATGTAAAAGCCATGCAGGATGCTGCTGTGCATGTGCTGGGCCGTCATGATTTCACGTCGTTTCGGGCGATGGGGTGCCAAGCCAAACACCCGATCCGGGCCATTGATACGATCAGTGTTACGCAACGTGATGATGAGATCATGATGGATGTCACGGCACGATCGTTTTTGTATCATCAGGTACGCAACATTGTTGGCACACTGGTCAAAATCGGCGTTGGCGACTGGCCACCGATTGCGATGAAAGAGATTCTCGAAGCGAAAGACCGCACGCTGGCCGGACCGACGGCACCGCCCGATGGCTTGTATTTTATGCGGGTCTCTTATCTACAAGATAATCTAAAACTGCCGTAATGATAATTTGACGTTTTCGCTAAAACTCACAAAATCATCTGGAGCATTATCCGTTAGTCCCGGAAAGCCAGCATACTTGAAACAAAGACGAAGATAATCAATGAATAACAAATTATGTGATTCATATAACAAGAGGCTATCAACAGAAGGCTCAGGTGTAATGGCAATAGCATACATGGGGCCACCACTAACATTATCTTTGTGCAGATCATCTGCCGATATAGCAAGGCCAAACGGCAATCCTTCTTCTATATAATCTTGCATTTCTTCTGCCCAGTATCGATCAGTCACTGTTTTCAATAAACTATCCAAACTCATAATCTGCAAAGCATCGGCCATCGGCCATCTGATGTCAGGCTTTGCTTCATAGTTCCAAGCGAAATTAATCCCACCAACATAGCGATAAAAATATTGTAGTGATAACGGAATATAACCAAACGGCTCGACAGCTTTATTCAAAGATTTTAACATTTGTTCCGTATTAGCGAATGACTTGAGGAATGGCTGATCAAAACTATGCGGTGAGCCATTATTAAGACAATAATTAACTTCAATTAAATGTGTATGGATTACTTGCAAATTATGTTGCACCCTTGTGAATAGATCATGCATCAAATGTTCAATATTGTTGCGATAAGCAGGCAAGAAAGCTTTTGCACCTAGTGATATGATGAAATTGTAGGCATCTTGTTCATGGTCGTTGTTGTAAGAATGATAAAAATCCATTTTTGACACCTGTAAAGTTCTTGGATTAAGAAGCAATTGGAATAAGCTGCTCCAGTTTCTCAGCCGGCAGAATCATCAAAGATGCCGTATATGTCCAGACCAGAACAGCGTTGATCGTTTGATTTGGATACAGCACGCTGAGCAGCGCGCGATAGGCGGCCATCTGAAAGAGATAAGCGTCGGGCACCTGTTCGAGTGATGTTGCAGGTGGACGGTTGGTTTTATAATCAATAATCCACCAAGCCTTGTCATGAAACACCAGCCTGTCGATCATGCCAGTTAACGCATAGTCTTTGTTTTCAAAACGGACTTGTCCGGCGATATTGAGTTCACTGCTGGCGTGAGCGTTTTTCGTGAAAATAAAGCGCTTGGCTGGCTGATGAATGAGTGTTTCAATCTCGCGGTACAAGGCTTTTTGATCACGTTCCGGCAGATCGAATTCCGGATACGCCAGCATGGCGTCCAAGGCCACGGCTTGTTCATCAGCCGTATAGCGTGTCAGGTAATTCAGGATTTTGTGAATGACATTGCCGCGCGTGAAACGGCCTGTTTCCGGCACAGACAGTGGGCTGATCACCGCGGGTTCGGCATAGGGACCGCGTGAGGGTTGCAGTACCGATGCAGCTTGCGTGTCAACATGCGGCGGGTTCAGACGCAGCCAGGCTAGGTCATCAAAGGTCAAGGGTGGAACTTGTTTGGTTTTACGTTTTGGCACCACGTCTTTGGTTTCTGTGCCGTGAAAAGCGAATTGTTGTGCGGGTCCGAATAGTGTGTCGACAGGCTGGCCGTGTTGCAGTAAATAATTATTGGCAATACAGTGCCAGTCGAGATAGTTGCGTTCGCCGGGGCGTGTGTCTTGCCAGCCCGTAACATAAAGCTCATCTTCGGCACGCGTCAGAGCGACATACAACAAGCGGTAATATTCGTCCGTCGCGTCTTTGACGTGTTCCAGATAAGCCTGTTGTAATTTGCCATCGTCCTTTGGTTTGCTGCTCCAGAATGGCAGATCATCAGCCCATAACAAATCAAGCTGCGAATTAAACAGACTTGGCCGGTTGCTGGCGTCGGCCAAGAAGACAATCGGTGCCTGCAAACCCTTGGCACCATGTACTGTCATCAAACGTACATGATTGTGTTGCTCATTGCCGACATCGCGTTTGATATCGGCATCATAATGACGCAACCAATGCAGGAACATTTGAATGTCGGGCGTTTGTTCCCGTTCAAATTGCATGGCGGCGTTCAATAGCTCATCTAGTGCATCTTGCGCATCGAAACCGAGACGTTTGACCAAGGCATGCTGGCCGGAACGGCTATCGGCTGGACACGGGCGATTGATGGCAAGTGCCAAAATCTGATAGGGGCCAGCACCATTCGTATAAGCCTCACACAAATTGTTGAGATACGCCATGATTGCTGGATCAATGGTGGTGCTGTCTGCCAGACATTGGTGCAATGATTTCCCATCGCGTTTATAAGCCAGATCAAATAAATCCTGTTCGCTGATGGCAATCAGCGGTGATTTCAACAAGGCGGCCAGCGTGAGATCATCATGCGGCTGTAGCAACGTTTGCAACAAAGCCAACAAATCTTTGACGATCAATTGCTCGTTCAACACCATGCGGTCAATCCCGGCGACCGGAATTTGTGCGTCCTTCAAAGCTTTGATCAATGGATTGAGCAAGGGATGGCGGCGTTGCAATAAAATCAGAATATCGCCAGGTTGAACGGTGCGGCCCAGCCGTGGGATAAACCGCTTTTCATCCAGCCACTGCTTGATGGTTTTAGCGATACCGGCGCAGAGTTCCTGCGTCGCCTTACGTTCTTGAATAATGGTAACTGGCAAATAATCATCGTCTGTATCGACATTATCACTGACAAAGAGCGGCCATGCCGTGACGGACCCGCTGCGCGTGGCGTGATAAGCGGCGTGTGTGACCTTGTCTTCGTGCGTGATAGCGTTCTTTAAAAACTGATCTGCAAAAATACCGTCGACGGTTGACAGGATTGCCGGCGATGACCGGAAGTTCGTCGTCAGTTGAATATCATGCCAGGCCAAACCATGTTGCTTGAATGCGGCGTTCAGCCAGGCGCGGGTGTCTTGATAAGACTGGATATCGGCATCCTGAAAGCTGTAGATGGATTGTTTTTCGTCGCCAACGACAAACAGGCTGCGTTCACCGGCGTCATATTGCCCGCTGCCCGACAGCATTTCCTGGGTGAGGGCGGTGATGATTTTCCACTGGTCAGGACTGGTGTCTTGCGCTTCATCAACCAGGATGTGCTGGATGCCGCCATCGAGTTTATACATGACCCAGCTGGATTGATCGGCGGTGGTCAGAAGATTGGCTGTGAGTTGAATCTGGTCATTGTAATCCAGTAATGCTTGCTGCCGTTTCAGATCGTTGTAACGGGTGACAAATTCCTGTGCCAGTAACAAAATATCATGATTGCGCGCCAGTAGTGCCAATTTGTCGGCAGTCGCGCCATGATCAGCGATGCGTTGCAATTCGTCGGTTAACACTGCGGAAAGATGCGTCGGCAATTTTTCCGGCAGTTTCAACAGATGGCTGGTGATGGCGCCGTCTTTGGTCGTCGCGCTGTTCAGGTAAGTTTGTAACGCTGGTAATGACGGTTGGGCGTTGTCGTTTAAAAACTGTGCCAGATTATCGGCAAAGCCTGTGGCGGTTTTGCTGTTTTTGATACTATACAAATGATCGATCAGAGCGCGCAACGTTGCATGCTGTGTGCGCGTCGTGTCGTAAAACTTTGCCTGATGCTCAATCTCGGTATAGGGATAAGGCAGATCAAACACGGCATGCAGGGCAGGGCCAAAGGCATGATCGGGCTGGCGGTGCCATTTGATCTGGTTGTGTTGCAAATTGGTGAGCAGCGTCAAAATCGTGTCACGGTTGGTCAGGCCGAACAGATGCTGTACCGCCTGTTGCAAGGCTGGTTTTTGCGTCGCGATGATCAGGGCATCATGAAACGCCTGTTGGCGCAGTTGCGCGGCCTGGGCGTCGCTGGCGATACTGAAACCAGGTAGTAATCCAGCCTCCAGCGGAAAGCGCGCCAGCACGGATTGGCAAAAACTGTGAATAGTTTGCACGGCCAAAGGACGTTTGCTGTTCAACAAACGGCCAAACAGGTTTTTCGCCATCGCAAGTGTTGGCGCATCGGGCATTTCACCCAATAAATTTTTTAAATCATCGACGATGATTTCGTCAGATTGAATCGTCCAGTCCATGATACGGTGACGGATGCGGTCTTCGATCTGACCGGCGGCGGCCTTGGTAAAGGTGATACACAAAATACGTGAAGGCTGGATGCCGCGTAATAGCAAACGCAACATCCGGTCAACCAGAATACGTGTCTTGCCGGTACCCGCCGAGGCGGACACCCAGACGGATAAGGTCGGGTCGGCGGCCAGCAATTGTTCCGGTAACGGGGCAACAGATTGTTTGGGGTTGACAGCACTCATGACGCGTCACCACCTTCGGCATGTGACCATTCCTGCACCCGTTCCAGATGATCGTAATCATTGTAGCGCGCGACGTAATTGGGATGCGGCTGGGTGATATAAGGCGTATCCGGTTTATCGAACTGCGCTATCAAGCGTGCGTAGTGATTTTGATTGCGCGATAAAATCGTATCGAGATCACTGTCGTAATCGCGTAAAGTCACCGGGTCTGATGCCTTGCCACTCAGCGTGATATAGCGCAACGCATGGACCTGAGTCGGTGGAAATGCCGCAAAGCCGCCTTGTTGCGCCATCAAACCCAGGAACGGCAATTGCGGCGCATAACCGCTGAGCAATTCATTTTTCGAGCGTGTGGCCCCGCCAGTTTTATAGTCGCTGATCGTGACAGCGTCATTCTCGCGATCTAATAAATCGGCGCGACCGGTGACGGTAAAATCGAGATTAGCGAATTGGTATTTGCCGGTGATTTCGCTGTAGCCATGACCGCTGATCAGGGTATTACTGTTCAGCCATAACCCGATATCGCGCAGACGTTGTTGCCATTGGGTGTAGAGATCAACGGGTAAGGCCAGGCCATCAAGCGTTTGCTGCACACGTTTGTGCCAGCGCACCATATCGAATTGCGGGTCGCGCGTAAATTCTTCCAATAACCCATGCACGACATTGCCCCAGTCACGCGCGGCGGCGTCATATTCCGGTTCTTCCAGTGCGCGCAACCGCAGGATTTTCTTCGCGTAAAACCCATAGGGGTCACGCCGCCAAAGTTCAAGATCGGAGACAGACGCTTGGCGTGGACGCACATTCAGCGGCGGCGCGAACGAGGGGCGGTCGCCTGGCGTAATGGTCTGTGGCGTATCCATCTGATCGGCCAGATTTGCCCAGTTGCGGCCGTTGGGCATCTGCAGATCGTGTTTGTGCAAGACGACTGTCATTTGCTGTAACCAGCGTGCGGGAGCAACCTGCATACCATCGCGTAACTGGCTGTTGGTGATGAACACATTATTGCTGTGTGACAGCAGATAAAAATCGAGCGCGGCCTGGCCGACACGGCGCGCAAAGGGTGACAGACCAAAACTGTCACGCATGGCTTGCGACATGAACGGGTCGTGCGGTGTTTCCTGTGGCCAGACGGTTTCATTTAATCCGGCGAGAATCACCAGATCGGCTTGTTGCAGACGCGCTTCGATCGGGCCAAGGATATGAATGCGCGGGTGCAATGGGAAACGCGGGCGATAGACATGGCGGCGCAAATAACGGGTAAGAACGTCGATATAATCATCGGCGGACATCGGCGGTGGATGCAGATGCGCATGCTGGCGTAAATCCTGTAAGGCATTCGCCAATTGTTCACCGGTGTCGCCTTGCCAGACGCGAACTGCACCTTCGGCGGTGTCGGTTGCAGCCAGATATTCGGCCAGTTGCAGATGACGGTCAAGCCATTCGCTGAGACTGTGTTGGACATTCATTTGTAATGGTTGCAAGGCCGCCGTGATGCGCGTGGCAAAATCGGTGAGAGGCGCATGGTGAACATCGGCGACATCGATCAAACGTTGCTGCGTAATACTGACCAGATCACGCAGGCTGCCCTGCCAGCGGGGACCACGTAAAATGTAGCGCTCAAACCACTTCACATGACGCGCATAATCCGCCGGTGCATAGCGTAAACCGGCCAAAGGATGATGCAGCATAGCCAGCAAGGCGACCGCTTGTGCATCGGGTTTAAACAAACAGGCTGTGACCTGTAACCATAAACCTGGGCGTGTCTGGCTGAGCGGTGTTCCGGCAGCATCATCGACACGGATATCCCAGCGCGCGAGTTCAGCGGTAATACGTTGGGCAAGGGTACGGTCAGGGGTGACAACAAGAATATTTTTATCCGGATCTTCCAGCGTTTCGCGAATTTTAAGTGCGATAATTTTCGCTTCGTGTTGCGGCTGCTGGGCAGTGACCTGTTCCATGCCGCGCAAAGTATTTTTTGACAGTTGTTTCTTAATGTCACGCGGTGGTTGTGCAGCTATGGCTTGCTGCAGAAAAATGGTACGCGGTGCCGGTTTTTGTGTTTTACCACTTTGCCAGATGCGCACATCGGGCCGGCTGATACCAATATGGTCGATCAGATTACGCAGATAAAATTGGGCGTGAGTTTCCGGCAGTTCGACCCAGTCCGTTTCCGGCATGTGTTTATCGAGGCCAGAGAGAATGACCTGACCATGCGGCAGATAAGCGATGGTGCGCAACAGATCGCGTGTGGCGGTGATGGAGCCGGTCGATCCGGCGGCTATGATGCGGCCTGTGTTTTTATCCTGCTGCAATTGGGTTGCGTAACGCCGCAACAACCGGTTGCGCCGGTCGGCCGGATCAATCAAGCCGCGTTCGGCTAAGATTGCCGGCCAGTTTTCGAAGAGAATGGAAAGAAAGTCGACGGTTTTTTGCCAGTGATGCGCCAGGTCGGCTGGCACGAGTTCGGTCAGATTTTGCCAGTCGAGATTTTCGGTGTGGACGTCGTCGATCAATGTGGCGAGAGAGGATGCTAAAGCAAATATTTGTGCGGGTGGCAATGTTAGGCGTTGGCGATGAATGAGTTGCCCCAAAATCATCTGCCGTTCCAGCGGTGCGATGGCGGCGGGAGTATCGGTATCACCAACATCAAAAATATCCTGCAACGCCAGTTCGTCTTCATTGACATCACCAATGGGCGACAGGCGCGGAATGAGACAGGATTTGCCATTGCGCGCAATGAGAAAGGCTTCGGCCAGCGTGCGGCACGACCGGCGGTTGGGCAGCAGGATTTGCAGTGTGCTCAAGCCGACGAAATCGTCTTGATACTCATCCAATAAAGTTTTCGCCAACGTCAGCGCGAAAGGCTGATCGGGCGGAATGGTATAGACACGCGCGGTTGGCAATTTGGCCATTAGATCAATTCCAACTGCGCGGCACGATTGGCCCAATGGCCAGTGCCATGTAATTCAATGAGGCGCGTGTCATCGTCATGCAAGATAAAATTGAGTGTCAATGTGTCGGCAGGTCTCTGATCACCCAACCGTTCCGGCCATTCAATCAGGGCAATGCCATCATTCAACGCGTCGAAAAAACCGATTTCGGTCAACGCCAGTTCGTTGGATTCATCTTCGGCCAGGCGGTAGAGATCGTAATGGTAGAATGTGGCATCCGCGAACGGATAGATTTGCACCAGTGTAAAGGTCGGACTTGGGATATCCAGTGTGTCAGCCGATTTGGCTTGCAACAGTCCGCGCACAAAGGTCGTTTTGCCGGCCCCTAAGTCACCCTGTAACAGCACGCAATCACCGGCACGTAACAATATCGCCAAATTTGCTCCAGCACTCAACGTGGCGGCTTCATCTGTCAGGTAAAATTTGCTAGGATTCATGCGGTTAAGTTTAAAAGGATTGCGACATGACCACAAGCCATCACACCACAGATATTGTCATCATCGGTGCCGGGCCGGTCGGGCTGTTTGCCGTGTTTCAATGCGGGATGCTGGGCATGCGGTGTCATGTGGTCGATGCATTGGACCATGTGGGTGGACAATGTGCCGCGTTGTATCCAGAAAAGCCGATTTATGATATTCCGGCCTATCCGAAAATTACCGGACAGGATTTGATCGACCAACTGAGCGCGCAGGCTGCACCATTCAACCCGGTTTTTCATCTGGACCAACAAGTGGTGTCATTCACCCAAACAGACAATGGCTGGCAGATCGCGACCAGTCGTGGTGTTGAGATTAGCTGTAAAGCTGTATTAATTGCCGCCGGTGGCGGGGCCTTTGGGCCGAACCGTCCGCCGCTGGACGGGTTGTTGGCTTATGAAGGCACGTCGGTGTTTTACGCAGTGAAGCGCAAGGATGATTTTGCGGACAAACATATCGTTATTGCCGGGGGTGGGGACAGTGCCGTCGATTGGGCCGTGGAACTGGCACCCATCGCGGCATCTATGTATGTCGTGCATCGCCGTGATAAATTCCGTGCCGCGCCCGACAGTGTGCGCAAGATGCAGGAGTTGATTGCCAGTGGCAAAATACAGTTGGCAGTGCCAACGCAATTGCATCGTTTGAACGGTGCGAATGGACAATTGTCTGAGGTCGTTGTCATTGACGATCAAAATCATGAGCGCGTTTTACAGGCCGATATCCTGCTGCCGTTTTATGGGCTGGCCAGTACGCTTGGGCCGTTGGAAACGGTTGGACTGACGCAGCACAAGTCTGTGTTTACCGTTGATCCAGCGACCCAGCAGACAAATTTGCCAGGCGTCTATGCCATCGGCGATGTGGCAGGTTATCCAGGGAAATTGAAGCTGATCTTGCAAGGGTTCAGTGAAGCTGCCGTGGCCGCCCACAATGCCTATGCACAGGTGTTTCCGGGGCGATATCTGGAAGTGTCGCACTCAACGGATAAAGGCGTTAGAACGCTGGGTTAAAACCGTGTTGGTGCCGGGTCGGCAACAATTGTCTGGTCGCCTTTGATCTGCAAGACGGCGAGACTGCGGTCATTTAAGTTATCAGGGCGAATGCGGAAAACGCCGTCAATACCCGTAAAGCCAGCCGCGAAATGCAGATTGGCCGGGTTGGCGGGATCGTAACCTTGAGAGGCTAAAACCGCCACCAGTGCTGTGGCGTCATAAGCCAATGTGCTGAGGCGCGGCGGTTTCGCTCCATACAGTGATTGGTAATGTTGGATAAACGACACGCGTTTTGCCGGGTCTGGTGCGGCATAATAGGCACCGTCGATAATCCCGCTGCGGGCAACGGCATCTTCATCCCATAACCCGGTACCAACGATCCGCAGCGATTGCAACGGCACGTCATTCTGGCGGAGCAGGCTGGTCACGCTGTTCAACGCTTTGCCGCCGACCGGCAGGATCAGCGTATCAAATTTTTTCTGGCCCAATTGCTGTGCAGCCGCTGTCAATGTTCTGTCGTTGAAACGCACTTCGATCGCAGGGGCCAAATGCTGACGTTGCAAAGTGTCACGCACGGCACCAGCGACGGCCATGCCATACGGTGTTTCCGGAATGAGAATGGCGAATTGGCGGCTGCCTTTTTTGGCCGCAAAATCGACGACGCGCGCAACCTGGCTGAACGGCAGAAAACCCAGTACGGCCGTGTTGCCGTTTGCAATCGTCCAGTCGGTGGAAAAGGCGAGAATGGGAATATTGGTTTTGGCCGTGACAGGTTCCACTTCGCGCACATTGGCGGCAAAGATCGGGCCCAGCATAACCGTTGCACCATCGCGCAGGGCCTGTTGTGCGGCTTGGGGCGCACTGGGGTTGGTGTCACGCGGGATCAGCGTGACATGATCGGCATGCAAATCACTCAACGCCAATTGTGCGGCGTTCAACATGGCTTGACCCAATGGAGCCTGTCCACCGCTGAGTGGCACCAGCAAACCGACTTTGACCGGTATGGTTTTAGCGGAAGCGGCTGGCATGTCTTTGGAGGGGGTGGTTACTAGTGGCGCGCTGTCGATCGTGCTGGCCGGCATGGCTTCAAATTTAGGCACATCGTAAATATCGGTCGCGCTGGATTGCGCGCTTGGCAGATGGGATGTGGGTCTTGTGGTCGAGGTCGCGCATCCGGCTAATAATAATGTACCCAGCAAGCCAGACAGTATCGCACGATGCAGAGTTTTGGTAGAATGAGGGAGACCGGAGTGGGCAGGCATGAAGGTTAATCCCTATTTTTATTTTAGTGGCAGTGACGTGACCGACGAGACATCCAATTTATGGCCACAGGGCTTAAAAGCAAGCGCAGGCCAGTTGGTGCCGGCGCTTTATGTGGTGCCGACGCCGATCGGCAATTTGCGTGATATCACGTTGCGGGCGTTAGATGTGTTAACGCATTGTCATGTCGTCTATGCCGAAGACACACGGGTCGCGTCGCGCCTGTTACAGGCCTATGCGTTGAACACGAAAATCGCCCGGTATGATGAGCATGTGCATGACGCGGTGTCTGGCCAGATTATTCAAGCCATCCAGAACGGGCAAATTGTTGCACTGATCAGCGATGCCGGAACGCCGGCAATCAGTGACCCCGGGCAATATCTGGTGCAGGCCTGCCGTGCAGCAAATGTTACAGTGATTGCCTTGCCCGGTGCGTCAGCCATGACCACGGCCTTGAGTGGGGCCGGTTTGCGCACCAACAGTTTTTCCTTTATCGGATTTCTGCCGACGAAAAGCAAAGCGCGGCAGACGCTTTTAGCGGAATGGCAGGCGCGCCGTGAAACGCTGGTGCTGTTTGAATCACCCAACCGCATTGCCGCCATGCTAAACGATGTCGCCGCGGTGATGGGCCCATTGCGCCGGATCGCCATTGCGCGCGAATTGACGAAAAAATTTGAAGAATATTTGATCGGCAGCGTCAGCGACGTGCAACAAACGATCGACACCCATACGCATCTCAAAGGCGAAATGGTAGTATTGATCGAAGGCAATGACAATGATGCCAAACCGCTGGGTGACCCGGATATCGATGCCTTGTTGCGCGGAGCGTTGCAGACGCAATCCCTGCGCGACGCGGTACAACATGTCGTGGCTGCCACCGGATTGAAAAAACAGATGGTTTATCAACGCGCATTGACATTGAGCGGCGATGACGATTGAGCGTTTGCACCGTTACAAGACCGGTTTGTGGGCCGAATGGCTGGCGGCGGCGTATCTGTGGTGCAAGGGTTATAAAATTCTGGCGTGGCGTTACAAGACGAGGCTTGGCGAAATTGATTTGATTGCGTCCAAAGGACGGGCTTTGGTCTTTATCGAGGTCAAGGCGCGCCGGCAGCGTGATAGAGGGCTGGACGCTGTCTCCATGACGGCTTGGCAACGCATTGCGCGGGCTGCCAGTCATTTCCACGCCCGACAATACGCCGGAACCTGGACGGATTGGCGTTATGATCTGATAGTTGTCACCCCGTGGCGGTTGCCGTATCATCAGAAAGATACTTATCGTCCTTAAAGGTCGCCCCTAAAGATTATTGTTGGAGAATGTCGATGCGCGTTTTATCTGTTGCCTTGTTGTCTGTTTTGATGACGACCGCCTGTGCGCCGGTGGGCTTACTAGTCGGTGCCGGAGCAACCGTGGGTACAGCCGCGTCGAAAGAAGGCGGTTTGAGCCAGTCCGTCTCTGACAAACGCATAACGTTGTATATTCAAGACGCCTGGTTCCGTTATGACACCTCGATGCTGCGCAAATTGAATGTGACCTCGACCGAAGGCCGCGTGTTGTTGACGGGGATCGTGCAAAATTCACAAGCGCGGGTTGATGCGGTGCGTTTGGCATGGCAGGCCCCGGGCGTGAAACAGATCATCAACGAAATCAAAGTCGAAGGCAGCGAAGGCCTCAGCGGTTACAGCCGTGACAAATGGATCGCCGCCCAACTGCGCAGCAAACTGGTGTTCGACAAGGACATCGAATCCATCAATTACACCACTGAAACCGTCGGCGGCATCATCTATATCATGGGCGTCGCGCAAAACCAGGCCGAGCTGGACCGCGTGATGGGCTATGCCCGCTCGATCCGCTATGTGAAAGATGTCGTGTCGTATGCCCGCGTCATCGATCAGAATGGCGGCTATAACAGCAAGACGAATAGTGCGCCGATGCAGACCAATAATTACACCAGCAGCACATCGTCGTCGGGGTCATACAATAACGCGGCGTCCAGTGCGCCGGTGTCTTCGTCGTCTTCATCAAATGCGACCAATGGTGGCGGGTATGATTATCAGCCGGAATCACGTCGTGGCGCGCTGGTGGAGAGTGGCGATCTGGCGCCGGTGAAATAGTTTTTAATCTCATCCTGGGAGCAGTAAAGCGAATACCGGTAGCAATCGACCGTCGGAATCTGTCTTTTAAAATTTATTGAATTAATATCCCGGATATTTGATTTGCAAATTCCGGGATGACATAGTCTTTATAATTAGAGACTTATTTTTGACTCTCAAAATACTTCAAAAAATCATTTTTCGGCGACAAAACAAACGTTTTATCCGTGCCGCCCAATGCACTGCGATAAGCGTCCAGTGACCGGTAAAAGGCATAAAAATCGGCATCACGGTTATAGGACTGGTTATAGATAGTACCCGCTTCGGCGTCGCCCTGGCCGCGCAGGATGTTGGCGTCGCGGTGCGCTTCGGCCAGCAGCACAGTACGTTCTTTTTCTGCAGAAGACCTGATTTCCAAAGCGCGTTTTTCACCGAATGACCGGATTTCAGCGGCGCGTTGGGCGCGTTCCGATTGCATGCGGCTGAAGGTGGATTCTTTGAGGTTGGCGGTGAGGTCGGCGCGGTTGATGCGGACATCGACAATTTCCAGGCCAAAGTTTTTGACCTGTGCATTCACGCGTTCCTTGATATTTTGCATCAATTTCACACGGTCGCTGGACAGGAGTTGTTCCAGTGTGGCACGGCCCAAGACATCGCGCGTCGTACTGTCGATCTCGTTGGTCAGACGCAATTCCGCCGCGTCTTCGGTGCTGAGACGTTGGCGAAATTTCAGCGGGTCGGTGATGCGATAACGGGCAAAAGTGTCGACGATGACCGGCAAGCCGTTGACGGAGCTGTCATCACGATTGAACGGATCATAAGCTACTTCGGCCGTTTTGATATCGGCTGATGGAGTTGCTGTAACAGGTACGGGGGCGGCGACCAGGCTTGCCAGGCTGCCGCGTTCGTTGGCGAGCAAAATGCGTTCCGGGCGCGGGTCGACATCCAGAATGCGTTTGTCGAAATATTGCGCCTGTTGCAGAAACGGCCATTTAAAATGCGGGCCGGCGGTGCGGATGATGCGTTTCGGTTCACCCAATTGCAGCACCAGAACCTGTTCATATTCACGCACGATGAACAAGGTGCTGTTCAACAGGAAAATGACAGCAAAACCCAGGAAGATGTAAAGCAAGGTGTGACGTGAGGCGTTCATGGCGATTAATCCTTGTCGCTTGGGCTGCGCGGTGTGATGGGCGTTGCGCGTTGCAGATCATTCAAATTGAGAAAGGACACGGGGGCTGAGCCGCTGCCATCGGTGATAATCACGCGATTTTTTTCTAAAACTTCCTGAACCGCATCGATATAGAGACGTGACCGCGTAACGGCCGGCGATTTCACATAGACGGAATACACATCGTCAAAGCGTTTGGCTTCACCCTTGGCTTGGGAGACGACTTGTTCCTTGTAGCCTTCGGCTTCCTTGGTCAGGCGAATCGCGTCACCCTGCGCACGCGGCACAATTTCGTTGCGGTATTTATAGGCTTGGTTCTTATTGGTTTCAGCCTGTTGGGTGGCGCGGATGACATCTTCAAAGGCTTCCAAAACGGGCGGCGGGACGCTGGCGTCTTGGATTAAGACTTGCGTGATCGACACGCCCGACTGATAGCTGTCGAGAATGGCCTGCATATTGGCGCGCACGCGGTTGGCGACGTCTTCACGCTGATCAGTAATAATATCCTGTAAATCATGCTGGCCAACGATTTCACGCATGGCGCTTTCGGCGACTTTTTTGATCGTGTTTTCCGGGTCGCGAATGTTATAGAGAAAATCACGCGCCGTACCGATTTTCCATTGCACGACAAAATCAATGTCGACGATGTTCGCGTCGCCCGTCAGCATTTCGCTTTCTTCGGGCGTATCGAGGCGTTCGCCATTCGCACCGCGAAAACCGATCTCTAGGCGTTGTTCGAACGTGACATTCAATTTTTGCGCAGTTTCAAACGGCCACGGCCAATGATAATTCAAACCCTGTTCTTCGACCGTATCGGTGTAACGGCCAAAACGGGTAATGATCGCTTGTTGTTCCGGTTCAACACGATAGAGGCCGCTGGCCAGCCATAACAATAAAACGGCGAGCAATCCCAAAGCGATTTTTTGGGAATTGTCGCCCGATTGACGCAGCCAGTTCAGAAAGGGTGGTGTGCCACCGCCATTGTTGAAACTCTGCCAGTTTTTCGGCGGGATCGGACCTTTTGGGCCAAATGGTTTTGCGGCATCGGGTTTTTGATTGTCCGCTGGCCGTGGCCCCCATGGATTATCAGTCATCAGAAGGTGATTGTTATCATGGGCCATGGTTTTTACTTTCTGACGTGATATTCTAAAGTCATCCTCTTCTCTATCATTTTCGACTGTCTTTGCCAACATGCCTTCAATATTCACACGTTTCCGCCAAGCGGTGCAGACGGCAAGACATGCCGCTGTCATGGAACGCATCCAACAATGTCTGGCGCAGGTCGCCGGTTTTCCAGTGGCTGGGATTGAAAATATTTTGTGTGAAAACGGCCATGTGCTGGTGACAGTGCAAATTGACACAGCGCAGGCTGAGGCGATGCAACAGCTTGCCTCACAAGCGGAGCAAACATTGCAACAACTGCATGGTGTGCAATCGGCGCGGGTGATTTTAACGGCGGAACGTGAAGCAAAACCGCCTGTGGCAGATGGACATGTCGCCATTAAAATGGGTGATAATAAATCAAACAGTGAACGATTATTGGCACCGCAGGTGAAGCATATTATCGCGGTTGCGTCGGGCAAGGGCGGGGTTGGTAAATCGACGGTGGCGGTCAATCTGGCGGTCGCGCTGCAACAGCAAGGTTTGACGGTTGGTTTATTGGACGCGGATATTTATGGTCCATCCATCCCGACGATGTTAGGCATTGCTGACCAAAAACCGGAACAAGCACCAGGCGCAGACGGTGGCGATTATTTGCAGCCGTTGCAAGCGCATGGCCTACATGTGATGTCGATGGGGTCACTGGTCGGTGGTGATGCGCCTATGATCTGGCGCGGGCCGATGGTGCAATCGGCGATCCAGCAAATGCTGCGCGACGTTGCGTGGGGTGCCTTGGATATATTGGTGTTGGATATGCCACCGGGAACGGGTGACGCGCAATTGACCGTGGCGCAAAAAGTGCCACTGAAGGGGGCGGTGATTGTCTCGACGCCACAGGACATTGCCTGGCTGGATGCGACCAAGGGGATCGCGATGTTCCGCAAGGTGGGTGTGCCGATTTTGGGTGTCGTTGAAAATATGAGTCAGTTCTGTTGCCCAAACTGTCATCATGTCACACCGCTGTTTGGTGCCAGCCGTGCGCCGGAACGAGCAAGAGTGTTAAATGTCGATTATCTGGGCGATATTCCGCTGGACCCGGAGTTGCAACAAAGCGCAGACCGCGGCCGGCCGTTGGTTTTGACTAACGGACACCCGGTAGCCGCGGCATTTTCGAATTTAGCATTTGCAATCAAACAGAAATTGGATGCCCGAACCGATGCAAGATGATTCGCTAAACTATTGTATTTTATGTTAAAAGTCAAAATATTAAACATTTATATTATAATACATTTGACATTTGTATAAAATTGTATAAGAATGAATTGAATAGTCCTATTCCATTGATTGAAGGACACGGCGATGGCAACACAGTATCAAACGGCTTTTTCCGCACCTGTTTGGGCCTTGACGCCCACTGTGCAAACGCCTGTCTCTTATGCGTCGCGCGTCGGATTAGGCATTGCGGGGACTGTGAATGGCAAATCTCTCAAAGATCATCTCGCATTAACCGTCAGCACCAGAGCCTTAAAGTTACCAACTCCGGCCAACGCGAATCAAAAACATTACGACGCATTTCGCAAACAGGTCGAGCGCAACGCCGAATGGAAAAATCTTTCTGTTGCCGAGGTAAAACAGGACGAAGCCAAGACAATTGCTAAAGCTGACGTTGACGATGCGCCAGAACCCCTAGAGCTGACGGCACCTGATATTCAACCTGTTGTGATTGAAGATACTCTCCCTGATGAGCCTGAGATCGACATGGCTACGCCGCAGGGTGATGCATTGGAAGCAGAAGAGATGTTGCTTCAACAGCTGATGACGCGCGCACAGCAACGTACCTTGATCGCATTGGACGTGATGACGCAATATCTGGACGATGTGTTGCAAGCGCAATCTCAAGGCGGCTTGAACAGCAAAGCGGCGATTAAGGACTTTCTGGATTATGCGGTGGCGCAAGAGGCGATGCAGTTTATGGCCTCTGATGCCAACCCTGCCGAAATGGTCAATCCGCTGGCTTTGCAAGCCTTGGGGCAACGCATTGAAACGCTGGCACTTCCATTTTCGGTGGGACATGCAGAAGCAAAGCCAGCTGCCTTTGTACAAAACCAGCATGACATGACCGCACCACAAACGGTGGCACAGTCCCAAAGCCTGTCGGCACAGTTGAAAAATGATCTTGCCATCATTGCGGTTAGCACGGATTTTGATCCGCTGGTCGTGCAACAGGCGGCATTGCAACTGCAAGCACTGCCTGAATTGAATAAAGGTTTGAATGTTGCACAGGATGCAGCTGTTGCGCCAATAGCGCCTGTCAGTGCAACACCTGCTCCGTCCATAGGTCCAAATGAAAATGCCGTTGTTAGTTTGATTGCGAAAGCGAAAGAACAGAAGGCGGAGCAGAATAGAGAGATTTTGCAAAAAGAATTTGATGGTCAAACAGATACGCGTCAATTGAATGCCGCTTATTTTTATAATGGCCAACGTGTAAATTATGGCGAAACACTTCAGGGAACGACAATCAAAGTTGCTGCTGAAACACCATCCGGGGCAGATAATTCGTTATTGAGTCGCAAAACCATTAAGCCTCATGCGCTTGTCCGTAGCATTGCTGAACAGCGCATTCAGGCGTTTGCTGGAACTGTTAGTGATCATACAGCGTCAACACCAGGTTTAATCGTAACAGTCATTAATTCTGATGGCGCAACAGTAAAAGATAATTTATTACAGAAAAAAATAGAGTTCAATTTAAATGCTTATAAAATTGGCAACGTTGACAATAACCTTAAAGATCATACAGCACACACCATTTATAAAAATCCAGACCTGCGTCAAATGGGCTTAAGCGTATCGTTCTAAGCTAAACGCTGACTGGCCAGAAACACTTCTCCAAATCCTAGACACGCCAAAACTCTGCATGATCGAGATGCAGCAAGCGCACAGCTCTATGAGCTGACTTTATATCGGCTCTGGTCAACACCTTGCGCAGCATTCGCAATTTATCAGGCTGCGCTTGATGCGACTGTGTTATGATGTGACAGTATCGTCAGGCGTCTTCTTTGACGTGCACCGCTTCATCATGATCAGCGGATGATGCCTCGGGCGCTTTTTCGGCCGGGGCTTCATAGGCTTTCAGCTCTGATTTCGTCGGCGGGGATTGGCGCGTGACTTCACCGGTCGATTTATCGCGGTACTGGATAATCGCTGTACTCGTCGAACGATCGATCTTAATGACAGGTGAAAAATAGACGACAGAGGGTTTATTCGCGATCTGGGCTTCGGCTAGTTTCTGTTCCTTGGCTTGATCGGTTGTGACGTCTTGGACCGGTGGCACCGGAACCGCAACGGCGGCAATCAGTGGTGTAATGTTCATGAGCCTTCTCCTGCTCAAGTGATTGAGAATCGATTCTCGATTCCCTTCCATACACTTATTATGACTTATAAATGTGAATCGCTGGTGAATCAGAGGGATAAGTCAGTTCACAGTCATTTACCGGCAGTTTCTGCAGTGTGACCTCCCCGTCTTGCGATAATGAACGAGACGATAGGCAAAATTTTCCCGTATCTTAACGGCTCTTTTACGAGCCGCGCGCCACACTAAGAGCAGAAAGACGCTTAACCGCTGTTTCATCGCTGTTTTGGCCAACGGAGAAAACCCCGTGCAAAGTCTGTTTAATCTGCTCTCGCGTATCGGGCCGCTGCGTCTCGCCGTCATGGGTGCTGTCACGTTGGGGATGGTGCTGTTCTTCGTTTTTGTCATGGCGCGCTTGTCTAGCGGCGATATGAAGCTCCTCTATGCCGACCTGTCGCCACAGAACCAGAACGCCATGGTGCGTGAGCTGGAAGCCGCCAAGATTAATTACCAGATCAATGACACGCGTCAGGAGATTAAAGTGCCGGCGCAGGATGTTGGCCGGGCGCGGATGTTATTGGCTGAAAAAGGCCTGCCCGATGGCGGTTCGATCGGTTATGAGATTTTTGACAAAGACAGCGGGTTGTCATCCACCCGGTTTGACCAGGATATCCGCCAGTTGCGCGCCTTGGAAGGTGAACTGGTACGTACGGTTTCGACTTTAAAATCCGTTGAAAATGCGCGGATTCATTTAGTATTACCAAAGCGCGAATTGTTCAGCCATGACGAACAGACGGCTTCCGCCAGTGTGTTCCTCAAGCTGCGTTCCGGTAAACGTCTGGACGATGAGCAGATTGCCGCCATTCAATATTTGATTGCGGCGGCTGTTCCCAATCTCGATCCGAAACACGTTTCAATCGTTGACCAGAACGGCACCTTGCTGGCCACGGGTCGTGCAGATACGAATGCCGATGGCACGGGCGGTGGTGGCGGGTCAGATAATGTCGAACGGATGCGCACGGCGTATGAGCAACGCATGACCATGGCCATCGAAGATATTATCGGCAAGATTGTGGGTTACGGTAAAGTCCGCGCGCATGTCACCGCCGACATCGACTATGATAAAGAAAGCACGAGTGCCGAGATTTACGATCCGGAAGGTCAGGTCGCCCGGTCAACCCAAAGCGTGAGCGAAAATGAAAAAGAGGGGGCTGCGTCAGCCTCGACTGTGTCGGTGCAAAACAATCTGCCCGGCCTGCCAGATGGCGGCGGGGCCGGCGACAAGCGCGACAGCAACCGCAACGAAGAGATCACCAATTTTGAGATCAGTAAAACGGTCAAAAGTCATACGCGCGAAGGTGGCGAAGTCAAACGCATCTCCGTTGCCGTGTTGCTGGACGGTTTATATAGCAAAAACGACAAAGGCGAGACGGTTTACAAACCGCGTGACCAGAAAGAACTGGACAATATTAAAGCGCTCGTCTCATCCGCTATCGGCTTTGACACGAAACGCGGCGACAGCCTGGAGATTAAAAACCTGCAGTTTGCCAGCGGTGATGACACACCAGGCGGGCCATTATCAGATGCCATCTTTATGGGCTTGAACAAAGACGATCTGTTCCGCATGTCGGAAACGGCTGTGATGGGGATTGTGGCTTTGCTGGTTATTTTATTAGTGCTGCGTCCGTTAGCCAACAAATTGCTCAGCGGCCCTATCGGTGGCAGTAACAATAATGCCAACCAGCAATATGGTGCCGATGGCATGCCGTTGCTGAGCGGGGAAATGCGCGCAGCGTTAACAGGGCCACAAGGAAATTCATCCGGTCTGGACAGCATGAATAACAGTATGAGCGGTGACGATATGCTGGATGTGGCATCCGTTGATGGCCGCATCAAGTCATCATCAATCAGCAAAGTGAATGAGATTATTGACCGCTATCCGGCCGAGACGGTATCGATCGTCCGCAGCTGGATGATGCAGGAGAATTAACCATGGCCACAGCAGCCGTACCCGCCCGCGTCCGTGAAGACATCCGTACATTAAGTGGCACGGAAAAGGCCGCCATCTTTTTATTGTCGCTGGGCGAAGAATATTCGACCAAGATTTTCGAAAAAATGGCCCAAGACGAAATCATGGAATTGTCGCAAAGCATGGCTAATCTGGGCAAGATCGGCTCTAATGTCGTTGAAAAAGTCTTCGTCGAGTTTGTCGATCAGATGTCGGCGACGGGGTCTTTGGTCGGATCGTATGACAGCACCGAACGTTTGTTGCGTCAGGTGTTGGGCGACGAAAAAGTCGGCAGCATCATGGACGAGATTCGTGGGCCCGCTGGCCGCACCATGTGGGATAAATTGGGCAACGTCAATGAAGAAGTGTTAGCCAACTACCTGAAAAACGAATATCCGCAAACGGTGGCGGTCGTCTTGATGAAGATCAAATCCGATCATGCCGCGCGCGTGATCAGCCATCTGCCCGAAGGATTTGCCTTTGAGGTCATCAGCCGCATGTTGCGCATGGAATCGGTGCAAAAAGAGGTGCTGGACGATGTTGAGCGTACCCTACGTGAAGAATTTATGACGACTCTGGCACGCACCCAACGCCGCGACAGCCATGAAATGATGGCGGATATCTTCAACAACATGGATCGTACAAAAGAAGCCCGCTTCATGGAAATCCTGGAGGAACGCCAAAAAGACTCGGCGGAAAAAATCCGCAGTCTCATGTTTACGTTTGAAGATCTGGGCCGCGTGGATGCGATGGGTATTCAAGCGATCCTGCGTGCGATGGACAAAGAGAAATTGCCGATCGCACTTAAAGGCGCCAGCGATACAATGAAAGATTTGTTCTTCAGCAACATGTCTGAACGTGCTGTAAAAATTATGAAAGAAGATATGGGCGCACGTGGGCCGATCCGTTTGCGCGATGTCGAAGAGGCGCAGCAGCATATCGTCAGCGTGGCAAAAGGCCTGTCTGAACGTAACGAGATTGTCTTGATCGATAAGAATGCCCAAGACGAAATGATTTATTGAGGGTGATGTGCAATTGAGCAGTAAATTCCTTTTTGATCGTGATTTCGACGTCGAAAAAGTCCGGCAGCAACAGCTGCTGGAAGACCCGGCTGTGGAATTGCCACCAGCACCCATGTACAGCGAAGAGATGCTGGCCATGGCGCGCGCGCAAGCTTATGAGCAGGGGGTCAGCGATGGGTTGCAACAGGCCGATCAAAGCCAGCAGCAAATTTTGCTGCAATTGTGGGACAGGGCCGGACATCGTTTAGCCGGTCTCATTGAGCTGGAAATTGCGCGGGAGCAACGCGCTATGAGTTTGGCAGTGCAATCGGCGTTTCACATCGTCAAAAAATTCTGGCCCCGTTTGCAAAAAATCACGGGTGAAAAAGACCTGGAAACCTTTATTGCGGACAGTTTAGCGCATAATAATGATGAAACGCGGATCGTGTTGCGCGTCAATGATACCCAGCTGGACACGGTTGCCGCGCAATTGCCACGCTTGAAAGAACTGCAAGGCTTTCCCGGGAAAGTCATTACGCTTGCCGATGACAGCGTTTTACCCGGCGATTGCAAAATGGAATGGGCCGATGGCGGATCGGAAAAACTGGGCCGCCATGTCATGCAACAACTGGAACAATTACTGGACCGCTTGCTGGGTCATCTGGCTAATCCGACAACGATGCTGTCAAGCGAACACCATTTATCAGATCATACGACAGAGGAGACATCCGAATGACCCCATCCGAAACCGAAAATCTGGCCTTTGCCGAAATTCCGGCCGATGCGCCAAAATCAACATTAGGCGACCACTATGACATGGACACTATTCGTCCGGAAAAAGATTTGCATGCCATTTATGATGTGCCAGTCCAAGTGTCTGCCGTATTAGGTCGCACCACGATGCAGGTCAGCCAGTTGCTGAAACTGGGCCGTGGTGCGGTGGTTGAACTGGATAGACGCGTCGGTGAACCGATTGATATCTACGTGAACAACCGCCTGGTGGCGCGTGGCGAAGTTGTTGTTGTGGACGAAAAACTGGGTATCACCATGACGGAAATCGTCAAGTCGGAATCCTAAACGACACAATCGAACGAGAAAAACAAGGTTTAACACTATGCGTTTGATGATCATCGGGCCATTGGAAGGGTATATCAGCGAGGCAGGTAAAATCGCATTGCGCAAAGGCGTGAAAGTCATGCATTGCGAATCGATTGCCCAAGGGTTGGCAGCCCTCCGCAGCACGGGTGCTGATTTGGTGATGGCCGATGTCAAAATGGATATTCCACAATTGATGGCAAGCCTGAATTTGGAACGTATCGCCGTGCCGGTTGTGGCTTGCGGGATTGGCAATGACGCGGCGGCGGCTGTGGCCGCGATTAAAGCCGGTGCCAAAGAATATGTGCCATTGCCGCCAAATGCTGATCTGATTGCTGCGGTCATCGAAGCGGTGACGCAGGATGACCGGGCGATGATTACCGAAGATCCAACCATTCGCGCCGTGATGGACATGGCGGATCAGGTTGCACCAAGCCATGCGACCGTGTTGATCAGCGGCGATAGCGGCACGGGCAAGGAATTGATGGCGCGTTATTTGCACCAAAAATCACTGCGCAAAAACGGACCATTTATTTCGTTGAACTGTGCCGCCATTCCTGAAAATCTATTAGAGTCAGAACTGTTCGGCCATGAAAAGGGTGCCTTTACTGGTGCTGTCGCACGTCGTTTAGGTAAATTTGAAGAGGCCAGTGGCGGGACATTGTTTCTCGATGAAATTTCCGAGATGGATATTTCGTTGCAGGCAAAGTTATTACGTGCCATTCAGGAAAAAGAAGTGGATCGCATTGGCTCCAACCGGCCGGTCAAGGTCGATATCCGTTTGATTGCGACGACCAACCGCGATTTGGAAAAAGAAGTGAAAGCTGGAACGTTCCGGCAGGATCTTTATTTCCGGCTCAACGTGATCAACTTGCATTTGCCCTCCTTGAAAGACCGCAAAGGCGATATCCCGCGCCTGGCGAACATGTTTATCGAACGCTACGTGCGCCAGAATGAATTGCCGCCGAAAGCGATGTCGGAAGCGGCCTTGGATAAATTACTCAACCATACCTGGCCGGGCAATATTCGTGAGCTCGAAAACACATTGCATCGGGCCGTGCTGATTTCGCGCACCGATATCATTGGCCCGGAAGCGATTTTGATCAGCGGGCAGCCATCTGTGGCTGTGGCTCTTGCTGAAACAGCAGGTACGGCGACCATCGGTTCGACGTCTGCAGCGCCGGCGAATGATGCGTCTGATGCCATGGTCGGGCGGACAGTGGCGGACATGGAACGTGACCTGATTTTGAAAACACTGGATAAATGTCTGGGCAATCGCACACATGCCGCAACCATATTAGGGATTTCCATCCGTACCTTGCGTAATAAATTGAAACAATACGGTGATGGCGCTGCTGCTTATGGTGATGCGTCCTAATGGCTGACCCCGCCACACTCGACGGCACGGCCAGCTCCAGCGCGTCGCTTGGGTCGATGTTCGACTGGCTGAACGGGTTGCAGCGTTATCGTGAATTGCTGCTGCCGATATTCGTATTGTGCGTTGTCGTCGCCATGGTTTTGCCCATGCCGACATGGCTGTTGGATATCTCATTAGCGATATCCATCACACTTGCCGTTCTGATTTTAATGACGATCATGTTCATCGATAAGCCATTAGAATTATCGGCATTTCCAACTATTTTACTGTTGACCACGGCGTTACGCTTGGCACTCAACATTGCATCAACGCGTTTGATTTTGACAAATGGACACACCGGAACAAACGCCGCGGGTCATGTGATCGAGGCCTTTGCCGGTTTCGTGATGGGCGGCAATTTTGTCATTGGCCTCATCGTTTTTATTATTCTGATCATCATCAATTTTATGGTGATTACCAAGGGATCGGGCCGGATTGCGGAAGTGGCCGCGCGTTTCAGTCTGGACGCCATGCCGGGCAAGCAGATGGCAATTGATGCCGATTTGTCATCGGGTTTGATTGACGAAGACGATGCCCGGACACGTCGCAAAGAGTTGGAACAGGAAAGCGCGTTCTATGGCGCCATGGACGGGGCGGCAAAATTCGTGCGTGGCGATGCGGTCGCCGGTATCATGATCACCATGATTTGCATTGTCGGCGGTATCATTATCGGCGTCGTGCAGAAAGATCTGGCCCTGTCACAAGCCGCGCATAATTATACCAACCTAACAGTCGGCGACGGTCTGGTGTCGCAAATTCCAGCTTTGATTATTTCGATTGCCGCTGGTTTGATGGTGGCGAAAGCCGGAACATCGGGTGCCACAGATAAGGCCGTTATTAAACAGCTGGGCCAATTTCCAAAAGCGTTGGGTCTGTGTTCTGGCACGATGACGATTTTGGCGTTGCTGCCAGGTATTCCGTTTATCCCATTTGCAATTTTGGCGGGTCTGACTGGCAGTGCCGCCTATTATCTGCCACGCATTCAAGCGCGTGAAAAAGCCGAAGTGGTGGCGCAAAAGGTCGCCAAGGATCACAAACCAGCACCAGCCGAAGCGCCGATTGCGGCAACGCTTGCCATCGACATGATCCGCCTGGAATTGGGTTACGGTTTGCTGGCCCTCGCGACACAAGGTGAAAGCGGCAACCGTCTGACCGACCAGATCAAGGGGTTGCGCCGCCAATTGGCACAAGAATACGGTTTTATTCTGCCATCCGTGCGGATACAAGATGATCTGCAAGTGGCGCCAAATGCCTATCGGATTCGCATCAAGGAAATCGTGTCGGGTGCCGGTGATTTGCGCCCCAATATGTTGCTGTGTATGGACCCGAAAGGCCAGGCGATTTCTTTGCCCGGTGAACGCACGAAAGAACCGACCTTCGGTTTACCCGCCATGTGGATCGACAAACGCTATCGCGAAGAAGCGCATTTCAAAGCCTATACGGTCGTTGATCCGCAAACGGTGATTACGACGCATCTGACCGAAATCATCAAAGACCATATGGCCGAATTGCTGTCGTACACCGAGACCCAGAAATTGCTGGATGAGATGGATAAATCGGCACAGAAATTGGTGTCTGATACCATCCCGACACTGATCTCGTTGATGGGTGTGCAGCGTGTCTTACAGAACTTGCTGGGCGAACGTGTGTCGATCCGCGATCTGCCGACGATTTTAGAAGGCATTGCCGAAGCATCTGTGCAGACGAAGAATCTGACCTTGATTACCGAACATGTGCGCACGCGTCTGGCGCGCCAGATTTGTGATCAATATACGGGCCCATCTGGTTTATTGTCGATGACACCGATGTCGCCGGAATGGGAACAGGCGTTTTTAGAGTCGCTTGCTGGTACTGGCGAAGAAAAACAACTCGCCATGCCGCCAAGCCAGCTGCAAGGGTTTATCGCGCGTTTGACACAGGTGTTTGAAGACCAGGCAAAACAGGGTGAGGCGCCGGTGTTGTTGACAAGCCCGACGATCCGTCCGTATGTCCGTTCGATTATCGAACGTATCCGCCCAAGCCTGCCGGTGATGTCGCAAAGCGAAATTCATCCAAAGGCCCGCATTAAAACAGTGGCGCAAATCTGATGCGGCTGAAAACCTACCAAGCTAAAACAATGAATGCCGTCATGGCGCAAATCCGTGACGAGCTTGGTGACGATGCAGTGATTGTCTCGACACGCACATTAGACAATGGCGATATCAAGGTGACAGCGGCTGAAGATGAGCAGATCGAAGACGCGTTGGAAATCTTGGATGATGCAGCTGTCGAATATGACACCCATGTGTTTTTTCATGGCATCCGTGATTACGACCATGTACCGAATGAGCCTGTTGACAGGATCGTGGCACATAGCGACGAGGTGATGCGTGTTTTGCTGAAACACGGCGCGCCGGCAGCCATTCAGGAAAAAATATTGGCGTTGATCGATGTCGCGCCATCAACCGATCCACGTCAAAGTTTTATTGCGGCTCTAGAACATGCGTTTACGTTCGATGGATTGCCGGTCACGCACTATGAGCGTCCCATTATGCTGGTCGGGCAACCGGGTGCTGGCAAAACCATGACGATTGCAAAACTGGCAACGCGCGCCGTGATGCACGGTTTGAAACCGGTGGTGATTACGGCAGACACGGTCAAAGCAGGTGCTGTCGAACAGTTGGCGGCGTTCACCAAAGTGTTGGGTTTGCAATTGCTTAAGGTCAATTCACCTGAGCAATTAAAACGCGCGTTGCAGGATCACAGTGGTGCCGATCAGATTTTGATTGATTGTCCGGGCATGAATGCGTTCAAGGCGGATGATATGAAAGACTTGTATGCCTATAGCCGCGTCGTGCCAATGGATTTGGTGGTCGCATTGCCCGGCGGTTTGGACGCCGATGAAGCTGCCGAAATTGCGCGCGCCTTTGCCGTGATTGGGGCAAAATGGCTGATCCCGACACGGCTTGATCTGGCCCGTCGTTTGGGCAGTGTGTTAAACGCGGCCGATCAGGCCGGCTTGGCATTTGCTGCGGCTGGCACCAGTGCCGATGTGGCTGACGGTTTAATAGCACTGGACGCTGCATCACTTGCCGATATTTTATGGCCGTTACAGGAAAGAGGTCCGTCATGAATCAAACCGACATGAAAACGGCTAACCGCACACCAATGCGCGCCAGTAATTTGATTGCTGTAGCATCCGGCAAGGGCGGTGTCGGCAAAACCTGGTTTTCGATTACGCTGGCCCATGCCATGAGTAAACAGGATAAAAACATTCTGTTGTTCGATGGTGATCTGGGGCTGGCGAATGTCGATGTGCAATTGGGCTTGATGCCGCAACATGATCTGCGTCAGGTGGTTGATAATAAACTTCCATTATCGCGCATTGTTCAACATCATACAGCAACCGGTCTCAACGTCATTGCCGGGCAATCAGGTGCTGCGTCACTGGCGAACATGCCGATAGAAAAAGTCATTGAATTGCGGGATCAGTTGATTCCACTGTGTAATGCTTACGACCGCGTGATCATTGATCTGGGTGCGGGTATTGACCGGACAACGCGGATTTTATCAGGTGCGGCAAAACATACGCTTATTATCGTCAATGAGGAACCGACGTCGTTGACCGATGCCTATGCCTATATCAAATTGACGCATATGGCTGGGCTTGCCGACAGCATTCATATCATTGTCAATAATGTAGAGCAAAAAGCCGATGGCGAACGCGTCTATCAAACGATCAGCAAAGTCTGCCAGAATTTCCTGAAAATCCGGCCACCCTTGGCCGGTATTATCCGGCATGACAAGAAAATACCGGAATCGATCCGCAACCAAACGCCGCTCTTGACGCGTTATCCAAACAGCACAGCGGCGTTCGATATCGAGATTATTGCCAATTATATTTTGAATTTGACGGATACAGCACCACCACTCTCCAGCAATGGATAAGATATGAGCGGTGATGTCCCCTCAGTGAACAACAAAACAGGGGCGATGCCTGCCTCTGCTGCACCGACAGCGAGCAGCAGTGCGCTTGATTTAGGGCAGGCGGTCATCGTCAGCATGCCGAAAGAGGTGCTGGACACAGCCACCAATGCACGTCAGGCTGGGCGTATTCTAGCTGAAGTCATTGCGCAGCAAGGCCAGAATGCAACGTTAAAAACGCCTGATGGCGCCTTTATTATCAAGACAAATTCGGCCTTGAATGTCGGCCAGGTCGTGATGTTGCGCCTCGACCCGGAACAGTTGCAGGCGCAAGCGGTGCGGTTGTCACCGGTCGATAATCTGGCCATCAGCAATCCGGTATCACCAGTGTATAATGTGCCGTTGTCACCACGCCTGACGCCACATATAGCGCCGATTGATCAGGCTGAACCTTTGCCACAACCGTATTGGCGCGGGCAACTGGCACCGGTGGAGATACCGGATGATCCAACGGAATTATTGCATGTCTTGCGGGATGTCTATAACCCTGGCACACCATTGGAACCCGGACGTGCCGCACCGGTCACAACATTGCCCCCGGCGATCAATGAAGGTGTCGCCAAGTTTTTTGCCTTGACGCAATTGTTGCGCGAGATGGATATGTTGCCACCGCAATTGCAAAACGACTTTTTGTTTGCCGGTTTGCCGCCCGAAGATGCCAGCAGCTTTGCACCGCTTGGCCTGTCGAAAATCACACAATCGATTCAAGGTTTCACGCAAACGTTGCAGGATGCTGTGGGCCCTGCCGCGAAACAAGCAACCGAACAAGCCGGTGCCTGGTTGAAAGCAAAGTTGCCATCGAATTTACTAGGGAAAATTGACCAGTTGAAAGATGCCTTACAAAAGAGTGTTATCGTTCCCATTCAGGAAGCGACGCAAGCAAACGCACCTGCTTTTGTAATTCCAATAATGATGTCATTCACGTTTCCACCGGGGACAAGCTTGCTGCAAGTCTGGCAAAATGCGATGCAAGGGCAAAGTGCCGCCGATGGACAGGCGCCGTTTTTATTGTTGAATATGCTGGGCCTGCAAAAACCGGGGCAGACAGGTGGCGCGGCGCAAAGCGGTTTGTCGCAATTGATGGCACAATTTAAAAGCCTGCAACAACAACGCAATGATGCATCCGTTATTCCAACATTGGTCTTGCCCGGCAACGGCAATCGCAACCCGGTGCTGTTCTCGCCTTATGGTTTGCTGTTCAGCAATACGTCGACTGTCTTGGGTGGCACGGCACCGCTCTTGCCGGGAACTGTGATTTTCTGGCAGCCCGTGGCGAACCCGCACCCGGTGACGGTAACCGGGCCGCTTGGTGCATTACCTTTATGGCCAGCCGGCAAAGCGATGCCCGCCAGCGTGTTTGAATGGCCGTGCCTGAATGAGTTATTTGCGAATAAGGGCAGCGATCCAACCGTTTCCAGCACCTGGCAAAATCTGGTGCAAACTTTAATTCCGAATATGTTGCAGCCCGATAGACTGGGGGCCAGCATTGTGTTGATGCTGCACGGTCTCAATCGTAATTCCGTCAATGGCTGGCTGGGTGACAAAGCCGCCGATGCGCTGCGCGACGGTGGCAAACAGGATATGCTGGCGAAACTGGTCAGCGATTTTGCAACCTCTGCCGGGCGCGTGATGGACCCGGCATTGCCCGAAGCGCAACGCTTTGTCCTGCCGCTGATCTTGCCGGAACAGATGGCGAAAATGGTGTGGCAGGTGCGCCGTGATTTCCCTGAAGGCGGCGAACGCGAAACAGACGCACAGGAGCGCCAGAAAAACACCCGCACCCATTTTACCGTGGATGTTCCTACCGCCACACTCGGCGACCTGCATATGCAGGGTACGGTGTGGAAGCAGCAGCTCGATTTGAATTTACAAACGGCGCAGCCACTGGATGCCACCATGCAAACCGGCATCCGCGAACGGTTTCGTACGGCGTTGGAGATCACGGGAATGAGTGGGCAGATTGTGTTTAATCACTAAAGATTGCCACGGCTCTGCAACGCTAGCGTCAATGTGCCTTCATCCAGATAATCCAGTTCACCGCCAATCGGGATACCTTGGGCAAGGCGGGTGATTCTGAGCTCGTGCGGCAGGTTTAAAGCGGCGCATTGATCAGCGATATAATAGGCCGTGGATTGTCCGTCGACCGTTGTCGAGAGGGCCAGAATAATTTCACTGACCGGCTGGCCATTGGTCTGGGATTCCGCATGGGTGGCATCCTGCAAGCGGCGCAACAATTGCGGGATGCGTAAATCGTCTGGGCGGATGCCATCCAAAGCAGACAGCGTACCGCCTAAAATATGGTAGACCCCTTCATAGGCCGCCGTGCGTTCCATGGCCCAGATATCGTCGACATCCTCGACGATGCAAATGACGGTTTGCAGGCGTTTTGGATCGGTGCAAATTAAACATGGATCATGCAGCGACAAATTGCCACAGATATGACAGGTTTTAATTTGTTCCGAGGCTGTCAGCATTTGATTAGCTAGCGGCATCAGCAATTGTTCGCGCTTTTTCAACAGATGCAACGCGGCACGGCGCGCCGACCGCGGACCAAAACCCGGTAAGCGCGACATGGTTTTGATCAACACATCCAACGGATCGTTTGCATCATTGTTTGCCATGTTAATACAACCCACCGGTACCAAGGGTTGGGTCAGCATCAACTGGCAAGCGTTGATCGCCGCCGGCTGACTCACTGTTCGGATTGGAGTTCAACCCCTCATCACCATTGCCGCCGTATAGAACGCTTGGGTCAACGGCGACAGAGCTATTCCGGAGACCTTGGTTATCCAAGACGAGATCATGTTCGCCTGGTTCCGTTCCCGGCAAAAACGCTTCCCACAAACTGTTTGGGTCAGTTGGGTCGGCTATCTTGCCGCCATGGTCAATCTTGACCATCAACAACCCTTCGGGAACACGAAATGGAATTGGTGGTACATTTTTCAATGCGTTATCCATGAAATCGCGCACAATCGGTGCTGCAACAGCGGCTCCCGTTTGACCTTTGCCCAGTGTTTTCGGGTCATCGAATCCGACATTGGCAGCAATGACCAGATCGGGTGTAAAACCAACGAACCACGCATCTTTAAAATCATTCGTCGTACCCGTTTTACCGGCAAATGGACGTCCGACGCCTTTGAATGCGGCCTGACCGGTGCCACGTTGGACGACACCCTCTAACATTGACACCATTTGATACAGCGTGCGCGGGTCGGCGATCGGTTGGCGTTTGTCGTCGACCATCGGCACAGTTTGCTCTTTCCAGGGCAGGCGTCCACCGCAATTGTCACAGCTGCGCGGATCGTGCCGGTATAACGTGACGCCATGACGGTCCTGCACACGGTCGATCAAGGTTGGTGTAATGGGAATGCCACCATTAACAATCATGCCATAGCCGTTCGCCATGCGCAGCAACGTGGTTTCACCACTGCCCAGCGAATAGGAAATATAGGTTGGCAGATTATCGTAGATGCCAAAACGATGCGCGAAATCGGACACGGTTTTCATGCCGATATAATCCGCCAGACGCACGGTCATCAAATTGCGCGAATGCTCCAGACCGCGCCGCATAGTGGTCAGCCCATAAAAATCTTTTTCGTAGTTTCCCGGATGCCACATCGCCAGACCCGGCCCCTGGCTCAAGGAAATCGGACCATCTAAAATCAAGCTGGCCGGGGTAAAACCGGCGTTGAGACCGGCCAGATATACGAACGGTTTGAATGACGATCCCGGCTGGCGCAACGCTTGGCTCGCGCGGTTAAATTCACTCATGCTGTAATCATAGCCACCTTGCATTGCGAGAACACGACCGGTGTGCGGATCAAGCACGACAATGGCCCCTTGCACTTTGGGAATTTGTTGCAATACCCATTCTGATTTACTGTCTGATTTTTTATCATTGTGATCCAGCAGAATGACATCGCCCTTTTTCAGTTTCTCCGATACAGCTTTGGCACCGGTCCAACTCATCCCGCTGGCGGTGAGCGTATCGGTCTTACCTGTCGTTAAGCCAACCGTCGCTTTATCAGCAGACACGGAAATAACAACGCCCATCGTCCAGTTTTTAATCCCATTCGGTGGTGTGACTGTTTTTAATTGTTCCTGCCAGTTTTCAACGGTGATGTCAGGCAGGTTTTTAATCGCGCCGCGCCAGCCGTGACGGCGGTCATAGGCGGTTAAGCCTTTGGTCAATGCATTGGCCGCAAATTTTTGATAGGTCGGGTCAAGTGTACTGCGCACCGACAGGCCACCCTGATACAAAGCCGCCTCGCCATATTTGTCGATGATGAAACGGCGCACATCTTCGTTGAAATAACGCGCATCAACGCCTTCGAGGGCGATATGCGGGTGCAGGGTAATCGGCTCGGCCTGAGCGGCGTCGCGCTCTTCGCGGGTGATATAACCATCTTCCTGCATACGGCCAATCACCCAATCGCGGCGGATTTTTGCGGCTTCGGGGTGCACATCGAGCTGATAATTATTCGGCGCTTTTGGTAATGTGGCCAAATACGCGATTTCACCGATATCCAGTTCGTCGAGTGATTTGTTGAAATAACCGAGGGCTGCGGCAGCCACCCCATAACGGCCTTTGCCCAGATAAATCTGGTTTAAATAAAGTTCCAGAATTTTGTCTTTGGAAAACGTTTTTTCCATGCGAAACGAAATAATCACTTCGCGAATTTTACGTTTGTAGCTGACCTCGTTCGTCAGCAAAAAGTTTTTGGCTACTTGTTGTGTGATGGTCGAGGCACCGACCGGGCGTTTGTCGCCGTGATTGCGCAGGTTTGTCAAAATAGCGCGGCCAATGCCAAAGGCGTCGATGCCGGGGTGCGTGTAAAAATTGCGGTCTTCGGCAGACAAAAACGCCTGTTTGACTTTTTTCGGCATGGCGTCGACGGGAACGAACACGCGCTGTTCGGTCGCAAATTCTTCGGTCAGCTGTCCGTCACTGGCATGCACACGGGTGGAGATCGGTGGTTCGTAATGCGCCAGCACCCGGTAATCGGGCAGGTCGCGCGAAAATTCGTGCACGACATAGAACACAACAGCGAGGCCCAAAAAGAGACCAATCGCACCGACAGAGAGGAGACCAAGGAGGAATTTTTTCATGCCGCAATTTTGCCACAGGGATACCGTGATGGAAAGCGGTTTAAGGGTTTAAATCGTCCAATAATTGCAGCATGACTCTGGCCAGCAACGGGATGGCGATCAAGCCGGCACACAGGGAATAAAGGTAAAACCGCCCGGTTTGCACCAGCTTATACTGGCCAAGCGGGATGAGACGATCCACTAATTTGGTCTGATACAGCATTTCCAGCAAGCACAGCAGGGCAACGCCGCACAAAACCGGAGCGGCATGCGACCAAAGGCCGACGGCGAGCAGGATCAGCAACCACAGGCTGGCGTCTGTTTTGGCAAGCGTCAGCGAGGCCGGCGGTGACAGGGAAACCGTTTCTGCAACGGTCTCGCTGGTCTCGCTTTGCCGACGTTCGGCACGTGCCAGCATGTCGCCAAAAGATCGGGTTGGTAATAGATTAACCGTCGTGTACGGCACAGCACAGACAAAGGTATCCCAATTGCTGGAGGGCTGACCGGCCACGGCATAGGCTTTGGCCACGACGACTCGGTCAAAGAGCTGGCTGCGGTTAGCACTGTCCATAGCGTGAATCGCGTCTGGCATCTGATCAATACGCGGCACGATGGTGTGCCAACGTACACCGCGTCGTCCCAATAATGTGTAGATCATTTGGCTGGGTGCGGGTAACGGTGCGTGCGTCAGATGGTCATCGGTAACGGGCGTTTGCCAGACCGGATGGTTTTCAATGATCAGCCGCAGAGCTGTCATATAGCCGGCTGCCAGTGTTGTGGATCAGCAACCATTTGTTCGCCGCTCGTCATATTTTTGACCTGATGTTGCGGCTGGTCGGCGTTGGGCAGGAACCACACATACGGAATTTGTTTTTTATCGGCATAGGACATTTGCTTTTGCAGCTTGGTCGCTGAATGATAAACCTCGATATTGAATTTGCGTTGACGCAAGTGTTGCGCCAGGGCGAGGGCGTCGGCGCGTTGCGCATCGTCGAAAACCGTGATCAAAATATCGGTACGCCCGGCACGAATAGGCTGCACCAGTCTGCGCGCCAGCAAAATACCCAGCAAACGGGTCACGCCGATCGAAATGCCGACACCGGGCAGTTTTTTGTTGATATAGCTGCCAGCCAGATCGTCATAACGGCCACCGGCGACAATCGTTCCCATTTCCGGATAATCGTTGAATTTGGTCTCATAGACGGTGCCGGTGTAGTAATCGAGGCCGCGCACGATAGACAGATCAGCCATTACGCGATTGCCGACATGGCCTTGTAACGAATTCAACACATAGGCCAATTCGGTGAGGCCGTCTTCAAACATTGGGTTGCTGACGCCCAAGGCTTTGGCTTGTGTAATAACATTTATATCATTGCCGCGAATTTTGGCCAAGGCTAACGATTGCTGCGCCAAAGTCTCGCTTAAGCTTAGTTTTTGTGTCAGTTCAGCCATAACGTTGGCATCACCGATTTTGTCACGCTTGTCGAGGATGCGCAGGACGCTGGCGGCCTGATCGGTCAGGCCCAAGCCTTCCATATAGCCCAACAAAATTTTGCGGTTGTTGATGTAAATGGTATAAGCCGGAAGTTCCAACGCCTGCAAAATTTCATCGATGACAGCCGGAATTTCGGCATCGAAATGCAGCGGCAGATTTTCCGGGTTGATAACGTCGATATCGCACTGGTAAAATTCACGATAGCGGCCTTCCTGCGGGCGTTCACCGCGCCAGACTTTTTGTATCTGGTAACGCTTGAATGGAAAGCTCAGCTCATTGAAATGTTGTGCGGTGTAACGCGCAAACGGCACCGTGTTGTCAAAGCGCAAGGCCAATCGCGCGTCGCTTTTATCTTTTTCGTCGGCCTGCAAACGGTGCAGGGTGTAAATCTCATTTTCGACTTCGCCCTTGGCCAGCAAGACATCCAAGGCTTCGACCGCCGGGGTCTCGATGCTGCAAAATCCATAGGACTCAAACACGCGGCGGATGTGGTCCAGCCATTGCAATTCCAAGGCGCGGGTTTCAGGCAACCATTCGGGAAAGCCGCTAATCGGGGTCGGTTTGTAAATTTTGCTCATAAATGCCGGAATCTTGAAATGAACTTAGACTCAAGCCTAGCCGTTTCAGCACCTAAAAAAAAGCGTGTAAATGAAAATATGTCTAACTAAAGTCTGTGCGTCAGGTGTAGCCACTCCCGATCTCATAAACGAAAATGTTCTTTTAGTGTGATATAAGCTGCTGTAATGATCTTAAATCTCTCGGTCGCGCGCGGGTCGTCTGGCCGGGCGTCAGGATGATATTTCTTGACCAACTGGCGAAATTTCTGTTTTACCGCTGTAAAATCGACATCAAAAGTCAGGCCAAGCGCCTTGAATGCCTCACGAACCGGGCTTTTTAACGCCTGCTCCTCAGCTTTTTTCTGTTCGGCCTTCAAGTCAAACGCGGCACCCCAAAAATTGGCCGCCCGTTTGATGGTCTGCTCAAAATTGGGCTTATGGGCCGGCCAGGTGGGCCGTTCACCGATGGCCGCGTCGCGCATATGGGCATAAATCGCGTCTTCTTCGTAATCCTTGAAGTAATCCCATTTTTTATTGTATTCACGCACATGATCCAGGCAAAAATGATGATAATCACGCAGATTGTCGCGCGACTTTGGTGCACGGTAGAGGCCGGGCAGGTTGCAGTCCGGGTCATCGCATAACGTCTTGGATTCGACGGGTGGGGGCTTGAAAAAAGTGCGCATCGGCTGAAATATAAAGATCGCGTCGATTTAAACCAGACCAGCAGGAGCAGACAATGCCATTTAAGGATAAAATTCTGGACGGCAAAGTCGCCCTCGTCACCGGGTCGACCAGCGGCATCGGGCTTGGTATTGCCAAAGCTCTGGCAGCGCAGGGTGCCTCCATCATGATCAACGGTCTGGGCAAGCCGGAAGACATTGCCAAGGCGCAGCAAGAGATCAAGGATGCCGGCGCGCCACAGATTGCATTTCATGGTGCTGATCTGACCAAGGTCGACCAGATTGAAGATCTGGTCAAAACATTAAAGGATACATTTGGCCGTGTGGACATCGTCATCAACAATGCCGGTATTCAGCATGTCGCACCGCTCGATGAATTTCCACCCGATATGTGGGAGTTGATCATTCAATTGAATTTGGTCGCGGCGTTCCATGTGTTGCGCCTGACTATTCCGATGATGAAGCAACAGGGCTGGGGCCGTGTGATCAACATGGGGTCAGCGCATTCGCTGGTCGCCTCGCCATTTAAATCCGCTTACGTCGCGGCGAAGCATGGTTTGGCCGGTCTTGGGAAAACCCTGGCTTTGGAAGTGGCCGAGAAGAATATTACGGTGAATACGATTTGCCCGGGCTATGTGAAAACGCCGTTGGTCGAAGGGCAAATCGCCGATACCGCCAAAGCGCGCGGCATGACGCCGGAGCAAGTGGTCAAAGATGTGATTTTGGCAGCTGAACCAACAAAGCATTTTACAACCGTCGAGCAAGTGGCCGATTTGACCGTTTTCTTATGCAGCGATGCAGCAGCAAACATCACCGGTTCACTGCAATCGATCGATGGCGGCTGGACAGCGCAGTAAGCAGAACTTACAAGGTCAGATGATCCGCCATGTAAGCGGTACGTGTAAAGCCGTCTTGCAAGTGACGCATATGCGCTTCCGTCACAACCTGATGGATAGCATCCTGTTGCAGATTTTCTGCGATCATGCCCAGGTGTAAACAGCAGGCGGATCGCGCGGCGCCCTTGAGAGAGTGCGCGATGTTTTTGAGCTTGTTCCAGTCGCGTTCGGTGTAAGCTGTATGCATTTGGTCGATATGGGTTTGCGACATCTGAACAAACATTTTGACCATGTCGATCGCATCATGATCAAAGGCACCAAATTGTTGTGCAGCCAAAACCCGATCGAAAACCGGCATGCTGCTGTCGACACCAAAATGTGTCTCATTGACAGGAGGCGGCTTCACAGATTTGTCAGCAGTTGCATCAGGTGTAATTGCATCAGAACTGGTTTCAGCAATTACGCCCCAGCGGATCAATAATTGCCGTAATTGCCCAACACTGACCGGCTTTAGCAAGCATTCATCAAACCCATGTTCCAGATAAACCTGTTGATGCACCAATTGCACATCGGCTGTCATGGCGATAACTGGCAGACGGTCAACCGCGTTTCCGTTATCCAGTTGTTGCTGTTCATGCGCACGGATGGCTTTGACCAGGCCATAGCCATCCATGACCGGCATGTGCAGATCTGTAATAATCACCGTGTGTTCACCAGCTTGAATTTTATCCAGACCTTGCTGACCATTTTCAACAAAATCGGCGGTCAGATCCAGCTTGGCCAGTTGCCGCTGAATAATGTCACGTACCGATTCATTGTCTTCGCAAACCAATAATTTTTGTGGCTTTGCCGACATCGGGCGGACACGTTTCGCGGCACCCTTGACCGCTTCGCCAATACTGAAACGACTGGTCGGTTTTTCCAGATATTTTGCGCCCATAAACTTGCACGCCTGCAACAAAGCGTAATCATTTTTGACCGTATATAAAATCAGGCCGATAAATGGACGCAGTTCATGCAGTTTTTTCATGACCTGTAGACCGTCCATGCCAGGCAGGCCATAATCAATCAGCGCCACATCGAAAGGTCGTTTTACAGCTAATGCAATCGCTTCTGCCGCGCTGTTCACGCTGATGACATCCGCTTTCATGTGTTGTAACGCGACATGGACATCATGCTGGCCATTCGGATTATCGTCGACAGCCAATACACTAATCCCCGTCAGATCCGGCAATTCGACAACGGTATGGGCTTCGGTAATCAGTGTTGGAATTTCAAACCAGAATGTTGCGCCCTTATTCAACTGGCTGGCCACACCGATTTGTCCGCCCATCAATTCAACCATGCGGTGCGCAATCGACAATCCTAATCCTGTGCCGCCGAATTTGCGCGTCGTGCTGTTGTCGGCTTGTGTAAAAGGCTGAAACAAGCGGCTGGCGGTGTCGTGCGTCATGCCAACGCCGGTGTCGATGATTTCGAAACGCAATGGCACATGCGTGCTGTCCGTTGTGATATATTTTGCACTTGTCGTGACACGGATGGTGACACCACCCGTTTCGGTGAATTTCAACCCGTTGCTGATGAGATTGGTCAGGATCTGGCGCAGGCGTTTCGGATCGCAGATCACAATGTCCGGCACAGCATCGCTAAACACGGCATTGAGATACAGCTTATTCTCACGCCGTCTGGCATCCATCGACTCGACCAAGCCATTCAGCAGCAAGCGGATCGGTACCTCAAACATATCCAATTCCATCTTGCCAGCATCAACTTTGGCCAGATCAAGGATGTCGTCAAGAATACTCAATAAGCCATTGGCCGACGCCTGCGCGCCACCCACCATTTCCAGCATGCGCGGAATGGATTCTTCTTCCTTCATGAGTTCCAGCAGGCCAAAAATCGTTTGCATCGGCGTGCGAATTTCGTGACTCATAGTCGCCAGAAATGCAGATTTCGCCTGTGCCGCAGCATCCGCCGCCGCCGCTTCACGACGGGCGATGGTTTCCAGTTCCTTGGTTTCCGTGACATCGGTGAACCAGAAAAAATGTGCGCTTTCACCCATGATGCTGGTTGGCTGGGCGCGGACTTCGACCCACATCGATTTGTCATCAGGCAAAGAAATGCGCACGAAAATCGATTTCATGTCATTGGGATCTCTAGCCAATGGCAACAGGGAATGACCGTCTTCATCCGTACAAAAATCACGGATCACGCTGACAAAATCAAAATTATCCGGGCTTTTGTGCGCCATGATCTGCAGCATAACCGGGTTGGCGTAAAGCAGCATGGCGTTGTCCAATGCGCCATCGCCCGTTTGCAGCACCACCGCAACGCCCAAAGGCGAATCCTGAAAGATCAAACGGAAACTATCGGGTAACGTGCTCATCGAGACGACTCATCAGCAAAAACAAAACGACGTGATCCATACCACCAGAAAGACTTTAATTTCTCGCCAAGAAACGTTTAAAGCATTGCCTAATTATGCTTAATTAGCGTATCAGGCTGGCAAACCAAGGAATTGTTTTATCAAGGCCGGCTTCGAGATTGACCATGGGTTGCCAGTTCAAAACTGTCTGCGCGCGGGTAATATCCGGACGGCGTTGTTTTGGATCATCAGCCGGCAAGGGCTGGTAGATAATTTTTGATGCTGTGTCGATCTTGCCCAGGATTTTCTCAGCCAATTCGCGCATCGTAAATTCAACGGGATTGCCCAGATTAACGGGTTGATTGCAATCGTCCGACGCATCCATGCAGGCAATAATGCCGGTGACCAAATCATCCACATAGCAAAAGGAACGCGTTTGGGTGCCATTGCCATACATGGTGAGATTATCGCCACGTAACGCCTGACAGATAAAATTTGACACGACGCGTCCATCATAGGGGTCCATTTGCGGGCCATAGGTGTTAAAAATGCGGATCAGTCGGGTGTTAACGCCGCGGGTGCGATTGTAATCCATAACAAGAGTTTCGGCAGCACGCTTGCCTTCATCATAACAGGAGCGAATACCGATTGGATTGACCAGACCCCAGTAAGCTTCCGGTTGTGGATGGACTTCCGGATCGCCATATATCTCTGATGTCGAGGCTTGCAGGATTTTAGCGCCGGTTTTTTCGGCGGCATCCAACACATTCATCGCACCGATGACACTGGTTTTCCACGTATAAATTGGGTCGCGCTGATAATGCGGTGGGGAGGCGGGACACGCCATGTTGTAAATTTCGTCACCGACGAAATCAATGGGCTCCAATACCGATCGGTCATGTAACGTGAAATGCGGGTGGTCGATGATGCCAGCCAGATTGCGGCGATGGCCAGTGTAAAAATTATCGAGCGCGGTAACCTGATGACCCTGATCCAGCAGACAACGGCACAGATGCGACCCCAAAAAGCCGGCACCGCCGGTGACCAGAATTTTTTTCGCCATATCATCAACCCTTTTGCCGTTCTCTTACAAGGTTAACGGGCCAGGGGTTAAAGACGCTTTAAGCCGTGTGTTTACGCGGCCCGGTCGTGCCAGTGATCGAGCAGCCAAGGCGCGGCGCGTAAGTATTTGCCCTTTTGCGGCCAGACGCCATTAGCAGCGTCAACGGGTTTTGGCGGGCCGTGAAAGACCAGAATTTTACAGCCGTCCGGTAACGCTGGACGCACGAAATAGCGTAATAGACGGGATGGCAGGCTGTGACGTTTGAAGCTGCGGCACCAAGTCTCCGGCCAATACGAGACTTTGTTAGTTTTAGCCACCATCTTGGTCAGATATTCCTGCTCATTGATGTAGTCCTTATAGACCTGTTCGTAATGGGTGCAGAAATGGTCGAAGACATCCGCATGTGTGTTCGCTTGATAGCGGTAGACGGACGAATTGCCGATACCCTGGCCCAGTTGCGTCCAGTTCTCGATAATACAAAATTCACCCGGTTTATAAGTGAAGAAGCCATCAATATTATCGGTGATCACCAGATCGACATCGAGGAATAAGACTGTGCTGCCATCCTCCAAGCCCATTTGCGGCGAGAGGGAAATCAGCTTGCGCCAGCCGGAAAAGCTGGCGGCCGACCCCAATGGCATATCCGGAATGGCACGCGTTTCAATGCCCGGTGCTACGCCCGTTGTGTCATCGGTGTAGCAGAGGAAAGTATAAGGGACGGTCAAATGGCGTTTCACCATGGCACTGAGAATATTCACATACTCCGGGCCATAAAGTGTTCCCCATTTCATGCAGATGACGTAGTTTTTCATGGACTGTCCTGTTTTAAGCAAATGTGACAGCACCATACCAAAAACAGGTCAACAGGTAAATTGTGAAAGATGATAGATAGTTAAGTCGCACCTTCAGGTGTCGGCCCATGATCGGCGAAGCCATCAACGCACAAAACTTGCCAGGCATCGCGTAGTTGCGGCAGCATGGCTTCGACGGCCAACTCACCGGCGCGGATGATTTCGTCGACTTTTTCAAATTCCAGCAGGCCAACATGGCCGATGCGCGGGGCGATATAGACATCCGGCGGTTCACCAGCAAGGCGGGAGCGCGCGAGACGGTCCTGAATAATATTGAGCGACGAAAACATGACGCCAAACAAGGATGGCGATTCATCATCGCGTTTGAAAATGCGTTTCGCCAGTTTGGCACTGGTTGAACCGTCCTGTTGCAGTTTTGGGTCAAAGCCGGCAACCGTTGGCACGCTGTGGCCGCTTTTGCGTACCTTGCCGACGATGTCACCATTTAAATTGACAGCAATAATCATGTTGGCACCCAAGGCCTGACAGGCTGAGACCGGCACCGGGTTCACCAAGGCGCCATCGACCAGTAATTTATTGCCGTATTTGACGGGCGGAAAGACGCCAGGCAAAGCAAAGGATGCCGACATAGCGGAGATCAAATCACCACTGCGCAACCAGACTTCATGGCCGGTAATCATATCCGCGGCAGCCGCCACATATTTGAGATCCATGTCTTCAATGTTCACATCACCAAATTGGTCGCGCATCAAATTTTGAAAGCGTTTGCCGCTGATCAGCCCACCGCGAGAAAATTTGATATCCAGATAGCTGGCGACTTTGAGGCGGTTGAGGGAGCGTGCCCAATCTTCCAGTGCGTCCAGCCGGTCGATGCAATAAGCCCCGCCAACCAAAGCACCAATTGACGTGCCGCAGACAATATCCGGTTTAAAACCATGTTTGACCAAGGCACGGATCACACCGATATGCGCCCAGCCGCGCGCCAAACCACTGCCCAACGCCAGGCCGATTTTAGGGCCACCATCATTATAATCCGTAAACATCTTGTTCATGTTTTTATCCTTATCCGTTCATTGTAGGCCACAGAGTCTCTAGATTTCCTTTAAGGATCATGGTGCAGTGCCATAAAAGATGCTGTCGTTTGGCAAGGTTTGTTTGACGTTTGCCGTGCTATGATCAGCTTTGTTCTTGTGTGAGGTTGCCATGATACAGATGCTAGAGACAGGACCGTTTCGCGTTGATCGTGATGTGATGCCGTATGATGTGGTGATCGTCGGTGCGGGTCCGGCTGGCCTCAGTTGTGCCATTCGTTTGAAGCAAATCGCGCAAGCCGAGAACAAAGACTTAAGCGTTTGCATTGTAGAAAAAGGATCGGCGGTCGGCGCGCATTTGATGTCGGGCGCCGTTCTGGAACCGCGTGCATTGAATGAACTGATTCCGGACTGGAAAGACAAGGGCGCGCCGTTGCGTGATCCCGTTGTCAGCGACCGGTTTTTATTTCTGACACGTACCAAAGCGTTCCGTCTGCCAACGCCGCCGTTCATGCGCAATCATGGTAACTCTATTATTTCTCTTGGTAAATTTGGCCAATGGCTGGCGACACAGGCAGAAAGTTTGGGCGTTGAAATTTTTCCCGGCTTTGCCGCGACAGAATTATTATTCGGCGCTGATAATCAGGTGGCCGGTATTGCGACCGGTGATCTGGGTATCGATAAGCACGGCGAGAAAACGACCCGCTTCACACCCGGCGTTGAAATTCACAGCAAGCAAGTGGTGCTGGCGGAAGGGTGCCATGGCAGCTTGAGCAAGCAGCTGATCAAGCGGTTTCATTTGCGCTCTGTAGATGCACCGCAAACTTATGGCTTGGGTATCAAAGAGATTTGGGACATTCCCAAGGAGCAGCATAAGCCCGGTCACACGCTGCACAGCATCGGCTGGCCGCTGGATACCAAAACCTATGGCGGATCGTGGCTGTATCATTACGGTGATAACAAGGTGTCGTTGGGGTTTGTGACAGGTCTGGATTACGCCAATCCGCATCTGTCGCCATTTGAAGAAATGCAACGCTGGAAAACGCATCCGTCGATTGCAGCGGTGTTGAAAAACGGCCGCCGCATATCGTACGGCGCGCGGGCATTGGTTGAGGGTGGTCTGCAAGGTCTGCCACAATTGGCCGTGCCAGGAGCCTTATTGATCGGTGACAGTGCAGGGTTTTTGAACGTGCCAAAAATCAAAGGGACGCACACGGCCATGAAATCCGGCATGCTGGCCGCTGAAGCATTATATCGGCATTTAGGCGAAGAGAATGCGGCTGTGCGGCCTTGTACCCATTACGAAACATTATTTAAAACATCCTGGCTGTACAAAGAGCTGCATGCCGTACGCAATATTCGCCCCGGTTTTCAGCGGGGCTTGTGGCGGGGCTTGGTGAATGCGGCTTGGGAAACCGTGACCAAAGGTTTCAGCCCATGGACATTGCGCCATCACGCCGATCACAAGGCGTTGCAACCGGCAGCATTAATGCCGAAAATTACCTATCCCAAACCAGATGGCGTGTTAACCTTCGACCGGCTGTCGAGCGTTTATGTTTCGAATACCAATCACACTGAAGACCAGCCGGTGCATTTGCAATTGCAAGATCCGGCTGTGGCCGTTGACGTGAATTTGAAAACCTACGACTCGCCGGAAAGCCGTTATTGCCCGGCGGGGGTGTATGAAATTGTCTATGATGCGCCGGATGATAGCGGTTTGAACAAAGCGCCACGTCTGCAGATCAATGCGCAAAACTGTGTCCATTGCAAAACCTGCGACATCAAAGACCCGACACAAAATATCAACTGGGTCCCACCGCAAGGCGGCGAGGGGCCGCGTTACACGGGCATGTGATTTAATCTTTTATTTAGCTTTATGCTCCCCTTACAGAAAAACTTTGACATTTTTATCCGGCTTTGCTACACTGAATAAATGCTGATCGTTTTAACCACACTACTGATCACTGTTGCAGCCGCTTCGGCGCTGCAAGCGCAGCCCAAAGCTGTACGCGTGAAGGCTCGCCGTGATAACGGACGCTGCGCTGGCAAAGGGTCTAATGGCCGTTAGGCCATCGTTCTTATTTTCTAAATGACAATTTGATTTGATCTATCCGTTTTATGGATTGCCATTTCTTGATTAAATTTCAAGGAGATTACACATGATGCCTGACTTGATTTTACGTGATCTGCCTATGCCTATTCGAACGCCGCGTTTGCTGATAACGCCACCAGCGGCGGGTATGGGTGCTGCCTTTCATGAAGCAAAAATAGAAACTTTAGAAAGTAATAAGGAATGGCTGGGTTGGGCGCATCATGCATCAAACCCTCACATCGAAGAGGCAATGATGCGCAAACAAGCAGCAAAATTCATGGCCCGCGAAGATTTGATGTTGATTGTTTTTAATCATAATGGGCGTCTGATTGGTTCGACAGGCTTTCATTTTTTGAACCAGTTTGCCACACCGATCCTGCATATGGGCTATTGGTGTCGCCAGTCGGAACAAGGCAAAGGATATGTGACGGAATGGGTCAATGCCCTAACACAATATAGTTTTGATATTCTAAACTTAAAAAAACTTTCTATTGAAGCCAATAGCGAAAATTTAGCGTCAATTGCTGTTGCCAAAAGACTTGGCTTTGATTTTGAATATGGTGTCAAATGGGGAATTACTAAACCTGGCACTGACGAGATGCAGGTACGCAATGTCTACAGCCGTTTTGATACAGTTGGTCTGCCGTCATTGGATGTCAGCTGGGGCGACAAGCCAAGCCCCTGAAATACAAGGGGAGAGGAATGTTTTTGCCGCCCTTTCCCCACTCTTTCAATCATCCTTAACATCTGCACGATTTAATGGCATGTTATAAAGGCTGTTATTGCGTATCCAATCGGGGTTCCCGTGTTTAATTTTATGTCTAGCTTTAATCGTCCCGTCGTTTGTGCCGCTCTGGCTCTGACGCTTGCTGCGTCTGTCAGCGGGTGTGATAAAATCCAGAAGCGGGCAACGCGTCTGGAACAGAAAACGTTGCAACAGGCCGGCGTCGATGTGATGAGCCTGCCGATCTGGCCGCCATCATCGGCAGGGCAATATCTGGCAGCGCGCGTGGCCGTGGGCAATGACGATCTGGAAACGGCTAACAAGGCCTATCAGGAGGCTATCGAAGCCGCACCGGATGAGACGATTGCCGCTTACTTGGCAGAGCGCGCTTTGCCAGTCGCTATTGGCGCCGGGGATCATGATACCGCCTTGCGTCTGGCCAAGGCGCTGCCGAACCTTGAGCAAACGGCAACTGGACAATTTTCCGTGCTGCTGCAATTGCGCGATGCGTTTGATAATGAAAACTGGGACACGGCCACGCAATTGGCGACAAAATTACGCGCTGACGGGTTTGGCCAGTTTACCAAGCCATTGGCGCAAGTCTGGCTGCTAGTCGGGCAGAAAAAATTTGACGCCGCCCTGGCGCAACTGGATCAGGCCGAACAGAAAAATCCGTCTTTGCAAGGGTTATTCATCGTGCATCGTGCGCTGGTGCTGGAACAAGCAGGTCGCATCGACATGGCTGATAAAACCTATCGCGCTATTTTGAACAATAATTTCACGCTGGGTGGTGCCTTGGCAGCGGCCAATTTCTTTGCGCGTCAGCATGACGATGCGGCCCTCAAAGGCATTTACGATCTGTTACATGCCAAACTGACGTTGCCGGTGTCATACGATAATTTCGTGGCATCCTTCCCATTTGATAAAGAGAAAATGACGGCGGCGCGCGGCTATGCGACCAGCCTGTTTGATTTGGCAACCGTCTTGCAATCCGAAAATTCCAGTCGTTTGGCACTGCTCTATGCGCGGATCGCGGAACCGGAGTTACGCCTGTATCCAACGCTTGCCATCCTGTTGGGTGATGTCGCGATGGACATGCATGATTATGATCAGGCGCGTCACGCGTTTGATCTGATTGCAAAAGACACCTTGTTCTACGCCACTGCGCAATTACGCAAAGCTGATGCATTTGCCGCTGAAAATAATATTCAAGCCGCTCTTGATGTCTTGAAACCGCTGGCCGTTGATCCAAGTATGAAACGGCAGATTTTGACACAAATGGCTGATTTGTTGCGCGCTGATAAACAATATAAAGAAGCGGTAACGGCTTATACGCAAATCATTGATGGGATCGCCACACCCATTAAAAAAGACTGGGGCCTGTTTTATGCGCGCGCCATTTGTTATGAGACTTTAAAAGACACGGACAAATCAGAAGCAGACTTGCAAGCGGCCTTGAAGATCAGCCCCGATCAGCCGGAAGTGTTGAATTATCTGGGTTATTCCTGGGCTGATAAGAGCGTTAATCTGGAGCAGGCCTATACCTATATTGCGCGGGCGCATAACCAGAACCCGGAAGACCCCTATATCACCGACAGTTCTGGGTGGGTGTTGTACCAGTTGGGTTATTTCATCAAAGCCGTGACGCTGCTGGAGCAATCCGTCCAGCAATTGCCAGCTGATCCGACGATCAACGATCATCTAGGTGATGCTTATTGGCAGGTGGGCCGTGAAACCGAAGCGCGTTTCCAGTGGGATCGGGCGCTGAAAAACGACAGTCATGAAGATCCTGATTTCCCGGCAAAGATTGCTGAAAAAATCAAGGCGGGTCTGCCGAAAAAAGCGGCACATAATGGGCCGTTGCCGGCTGTCAAAACCAGTCAAAACCTGGACACGCTGTTACAGCGTTTGCAACTGCCGCCGGGTGCGCGTGCAAAAGAAAACATGACGCCGTTCGCGCCAAAACCTCGCCCTGTTCGTTAGACACAGACGGTTATATCATGAGCGATAAAACACCATCCCGACTGGTTTCTTTTCTTCCCGGTGAAGAGGAAATTACAGTCAGTGATCCGCGCGACGCCATCAAACAGCTCGAAAAAATCTATCAGAATAATGTTGGTTACCTGCGGCAGGAATTTTCCAGTTTTGCCAATGGTGACCCGCACTGGCAGCCGCTGCCCGGCGCAAAATGCGCGGCGTTTTACCCCTTTATCCGTGTCGATATCGGTCAGGCGGCAACGCCTGTAAAAACCCGTATGGCGTTTGGCCATACCTCAACACCTGGCCGTTATGTGACAACCGTCACCCGGCCTGATATGTTTGGCCGTTATTACTTGGAACAGCTGGAACTTTTGCAGCAAAACCATAAGGTGCCATTTACGATCGGGGTCAGCCCGGTGGCGATTCCCATCCACTTTGCGCTTGGTGGGGACACGCGCGACACCAGCGGTGGTTTAGGCTATACCGACAGCGCACTGACCGCAGATAAAATCGCGCAACTGCCACTGTATTTTGACCTGCCGAACCTGTCCGATATTGATGACCGCATTGCCAATGGCGATTATGATGTGCATGCGCTGGAACAGCCTTTATCCCTGTTCACCGCACCACGCACCGATATCAGCTTGCAGCGTTTGCGCCATTATACGGGTACCCATGCCGATTATTTTCAGAATTTTATTATCTTCACCAATTACGGGTTTTACGTTGATGAATTTGCGCGCTTTGCTAAAAACCTGTTTGCACAGTTAAGCACTGAAAACGTCACCGATTATCACAAGGCTTATACAGCCTTGGTCGAACCGGGCAATATCATCACGCCAAATGCCAATTTGCCAGAACAGTATTGGCCCGAAGGCAAAGCTCTGCCGCGCCTGCCGCAAATGCCGGCGTATCATTTATTGCGTGACGACAACAGCGGCATTACGTTGATCAATATCGGCATTGGCCCGTCGAATGCCAAGAATATTACGGATCACGTCGCCGTGTTGCGTCCACATGCCTGGCTGATGCTGGGCCATTGTGCCGGCTTGCGCAAAACGCAAGCATTGGGTGATTATGTGCTGGCGCATGGTTATTTGCGCAATGATCATGTGCTGGATGCTGATATTCCAACTGATATTCCCATTCCCGCTCTGGCCGAAGTGCAGATTGCCCTGCAGCGTGCGGTGGCAGACGTCACAGGCTGCACTGGCCCTGATTTGAAACAGGTGTTGCGTACCGGTACAGTGGCGACGACCGACGACCGGAACTGGGAGTTACAGGATCAGCGCATCCCGTTGCGCCGCTTGAAACAAAGCCGTGCCATCGCGCTGGATATGGAATCGGCCACCATTGCCACCAACGGCTACCGCTTCCGGGTGCCCTATGGCACCTTACTGTGTGTGTCCGACAAGCCGTTGCACGGCCAGATCAAGCTGCCGGGCATGGCGGACGAGTTCTACCGCAAACGGGTGGAACAGCACCTCCAGGTTGGCATCCGCGCCATGGAAAACTTACGCGCCCTGGACATGGCCGATCTCCACAGCCGCAAGTTGCGCTCATTCAACGAAGTGCCGTTTCAGTAAATACTCTTGGATAGTAAAATAGATTGCTTTGTAGGGAGTTTTAACGCTTCCTGAGCAATTTCCTCTTATAATGGGGGCATCTTTCCCACTCCGGGACCTGGACCAGATTGTTCGATTTGAATGACGTCAGACGCCGCACCCTTATCCCCGTTTCACAATCGCGCTGTAGCCAAGCCAGCTGATACCGCGCGGCTGGACGATTTTCTGAAATTATCACCAGATATGTTTTGGGAGTGTGACAATAATGCGGTGTTGCGTTATTTGTCACCGGATTTTCAAATCCATTTTCCGCAGATGCAGGTCACTTTGCATCAACCGCTCAAAGAGCTTTTCACCCAAGCCAGCTGTTGTGTGGAATGGCAAGAGTGGGTGCATATTTTAACCGGCCTGCACGACGCCGACCAAATTGCCCCGTCGTGTTTGCTGGTGATCGACAGTGGTGAAACGGAACCGTTTTATATTCAAATTGCAGCCAAAGTGACGCAGGATGATGCCGGTAATATTCAAGGCTGGCGCGGCATCATTCGCGACATCTCGCGTGAAGCGGCCAATGCGATCAATGCTGAATTGGTCGAACAGCAGCTTAGTGACACCATCGAGTCGATTCCCTATGGCGTTGCCGTCTTCGACCCCGATGACAAACTGATTTTCATCAATAATAAAAGCCGTGATGTCTTCCCGGATTTGCAGGACAAGCTTGTCCCCGGCACATCGTTTCAAGATTTGATCCGTGCCAATTTCGAACGTGGGATACAAAGTATCGATAATCGTGACAGTGAAAGCTTGATTCAGAAACGTTTGTCGCTGCACCGGCGCAATTACGGTACACGCGAGATTGAGCTGGCGAACGGTTATTGGGTCGAACTCAGCGAGCATGTTACCTCCGATGGTGGCACCGTGATCAGCTGGTCAGACATTACGCCGAACAAACGCCGCGAACAGGCTTTGGCATCGCTGCTCAGCCATTCTGATGATGAAGTGTTTGACAATAGTCCGCATCATGCGGCCGAGCGTGCCGTCAAAGCCTTGGCCGCCGCATTTGATTGCCGCTGGGCGGGTGTCGCGCGCCGTGATAAAGCTGATCCGTCTGAAGCGGTTATTCTGGCGTTGTGGGAACAAGACCATTTAGCAGAGCCCCGCATTTATGCCTTGGCGGATACGCCGTGTCAGCTGGTCTACGCGCATCCGCAACGCGGGTGTGAATTGGATGTAGCCACGACCGTGCATCCGCTGTTTCATTATGCCGAAATCGCTTATTATTATGGTCATGTCGTGCGCAACGGGCAGAACCAGATTATCGGCCATGTGTTCATTGCCCATGATCACCCGATCCCACGCCAGAGCCGTCGGCATATTGATGAGGTCTTTCACCTGGTGACACGCTGGCTGGAAATGGAATTTCACCGGCACGATGTGCATCACATGATGGTGCAGGCCTTGCAACAGGCTGAAAGTGCCAACCGCAGCAAGAGCGAATTTCTGGCCAACGTTAGTCATGAATTGCGGACACCGCTCAATGCCATCATCGGTTTTTCCGAGATGATCCGCGATGGGTTGGTTGGACCGGCCGGTAGTGCGAAATATATTGAATACATCCATGATATTCATGGCAGCGGCATGCATCTGATGGAGCTGATCAACGATATTCTGGATCTGTCCAAAGCCGAAGCCGGGTCGATTGAAGGCCAGCCGCGCGAAACGCAGGTCGATGACACCATTCAATCCTGCCTGAAAATCATTGCCCCCAAAGCACAGATGGCACAGGTCAAAGTGTATAGCGATTTGGCCAACAACTTGCCACCCTTATGGATTGATACAAAACATCTCCGTCAGATTATCACGAATATCTTGTCGAACGCTGTTAAATTCACGCCTGAAGGTGGTGAGGTAACAATCAGTACGGAACAGGACGCGGCAGGGTTGGCTATTCGCATTCACGATACCGGCATTGGTATGGCGCCCGATGACATTCCCAAAGCGCTGTCGCCATTCGGTCAAATCGATAGCTCGCTGGCACGCAAATATAACGGCACCGGTTTAGGGTTGCCACTGACAAAACGTCTGGTTGAAAATTACGACGGGGAATTGTCGATTGACAGCACTATAGGTGAGGGAACAACAATCACAGTTCAGTTTCCATTGCAGCGATTGGTTATTGAGGGCAACCGCCGTTTTGCCGATACCAAGTAAACGAACGATAATTCTCAAAAATTAAAATCGGATCCAATGCATCAACGGCCGCAGCATGGCCGGACAGCCGCGTTTCTTGGGTTTCAGGTCCCAGGCACGCGCCACATCATACGTACAATCGTTCATTAGCGCCCAGAAAATCGGCGGTTCTTTGCTTTGAATCGCCATGCGTTGCATGCGCCATTGTTTGACATGGTCAGGTGTCGTGACATGTGTCATGCGGATCGTGTCCAGCAATTGCTGATACTGTGTCACCAGCACATCATGCTCACGCGCCTTGTGTGAAAAATTCCACACCATGCTCAATGCGCCCAGACCGATAACGCCAAATCCCAGCAAGCCTTGATGTGTCATGTTCAGCAAAAACGCCGCGGCTGACAACATCAACGTACTGAAGACGAGAACTTTGTAGACGCCATCGTAATGATGCTTGCGGCGTTTGTGGTAGCGCATGGAGATTTCAGCAGCAACAACCAGTTTATCGACAACGGACAGGCCTTCATCATTTGCCGGTTGTGGCGGCGGTATGACAGTTGGCATTGTATCAGCGCGGTTCTGAATTTTTTCGTCGGTGTTCTGCGGACGAAAGGCTTCGCCATAAAAGCTTTCCTCGAAACCATGCAGACCAACGGTTCGCAGCGCAGTCTGGCTGCGCGCGGCGGTCGATACGATTACCTGCTGCGAAGAGGCAGCATTCATGAGGGTCCATCCTGCTTAGAGATGTTCGAAAGCATCAACAGTGCGGTGCATGCCGCATCAGTCTGACGAGAACGTTCAGGAATAACAGCGTATTTGTTCACAAAGGTCAATAACTATTTTTTAAATTTTTTCTACAGCTTTGTTTTTGAATCATTCTTACATTTTAGCGGACACAATGATATTCACAAAGTCACAAGTCTTTTTTGACGTAAAATCAATGTCTCAACAAATTTACAAGGCAGCCAAGCATTTTACGATAGAAATCATGCGCAGTGCAGACTCCTTTGGCGCTCTTATGCTGTTTGGTTGTGTATTGACCAGTATTGTGTGGCTGCCAGTTCTGATCATATTTTTCAAATTCCGTAATCGGTCACGCGCTTTCCCGTGGACCGTTGGCAAAGTTGTCGTATAAATAGCAAGTTATGTGATGGTCACTATTGCGTTTTTCGGCGGTGTGTTGGCTGGCTGTAGGTGTCTGAGGCAAATAATGTTTATTTGACTATCGTTCTGGCTGTCTGTAGCGCATGTCTGATAATCGTGGTCTTTGCCTGCCGGGCAGACGTCTTGGCACTTTACAAGTACAAACTTTTGAAGCATGCAGGTTATCTGTTTTTGTGCTGGCTGGCTATGGTGCGGTGTTGCAGCTTTTCCAGGCATGGCATAAGAATGTCTTTACTGGATATTGACCCTGATTCTCCTATAATGAAGCTGGCTTTCGCTTTTCATGACTCCATAGCTCAATCGGATAGAGCAACTGCCTTCTAAGCAGTAGGTTGCAGGTTCGATTCCTGCTGGGGTCGCCATTCTCTTGGCTGCAGAAAAGAACAGGTTCTTTTTACATCCATAAGAAACACATGACCCAGATAATTTTGGCCGTTTAAGCTGCAGCTTGTTTCGCTTGAATCACCGTCTCCAACAACGCGCGCAACTCTTTTGGATTAAACGGCTTGGCAATGTAATGATCCATGCCGGCGGCCAGGCAGCGTTCTTTGTCGCCAACCAGGGCATGGGCCGTCATGCCGATGATGGGCAAGCGTTGGCGGCTGTGCTGTTGTTCCCAGTCGCGAATACGTTGTGTGGCATCCAGGCCGCTTAAACCCGGCATTTGCACATCCATCAACGCGGCGGCATAGGACGCGGTTTTGACTTTTGCAATGGCATCATGCCCGTTATTCGCAACATCGCAGCTATAGCCGAAACTTTCGAGAAAAGCCGTGGCGACCAGTACATTCGGCGCGTAATCTTCAACCAGTAACAGGTGCTTGGCGTAATCGGTTGCCGGCAGTGCTGATACAGATAGTGATGTATCAATACGTAATGGCTGAGGCGCCAATTTCCGCAGCGGGATGGATAGCATAAAGACAGACCCTTTACCCAATACGCTTTCGACGTGCAACGTGCCGCCCATGATTTCGGTCAGGGTTTTCGTGATCGCCAAGCCAAGCCCGGTGCCGCCATATTTGCGGTTGATGGAACTGTCGGCTTGCATGAATTTGTGGAAAATCGTGTCCAGTTTGTCAGATGCAATACCAATCCCGGTGTCGGTTACGCGTAGTTGAATCGTTTCAATATCGGCGTCATCCGTGTCGGTACAACTGATTGCCAGATCGATTCCGCCGTATTCTGTGAATTTAACGGCGTTGCTGCATAAATTGAGAATGATCTGGCGCAAACGGGCCGGATCACCCAAATAGGTTTGATGTTCGACACATTCGCCGTGTAATTGAAAGGACAGGTTTTTCTCACGTACCCGCACCGCCATCATGCTGGCAACTTCTGCTACCAACTGGTGAACATTGAATGGGATCTGTTCCAGTTCGACAGTGCGCGCTTCAATTTTTGCAATATCCAATAGATCGTTGATCAGTGCCAGCAATGAATCCGCGCTCATTTGCAGAGTTTTGATAAATTCTGTCTGTTTAGAGGTTAATGGCCGGCTCATGGCTAAAATGTTTGACAAGCCGATGACGGCGTTCATAGGTGTCCGAATTTCGTGGCTCATATTGGTGAGAAATTCGGTTTTCGCAATGTTCGCGGCTTCGGCCGCTTCGGTTGCATTTTTTTGGTCTTCAATGTCGGTGTTGGTGCCAATCCAGCGCAAGCCATGATCAGTTTCAACAGCGACAGCGCGAATGATATGCCAGCGATACGTGCCATCATGTTGGCAAATACGGAACTGTGTTTCATACGGCTGACCGGTTTGCACCGCCTGCGTCCACAATGCCGCACTGGCATTCAAATCATCGGGATGGACGATCTGTACCCATTTGTTGCCGGACAGATCAGCATGTGTCAAACCGCTATATTCATAGGTGCGGTCGTTGAACCAATCCAGCTCACCGTTGGGCAATGCGGTCCAGACTTGGTTCGGCATGGCTTGTGCCATCGTGCGGAACTGGTTTTCTTTCTCTTTCAAGGCATCGACCGCCAGTTTGCGCTCGGTGATATCCTGAATAACACCCAGCATTTGTATCGGTTTGCCCGTTTCGTCATGGACAAATTTGGCACTACGTGCCAGCCAGCGCAATTTGCCATTCTGGCCATGACGAATGCGATATTCGACATCTAACGGCGAGGTGCCATTGGCGCGCGTTTCAGGGGTTGAGCGAATATGCAGATCTGCCGGGTAAAAAAGTGCCTCAACGGTTGTGGCAGACACGGTTTCTGCTTCAGGTAAACCAAACAGGCAGCAGAATTCTGGTGTAACCGTCATGAGATTAGTCTGCAAATCAATGGAAAAAACACCGATCCCGCCGGCTGCCTGGGCAAACCGGAAATCCTCTTCGGTCTTGCGCAGTTTTTGTTCCGCTTCACGCCGTTCCGTGATATCGATAGCGACTCCTGGAAAGCGAGCAGGTTTCCCGCTTTCATCTTGCTGGGTGCGGCCTTTAGCAACTACCCAGCGCACGGAACCATCGGGCTGCATCAAACGGTATTCTTCGTTGAAAGTGCCGCCTTCGGTGCATAGGCGTTCTATGACAGGCTCAACACGGCGTTTATCGTCGGGATGTACGGCATCTGTAAAATTTTCGATTGGAACGCCGGTTGCGGCTAATGCTGGATCCACCGAATACAACCGGGCAAACCGTTCATCGGCTGTCACTTTGTTATGAACCAGATCCCAATCCCAGATCCCGACAAAGTCAGAGGCTTCCAATGCAATCGCGCGCCGTTCTTCGCTGAGACGGAGTGCGTTTTCTGTTTCTTCTTGCTCCGTAATGTCGCGTGTCGTACCGGCAATGGCGGTAATGTTGCCTTGATCATCCAAGACAGGGGCAAAAATGTAATCATAAATCCGGCGGCCATTCGTGCCGGTAAAGGGGATTCTGTTTTGCACGGGCTTATGGGTTGTAATGACCTGGTCAATTTCCCGCTCGTGCATGTCGGCATGCCATATTTCATAGTCAAGCTCGTAAAACGTTCGTCCAATAACGTTTTCAAGTGTTTTGCCCCACATCGTAATAAGTGCATCGTTTGCGTAAATAAAACGTTTGTCGAGACCAATGATGTAAACAAAATCAGGTGTGTGCGTCAGAAACGTTTCATAGACACGTTGCCAATATTCTGCATGAGCTTTTTCGGCTTCGCGTTCTTTCAATATGCGACGCAATTCAAGATGGCTCATGACCTGATCAGCCAGCGTCTGTAACGCAAAATGTTGCTGTTCGGTCAATACACGCGGTTTGTAATCCAGCACACATAATGTCCCTAAAGGAATACCATCAGGTGTCCGCAGCACAGCGCTGGAGTAAAAGCGAAAATGTGGCTCACCGGCGACAAGCGGATGATCGGCAAATTTTGTATCTTCTGACGCATCGGGTATCTCAAAGCTATCGCCTTGTTCAATCGCATATTTGCACACAGACAAATCCAGCGGTGTTTCGCGTATGCCCATGCCAGTTTCCGCTTTAAACCACTGTCGATCCCGATCAACCAGACTGATAAGAGAAACAGGTGCGTCACAGATTTGCGAGGCTAATATGACGACATCGTCAAATTGTTTTTCAAAGGGCGTATCCAGGATGTCATAGCGCGCCAATGCCGCCAGGCGTTCAGCGTCGCTCCGACGGATAGCAGGATCAGTCGTGGATATCGATGCAGTCATTCAGCCTGAGAAAATTGCCGGAGGAAAATTACGGGCATAATACCATTAATGAGAACAATTGGGTACTCTTTTTCAAACGAAAATAAGCATCTGGAATACATGGAACTATGAGTGTGTCGGCAGCCTTTATATGACTATGCAGCACTGTCTTTCTTTAAGGCGTACAAGAAATCCAACGCCTCTTTGGCATTTAACTGGTCTGGTTGCAACGTTTTGAGTTGTGCTAAAACGGTCTGGTCACCAAGCGATAAAATGGGCGAGGCAGTTTCAGACAGACCTGTCGGTACTGGCGAAATAATATGGTCTTTTTGTGCTTCCAGATCGTGCAGAATATGTTGCGCGCGTTGCGTGACGCTTATCGGCATGCCAGCCAGTTGTGCGACGTGAATGCCGTAGGAACCGGCTGCTTTGCCTTTGATGATGTGATGCAGAAAAATAATTTCTCCCTGGCCAGCGGCGTTCTGCCAGTCCTTGATCTCTAACGTATAACAGGTGACCCGCGCCAGATCATGTTCCAACTGTGTCAATTCATGATAATGCGTCGCGAACAGGCCGCGGCATTGGTTGGTGTTGTGCAAATGTTCCAAGGTGGCCCAAGCGATGGCCAGACCATCATAGGTCGCGGTACCGCGACCGATTTCATCCAGAATGACCAATGATTTAGCGGTTGCCTGATGGAGAATGCTGGCCGTTTCCACCATTTCAACCATAAAAGTTGATTTCCCTTGCGCCAGATCGTCAGCCGCACCCACACGGCTGAAAAGTTTATCGACGATACCAATCGTGGCAGATGTCGCTGGCACATAACTGCCAATTTGCGCCAAGAAGACGATCAACGCATTTTGCCGTAAAAACGTTGATTTCCCGGCCATGTTTGGGCCGGTGATCAACCAAAGCGCTTCATCCTTTTCCAGACAGCAATCATTCGCCACAAACTGGGTCTGTGTTTTCTGCCGCAACGATTGTTCAACGACGGGGTGACGTCCGTCTGCAATCGAAAAATCAGCACCTAAAGTCAACATCGGGCGGCAATAATTATTCTCTTTTGCCAAAACAGCGCCAGATAAAGCGACATCAATCGTCGCCAAAGCCTGTGCCGCGGCGCGAACAGGAGACGCATGCGCTTCAACGCGTGAGACCAGGTCGGCAAACAATTGCAATTCGATCTGCATGGCTTTGACGCTGGCTGTCGTGATCTTTTCTTCCAGCGCTTGCAATTCCAGCGTGGTAAAACGTGTTGCCGACGCCAGGGTTTGGCGGTGGACAAACAATTTGCCGTCTGCATTGTTCGGGTCGCGCGTCTGCATCGCCTGTTCACTGTTGGTTGGCGACACTTCGATAAAATAACCCAGCACATTATTGTGTTTGATCTTTAACGTCGGGATGCGGCTGTGGGCGCAGTATTGCTGCTGTAAATTCGCCATAATCCGGCGGGTATCATTTTGCAATGACCGGTATTGGTCGAGGTCAGTGTGATACCCGTCTTTAATAAATCCACCATCACGCGCCTGATACGGCAATTCATCATTCAATGATTGCGCCAGATCATTGACCAGTTGCGCCATTGCAGCATTTGTTTGCAACGCTTCACAGGCATTGTGTAACAGTGGCGGTTTTGGCAAGGCGTTTAGCGTGTCAGCAATTTGGGTGCCGATGGTTAAGCCTGTTCCCAAAGCGGCCAGATCGCGCGGCCCGCCACGGCCCCATAACAAGCGTGACAAACTGCGCTCTAAATCGGGCAGGCGCGGCAAACTGTCGCGCAGTGATTTTTGCAGGAGGGGCTGATCCAGAAAAAACGCGATGGCATCCTGTCGTTGTATCAGTGGCGCGATGTCAGCCAATGGGGTGGCCACGTGCGCCTGCAACATGCGGCAACCGGCAGCGGTTTGGGTGCGGTCAATCGTGTGCAAGACACTGCCGTGTTTGTCGCCATTTAATGTTACTGTTAATTCCAGATTGCGCCGTGTCGCACTGTCGATTAATAGAACACCTTGCATGACTGTTTTTTGCGGCGTGGCCAGCTGTAATCCATCCCGTTTTTGCGTCAGGGCAATGTAATCAATCAAACCGCCAAGCGCGGCAAAATCAACGGCATCAAAATTCCCGAACCCGTCCACGCTTTGCACATTATACAGTTGCTGCAAGCGTTTTTCGCCTTGTATAGCGTTGAAACGCTGCACCGGCTGGTTGGTCAGAACGATGTTTGATAGAGTCTGGTTTTTAATCAGCTGCGTGATGATATCATCTGCCGCGATGATTTCGCGCGGCTGGATTTGCGCCACGGCATTTAATAAATCGGTATATTGCACACCGCTTTGCACCTGGACAGAACCGGTGGAGAGGTCGGCCCAGGCGATAGACCAGCCTTGTTTATCCATCGCCACACTGGCCAGATAATTGCTGTCACGCGCGGATAATAAACTGTCTTCGGTGACGGTGCCGGGTGTGACAATACGGATGACATCGCGGTTGACCAGTTTGCCGCCGCGTTGCTTGGCCTGTTCCGGTGTTTCCGTTTGCTCGCAGATCGCGACCCGATGCCCGGCACGGATCAGTTTCGCCATGTAGGTTTCATGCGCATGCACCGGTACACCGCACATGGGGATATCGGTGTCTTGTAACTTGCCACGCTTGGTGAGGGTGATATCCAGCAGCTTGCTGGCTGTCACGGCATCGTCGAAAAATAATTCATAAAAATCACCCATGCGGTAAAACATCAGGCAATCCGGATGGGCCGCTTTCAACTCGTGATATTGCTGCATCATGGGCGTTAATAACAGCTGCGCGGCATCTTCGGCTATATTGGCAAAGAGACTGGCCTGATGTGCCGCAGAACTCATAATTTACTTCACACCGGTCGAGCCGAAACCGCCTTCACCGCGTTCGGTGGCTTCCAGTTCGGTAACCGGTTCCCACAAGATGCGTTCGTATTTTGTCAGCATGCCTTGGGCGATGCGCATGCCGCGTTCAACCGTGAAATCCTCGGTGCCGTGATTGATCAGCGGCACACCAATTTCGCCACGGTAATCGGCGTCAATCGTGCCGGTGCCATGTACGACGCTCAAGCCATTTTTACGTGACATGCCTGAGCGGCCAGTGATCAGAAACACATGTCCATCCGGCAACGCCGTACAGATGCCCGTGGGAAAGGTGTAAAATTCCTGCGGCTTTAACGTCACCGGCGTATCGATGGCGGCTAGCAGATCAACACACGCCGATTGCGATGTCCCATAGGATGGCAAGGGCAAGCCCTCATAATGGGGCAGTGTTTTGATGCGGACGGTCGTGAGCATGAGAGGGCCCTTAATTTGATTATGCTCGCAACATACCCGATTCGTACCCAAATGGCACGTCGGCAGATACAAGTTAACGTATTATCTCACTAGTTATGAATAGCGCTGAACTCTTGATTGTCTAACAGGTTTTGATGATATTTTACGCCCAACCTTGTGAGCTTGAAATGTAGGTTGTGCCATAGCCTGTAAGTTTTTCTTGGCACGTTGGACCATTAATTCTCTTTGCTGCTGTTCTTGTTGTGCTAAGCGCGAAATCATTGTCTCATGTAAAATTTTTTCATGTTTGGAAAGACGTGGCTCACTAATAAGAGAATGATAATGAACAGCATTTAACAACGCATCATAATGGCGAGGGAACAGGAATTCTTGGACCACATATTGATGCATCATTTGTACTCCTAAATGTTGATATTTAAACGAAAATCATGAGAGTCAATTAAATCTTCGTTCCCCAATGAATAGCCACGATACCGGCGGACAGATTATGATGGCCACACTCTTTAAACCCGGCCTGTTGTAATTTCTTGACCAGCGTTTTTTGATCCGGGAACTGGCGGATGGATTCGACGAGATATTGGTACGATGCACGGTCCTGCGCCACTTTCTCACCCAGCCATGGGATAACATTAAAGGAATAGAGGTCGTAAATTTTGCGCAAAATGCTGGTCACGGGCCGTGAAAATTCCAGGCAGAAAAAGCGACCGCCGGGTTTGAGGATGCGATAGGCATCGGCCAGGGCCTTGTCGATTTGCGCCACGTTGCGCAGGCCGAACGCGATGGTATAGAGATCAAAGGAATTGTCCGCAAAGGGCAGGGCTTCGGCATTGCCTTCGACCCAGTGCAATTTGCCCAATAGGCCACGATCGGTGGCGCGTTGCTGGCCGACCTCCAACATGGCGGGGTTGATATCAGAGACGGTGATCTGGCTGCGGCCAGCGGCATCTTTGGTTTTGTCATGCAAGAGAAACGCGATGTCACCCGTACCACCGGCCACATCCAGACATTGCATGCCACTACGTGGACGAATAAATGACAGCAGCCGGCGTTTCCAGATACGGTGCAACCCGCCCGACATCAAATCGTTCATGATATCATATTGGCCGGCGACACTGGCAAACACCTCGCGTACCCGGCTGGTTTTTTCCGCAGGGCTGCCCACTTTTTCAAAGCCGAAAAAATGCTCGTCAGATTTTGATTTTGCACTCATGTGTTACGCCTTGTTCCGCATCGTCGGGAAGGCAATGACGTCGCGGATGCTTTGGCTGTTGGTCAACAACATAACCATCCGGTCGATGCCGATACCTAAACCACCTGTTGGTGGCATGCCGAACTCCAATGCCGTCACAAAATCCAGATCCAGATATTGCGCTTCGTCATGACCGGCTTCGCGTTTGGCCACCTGATCGGCGAAACGCTCATATTGGTCGATCGGATCGTTGAGTTCCGAAAAGGCATTGGCGATTTCCCAGCCGTTGACATACGATTCAAAGCGTTCCGTCAAGCGCGGCTCGTTGCGATGCACTTTGGCGAGTGGTGAAATATCGCGCGGCAAGTCGGTCACATGAATTGGTTGAATGAGTGTATGTTCCACTTTCTCGCCGAAGAACACTTCAACGATCTCGCCCCATGTCATGAACTTCTCGACATGAATCTTGTGCTCTTTCGCAACCTTGCGTGCTTCGTCATCGGTCGTAATCGTCATGAAATCAACACCGGTAACCTCTTTGACCAGGTCGACCATGCGCTTGCGTGGCCAGCCAGTGGCAAAGCTGATTTGCTTGTCGCCATAGGCAATGTCCAGCGAACCATTCGCGGCCAGACATGCATTGGCGACGATCTCTTCGGTAATGTCCATGATGTCATGATAATCCGTATAGGCGACATACAATTCCAGCATGGTGAATTCCGGATTGTGCTTGACAGACGTGCCCTCATTGCGAAACACGCGGCCGATTTCATACACGCCATCGGCCAACCCGCCTACAATCAAACGCTTGAGGTGCAATTCCAAGGCAATGCGCAAAGACAGCGGCATATCCAAAGCATTGTGATGCGTCATAAACGGTTTCGCTGTCGTGCCACCGGGAATGACATGCAACGCCGGCGTTTCGACCTCGATGTACTCTTTGGCATTCAACGTTTCACGCACCGACTGAATGATGCGCGAGCGCTTGCGCAAGGTGTCGCGGCTGTCTTCGTTCGCGATCAAATCGGCATAACGCTGGCGGTAACGCTGTTCAATGTCGCTCAAGCCATGATATTTTTCCGGCATTGGCTGCAATGATTTTGTCAGCAGCGTCACTTTTTTTGCATTAACTGTTAATTCGCCACGCGGTGTGCGGCGAACAATGCCGGTGACACCAATAATATCGCCTAAGTCCAGATGCGCGATTTGTTCCAGTTGATCGGCATCCAGATCCTGCTTGTGGCAAAAAATCTGCACCTTGTCGGTGACATCTGATAGATCAATAAACATGCCGGAATTGCGATAAGCTGTAATCCGTCCGGCCACAGTTACGGTGTCTTCCGTCACATCGCCATCGGCCAATTCTTTATACTTATCATGCAATGCATTGGCCTTGCTATCGGGCTTGAAGGAATGCGGATACGGGTCAATGCCTTTCCCTTTGAAATAGCTGAGATTGTGCAGTTTGCCGTCGCGGACGATGTTGCTGTCCAGTCCGTTGATCAATTGCGGCGCGGAAGTATCGGTCATGTGGTCTATCCCGTTAAACGTATAATACCCAACAGTTTAAAGCCTCAATTGCAAAGGTCAAAGGCTTCACAGGCTTTTTGGCGGTATAACGTCAGGGTTTCGCCATGCAGCCGCAACCGGTGCCAGCGATAAGGGTGAGGGCGCAACCGCCAATTCCCGATGATGGACAAGACATTTAAAATGCGGTTGTGAAAATTAGCCTCCGCACGGCGGGCGAGAGTGTTGGTATAGGCTGCCATGTCCGCATAGCGCGACTGGGCAATAAATTCTGGCGGAATAAAGCCGTCATACTGGTTTTCAAGCGAGCGAAATGGCGTAACACCGGGAGGCAACATGTCTGATCTCCATGTTTAAAATCCCCCCGGATTTTTTATTCAAAGTTATTGGCTGACCCACAGAATACGGGCGATCCAGGCCACATCCTTGCGCGGCAACGGGATATCATCGAAATGATCGTTCAGCGATTTCAGTGTGATTTGCGTCGGGCTGAGACGCGCCAGATGTTTGGCCATCACTTCGCCTTTTTTCGTGCGCACCACAACACGATCACCACGGCGCAATTGCGTGGGGTTTGGTGAGACGATCAGGATATCGCCATCACGATACAACGGTTCCATCGAATCACCGGCGACTTCCAATGCGTAAATTGAGGGGTCATCCAGTTTGGGAAACTCGATGGTATCCCAGCCAGCGCCTGCCGGGTAACCGGCATCGTCGAAAAACCCAGCCTGGCCCGCTTGCGCGCAGCCGATAATCGGAATGTGGCGCAACGTGCGCGACCCGGTATCGCTTTGTTCACCGCGAATAAAACCAGCAATCGTGTCCAGCGACTCACCCGTAATGTCCAGAATTTTCGACAGCGATTCGGTCGATGGCCAACGGGGGCGGCCTTCCGGTGTCGCACGTTTGCTGGGGTTAAACGATGTCGGGTCAAGGCCCGCGCGGCGCGCCAATCCAGAGGCCGACAAACCGTGGCTTTCGGCCAGCAAATCAATCGCGCGCCAGATATCGTCATGATGCAAACCCTGTTGCGCAACCGTTTCATCTTTGTCTTTGCGTTTTGCCACGTTGTCTCTCCCATTGGCACATCGTCACAACTTAAATAGGAATATAATCTTTTTTATGCTTGACGTAGGAATAAATTCATAGTAGAAAGGATTATCTTCATAATATAGGACGGCTGTCAGGAAATCAAGCGAAAATTTCATCACAGCCGCCTGCCAATCACGGGGGAATCGACCATGCGGATGACAAAAATCAAGGTGCCAATGGTAGCTGCACAACACGCGAACCAACTGGGTGAGCCACGCGAAGCGTGGGTGTGTTTTACCGGCGAAACGGAACTGTGGTGGCTGCATGCTCTGAAAAAGGGCTTTCGCCATTGTTTCGTCATCGCGCGCAACGCCGACCATTGGCTGGCCATAGACCCGCTCTCGCCACATTTGGAGATTACCATCCTGCCGATTCCACAGGCGTTCGATTTGCCACGCTGGCTGGAAAAAAATGGGGTGACCCTGTCGCGGGCCGCAATTCGCCGGGACCAGCATAAATCGGCCCCGCTGTTTTTGTGTTCCTGCGTCGAGGTCATCAAACGCTTTCTCGGCATTCACAACCGCTCAATTGTCACGCCGCACCAACTGTATCAATTCCTGATCCAGCAAAACGCGTTGCTGCCCAGCTAATTTCACGCCACTTTTATGAGGTTCATCATGGCCAAAATTGTCTCTGCCGTCCCAAAACTTTTAACTGCCACGCTTGGTGGCCTGGCCAGTAACCCGCCAAAACCGGTGGCAATGACGCCGGCTGTCGCCACGACCGTCACGCCTGCAACGGCGGAGATAAAGTCAAACACTGATATTGCCGGACCGGATTTGTCTGATGATCTTGCCAAGGATCTGGGCGGCATTGACGCGCGCAGCAAAGGCCGCGTCGGCACGATCACCACATCGTTTCGTGGCGTGTTGAATGACACCCACAACGCGCTGCCACGCCGCACCTTGTTGGGAGAATAAAATGGAACCATCACATGTCATGGATGCAACGCGTTTAAGTGCGTTGTATCACGATGCGAAAACGGCGCGTGAACCGTGGGACAGTCTGTGGCAGGATTGTTATGATTACGCCCTGCCGACGCGCACAACCCAAAATGGTTTGCAACGCAGCTGGCGGCAGGCCTATCAGCATTTATACGATGCAACCGCCGCTGATGCGGTTGATCAATTAGCGGCATGTTTGTTGTCGCAACTGGTGCCGCCCTGGTCACCGTGGGTCGAAATCGCGGCGGGTCCGGCATTAACGGATGACGAAAAAACGCGTATCGCGCCAACGCTGCAAACTGTCAACCGCATGCTGCACGATCAATTGCGGCACAGTAATTTTACCGTAGAATTGCATCAGGCGTTGCTTGATATGGTGACGATCGGCACGGCCTGCTTGTGGGTCGGACGCAATGTGCCGGGACAACTCAGCGCCTTGAATTTTCAAACCGTACCGCTTAATCAATTCTTTGTGCTGGGCCATGATTTGCAGCATTTGTTTATGCCGTTTCATTGGACAGTCAGCAAAGTGCGGCAAACCTTTTCAGGTGTTAATGTGCCCGAGACACTGGCGGAAACAGATATGATCGAGGGTGTCTATGCCGTCATCCGCGAAGAACATGCCTGCCATCAGTGTGTCATCATGAATCCATCCGCCACACCGGAGATTATCTGGCAGGAGGTGTCAGAATTTTCACCGTTCATGCCATTCCGCTGGCAAAAAACTGCCGGGGAGATATATGGCCGCTCCCCGGTGATGAAAGCCTTGCCCGACATCAAAACGGCCAACAAAGTGGTTGAGCTGGTGTTAAAAAATGCATCAATTGCGGTCACCGGGATTTGGCAGGCGGATGATGACGGTGTGCTGAATCCCGCCAACATCAAATTGACGCCAGGCACGATTATTCCCAAAGCCGTTGGCTCGTCCGGTTTGACGCCACTGAAAATGCCTGGAAATTTTGATCTGTCGCAATTGGTGCTGAACGATTTGCGCCAGCGGATTAAACAGGCGTTACTGGCTGACCGCTTGGGTGCAACGCCGGGCAAACGCATGACGGCGACAGAAATTCTGGAGCGCAATGCCGATATGGTGCGTGCACTCAGCGCCGTTTACAACCGGCTGCAAAGCGAATTGCTGGTGCCACTGGTCACACAGATTATATCGGTATTGAAACAGCGCGGCGATTGTCCGGACATCATGCTGGACGGTCAATATTTCACGCTGAATTTTCTCTCGCCTTTGGGCCGCGCGCAACAACAGGATGATGTGCAAGCGACATTAAACTGGCTGATGACGGCACAGCAATTTGGTGCCGAGGCGTTATCCAACATCAATGTGCCACACATGGTGTCGTGGCTTGGCCAGCAACTGGGTGTGCCGGCGCATCTGCTGACGCCGCCTGTACCCGTTTCACTACCAGCGGAGATCATCCATGAAACAGCCTGAGTCACACCAAATGGAACAACGATCAGCGTTGCGGAAATTCCTGTTCGGCAATCTGCCGCCGGACGATATCAGTAAAGCCTATGCACGCTGTTTCAACGGCCGTGACGGGCAGACAGTGCTGGAGCATCTGCACCAGATCACGCTGTTCCGCATCACTGATCCGACCATGGACCCGACGGCGTTACGCCAGCTGGAAGGCCAACGCCAATTGGTGTTGTTCATGTGCCAGCAAATCGCCAAGGCCAGCCATGGTGTGCCCACACCAGCAAAAGGACAGGCATGACACATTTTTAATTCACAACCAACGGGGGATACGACCATGACAGACAACCAGATACGCCGCACGGAAACGATGCTGCGCACCTTTCTTTCCCACATCTTCTTTCACAATGGAGACCTGATATGCAAGAAGACAATCTCTTGATTGCCACACACGATGCAGCAGACGTTGCACCGAAAAACGCGTCTGCTAAATTGACTGTTCCTGAAAAATTCTGGGACAAGGAGAAACAGGAAGTCCGCATCGACGCCTTGTTAAAATCCTATCTTGAGCTGGAGAAGAAATTCTCGGCGAATGAAAAGGCAAAACCGGCCGTGCCAGACACGCCGCGTGACTATAGCGTCAAACTGGAACATGATTTGTTTACAACCGACGACGAAATCAACGATCGTTTGCATCAAGCCGGCTTTACCGATACGCAAGTGCAATTGGTCTATGATCTGGCTACCGAAAAAATGGTGCCGCTGATCATTGAGTTGGCGCGCGATTTTGAAGCCGACCGTGAGATCGAAAAACTGGTCAAGACATTCGGCGGCATGGATAAATGGCGCGCAGTGTCCAAACAGCTTTTGGCCTATGGCCAGAAACATCTGCCAGCCGATGTCGTCAACGGTTTGTCTGGCTCCTATGAAGGCGTCATGGCGTTATACCGCATGATGCAAAGCGGTGCTAATCCAAACATGCAGGATAATGTGACAATTGATGGTGCCGTCGACGAAAAAGGCCTGAAAAAGATGATGCAGGACCCGAAATACTGGCGCGACCGCGATGCCGAGATGGTGAAGAAGGTAACCGCCGGGTTCAAGCAAATTTTTAATAATTAGGAAGCAGTCGTCATCCCAGATTTTACGACTAGCAAAATCTGGGATGACATTTTTCGATTTTCAATTCAAATGCTCTTCATTATCCGGCGTCACTTCACCGCCGCTGTTGATGACGTTATTCAGCAAACTATCGAACGCTGATGGTTCTGTTGCAGGTGCGACTTGGCCGTTATTTTCTGGTGTGACTTGCGGGTCGCGTGAGGGCGGTAAACCGTCACTCATGATGCCTTCGGGCGGTGTGCCATCAGGGGCTGCGCCATAGGTTGCACCGGAAAAATTATGATACGGCACACTGCGATGCGCAAATTCCATGATGTTGTGCCAAATTTGTGCCGGCAGCGTCCCGCCGGTGACTTTCTTCATTGACACATTATCATCATTGCCAACCCACACACCGGTTGCGATATCGGGTGTATAACCAACAAACCACGCGTCACGATAATTTTGGGTTGTACCCGTTTTACCGGCGGCCGGGCGATCCAGTCTGGCTTTCATGCCTGTGCCATATTGCACAACACCTTGCAGCATCTGGTTCATCATCGCGACATACATCGGCTCGACGAGAGGCGCTGGCGCATAGTCAGGACGTTTGAACAACATTTTGCCGTTGCCGCCGCGAATATCGCGAATGCCATACGGCTCAACGGCAAAGCCATTATTCCCGAATGTGGCATACGCCGCTGTCAACGACATCAAATGCACATCGGATGTCCCCAGTGCCAGACTGAGATCGCTGTTCAAGCTTTCAGTAATGCCCAAACGTTGTGCTGTCCGTTTAACACGACCAACACCCACATCATGCAACAAGCGCACAGCGACTGTATTAATGGAATGGGCGAGGGCCGATTGCAATGACATGCCGCCGCTATATTTGCCGCTGTAATTGGTCGGGCTGTAGCCATTAATCGAAAATGGCGCATCTTCCACCCAGCTGTCAGGCCTGTATTCACCGGTTTCGAGGGCGGCCAGATAAACGAAGGGTTTGAACGCTGAACCCGGCTGGCGCAAGGCCTGGGTCGCGCGGTTAAATTGACTGTCGCCATAATCCGCACCGCCGACCATCGCCAAAATCGCGCCGTCGATGCGTAACGATAATACCGCCCCTTGTGTGGCCGACACTTTCGCGCCATCTGTTTCCAAGGTTTTTTGCAGTTGTTGTGCCGCATAATGTTGTAACCCGCCATCCAGTGTCGTGCGGATAATTAAATTCTGTGAATTCTCGCCGATATAGCCTTCGGCTTGCGAAACGACCCAATCGGTGAAGTAATGAATGTCCTGTGTGCCGCCGACATTGTAATCTTTTTTCGGCAACGGTTTGACGATGGTGGCTTTCGCTTCCTTGTCCGTCAAAAATCCGGCATCGTGCATGGCACCAATCACGATTTGTGCGCGTTTGGCCGCCAGAACCGGATCATTATCTGGCGAATAACGGGCAGGCGCCTTTAATAATCCGGCCAAGAGTGCGGCTTGTTGCAAAGTCAATTTGCGGGCTGTCGTATTGAAATAAATCCGCGACGCGGCGTCGACGCCATACGCTCCGGCACCGAAATACACCCGGTTTAAATAAGCGGCCAAAATTTCGTCTTTGGTGTATTTGTATTCTAAGTAGAATGCCAGCGCGGCCTCTTTCACTTTACGTGAGACGGTGCGTTCGGGCGACAAGAACAAATTTTTCGCCAATTGTTGTGTGATCGTCGAGCCGCCTTGCATGCCGCCGGATCCGGTCAAGTTACGCCATAGCGCGCGCGCCAAGCCAAACGGGTCGATGCCCCAATGTTTGTAAAACCGCCGGTCTTCAATCGCCTGTACCGCTTCAATCATATGGGGCGAAATTTGTTTGACGGTGAGAATATCGCCTTGCGTATCGCCAAGCCGTGCGACTTCACGATCGTCTTTATCGAGAATGATCACGGACGGACGACTGTCCATGTCCACCACCTGATTAATATCGGGCAGGCTGATGAACAAATAGAGTGCCGCAATCAGCATCAGGGCGGCCAGCCAGAACGCGCTTAAAAATCCGTATTTGACCAGACGGCGCGGTTGGCCGTGATAAGTCCACCACCGGTTCCAGCGTTTGCGCAATTCCTGTTTAAACGCCGCAAACGATGCACCGTGATCGTGTTTCGCGCGGGATGCCGCTGGACGATTGACGGTAATTGGTTTGCGCCGGCGGCGGGGCGGTTTGCTTTTCGGCGGACGGGGCGGAGCGTTTAACATGGACAGGATCGAATAAATTCAACAGGATAAAATTGGGCGAATGGGAATGAAACCACTATGACGGAACAGCGCTGGAAGAGCAACCGCACAGACCGTTACACTCTTGGCAAAACTGTCGCACTCGGCTTACAATCGCCAACAGATCAAAAACAAATTCCTCAAGAACAAAGTCCAAAGGCTCCTCCTGTCATGTCACTTGTTGCAGAACGTATCAAACGGTTGAAACCGTCGGCCACTCTGGCTATTTCCGCCAAGGCCCGTCAACTTAAAGCTGAAGGTAAGCCCGTTATCTCGCTATCCGCCGGTGAGCCGGATTTCGATACACCAGACAACATTAAACAGGCAGCGATCACCGCCATTCAAAATGGTGACACGAAATACACCGACGTTGGCGGTACACCGGCCTTGAAAAAGGCCGTGATCGCGAAATTTCAGCGTGAAAACAACCTGACTTACACAGCCGAACAGATCATCATCGGCGTCGGTGCCAAGCATATTTTGTTTAATGCATTTCTGGCCAGTCTTAACGCGGGTGATGAAGTGATTATTCCGGCACCCTATTGGGTCTCTTATCCCGAAATGGTGTTGGTGGCCGATGGTACGCCCGTAATTGTCACCTGTGACGAGGCCAGCCATTTTAAACTGACACCACAGCAATTGGACGCGGCCATTACACCAAAAACCAAATGGCTGATATTGAATTCACCCAGCAATCCAACAGGGGCCTTATACAGCGCGGCAGAGTTGAAAGCCTTGGCCGATGTATTAGCGAAACATCAGCATGTCTATGTGATGACCGATGACATGTATGAGCATTTGCGTTTTGACGGGCAGGGTTATGCGACCATCGCCGAGGTTGCACCGGAATTATTTGACCGCACCTTGACCATCAACGGTGTGTCGAAGTCGTATGCCATGACCGGCTGGCGCATCGGTTTTGCCGGCGGGCCTGTCGAGTTGATCAAAGCCATGACACTGATGCAAAGCCAAAGCACGACGAATGCGACATCAATTGCGCAGGCTGCCGCCGTTGAAGCTTTGAACGGCCCGCAAGACAAAGTCGAAGAGATGCGCCAGGCCTATGAACGCCGCCGCAACACCATGGCCGATGGCATCAATGCCTGTGAGGGCCTGACCGTCGCACGCCCGGCCGGTGCGTTCTATTTGTACGTCAATTGCAATGGCATTTTGGACAAAGCAACAGTGTCAGGTAAAATCCTGACCACCGAAGCCGATGTCTGCGCCTACCTGCTGGATGACTATCACTTGGCCGTTGTGCCCGGTGCAGCGTTTGGCTTATCACCTTACTTCCGCGTCTATTTCGCAATCAGCGATGACATGATCACGGAGAGCTGCCAGCGTTTGCAGGACGCCTGTAACAGTCTCAAAAATGCGTCCGCTGCCGCGTAATATTATTATTGCATAATATTTAAATGTCCCTATGATGAGGGACGTTTTTTTATTGTGAGATAGATTATGATTTATAATTCAGATGCGGATCAACATGATGACGATCCATATAAAAACGATGAACTAATTGTAAATGTCAAAAAAAATGGCATGAGTTTGAAATTTGATTGGAAATCGTTTGGCACAGAATTGAATAATAAACTAGAAGACATACCATTTGCTGCTGAAAAGTTAGACTATCTGATAGCTGTCAATGATGCTGTTGGGTACATCAAACCGATTATAGAAGTTACTATCCCAATTATGATGTCTTTATATGACGACTTTGTAAGTATAGAGGATAAAGTTAGGTGTGCGGGCTTTGTTTGCAGTTATTCGGCGAATAAAAATTTTCGTCAGCAAGGCTTAAACATACTAGAAGAAAATTACGATTCATGTTTCGACACTGGATTTAGAATTACGGCTTTAACAAATCTGCTTAATGACGACCGTCCAAGACACAGGACACAGACAGAACATTATAACAAACAAGTTGATTATTATAATGAATGGACTACTTTGATCGAGGAAGAGGATGAGCCTAAAGATAAAGCGTTTTCGGCTTATCTCCTGCTTGAGCCTATGAAGCTCTGTAATATTTTTAAAGCACCTTTGTTAAGTATGATTATTAATAATCTCGATTTTTGTGAAGACTTGGATAATAAAATAGACATCATTACGTTTTGCAATCGAGAGTTTGAAAATAAGTCTGGAAAAAAAGGCTATATAAACTCAAAAGCAAACAAAACCTTTTTTCCAACTGCATCTAATTTTGATTGGGAGAGCCGGTTTCTGGATGCTGGATTTCAATTGATGCACAAAACAGGTTATAATGCAGCTATAAAATTTATGTGTTCTCGCGTTGCTGAATGCGACCATCAAGACTGGGTTCATAGGGCATATGGTATATTCGACTTTTTATGTGATACATTTGCAGAAAAAGAATATTCACCTTTAGCAGATCTTTTGAGTGTTGAAAAAGGATTTATAAGCAAATCTGTCCAACAACCTTTTGATTTAATAAAGCAAAGCGACACGTATCTCAATTGGGCCAAAAATTTAAAAAAGAAAGCGCACAAAGATGGTCTAATTAGTGAATTAAATGCGTTTGAAAATTTACGGTCTAGCTACCAGCATGTGAAGGACATCTCCAAACAAGAAGCTGAAAATAATTCATTAGTTTTGCAAGCTTCGCTCACAACGTTTAAATATAATTTTTGGGGCTGGTATAGATTAGCTGAGTTTAGCCCATAGCTTGAGAGTTGTCAGCTGGCTTTTGGGTGAGCCGTAATTGAAGCGGAAGACACATTCCTGAAGGAAGTAAGCGAAGTTCTGTTTCGGGATGCCGTTGTATTTGCGCAAAACTCGTTTTGATTGATTCCAGAAGTTTTCAATCCCATTGATGTGATTAGTTTTATCAGCGAACAGTTCGCTGTGATTGATGCGATAATGTTTAAACTCAGAGACATCTAGCACGTTATACGAACGATAGCTGTCCGTGTAGACGATGCTATCAGGCTGGATTTTACGGCGTATAACCGGCATGAGCGTCCGGCTTTTTGTATCGTCGACCATGGCGGCATAGACTTTACCACCCCGCTTGAGCAGGCCGAAAACAGGAACCTTGCCGGCAGCACCTCGGCCTCGCTTGCCCTTTCGGACACCGCCAAAGTAACTCTCGTCAAGCTCAATCTCGCCGTCGAATGGCTCTTCATCGATCATTTTATCGCTGATCAGGACACGCAATTTATGATAAAACAAGTGGGCCGTATGATAGTTGATACCGACCAGATCAGCAGCTGTTCGGGCCGTTACCTGGCCGACGAACATCTCCAGCAGCTTTAACTGAATTTTATGCGATAATTTACAACGATTTAATCCCATCACACCAGCATAAATTAGATCCTAATCTATACCAGCCCCTAATTTTTTTTTAATGACAGCAATGACCGGGAAAATAAATTCAACAGAAGATGAATTCTTAAAAAGTACCGAAAACAAAAAAAGCGATCGCGCCATGTTTGCTTATGGACGCGCAGAATTAGTTAAAAACGAGTTGATACACGAGCATCTTGTTGATCAGATTTCCTTGGTTACTGCGCAAAAACAGATAATTGATGATTCTATTCCATATCGCAAATGTGAAACGACTGATTCAAAACAAAAAGCCTTAATAAGGTTGGAAAAAATTGAAAATCTAGATTTTAGTCCTTACCCATTTGCGCATGCATCAAAGCTTACAATATCACAAGAATTTTCGGTTAAAGAATGGTTTGATGTAGATGATCATGATAAAAGCTTGGTGTCATTTGCGGTGTTGCCTTTAAATCCCCGTTTGAATTAGAATTATTTAGCGATCATGGGTCTATCAGTTTAATCTCAAAACTCACCTTATGCGGCTTGAATCCTGATTTGATAAACAACTCTTGCATCCGCGTGTTGGTGGCCAGGGTGCTGAAGGTCAGACGATCCAGGCCCTTTGCCGCAAAATGCTGTGCGGCGATGCGACCCATAGTTTTGAATGTATAAAAATTGCGATAGGCCGGTTTGATATAGGCGTCTGAAATTTCACCGACCTGGCCACAGCCGCTATCCAGGCCGTCACTGTCGACGACCCAGCCGGTTAGAAAGCCGATGGCATTGTTTTTGTCATCAAGTGCTAATAAGGCAATGCCATTTTTGGCAGTGACATTATCTTTCAGATACTGGAAACTGCCTTGGGAGATTTCTAAAAACGGTTTGCGTTCCGGGCGGATGGATTGTTCAAAGAGTTGCAGTTCTTTTGAAAGCTCGCGCAATTGGTTCCAATGTTGCTCGGTGTGAACCTGGAAAACAGCTGTCATTATTTCTTTTTCGCTTCCAGCAAGCTCTGTAAATCGGCTAAACCGGCAAAGGCTTGATGACCGGCTGGCTTGACGGCTTTAACCGGGATCACGTTGTCGCGCGGATTACCGGAATGTTTGTCGCTGGATTTTTTCTTGTTGAACTGGCCCGGCGACTGTTTGGTTTTGAATTTCTGTTCGAAATCGGCTTTTTTGTCTGAGCCATACGATTTGTGTGATGACTGGTCATCGCGTTTAAACTCACGGGCCTGACGCGGCCCGGCCTGGCGCGGCTCGGCAGAGCGTTCGTCACGCGGCGCGCGTAAAAAGAATGGCGTTGCTTTTTTGAGATGATACACACGCACAAGTTTCGCTTCAGCAGCATCCGGTTTGGCCGACACTTCGGTGTTATCTAATTTTTCTGCATCCGATACGGCAGGTGGTGTGATCTCTGCAACTTCTGCAGCTTCTGGCACAGCCGCGACTTCGGAATTTTCCAATGTATCGCTTGTAGCCTCTGTTGCTGTGGCAACATCTGTGTCTAAGGCTCGTTCTTCATAGCGGAAACCGAGGCCATGCAATACGGCCTGCAACGCATCGACCGAGGTGCCGATGGTTGAAGCCAGTGCCGGGTCGAAACTATAGACGCCGTTGACGGCTTTATCATAGACGCTGGAATTGACGCGTTCGACCATATCGGCACGTACCGCAATCGGATCCGTATGCACGGCGCCAACACCCTCTTTGTTCAAGAAAACCGGGAAACCCAAATGAAAATAAAAATCGCGCGGACTGTCTGCCGGCACTTTGGCAGAGACATTGCCTTGTGCCGGTAATGGCGTTTGTTCGGCCGTGTAGCCGTTCGCCAAACGTGACAGGATGGCGCGCTGTTTGAGCGCTGCGGTTTTCAACATCTCGCGGTGATAGACGAAATAGGCACCCAGCTTAATGCCCAGATTGTGCAGTGCCTGACGGTCTTCGGTGGTCAGGGATGTAATCAAATCCTGCACGGTCTGGCGCAACATGATGCCGCCATGTTCATACAATTGAAACGCAATACCGCGCGGGGTGCTGGCAATGGCTGGCAAATCCTTGAGTGCCAATAATGGCTGCAGAATCTTGCCTTGGTAAACGGTGAACCAGTCTTCCAGAAATTGCTGCAGGTTTTTCTGCTGTTCGTCTTTCAGAAAAGACGGGTCGTTTAACACGATTTTCGGCTGATAGACATTATCTGTGGCCACCAGTTTAGCGACGATCATCTCTTCAACGTTCAGGGGATTGTTATCGATCTTTGTCGACCAGACCAGCAGGCCGTTATCGTTGATCGCAAGATGATCTTTTGCATGGGTGATGAAATCGGTGAGTGCCGCTTCGATCTGGCCTTGCAACAGATTCTGTGCAGCCTTGGTTAATGCTGCTTTGTCTGCCTTATTGTCCACTAAGCCCATCTGTTCGTCCGCCATGAAAATCCATCCTTTGAGCGTTCCAATAGGGCGGCCATTGATCAGCACCGTCCCATCAGTATTTATTGTCGGGGTGATCGTACCGTCATTTTTAGCCTCTTGCAACAAAACCTGGCGCAATAAATGCCGCGCTGACCGGTCAACAAAGCGCTGGGTCAGCCGGTCATGCAGCGCATCAGAGAGCGTGTCCTCCACCCGGCGGGTTTTGTCCTGCCACTCCTCGGGGTTGTTCAACCATTCGTTAATGTGGGTCACATACGTCCAGGTGCGGATATGCGCGATGCGGGAGAGCAGCGTGTCGATATCACCATCCGTGCGGTTCAAACGCTTGATATTCTGTGCGACCCAGTCTTCATTCAGCTTGTGATTGTCTTCGGTCAAATAGCGGAAAATCTCACCGAGGAAAAGCGGGTGCGCGTCTGTTAACGTCTGACGGAAATCAGGAATCTGACAGATATCCCACAGCAACCCGATCATGTCGCGCGTGGTGGCGACGCTTTGCACATAAGGGTCTTTGGCCAGTGTATGCAGCGCACGGTGATCATCGGCCAGCCGCACCGGAATGAGGCGGTCATCGGTCGGCTGTCTATTCAGGGATGAGAGAAGGTCAGGAATGGATTTGAAATTCAGATCATCATTGCGCCAGCGCAAATGCGTGAGTGGTGCGAAAATATGATTTTCGACAGCACCGCTGATGGCGGGGTCGAGAAAATCGAGATTGCCCGTTGTGCCAAATGTGCCTTGCCGTTTGAACCGCCCGGCACGTCCGGCGATCTGGCCAATTTCATCGGCGCGCAGATCGCGCGGTTTCGCCCCGTCGAATTTCCGTGCAGCGGCCAGTGCCACATGGTCGATATCCATGTTCAACCCCATGCCAATCGCGTCGGTCGCGACCAGATAATCCACCTCGCCGTTCTGGTACATCTCGACTTGGGCGTTGCGGGTGCGCGGGGATAGAGCGCCCAGCACAAGAGCCGCCCCGCCGCGTTGCGCGCGTACGGCTTCGGCAATGTGATAGACATCATTCACGCTGAACGCGACGATGGCAGACCGTTTAGGCAGGCGCGAGATTTTGCGCTGGCCGGTGTAGGTCAGTTCCGAAAACCGTTGCCGCGTGTCGATCTGGCATGACGGCAGAAACTGCTGCATCAACGGCTTGATGGTGTCGGACCCCAGGAACAGCGTTTCCTCACGCCCGCGCGCATGAAGCAGGCGGTCGGTGAAGATGTGTCCGCGTTCCGGGTCGCCGCACAGTTGGATTTCATCGATCGCCAGAAAATCGACGGGGATAGACACCGGCATCGCTTCAACCGTGCAGATAAAATACCGCGGCTGCAGCGGCATGATTTTTTCTTCACCGGTAATCAATGCCACCTGATGCCGGCCTTTGACGGCAACAAACTTATCGTAATTTTCGCGGGCCAACAGACGCAATGGAAACCCGATCATCCCACTCCCATAACTCGCCATCCGCTCCATCGCATAGAACGTCTTGCCAGTGTTGGTCGGGCCGAGGAGGGCGTGGAGGCGGTGATCGGTGGAAGTAGAGCGCATGAAATGAGTGTAAGGTCTTTGATACAGAAAAACAGAGATTTTTTGTGTTAATTTTTATCTCAAATTTCTCACAGCCCACGGCACATGCCGTTAATTTTTCATCATCAAAAAGTGCAACATCCGCGCAGAAGTAACCCAACTATCAACCCATCCCAACATCAAAACGAGATGCAATAGATGTAATATGGCGAAGGCGAAACGCTGTTTGTAGAGATAATGTACAAACAAGGCTAGGCTATACAACCAGATCGTCACGCAGAGAATAATTGACGGCTCATATAATCTGTAATCATAATAGGGCAGTGTCGCATCAACCCATGCACGATGAAGATTAAAAATTTTTAACTGGAAGCCATAGGCGAAAGCACTGAAATAGAATAGATAGAGCGTCCAGAAACGACGGGGCGATAAAAAGGCTGCTAGACAGAGCCTTACTTTAGCGAGACATGTCTTTCCATTTAAAATCAGACTGTTGAACATTTCCTTGGACATCGATTTCCAATACACCTGTTAGAGTCTGTGATTTTTCCCAGTGGGTCGTAAATTCTTTCGCATACCCTGTCCTGCTTAGTAACCTATAACTTTTAAACCCAGCTTCATTAATAGGATTATCCAAACCACCTTCAAAATCATATACATCATTGAATCTATGCACAACTTTTAAATCAATCATAAATGTGTTTGAAACACGCCGGGCATGTATGATGCCTGTTGAGCGTATTTTGACGCTGCCAATCGCCCATGCAAAATCGTAATCCTGATTCACGAATGCAACCTCAAGCTTGTCCAGATCGACGTCCCAATGATCTTGCAGCATTATTTCTTTGCCATCGTGCAAATTCAGGATTTTATCTCTGATATGCAGCGAATCATTTGTCTGGTTCGTTATAATACTATCTTCAAAGCGCTTTTTATTTTTCTCAATCGCATATTGCACAGTTTTGACGTCGTCCATAGCGTTTACAGGAAGTTCAATAGCTGTACCGGTTTTGGACAGATAATGACGCAAGAAACGAGCGGCGAGATAATGTCTTTTCTCATCAAATCCCTTCAAATCATCTTGAACAGCTTTAAACGCCTCTTTCACAGCCTCAGAAGCATTGTCGGGAATGATTATCTCTTTGACGGGTTCAGCCCAACAGCGGCAATTGAAATCTTCACCGGGATCGGGTGAATCACTCCAGACGCGGACAGTGCGGTTATAATTTGCATGATTGATGCGCACCTTGCCATCTTCAACGGTGCGCCAAACATAGGAGCCTTCCGGTGTTTTATAGATTGCATCGTTCAAGGCATCAAGCGTATCATCATCCGGTTTTGCTATTCCCGTCGTAGGCAGATGATAATCTATTTGAAATGTTTTCAGTGCATCGAAAACAGCTGCATCGGGAATAGGAGTGATACCGGTGGTTTCTAGGGGTTGATAATAGCCGAGGCGATTTAAAGCCTTTTTCATTTGGCTCACATCATAAGCATCAACGTTGTTATTGCGTGTAAAGGGCTTGCTTAAAACAATAGGCATCGACAATCTCCAGAATCTAGGTATATATTCCTATATTTTGCAATTTTTGTCAAGATGTTTTCTGGATTATTGCATTTTAACTCCTTGACATTCCCACCCAAACCCCCTAAAAATGCCCTCTGCCGGGCAAAAACCGGCGCATCCGATGTTTTATGCAGCGGTCCACGGGGCCCATAAAACAGGGATATTTTTCCTCATTGAAGGGAATAACTTAATGTCACCTGCTACCAATGCTGCGCTTAAGCAGCCACAAAATAATGAAACCGAGAATTTCGAAGATTTGCTCAACGAAATGTTCGGCCAAACCACGTCCTTGGAAGGCTCAGTCCTCAAAGGCGTGATTATTGGTACCGAAAACGATTACGCGATCGTTGATGTCGGTCTGAAATCCGAAGGACGCATTCCCTTGCGCGAATTCGGTACACCCGGTGTTGTCACCGATCTGAAACCAGGCGATATGGTCGACGTGTATGTCGAACGTATGGAAGACCGCGACGGGATGGTCGTGTTGTCTCGCGAAAAAGCGCGCCGCGAAGAATCATGGATCGATCTGGAACGTGCGTTCGAAAAAGCCGAACGTGTTAACGGGATCATCTTCAACCGCGTCAAAGGTGGTTTCACGGTCGATCTGGGCGGCGCGACGGCGTTCTTGCCAGGATCACAAGTGGATATTCGCCCAGTTAAAGACGTTGGCCCGTTGATGGGAACCCCACAGCCCTTCATGATCCTGAAAATGGACCGTGCGCGTGGCAACATCGTGGTGTCACGTCGTGCCGTTCTCGAAGAGAGCCGTGCCGAAGCCCGTTCTGACCTGATCAAAGGCCTGAAAGAAGGCCAGATCCTGCAAGGTGTGGTTAAGAACATCACCGATTACGGCGCGTTCATCGATCTGGGTGGTGTGGATGGTTTGCTGCACGTGACCGACGTGTCATGGCAGCGTATCAACCACCCATCCGAAGCGTTGCAAATCGGTCAGCCAGTGACGGTTCAAGTTATTCGCTTCAACCCGGAATCACAACGTATTTCGCTGGGTATGAAACAACTCGAAGCCGATCCATGGGAAGGTGTCCAAGCACGCTTCCCGATCGGTCAGAAGTTCAAAGGCCGCGTCACCAATATCACGGATTATGGCGCGTTCGTTGAAATCGAAGCCGGTATTGAGGGCTTGGTTCATGTCACCGAAATGTCCTGGACGAAGAAAAACGTTCACCCGGGCAAGATCGTGGCCACATCCCAGGAAGTCGAAGTCATGGTGCTGGATGTTGATATGGAGAAACGTCGTATCAGCCTCGGTATGAAACAGACGACCGACAATCCATGGGAAAAATTCGCCAAGGAACACAAAGCCGGCGATATTCTGGATGGCGAAGTGAAGAACACCACCGAATTCGGTTTGTTCATCGGCCTCGACAGCGATATCGATGGTATGGTTCATTTGTCGGATGTCTCCTGGGAACAGTCCGGTGAAGAAGCCGTCAAAGACATTGCCAAAGGCAGCACCATTCAGGTTAAAATCCTGGAGATTGATGTCGATAAAGAGCGTATCGGTCTGGGTATCAAGCAATTGACCGAGAACCCGAACAAAGGCTCGTCGTCGAATAACACGTCTTCAGAGCGTTCAGACGGTGGATCATCCGATGGTGGCCTGCGCAAGAACGAAATCGTGACCTGTGTCGTGTCGAAAATCACCGATGGTGGGATCGAAGTGACAGTCCGCGACATGGACGGCTTTATCAAGAAAGCCGAACTGTCCCGCGACCGTGCCGAACAGCGTCCGGATCGTTTCGCCGTTGGCGAAAAAGTCGATGCGCAGATCATCATGATCGACAAGTCAGCCAAAAAATTGCAATTGTCCATCAAGTCACGCGAATTGACCGAAGACAAAAAAGCGATTGCCGAGTATGGCTCATCCGACAGTGGCGCCTCGTTGGGTGACATTCTGGGTGCCGCTCTGGCTGCGAACAAAAAACAGGACAATTAAGTCCTGACACAGATCGGGGCGGTGGAGTTTGCTATCCGCCGCCTCTTTCTTTTCTTAAATTGTATTATATATCAAATCCATAATGGTTGTGCCGGATGGCATGACATCTATGGAAATCGGGAGTGTGAACATGACAAAATCGGAATTGGTTCAAGCGTTAGTGAAAAAAAACCCGCATTTGCTGCAGCGTGATATTGATAAAGTCGTAACAACTGTGTTTGATGAAATCACCAATGCCATGGCGCGCGGCCAGCGCGTCGAGCTGCGCGGGTTTGGTGTGTTTTCGGTCAAGCACCGCGAGCCACGGACGGGCCGTAATCCGCGGACCGGCCAAAGCGTAAAAGTGGCACCAAAAGCCATTCCGTTCTTCAAGATCGGCAAGACCTTGCACATGTTGATCAACGGTGAAACGCCACCGGTCGGCAAGCCACGCGGCCGTAAAAAGGCAAATGCAACAGCATAAGATGATCACGATTGTGATAAAAGTCTCCCCGGCTTATGCCGGGATTTTTTTAACAAAATAGTTTAAGCGTATTGCAAAGAATCGCATGAGGCATTTATTATAAAATACGAATCTGGTAGGAGAATATTATGAACGTAAAACTGACAACACAATCCGTGTTGAATTTTTTGCTAATATAGCAGATGTCTTCAAGAAGCATGACAAAACAGCCTTATTTAAACGATTATGAACGCATGTCTTTACAAAAACGTGCTGCAGATAAACGGAATACGCAGTTGGAAAATAATCAATAAATTGTGACCCTGCAAAATATCATTTTCGTTCGCCATGGCGAAGGCCTGCACAACGCGCGCTTGCCGCATGGGCCTTACACCGATGTGCCATTGACAGACCATGGCGTGGAAACGGCGGCACAAGTGACAGAGCGTTTAGGCACCGCCAATGTGTTCCACGATCCAGAGGTTATTTTCTCCACAACGCATTTACGCGGCCAGCAAACCGCCGAAAATTACCGTGAAGCCCACAGCGATGTGCCGTTTATCCTGAATGACAATATTAAAGAGTGGCATAATTTTGATGTCGAACCAAATGGTACCATGACATCGGAAAGCAAGAAGCCGTTGTGGGAGCAGATTTTCAAACTATGTGATCCCGATCTGCGTGGCAATGAGCTGGGCGAAACCTTTCGCGAGTTTGTAACACGGGTACAACGCGCACGACATGATTTGCTCAATGATTCACGCAACCGTATCGTCTGTTTCAGTCATGCCTTGTTCATGCTGGCCCTGGTGCTGGATTTGCAAGGTGCCTTGCATGCAACACCGGATTGCATCAGTGCGCTCAACGTAATTGAACGTGTCAAAAACCTGGACATCGTGCATATCCAGCATGATCGTGCAACGGGTCAGTTGACGATTACCAGCCGACAGTTTAAGGAAAATTACGGTATTGCGCGGTCTTATCCGTATATTGTCGCGGCTGTTGAGGATGAGAAACAGGTGGTTTAATCAGCGATCGCGTCAATCTTCCAAAAACCCGCTCAACTTCATGGCAACGCCCAATTTGCCGCTGATGCTGATCTTGCCGAGCAGGACACCCATGTTCGGGTCGAGTTGGCCGTTCAAAACTTTTTCAAAATTCTCGATAGTCATAGATAGTGTGGTGACCGGCTCCATGGTGATCGTTTCGCTGATCACTGCTGGATGGACAGTGCCATCGACAAAAATAGGGCCGTCATCTTTGAGGTCGAACAGCACCGGGTAATTCAATGGCGGTGCATTCTTCAGTTTTTTTGCAAGCTGTTCGATCAGGTCAGATTTAAGCGGCATAAAGTTCATCCTCAGTGATATCCATCAGATTTTTCGCACCCGAGGCTATCATGCGGAAGCGGCTTTCGTATTCGGGCAGAACGCGCTGCATGTAAAAAGCCGCAGTTTTGATTTTGCCTTGATAAAAGGCCTTTTGTGCCTGGCCGGCCGCGATCGGGTCTTTTTCCAAACCTGTCATCGCCGCCTTCGCCATTTTCAGCCAGTAAAACCCGATGGCAACCAGACCGAAAATCTTGAGATAATCAGAGGCAGCAGCGCCCGCTTCGTTTTTGTCTTTCATGCTGTTTTGCGCAATGAGGACAGTCGCTTGTTGCAACTTGCCAAAAGCCTTGATCCACGGAAATAATAATTCTGACAAGGCTGCATCATTTTGATGGGCATCGATAAACGCTTGGGCCGGGTGGAAAAAGCGGCGCAGCAAGCGGCCATAGCCAACGCCCATTTTGCGGCCAACCAAATCTAGCGCTTGAATACCATTTGTGCCTTCATAGATCTGGGTGATGCGCGCATCGCGCAGGAATTGCTCAACCGGATAATCGCGGCAATAACCGACACCGCCATGCACCTGCACTGCCCAGTGGGCTACTTCAAAGCCGATATCGGTCCCCATCGCTTTGACGATTGGCGTCATGAGCTGCACAAACTCATCGGCTTCGTCACGTTCCTCTTTGGTGCGCGCACCATGGGCCAGATCAACGGCCATGGATGTATCCAGCAACAGGGCGCGCATGCCATCCACCAACGACTTGCTGCGCAATAACATGGCGCGCACATCGGGATGCACGATAATCGGGTCGGCCGGTTTGTCTGGATGCACCGGGCCATTCAAGCCGCGTCCCTGCAACCGGCCACGGGCATAAGAATAGGCGGATTGGCACGCCACTTCGGCAACGCCCAGTCCTTGGGTACCCACCAACAGCCGCGCTTCATTCATCATCGTGAACATGGCTTTGAGACCCTTGTGGGCTTCGCCGATCAGCCAGCCTGTGGCGCCTTCGTAATGCATGACGCAAGTCGGCGAGGCATGAATGCCCATTTTTTCCTCGATGGAGCCGCAGAACAATTTGTTGTGTTCGCCAAGTGAGCCATCGCTGTTGACCATCAATTTCGGCACAACAAATAATGAAATCCCTTTGACACCGGCGGGTGCGTCAGGCAAGCGGGCAAGTACCAAATGAATAATATTCTCGGCCAGATCATGTTCACCACAGGAAATAAAAATCTTGGTGCCGGTGATGCTGAATGAGCCGTCATCATTCGGTTCAGCCTTGGTGCGCAACAACCCAAGATCGGTACCCGCTTGGGGTTCCGTTAAATTCATGGTGCCAGTCCAGGTGCCCGCAATCATCGGCGGCATGTAAATATTTTTGAGTTCGTCCGTGCCATGCAAACGTAAGGCATTGATAGCCCCTTGTGTCAAACCGGGGAACAGGCCAAACGCGATGTTGGCACTGGAAATAAATTCGGCCATGACTGCGGAAAGTGTTTGCGGCAAGCCCTGGCCACCATATTCCGGTTCGGCGGATAATCCCGTCCAGCCGCCATCGCGATACAAATTATAGGCCTCTTTAAAACCGGGCGGGGCGGTGACTGTACGTTCAGCCCATTGGCAACCGACTTCATCACCAATTTTATTGAGCGGTGTAAAGATATCGGCACAAATACGGCCACCTTCTTCTAAGACAGCATCGATCAGGTCAGGCGTGGCATCGGCAAAGGCCGGCAGAGATGATAAGCGATCCCAGCCCAACACATCGTAAAGCAAAAAACGCACATCTTTGATCGGGGCTTTATAGTGGCTCATCAAACAGGCCTTTCGTGAGACATCTCTATCCGATTATGCCAGACGCCCCTTAGCGCAACGTAAACATCCGTTTCGCAATTGCGCTGGAATTAAGGCTTTTTCCACGTCGACATCGGCGTATCTCCGCTGGTGACCGGAGCCACCGGCATGGCACGTGCCGGGCTGGCGCGGTTTGGTGTGTTACCATTGACAGGGTGAACACCCGCCATAGCCATCAAACCGGTCAGATCTTGATCATTTAACAGGATCTGGCCGTTTGGTTCGATATTGATGACGTATTGGGTCTGGTTGCCATTGGCTTTGCCCATGCCTTGTAGCAACATCAGCGCCATCATAGCCTGGCCTGGATTACCCGCAATGCCGCCGGACTTCATCTGCTGTTGTAACTGGGTCAACGTGTCTTGCAAATTGCTGATATTCAGAGTGACGGTACCGGTCGTATAAGTCGGCGCGGCATTCGTCGCCGTTAATAAACCGGTACCACTGGCTTTCAAGCCGCCTTTGGTCGCCACATTCAAACTGTCAATTTGCAATTGTGTGCCGGCACTGGCCAGTGCCGCACGGGCTTGTGCTTTTGCCTCGGGCGTATTGAACGGCATACCCAGATAAGCGGCTGGCAAATTACGCACCGTACCTGTAAAGTCGAGTGATTGTGGCGCGGTGTTTGCGAAGGCCGCTGGAACCGCCATCGCGATGCCGTTTAATGTGCCGGTCGTACGAATGGTCAGTTTGTTGTTGGTAATACTGGCCAGAGAATTTTGCAGCAGGATATCGTCAATGCTCAACGCCTGCTTGCCGTCTGTTTTGCTGTTACGCAGATTTTTGACATGCGCTGTCATCGATGCTGACCCTTGCAGCCAAGCGACCATGCCGCCATGACCCGTTTCCAATTGTGGCAAGCTGTTCGTTAGTAATGCCAAAACATCACTGAGGCGTAAGGATCGAGCCGTAGAAGGTTGTTGCGTCAGGCTTAATTGACCAATATTTTGAATATCGCCAATAACATTGCGCATGTGTAAGTCGGTGGCATTGAGCTGCAATTGCGTTGGCTTGCCGGTCACTTTGAGATCAGCAATCGTTGCTTCCAGCGGCGCTAATGGGTTGGTAGTCATGGCTTTGTCCTGTTGCCATTTCAGGCTACCCAGTGCGGCATTGATGGTTTGCACCTGCCACGTATCGCCAGCTGGTTTAACATTAATAACTATATTTTGTTGACCGATTGTCATACTGCCCGTTTTGCTTTTACCGTAAAACTGCGGAATGGTTGCGGGTGTCGTGAGTTTCAAATCAACCGTGCCGCCAGACGCCGGTGTTGCCAGGATAATAACGTTTTCCAGTACAACTGAATTGTTCGTCTGCAATTTGACAGTCAACATCGGCAAGGTGGCATTAAAGCCAGTCCCAGATGGCGCGACGTTTAAATTACCGTTACTCACAACGGCACCATTCATGCGTGTGATGAAATCATCCCATTCGGCCTGTAATTGTGTTTGTATGTCTGTCTGACTTGGTGCCGCTACAGCGTGATGAAACGGGCTGACAACCAACAGGGTGACAGCAAGACAGGCGATCAGCAGACGGGACATGATATTCCTCAAGGTTTAATTTTAAACGGCTAATTTGCGGGTGATGTGTTGCATGGCCAAGGCATACACGTCATCGCTGTTAATGTGGCTGGTATCGACGAAAATAGCATCCATCGCGGGTTTCAAAGGGGAGGCCGTGCGTTCGGTGTCGCGCCGGTCACGCTGGCGCGTCTGTTCCAATAACGTGGCAAAATGCTCTTTCCAGTGTTCGCCGTGTGTTTCCTTGGCACGGCGTTCGGCACGGATTTCAGAACTGGCGGTCAGGTAAAATTTGACGTCGGCATCCGGGCAAATCACGGTTCCCATGTCACGGCCATCCATGATCACGCCCTTTTTCCCATTGGGCGGGGTGAGCGCAAAGCGGCGCTGCAAATCGAATAAGGCCTGACGGACAGAGAGATAGGCAGATACAATAGAGGCTGCTTCGCTGCCTGCCGCGCTGCGCAGCACAGGATTTTGCAACAAACCATTTTCCAGTTGATCGTATAACGCTTCGGCCGCATGAAGAGCATCACTTTCGCTATGGATAGAACCGCCGTTCTGGCCCGCCAGATACCCGACAGCGCGCCAGAGTAATCCGGTATCAAGAACGGGATAATCCAGTGTTTCCCCCAGCCGGCGGCACAGTGTGCCTTTGCCGGCACTGGCAGGGCCATCGACAGTGATAATATGCGTGGTTTTGAGCGTCATGTGTTTTAATGTAAAGCCTTGGCCAGAGGCTGCAAGGTTTAATAATGGTGTTTCAAATGCGCAAATCCATTCAATGCGATGTCAGCTATCACTCTAAGATCTGTTGTCAACGAGCTATTGATGAAATAATCTGTTTCGATCTGTTTGGCTTTCGCCGAAGCTGTGTTCAAATCGTTCAGCTTCCATATGCTGACCATTTCTGGATAAAATAGCAGACCGGGTTTGGCAGTTGCCCGTAATGCCTGATGTCCTGTGTCGCAACGGTGATCCATGTCATGCCGTGTATAAGGTCGTACACCGACAATAGACATATCGCCTATCAAGATGTTCAGGACTTGCGGCATTTCATCCAAGCCGGTTTTACGCAGAACCCGGCCAATTTTCGTCACACGCGCGTCATATTTTTGAGCCGGCTGTCGGCCTTGTGGGTCACATAGCTCTTGCTTCATTGTACGAAATTTCAAGATTGAAAAAGGTTTCCCCTTGAGGCCAAGCCGTTCCTGTTCAAATATAACCGGTCCGGAACTGGTGCATTTTATCAAGCCAGCAATGATCAAACAGGGAATAGCACAGATGCTAATCATGGCGCTGGCCGCTGCAACGTCAAACAAGCGTTTGCCGACACTGACGGGCCATGGACTGGGAGTAATATTGGCTAATAGAGGAACATCTGGATTGTTAATCATAATGCGCGCCATTTTATTTATATTATGAAAAAATTCAAGTGTTATTTGCGCGCTATTAAGGCCTGTGCTAAACATACTTCTTTATTAATTATTCCATGCAGAATCTATGAACTGGCTTACCAATTTCGTTCGTCCTAAAATCCGCGCTCTCGTGCCACAAAAAACCGAAGTGCCTGACAATCTGTGGGTGAAATGTCCCGGTTGTGGCGCAATGCTGTTTCATCGCGATCTCGAAAAGAACCTTCAGGTCTGCCATCACTGCGGCTATCACCTGCGTCTGGATGTCGACAAGCGTCTGGCAGCCTTGTTTGACGATGGCAAATATCAGTTGCACCCGCTGCCGGCCACACCGATTGATCCCTTAAAATTTAAAGATCGCAAAAAATATGTGGATCGTTTAAAAGACGCGCAAACCGAAACCGGACACCGTGATGCGTTGCGCATTGCTCAGGGTCAAATCGGCGGCAAAAATATGGTCATTGCCGCGTTCGACTTCAACTTTATGGGCGGGTCGATGGGAATTGCGGTCGGTAACGGCATCGTCCGTGCCGCTGACATTGCCGTGCGCAGCGGGGCCGCTTTGATGACCATTCCAGCGTCAGGTGGCGCGCGGATGCAGGAGGGGATATTATCCCTGATGCAGATGCCGCGCACAACGATTGCCGTGCAACAGGTGCGCGCCGCGCGTTTGCCGTATATTGTGTTACTGACTGATCCAACATATGGCGGTGTCAGCGCCTCTTTTGCGATGTTGGGTGATGTTCACGTTGCCGAACCCGGCACACAAATTGGCTTTGCTGGCAAACGCGTGATTCAGGAAACCGTCCGCGAAAAACTGCCCGACAATTTCCAGACCGCCGAGTATCTGCGCGAGCATGGTATGGTCGACATGGTGGTTGCCCGCCCCGATTTACCAAGCGCGATCGGCCGGATTTTGGGTGTGTTAATGAATTAGAGCAGTGCGCTTGGCTTGTCCGGGTAACGGGACCACCATATTATGCATCGCTTCTAAACCCTGTGAATTGTGCAGCATGACATTGATGCTGTTCACGCCGCGGACGTCAATCACATTTTGTTGAAATTTTGCTGTGCCGGACTGCGTGTTGCGGCGGGCAATGTGTTCCTGGATCGCATCATAGGCGGGATCAATGATCAGGTTATGATCTGCCGAGAATTTTGTGCGCTGATCAACCAGATCACGCTGCAAGTCAGGCAGTGTTTTGATATACAGCTCTTCAATTGAACCGATGCGAGCTTCGCGACCGCCATAACGTTTGTTTTCCATCGCTTCACGCCGTTGCAATGTTCGCACAATATTAATGGCATCCTTGTAGTGGATATTCCCCTTGTACATCGGTGCCAATTGCAACTCCAAACCTTCGAGAATAAGCTGTAAGGGCCGTCTACTTGCTTTAGTCGAAATCTCTGCCGTTTGTTTGCCATTCAGAATAATGCCGGGCCATGGCTTGTGGTCGACAGCGTTATCTGTGATGTAATTGTAAAACGGATCTTTCAACCGCGTCAATGTAAAGCCACCCGCTTGCTCCGTCATCATCGACCAGACCGCCAGATAATTGCGGTCTTTTTGAATATCCTCTAGTGTCGTTTTGCGGTTGTAATGCTGTGTCGTCATTGTCAGGCGACCCCGGTCTTTGACGGCGTCAATGCCAGAATGGCCTGGCGCGTGTTTTTCTATCGGGTATTCATCGGCTTTGCCAACAACCCGCTCGATACTTTTGATTTTGGTATCAGATGTATTTAACCGGATCTTGCCTGGGATGTTGGTCAGAAAAATCGGCTGCTGATCGGGGAGATGATCCACCAATTCCGGACAATGCCGCGCGGCGTAACGCATCACCTGTTGGTAGGTGTCAGCGTGATTGAGCTGGTCTTTCTGCTGCTCGAAATCAGCCATTTTATAACGCATCAAATGCATCAGAAAGCCGGCATATTGCACCGATGTCACAATGGCCAGATCACGCAGCGTCAATTGATGAGGGTTAATCGTGTAACGGGGATACACTTTCTCGATAACTTTGTGTAATTCCGTATCCTCAAACGCAGCGTTCAATTCATATTGAATACGATTGATCTGTGTCCGTTGGACAGGTTGCGACCAAACGGCTTTTTTGATTTCAGCTGGCGGAACGCCAGCGATGGGATAGTGTAAAAGATGATTGAGTTCGGACGTATCATGCTGTGGATATGCATAGTGGCTAATTAAGGCACTGACCGGCAACGATCCTGTGAGGCCGGTCAGCGTCAAATTATATTCAGCGCCGAGCGTATTGTGTAAATTCATTTTAAATGCAAACAGTAATGGTTACATCGTTGCATGTATTGTGAACAGCAAAGAGGTTATATTTCAAATTAATTTATAGAGTGCAATCAAATAATCCGCTTTGCAGAGCAGCGTGATATTTCTGAATTTGCGGTATTGCAAAAGGGTTAACAACGTCAATAACAGATGACGCATAAGCATCGAACACACCAGGTTTTCCGTCTTGATTTGTGCCAGATTGGTACAATGTCTGAGATTTATACAAATTATATAAATAATCTCTGGCGGATGTTGCTTCTACAGGCTTACCATTAGCAATTGTCTGGTGGACTTCAAAACAAATTGGCGATACCGGAATGCCATCAATAGCAATGAGCGTTGAAGCTTTTCCATTTACTGCAGCATCGTTCATTGGAACAGTAGAAGTTGAAGTACTAACATAAGACATTTGCTTCTCCAGTAAAATATTATCGAAATATAATAAAAATGACCCGAATAGGTAAGGCACGAAACACTAAGTCTAATCGCATATTTCGGGAAAGTCAATAATAAAATTACAACTTAGCCAAATGACTAGCAATAAAAAAACCTTTTCAATTTACACCCGAATCGTTATAATGCGCTCAGCATTCGCTCAACGTCATGTGGGTCGATGTAAAAATCCCCAAAATCCACAGACATTTGCGGTAATAACCGTGTAATAGGCCCATCGAATTTGATATAATGCTGGCCCAAAGCATCGCACATGTCACGGTAAAAGGGCGGGGCGCGGTGTTTGGGGAACATTTCAATCGCGGTTGCCGTTTCCGGTGCGAACAGCATATTGGTAAAACCGGCGCCATGAGGCCCCATCACAATCTCGGCCCCGGCGTAAATCGCCATCTGATCGGTAAAACTCAGATTTTCATTCTGCAATGTGGTAAAACCATATTTCTGTGCGATGGCATAGACAGCGTCTTCATTGATGCAACGGCGAAATGCGGTTTTGGCACGGGAAATAAAGATGCGTTTCGGTGTGCCGGGTTTTGGTGTGCGCCATTCGGCAAATGTCTCACGCACCCATTGCATGCCCCACGCATTGACCATCGGTTTCATCCAGTCGGGCAGGCCGGATGCGGCCATCGGGCGGCCTAATAAATGCGGTACGATTAATTCGTCACATTTAATCGTGTGACCAATCGGCAACTTGACCAAACGCTCAGGCGCTATGCCGATTTTAGCCAGTGTCGCCAGTTGCCCGGCATTCAATGTTTCCAGGACAATGATCGGCATGGTATGGAGTTCCGGCATGGTTTTCGCCAGTTCTTGCACCACACCCATGCGCGGCAGGAAATCGATCCACCAATGGTAATAGTTTTCTGCGCCGCCCAACAGGATATGCGGCCCGCGCAGGTAAATTTGCGGGAATACCGATTCCGATAAATAGACATCACCATCATCGCTGAAATTCGCGTGTTTCTTGCTACCGACAACCATCATGTTGGCAAAGATATGATCGTGGTTATAAACCGTCCATTCTTCGGTATGCGTATAGTAATTGGTGAAGCGATAAAGGCGGCGCGACGTGTCGATGATATGCACGTCAATATTCGTTTCGGATGTCGTGATATCATCCAGGTTACGCGCTTTAACGATCATGTCGGATTTATCAATAGGCTTTTTATCGTGCATCGCCATAAAATGTTTTAAATTCGATGCTTCGCCCTGATATAAAGCCGCTTCCGGCGCGTTTTTGATTTGCTCGCGCGTTTTTTTCCAGACGCGATACATCGCTTCTGAATCATGCGGAACTTTGCCCATACAGCCGGTCAAATTGATTGCCAGCGAGACATTTGCAGGGTCTATCTTTTGCGCTCTTTGGAAATAGTCCAGTGCCACCGCATAATCCTGGACAGCGTGATGGTAACGGCCAGCCAGTGCCAACAGCACAGCAGAACGTGGATCTTTTTTGAGGAGATCATCGATGTCGGTCTTGGCTTCGTCCCATAACCCCATATCCAGCAGCACATTGATCTGATGCATGCGGGTGCGCTTATGTTGCGGGTCGATAGCCAACGCCTGTTGGTAGGATTGCAAGGCTTCCGCCAAAAATCCCTGCCGTTTTTGTAACATTGCGCGGTGATTATAGGTTTCGATCAAATTGGGATCAAGCCGTAACGCAATAGTGAGCGCCTGTTCAGATTGGGCGGCCTTGGCGTTGTGAAATAACACTAACCCTAAAATACTCCAGCCATTCGCGTCTTCGGGGGTCAGTTTGATCCACAACATGCCGGCACTTTCGGCCACATCGCCGGCTTGATGTTGATCCAGAATTTTCTTGCACAGCGCGACCGCTTCAACAGGTTTTTGCTGTTCAGCCAACTGGAAGGCCTGCTGCATCAATTGTGTCGGTGATTTCACAGACAGAACAGGCTTTGACGAACGGAGGGGAGGTTTAGCCATACGGTAACCGACAGGGTTTGATTTCACAAAAACACTGGTATGATCTTAAAAATAACCCTGTTAAAAAAACCGTAAGATGCGAACTTTTTTATGCAATGGATTTTGCACAATGTGAACCGCTGCTTGATGGTGGCACTTATCATTTATCTGATTGTCGGTATTGCGTTCTGGTGGCAGATGACGCATTACCCGCAATCTGTCGTCGTGTCTGCAGATGGCATCGTCATTCTAACAGGCGGCGCTGAGCGTGTTGACCAGGGAATCAAAGCGTTGCAAGCCGGCCGCGCAAAACGCGCGTTGATCAGTGGCGTCCATCCGGATGTCAAATTGCCGGAGCTGGTAGTATTGCATCATATTCCGACAACGCTAATCAAACAGATCGATCTGGGGTTTGGTGCAATCGATACGGCAGGCAACGCGCAGGAAACGGTGAAATGGGTCGCCGACCATGGTATGCATAGCCTAATTGTTGTCACATCAAATTATCATATGCCCCGCGCCTTGTTGCACTTGCGCAGCGTGTTGCCGCGTGATGTAGCGGTGCAGCCATTAGCGGTGACGCCAGCGGTCTTAGATGATGCGCAGTGGTATGCCAATGCGCAGGCGTGGGGCGTCTTGTTTTTGGCGTATAACAAATATCTGTTGACCTGGCCCGAAATTATTTTGTGGCGTTATAAAACTGAGAGATAAGATTGTGAAAAAATTCATCGACGCCGTCCGCAGTATCGCATTTAACATCGCCTTTTTTGGCTCGACGACCGTCTTGATGGTGTTATTTATTCCGGCCCTGGTGATGCCGTTGCGCGCGCAACGCGCGGTGTCGCTGTTCTGGTTTGCCACCGTTTATTGGTGTGAGAAATACATCATGGGTTTGGATTACCGTGTGGTGGGCCGCGAAAATCTGCCGCCAGCACCTTTTATTATTGCCGCCAAACACCAATCGGCGTGGGAGACGATGAAAATCTATCGCATCTTCGGCGACACGACGGGGATCATCGCGAAAAAAGAATTGCTGGATATTCCGATCTGGGGCCATTACGGGCGGATCATGGGCCTGGTGCCGATCGATCGCTCCAAGGGCAAGGAGGCTATGAGCCTGATGATTGCCAGCGCGCGGGAGGCAGTCAATAACGGGCATAATGTTTTGGCTTTTCCCGAAGGGACACGTCGCCCGGTCGGCACGCCGCCCGCATACAAAGGCGGCCTGCTGAAAATTTACGAGGAGTTGCACATTCCCCTGGTGTGTGTCGCGCATAATGCCGGCTTGTTCTGGCCGAAAAATTTCTTCTGGAAAAAAAGCGGTGTTATTACAGTCGAGATCCTGCCGCCGATCGATCCCGGCTGGCCAACACCGGAAGTTTTTAAACATATGGTGACAACGATTGAAGGGGCAACGAACCGCCTCTGCGGCTTGCCATCCAGCAACACGGCAGGCCATTAAATGACGCCGCCGGTTTTCCGCCATGTTGGCCTCATTGGGTGCGGCTTGATTGGATCGTCCGTTGCGCGCGCCATCAAGCGTTTTGCTCTGGCTAATCAGGTGACCGTGTTTGAAAAGCCGGATGTCGCGCAACAAATATTGGAATTGAGGTTGGCGGATCAGGCCGGCAGTGATCCGGCAATGTTAGCGGATTGCGACCTGATTATTTTTTGTACGCCGTTGGGCGCGTATAAAGCCTTGGCCCAACAGATTGCGCCGCATGTCAAACCGGGTGCAACCGTCACTGATGTCGGTTCAGTCAAAGGGGCTGCGATTGACGCGTTGCAACCGCATCTGCCGGATCATGTGAATTTTATCCCCGGACATCCGATTGCCGGCACGGAAAATTCCGGGCCAGCAGCTGGTTTTGCGGAATTGTTTATGGGACGCTGGTTTATCCTGACGCCGCTGGAGAGCAAAGCAGGTGATGCCGATTACCAAACGGCTGTCGATCAATTGACGCAATTCTGGCAGCAGACACAGGCCAACGTGACCATCATGACACCGGCACATCATGACCGCGTGCTGGCGATGACGTCGCATTTGCCGCATTTGATTGCCTACAGCATCGTGGACACGGCAACGAACTTAGAAAGCGACTTGCAGGCGCAGGTGATCCAATATTCGGCCGGCGGGTTCCGGGATTTTACGCGGATTGCAGCCTCAGACCCGACCATGTGGCGCGACGTGTTTCTAACGAACCGCGACGCGGTGCTGGATATGCTGCAACGTTTTACCGAAGATTTGACCGAGCTGCAAAAAGCCATCCGCCGCGGTGATGGCGAGAAGTTATTCGACGTTTTCACCCGCACCAGAACCATCCGCCGCAGCATTATCGACCAGAAACAACATCTGGCGGAGGAGAGCAAGAAGGTGGGTTAGAATTTAACTCCGGCGTAAAAGCCCAAATTGGTATAAACCGCAGTTGCAGGTGGCTGAGTAGCATCTACCTTATTTAGACCAAACCCAATGCCGCCTTTGACACCAACTTGCAAGTCAACCCCACTATTATTCACGTATTTGTCGATATTAAAATTACAGCCGAATTGACCCCGTACACCGAGACGTGCGCCATCTTGGTTGATGCCATACACTGGAGCTATTAACGTTGGAGCGACGAGCGTCATGAACTTTCCCCGCTGACCGGTTATGAATGGAAGCTCCACACCGAGATAAGCACCAGTCAGAAACCGGGAGATTGACGTTCCGGCAGCAAAGCCACCTCCGGCCCCGCTTGGTCTTCGGCCATAGCTGTAATTATAAGATTGGCTGAAAAATTGAAATTCGAAACCACCCAGAATACCAAAATGAAGTCCAGGTTCAAAACCGCCAAACACCACTTCGCTTTCAAGACGTTCGGTCACACGCGTTTCAGTGGGTGCGTTGGCAGCTGAAAAATTCTGGATGTTAAGACCAATGCTTCCCATGACCAGATTTTCAGGCGACGGGTCAACGTGCGGGGAGTTTGACGTTTTTATATAGGGCAACGTTGACATTGAAGGCTGCCGATAAGGCTGAGAAACAGATTTTCTTTCTCTGTATTGTTGCAAAAACCGCGCATCCGGCTGTGCATCGGCGTCGGTGCCGATGCCACCGGCAAAAGCCGCCGTTAAGCCTATGGCAGTTAAAGCGGTATTGAAAGACGTTTGCATCTGTTTAAACGGGCTTTGCATAGCGAATCCTTATGTCAGACAGTCAGATTAAAGCAAATTAACTCAAAAGTCAATCAAATTTTAACTATATAGGGGGGTGTACAGAGCAGATCTGCTTCCTTAAAAGACGATATAACAATGACCTTTGCACGATATTGGAAAATCAACATGTTGAAATCATGTAATTTCTGCTGCCGTTCCTTATTTAAAAGGGCTGGCTGCATAATCCACCAAATCATATTCCAATTGAATTTCTCTTCTAATTCCAAAGGCTGCCCGATACGTGGTGAACCGGACCGAGTCTTGTAATAACGCTTTAAAAATCGATATAAAGAGACAAACCGGTTTGTTTTAATAACAATGATAACTGTCGCTTTATCGAAGCGCCGGGGAATTAATCGCTTATAATTTCCTTCAATGACCCAGCTTTCATCATTCACAGCCGCATCATGTAAAGCAGCAAATTCATCCCAGGGACGCGGCACCCAATTACCGGTTGGCTGGTGATAGAGTTGATCCAGGTGAGTCACTGGCAGATTGTAAAGACGCCCAAGACGTTCGGCCAATGTCGACTTCCCCGCACAGCTGGGTCCGACAATGCAGATACGAGGTCCGAGAGGTAAAGTCATTTTTCATCTAACAGCATGATAATTCTTAGAATTTATATAATCCTTATAAAATTAGCAACATAAGATGCTTTCCATGTATTCCATGATCTGCAATCGTGTTTTGTATGTCCAACCAAGAAAAGTCATAAGGTCACTTCATGTTTTTCAATAAATCCGTTTCCGAAAAAACCTTGTCGAATATTGCAAAAGAAATGCGCAAAATTGATATTTGTATGTTTGCCACACATACGCCTGACGGGACTATTGCGCTACGCCCGATGAGCAATAATAAAGATGTCGATTATAATGGCGATTCTTATTTTTTCACCTTGGATGAACAACATCTTGTTGGACACATTGCTAAAAATCCAGCCGTAACCCTTAGCTATCAAACCGACAAGATGCTGTATCTGACGATAACCGGTCAGGCTGAATTGATCCGTGATAAAGATGAGATGAAAAAACACTGGGTGCCGGACCTGGAACGCTGGTTTGCAAACGGTATTGATACACCCGGTATCGTTCTCGTTGCTGTGCGCGGCGAACATCTGAAATACTGGGACAAGATGGATGAGGGTGAGATTACGCTGTCAGCCTCTGCCAAAGCGGCTTGAAACTAATGGCGATGTCTCCAAAGATCGAAACATCGCCATCATATCATAATCCCGCAGATACACTCTAAACCAATAGCTGAATGCATTGGGGCTGGCATCGACCTCGACCGCTAAGTCAGTTGATGATATCCAGCGCCAGTTCATCACTTCAGATGGTGCTGGTCTGAAGTCGGTTTGATCGGTACGTCCGGCATAGAGATGCAGCATCTCGTTTTCGATCAGGCCGGTATCCAGTGGCGGTGTCTGGTAATGCAAAACCGTGATCTTTTGCAATGGACAATCGAAGTTCATTTCTTCAATTAAGCGGCGATGAACAGCTTCATTCATGTCCTCGCCATCGCGTGGGTGAGAACAACAGGAATTTGTCCAAAGCTCGCGCGAATGATATTTATGCGCCGCACGTTGCTGCAATAAAATGTCGCCTTGGGCATTAAACACGATAATCGAAAAGGCTCGGTGCAGATCGCCCGTAACGTGAGCTTCGAGTTTATTCATCAGGCCGATTTTCCGGTCGTTCTCATCAACCAAGATCACATCTTCCAGCGTGTCATTCATCGTCATGAATTTTAAATTTCTGTTGGTCAGGTAAAGGCATAAAACAGCTGAATTGTCCAGTGTCGTGCATAAATGTCAATTGCCTATCGTCACTCCAGACTTGCCTGACGCTTGATCAAGACGCGTTATCCGGCATAATGCAGGACTTCACTCATATTTTACTGCTTATGCTTGACGAACACATCCATGGCCCGACTATCCGTTTTTGCTAAATTTGATCCGGCATTGCGCTTTCTGGCCAACAGTCGTGTGTTTGCCTGCCTGCTGCTTTGGCTGATGGCAATTCTCGTAGCAGGTACGGTTGCCGAGAAAACAACAGGTTTGTACGCTGCCGAAAAGCGCTACTTCGTGTCCTACATCATCTGGCTGTGGGATATTGTGCCGGTTCCAGGACTGCTCCTGGTCACTGTTATTATTTTCTTCGGGCTTATTGCACGGTTAGCATTGGAATATTGGCAGTGGAAAAATCTGGGCACGATTGTCATTCATATCGGGGCAGCCTTGTTGTTGGCGGGCGGTTTTGTTACCGCGCACGTATCACAGGAAGGTGCCATGGTCATTCCACAAGGGGAGACGCGTGCCTATATCGAAGACCTGCGCCATGTCGAATTTGCAATTTCGGAATTAAAGCATGACCGCGTCGTCCATGAAACGGTGACACCGGAAGAGCAATTGATGCAGTCTGTTACTCAACACGCTGATGTGCCTTTTCACATCACGGTTGTAAATTTTTGCCGCAATTGCGCGTTGCAGCGTCTGCCGCAGACGGTGACTGAGGGAAACCCGCATGGGGTAGCGCTCAACTTTGTCCTGCAGCCTATTGCCAACGATCCGAACGACGATCTTAACCGGGCCGGTCTGACCTTTCGCATCACTGGCACAGCAAATAATGATGGGCTTTACGCCATTTTTCAGGATATGCCGATCCGCCAGATCATTGCGGTGAACGACAAGCATTATTGGCTGGATGTGCGCAAAGCACGCCGCGCCTTGCCATTTGCCATCCAGCTGGACCGTTTTACCAAAGATGTTTACCCCGGCACCGATAAGCCACGCGGTTTCCAATCCAATATTACCCTCAAGGATCAGGGTGTCGTGTGGCCAAATGTCATTCGCATGAACGAACCGTTGCGCTACAAAGGGTATACATTCTATCAATCGTCATTTTTACAAGGTGAGGGTGCAGCTACAGCCACTGTATTATCCGTTGTAAAAAATGCCGGGCGACTTTTCCCATACTTGTCCGGTGCGATGATTGCGTGTGGATTCGTTATTCATTTGTGGCAGCGTTTGGTCAAACGCAAAGTGACGCAACCGGCATGATATTGCGCATCATCTGTCTGTTGCTGTTTTGTTTTTTTGCCATTGTGCCGGCGCAATCGGCTGACTTGAATACCCGTTCATTTGCCCAATTGCCGGTGCAGCGTGATGGACGTATCGAGCCAATGGATAGTTTTGCGCGTTATTACTATAAACAGTTTTATGGCTCTGTGAAAAGCACCCAGAGTCCGGTCGACTGGTTAGCGGATCTGCTGTTCAACACAGCATATGCTTGCAAACAAAAAACATTTAATATCTCGCATCCGGATGTTCGTCATGCGCTAAATTTGCCGGAAATCGATAATCACCTGTATGCGTTTGACGATGTGTCGGCCGCCATGAATGCGCACCGTGATATGATTACAAGTTTGCTGAACGCGGACGTCAAAACTGTGACAGACCCGGCGCAATTGCAGATCTTAGGCTTATATCACGATATGCTGACCTATACTGCAATCAGCCAATCCCTGTCTCTCATAGTGCCAAGTTTCACAATTCAGCATCCAGCTTTGGCCAAGGACATGGGTGTTACGGTCGGGCAGACAGTCTCTTATTTTGATGTAATCCCCTACAAATCCCGCTATGCACAACTGGCACAAGGTGTTTTGAACAATCTCAATCAGACGGCGTTGACAGCAGACCAGATCAATCTGGTTGAAATCGGCATGCAGTTGAAAGCCATAGAGGATACAGGGACAGGTGGTCAGATGCAGATCATTCCGCCAGCCTGGAATCAAATTGATACAACATGGTTATCACCCACTCAAATTCTGCATGCTGGTCAAGGGTCGCCACAAACGGCTGCATTGTTGAAAGTCTGGCAAGCCATGGCTGTGGCATACCGAACACAAGACGCAGCAGCATGGGAGAAAGCCAATGCGGATGCGTTGCACCAAACGGCAGAATTAGCCGGGCCAACTTTGCGCATACCAGCATTGCAGGCGGAGTATAGTTACAATTTGACACATCTATTTGCACTAAGTGGCTTGCTATATGCCTTGGTCTGTATCTTGTGCATAGTCAGTTATCGATTTGGTTTTATCAGGCGATATCATATCCCGTTTATAGCTCTGGTGGCTGGATGGGTATTGCATACGGCAGGCTTGGGCTTACGAATTTTTATTCTGGCCCGGCCACCGGTTGGCACGCTGTATGAATCTATTTTATTCGTTAGCTGGATCGGTGTTGCTGGATTGCTGGTGTGGACAATTCGCAGCAGACAACATGTGGGAATTTTTATCGCAGCTGGTTTGGGCATGTCGTTACAGGTGCTGGCGCCGCTGTTTGCCAAAGGTGGCAATACGCTGGAACCGCTGGTCGCCGTGCTGAACACAAATTTCTGGTTGGCCACGCATGTATTGGCCATCACGATCGGTTATGGCTGTTGCCTGATCACGGCTTTATTAGCGCATGTTTATTTATGGTCCAAAATCAGACGGCCTGACGATCACCTACGTCTTGTCATGCTGTCACGCAGCATCGTTGGTGCAGCTTTGATTGCCCTGTGTTTTGCCACAATCGGCACGATCCTGGGCGGCATCTGGGCTGACCAATCCTGGGGCCGTTTCTGGGGGTGGGACCCGAAAGAAAACGGCGCCTTGCTGATCGTGCTGTGGTTGCTATTTATCTTGCACGGTAAATTATCAGGCCTGCTACATGCTGATCATTTCGCGCTGTGTGCAGCGGCAACCATTATCGTCGTGGCGTTGTCATGGTTTGGCGTTAACCTGTTAAATGTGGGCTTGCACTCTTACGGTTTCACATCTGGCATCGCATTGTATCTGGGTCTCTTTGCCGGCATCGAACTCATAATCCTGGCACTGTGTTACACCGGCGTGCATTACCGGAGCGGGCATGTGCGATGATGATAAAAATCATTGTTCTACTAGGCATTATAGTCATTAGCGGTCTGGCGTTTGGGTATGATCAGTGGGATTACGGGCAGCCACGGAAACAGGCTATCGCCACACTATCAGACAGCCAGATGCCTATGCCTCAAAACGCGAAACCAGTGCCGCAATTCTCGTTTCACACCGTTAATAATGAGTATTACAGCATTCGCACTATGTCCGAGCCAGCCGTTATCTTGCACTTCTGGGCAACGTGGTGCGCGCCATGTTTAGTAGAACTGCCACAATTGCTTAAACGTGTTGCTGAAGCGGATGGGCGTTTGGCGCTGGTTGCTGTAGCGCTCGATGAAACACCCGGATCGATGACACAGTTTCTGACACAAAGAAATATGCTTCATCTGTCGCATGTCTATTGGGTGTGGGATCAGGATAAAAATATTTCTTTAACGCTATTCAATACAAGCATCCCGCCTGAAACGATTTTAATTAACCCTGAACACTTAATGAGTGAGAAGATCATTGGTGACCCAATCTGGTCTTCCTCTGTCATGCAACAAAAATTAGACCAATTGGTCACGATTGAATAAATCCGATATAAAGTTTCTAAATAGTTTTAAATGACTTAAATCTGCTATACATCATAGCAACTGTTGCTGTCATTTGGATCGATTGGATTGAGAAAAGTATAATGCAGCTTAGAGCATATAGTGTAATTTTTGGCTGCATGACTGTATGGCTTGGCAGTTTTGTGCCGGCTAAAAGCCATGCCGACATGGTTATAACGGTCACGTCTGGTCACGCACGGGCTGCGGTGCAAGAGCCACAGCGTGAACTTGTCAATATTAAAGCCATTCCAGGAAATGCGACTTTAGTCGATAAAACGGCATGGACAGGCCAGCGTGCTGAAACCATAAAGGACATGACGAAGTACGTTCCCAGTGTTTTTATCCAGCCACGTAACGGGGCAGAATCATCGCGTCTGTCTGTACGAGGGTCAGGCTTGGCAAACACATTCCAAGGCCGAGGCTTGCTAATTTTACAAGACGGTATTCCGATCAACATGGCCGATGGTGAATTCGAGTTTCCGGTCATTGATCCTTGGCTTATTGCTTATGCAGAAGTTTTTCCGGGAGCCAACGCTTTAGAGTTTGGTGCCAGCAATTTTGGTGGCGCGATCAATTTTATTACGTCGACGGGTGCAACCGAACCAAACTACACAGTACGTGGTGAAGCAGGCAGCTTTGATACCTGGCATGGACTAGCCTCTGCGGGACAGCAATGGAAAAGTAATGACCTGTTTGTTGCAGCATCGGATTATAAGCAAGATGGTTTCCGCCGTCAGAATAATCAGCAAACATCGCGCTTGAATGTGAATTGGGGCTGGCAGCCAAATGATCATTTTGCCAACCGGGTGTATCTGAGCCAGACAGAGGCGGATGCAGAAATTCCAGGGGCTGTTTCTTATGCGATGATAAAAACAGATGCCAGACAGGCAAATCCCAATAATCGTGCTGGACACTACCAGCGTAATCTCGATATTACGCGCATAGCGGATTCCAGCGTCTGGTCAGATGAAGACGACCGTGTTGAAACCAGTTTGTTTTATACTTACCGCACACTGGATAATCCAGTGACGACTTATGAATTTCAAACCAATAATGATATTGGCATACGGGCAAAGTACAGTCACCATTATCAATCAGGCCAATGGTTATTAGGACTCAACAGCTATTACGGGAACGCTGATGAGACACGTTTTCAAAATATTCAAGGTAAAACTGGCAACCATATTCTGGACCGCCGTTTTAATGCTGCAACGAATGAATTGTATAGTCAAATTGACCAACAACTCTATGGTAGGCTTCACGGGATTACGGGCATTCAGGGTGCCTACACAACGCGTGATATCAAACAATCATTTCCAACCACAGCACGACAGGATACAACATATACAGGTTTAAGCCCACGCCTGGGACTGCGTTACGATATTTCACACGACAGCCAGATCTTCGGCAATATCAGCCGCAGTTTCGAACCGCCAACATGGAGCGAATTATCAGGCGGAAATGCACCAGGCTTCAAACGTCTGGATGCTCAAACAGGAACAACTGCAGAATTCGGTGGACGCGGCAGAATAGCCAATACGCACATACAGGGTGCTTATTATCATGGCTGGCTCAAAAATGAATTTGTAAATTATCGGTTTGCCAACGGGGATAATGCAACGATCAATGCACAGCACACAAAAAAAGATGGCGTTGAGTTGGCTGCTGATGGTGAACTTGGCCATGATATTTTCGCCATAAACGATAGTATGACCGTCCGAACGGCATATACTTACAGTTATTTTACACTAGACCATGATCCGCTGTATGGGAACAGTACACTACCGGGTGTACCCCGACATTATGTTCGCAGTGAATTGTTATATCACCATGCATCCGGTGTTTCGCTAGGCCCAAACGTCGAGTGGTCACCCATGGCTGCACCGGTTGACCTGACCAACTCCTACTTTACAAAACCTTATGCTGTTTTTGGCATGCGGACATTTTGGAATAGTGCTGATCAGAAAACAGGTTTTTATATCGAGGCTCGGAATGTCTTTAATACATCATATGCTGCAACTTATAATGTGATACCGAGTGCAAATGGCACAGATGGCCGTTATTTTTATCCAGGTGAGGGGCGTTCAGTTTATGCTGGCCTCCATATCCGTTTCTAAATAAAATATATTTTATTTATTTGTAATTTCATTCAAATAAGGTTTTGTGAAATTAATTCGATCCCAGCCGTCAGCATGTGTTGCACTAGGTACAATAACTATGCTTGCACGATGTTCAATTGGCAAAGCAGCCATAAAACTTTGTGTCACGTCAATAGGAACAGTTTTATCCTGGCCACCTGTATAGTGAATTTGTTTGACTAGGCCTAGTTGAGGTGCAACATCACGGGGATTAAGCGATCCGTCCAGTGGCGAAACATGTTGAAGTGTTGCAAACAGATTGGTATCTAAATTTCCCGCTACTGTTATAATTGCTGTTACATCGTATCGACGTGCTGCAATCAAGACAGCTGCACCACCACCGCCGGAGTAGCCTATCAATTCAATCTGCTTAGCCTGTGCTGAGCGTTTAATTTGATCAATTGCTTGATTTAAGCTGGTAATAATATCTGTTGATAAGCGTTTGCTTGCCCAATCGTCAGAGGTACAGGGAGGTTGGAAGGTAGCAATATATTGACATGGCCGCGCCAGATAAACGACATTTGCCCGTGAGTCACGGATCGCCCATGAGCGTACCAGGGAGGAGACAGGGGTTGGATCAGCCGATATTCTATTTCGTGATAGCCAAGCACGTCCATCTCCTTCGATGTAGATGATAACGGTGTCGCCCGTTCGCGTAATTTTTTGTGCCGAGTATACGGTAAACGTGCTTGTCTGAATTGGCTGTACAGAAAATTGATGTTCAGACCACGGAAATAAAATTGTCGCCGGCAAATGGATAGCGCAAGCCGTTAATAACGCAGTAGCAAAGCAAAAAACCGTTTGACGCATGAAAAAAGCTGGTAACAGATACAGGGTCTCCATTACGGTCTTCATCTATATCTTTCGTTATACACACTGTAAGTCAAATGCGGTTTTCGCATATATAAGATGTTGTGATGTATATCCTATGTGCTGATGGTATAAGCAATTTAATGCTGATTTTCAAGCAATAATTTTAATTGCCTAGCCAAGCTTAGGAAATCAGATTAGAATTATGAAACTTACGTTTAAGCTCATCGTGCGATGAGCATGGTCTATATTGTATAGGTAAACTGTGTCCATCACAAAAGAAAGCGTTTTAAAAACATACTTTGGTTATGATGCGTTTCGGCCTCAACAGGCTGAAATTATTGACACGGTTATGGCAGGTGAAGATAGTTTGGTGCTGATGCCAACGGGCGGCGGCAAGTCACTCTGCTTTCAAATTCCAGCCTTGCTGCGCACTGGTCTTACCATCGTCATTTCGCCATTGATCGCCTTGATGAAGGATCAGGTTGAAGGTCTGCAAGCGAACGGGATCAAGGCGGCTTTCTTGAATTCATCTCAAACATTGGCTGAGCAAAACCACGTTTTGCAACAAGCACGCTCAGGTGAATTAACATTATTATACATTGCGCCGGAGCGTTTATTTTCGGGCAACACTCTTGATTTTTTTAAAACATGCCAGATCAGTTTATATGTTATCGATGAAGCACATTGTATATCTTCATGGGGGCATGATTTCCGGCCGGACTACCGGCATCTCAGTAACCTAAAAACAATTTTTCCAACTATACCAATCATTGCTTTAACGGCGACGGCAGACCGTGTGACACGTCGTGATATTTTAAAGCAACTTGCAATTGAACAGGCACAAGTTTTTATCACTAGCTTTGATCGCCCTAATGTAAGCCTGAGCGTACATCCAGGGCGTCAACGTTTACAGCAAATTCAACATTTTATCGATCGGCAAAGTGGCAAGCCGGGCATTATTTACTGCCTAAGTCGAAAAAGTACGGAAGATATAGCATCAACTTTGCAAGCTGCTGGGTACAAGGCTGAGTGTTATCATGCTGGTTTGCCGGTTGATCGGCGATCAAATACCCAGGATCGTTTTCTAAAAGATGATCTGCAGATTATTGTCGCTACCATTGCGTTTGGCATGGGAATTGATAAATCTAATATTCGCTGGGTCATTCATTATAATCTGCCAACAGCTATCGAAAGTTTTTACCAAGAGATCGGGCGTGCCGGACGTGATAATTTACCAGCAGAAACATTATTGTTTTATAGCTATACCGATATAATCACCCGGCAAATGATGATCAATAATTCTGACCAGTCACAGCAGCAGAAAGAACTATTGCACGCCAAATTAAACCGAATGAAACAATATGCCGAAACGGATAGCTGTCGGCGGCGAGTATTATTGAACTATTTTAATGAAACTGTTGATAAAGATTGTGGGAACTGTGACATTTGCCAAAATCCACGGACGCGGTTTGATGCTACGGTGATCGCGCAAAAGGCCTTGTCAGCCATTGCGCGAACCCGACAGAATGTTGCGATGACAATGCTGATTGATATTGTTCGCGGCAGCCGCAATCGCACTTTGCTTGACGCGGGTTACGACGCTTTGCCAACATTCGGTGTTGGGCATGATTTACGCTTCGATGAATGGGCCGATTATATCGGGCAATTGCTTAATTCAGGCATCGTCGATGTAGCCTATGATGACGGTCATGCCTTTAAACTAAACGATACCAGTTGGCAGGTACTGAAAGGCAATAAAACTGTTGAGCTGGTAAAATTCATCCCGTTGGCAGAGCGGCAACAGATGGAAAATAAAATCACGCAGAAAAAACCAAAACAGGATATTATCCGCGATGCATTATTTGAACATCTCAGAGCTACACGCAAGCACATTGCCGACACACATAATATTCCACCCTATGTCGTATTTAGCGATGCAACCTTGTCCGGGATGGCACAGGCTAAGCCATTGACTGAAAAAGCTATGAAAGCAATCTCGGGCATCGCGGATGAAAAATTTCGCCGATATGGTGAAATTTTTCTCAACGCAATTCGATCTTTTAATCACACCAATCACGATGAACCATCGACCTATGATCGAAAATTTATGGCTTCACATTAGGTGTTTTTATATCACTAACTTATTAAAACGGATTCCCAGTTAGCAACACTGGTTTTCTAAAATTATTTTCAATGGGTTTGAGGTGAACAGTAAACAATGAATCTTGGTGTTTTGCCAGAGACATGTCACGTCGATGAACTGCCTTTTGAGTGGAATTGAACAGATCATTTAAATTCTGCTTGCGCGCCAAAGGACTTTTTGCACCAGCAACAACAACAATTATCCCTTCTTTTTCAGCTGCAATACTAAAACCTGCGGCATTAATATTGCCGGTTTTCCCCCATTCGGCTCCAGCTTTGATGGCGCGATTGGCAACGTTTAATTTATAGTCAGTATATTTTTTGTCTTTTAAGAGTTCAACAAGCTGCGGAAAACGCTGTCTGAATGCTAAGGTCAAAGTGGCCAGATCCTTTACCGTTGAATAATTATCCTGATCAAACGGCAGGTCGATGCCCGATTTTTAATCAATGACAGGCCCACCATGCGTGTTAACTGCATGGGATTGTTGCATATCCAACTTATCGAACGTGTCGTTAATGCGCGCAACAAACTTTTGATTAGAATCGGAAATATTATAGGCCAGAATATTGCAAGCATCTTTAGCAGACAGAATACCGGCTGCAGCAATGGCTTTACGAACGGTAAAATCTCTGGTTTTTGGTGAAACACCCAGCGTGACCAACTCAAACTGTCCACGATTTTCTTTTTGATGAATGGTTAGAGTATCAGCGAGACGCAAGCGACCGGCTTCTAGCTCTTCACCAACAATATATAATGTTGCAATTTTGAGCAGACTGGCAGGGTGGATCTGTTTATTTTCGTTATAGGCTTGTAAAATATGGCCTGCTGTATCGACCACAATAGAAGCATATTTGTCTTTCAAACCGTTTTGCTTGACCGACGCAGAATCTTGAAATGGAAACGCCGGGTTAGCAGATACGATCAATGGCTGATGATAAGAATGAGCAAGAGGCTGCTGCAAATTCAAACGATCAGAAGACACTTGTCCGGGCCAGCTGACGAAAGACATGGCTGTTAAGGCAAATCGCTGCAGATTTCTTGTTCTCATGCTTGGTTTCATGATCCCTCTTACAGATCTCATACTTATATCATTTCTGCAAACTTAGACCAAGCACATTATTTTGATGCTTGTCAGAGTACTGTTTGCTTGACGAACATTTTATCTGGTTATCAGGGTGCCAGTACAACCGATCGATATGTGAAGCATCCATCATGGCGGCGAAATATTGACGTTGGTGCTGGAGAAAGATAATGCTAGACAGACCGATATTTTCAAAACGCGTCTTAAGTGCAAGCGGCTTATATGGATGTGAGGCCGAGGATCTATTGCATGCAGAGCCTGTAATAGTTGAGTTATAATTAGTCTTTATGACGTAAATTCCGCTCAGCGTTCCAGTCGAGAATATAATTGTACCTAAGTTGATGTTTTTCATGGATAAATGCAATTCTTAAAAACTGAAATTAAGTAAGTCTCTCTAATGATTATTGTTTTAAAAATAGCTAAATTTCGTGAGCTTTGAAATTATCTTGCGATTTACCGTAAAGATGTTACTATTTCAGTGGCACTGTACGGAGAATCTCTTGTAATGCGTTACAATTTCGAGCCAGAAAGATTTCGACGAAGTTTGGATTCAGCTTTGGATAATTCCATCATCCAAGCATTACATGTAAAGCAGTCCTTCTTGGCTGAGTTACAGAATAAATCATTTGCTGCTGGCCAGCTGCCTCAAGATTACAGCAATCATTGCTATCGGGCGATGCTGTTATTTGTCAGTCAGAATATGCTTCTCAAAGCACTTAAACAGCAGGACCTTGATACGATCCATATTATTCAAGCCGCTCATGAGGTGCCAGACGATGGTCAACAATGTTTAGCTAAAGACCCCATCCCTGCATGCCCCTGTAATTTCAGTCCAGATGTAGCTGTAAAAGACATGTTTGTCAGCTCCTTCAAAAATGATCAGCAAATCATCATGCAAAATTTAACGTTATCGCCTTCTGCGTCTAATTCACAAGGCTGGCGTCAAATTATTTCTGATGAATACATGGCTATAAATTTGTTAAATACAGGTTACGACAGAAATATTTTCCAAGCCTCTACAGAGGCCATTTCCATGTTCAACGTCAGCTGTCATCTGGAAAAACTGGCTGCAGAAACCGCATATGACGATCCGAAAAGATCAGCAATATATAATGCAATGGCTGAAACAAGTTGTGATTATTTTTCTGTTTTTCCGCTTGGGGCATATCGCGATAAAATGGCGATCAAGCCAGTTGGCAGAGCTATCGCACATGAAAATAAACTGCATATTTTATCGCTGCGGACAAAATATAAAAATGATTTTACTTGGTCAAACAATTAAACGTGCGACCAGTCCGGATCTGCACAAGGCGCTTGCTAACCTTGTTGAAATGAGAAAATAAGGCATCCTGCAAGACAAGTTAGCATGAGATGACCAACGCACTTTATATCTCAATAGTCACTAAGGTCAGACGATACATAGATTTTTTATTTCGCGAGGTATATTACAAATAATCTTCAATAGGCAGAAGCCCGTAAAGCGAGCTTTTCAACATCCGCAATGTGTCCGCTTCAGGCTCAGATAGATAGATTTGCGGTTGACCCTTATCTTCGGTTACCCATTCAATATCGGAAATCAAGCCTGCACCCGGTTTTAACCGGTAAGCACTTTCGGAGTCTGCAAATTCATTCAATAATCGTGCGATCTGTTCGCCAATGGCTCTGTTGTGAATAATGAGCGCAATTTCAGTGTTCTGATAAATGGAACGCGGATCAAAGTTAAATGATCCAATCATTAAATATTCTCTGTCAATGAGATAAGTTTTCGTGTGGATGACAGCTTCGGCTGGTGTTTCTGTCGGAGAACGGCTAGGCACTTCATGGCCATCTTTGGCTTTCATCTCATAGAGCGACACACCAGCATTGATTAGTGTTTCGCGATATGGTTTGTAACCTGAATGCGCAACGATCATATCGGTTGAGCTTAATGAGTTGGTGATCACCTTTGTCTGTACGCCACGCGCTTCAAGGCTTTGTAAAAGTTTGACACCTTGATCTTGTGGCACGAAATAAGGCGACGTCATGATAAACTCTGTCTTTGCGCCCGACAGTAACTGCAATAACCGGGCAAACGGCTGACTGTTTCCCGCTTCGGCCGGTTTATTAATTTTTTCTGGGTCATCCGCTGCAATTTCTGCTTCGCCCCAAACTAATTGCCGAGGCCAACTTGGCGTCACATGATACCCTAAAATATTTTTTGCAAACGGTTTTGTAGCAAAACTTGCTTTTTGGCTCACCAATCGTTTCTCTAACTTTTCTTTTTCAGTTGGCGCACGATTAGTTTTTCTTAACATGGAAATGGGGTAAGTGTTACGCCCATTCCAATAAGCGTCAAAACTTTTGGAGACGTCTGCAACTACTGGACCCGCCGCGATAATATCGAGGTCACGAAAATCGAGTGCCGGATTGATATCAAAATATTCATCACCCAAATTGCGCCCACCGATAATGGCAACTTGGTTGTCAACCACCATAGCTTTATTATGCATGCGCCGTGTAGCATGGCCAATATCGGTTGTGTTTCGTACAAGCCAGGCAGCCACGCCGAGTTCCGGCGTTGCTACAGGATTAAAAACACGAATGTCAACATTCTTGAACGTGTCAAACACAGCTAAAGCATTTCCAGCATCATCCTGACTGACACCATCAACTAAAAATCTCACGCGAACTCCACGTGCAGCTGCCTCTTTCGCGGCAGCCAGAAACAGGTTCGACGTCAAGTCGTCATTGACAGTATAGTACTGGAAGTCAATGCTTCTGGTCGCTGCATGCAACAGGGCCAAACGTTCTTTCATAGATTCTTGCGCAGTCTCCATGATGTGAAAGCCTGACTGATCTGGATGATGTTGCGCTTCGGGTTGTATAACGGATTTTAGCTTTGTCGGCGTGCTTTGGGGAAAAGCAAAAGAAGGTTCCCCATATGCGAAAAAATTATAAACCAGCTGAAAACAAGAAAAACACGCATAGACACTTTGATTACCCTAATTCAAGTATACAGCATACTGAGCAAAATATGATGTATTAGGTTTATACCGTCACTGTCAAAAATGATGGTCTCTTTGATTATGACGGGAAAATATATTCCAGCTTATCACAGGTTGCATTTGCAATCACTGGTACACGGTGGAATGGCTGGGCGTTCTTTGGCTTGAAAAATAAGGTGAAGAAATGAAACTCTTAATCAAACGCTGCGCAATTTATACCCGTAAATCAACCGAAGAAGGATTAGAGCAAGAATTCAATACACTGCATGCGCAGCGAGAAGCATGTGTTGCTTATATTACAAGTCAAAAGTCGGAAGGTTGGTCTTTAGTAAAAACACAATATGACGATGGTGGATTTAGTGGTGGAACTATGAATCGACCTGCTTTAAACCAGCTTATCCTGTCTTTGTAATAGGTATTAACAGCGTCTTTGAATCAAAATCTAAATGTTCCTTTTTGACAGATAATATCTCTCCACGTCTCATTCCAGTCTCTATAGCAAAATCAATAACAAGTCTTAGATATGGATTAGCTTGTGTAGAGATGGCATTCATGATTTGACCGTACTCATCTGTCTTTAATCGTCTTTGTCGCTCATTCTTCACTTTAGGCTGCGTAAAATCTTCGAGAGGGTTCTTCTTAATATTAATACCCCATTCTTTTTCAGCGATTTTCAAAGCATGCTTAATGACATTGATTTCACGGTTGAAGGTCGATGGTTTCACCTGCTTCAATCTTTGTTCTTTGTATTCGACAAAGTCAGCATGCGTAACTTCATTAACGAGCTTCTGTGCCAGTTTCAGTCGATTAAACTGGTTAATGATATAAAGCTCAGATGGACCGGATAACTTGTTTACAGTGATCTTATCTCGATATAGCTCCAGCAAGTCTTTCAGCGTCTTACCATGATTGTATTTAACGGGTGAGGGAATGTCTCCCAGATCAATCTGACTTTCGATCTGGCGTGCCCATAAATCAGCATTTTTGCGTAAATGAAAACTCTTTGTAATTAACGCATGACCTTTGCGTCTGACTTGCACCTGCCATTTATCACCACGTTTGCGAATAGTCGCCATTGTACATTCCAAGTCTAGTGTGACAGGAGTGTGACAAAGTGATGAATTGTGATGTTTAGAAGAGAAAATCTTTGAAAATAATCTATATATTTCAAAACTTTAAATGGTGGTGGGGACAGTCTATCGCGAACCTCTCTAAGGCACAATTCCCTGTTTTTCAGGGAAAATACAGGGAATTTCGACGACAAAAAGCATCGTTTTGCGCAAAATTCTTATTCATGTCATTGAAATTGGCAGAATTTTTCCTAAGTCTTATTTATAAAAAAACAGGGAATCTTTTAAAAATATTAGGGAGCAGAATGCTTATAAACAGGCAATCTTTGTCTGCAGCGGAAGATTGCGGTGGAAGCTAGATGACAGCACCTTTTGATCGAAACGCCTCACCCATCCGAAGCAGTCAAAGTTCACTTTCAATTATGGAACATCCGCTATTTTAGCAATTTCAAGCTTATCAAACTTCATGGTAGCAGCGTTGTAGTTCCCGATAGCCTTGAATACATACATGTTTGACAAGATGTTCTTGACGCGTGCTTCAGCTGTCTTTTCTTCACGGCTGTTGAGGAGAAACAGGTTGCTCGTGCCATTGGCGAGCAATTGGCGTTCGGCACTTTGCATTTTTTCGGCAAGGCCCACTTCCTGATTGCTTAAGGCTAGGTTCTCTCTGTTTAGCCTAAGATCGGCTGCCAAATTATGTAGCTCCGCGCGGATCGTGTCGGTTGTGAGGCGCTGCTCGTTTTCAAGCTGTTGCAACTGGGCTTTGGCTGCAGACGTTTGGCCTTGTCCCAGATTGCGCTGCAATGGCAACGAGAATTTGATGATGCCAATGGTTTCGGTACCGTCCAGGCGGCGCAAACCGTCACCCTGATCACGCGCCACTTCGACACCTAAATCGACTTTAGGCAGCAGGCTGTTCTCGCCCAGGCGGACGCGGTTGCGCTGCTGTTGCATATTGACCTGAATGGCCTTCAGTTCTGGACGGGTTTCGATGACCTTGGCGATATCCGCTTCTACAGACTGCTCAGTCGATACAGCCGCCGTTGGAAACTTGCCAGGCAGATTCTGGGCATCAGGCACGACCGGCTCTCCTGCATCATCGCGCCAGAACAGGGATAGATCGTTCGAACGTTTGATGAAATCACGGCGCGCTTCGTTCAGCATGGCTTTGCGCTTGACTAGATTTTGCTCATTTTCTGTCGCTATAATCTGCGGCGCATCACCCGCCTTGATACGTGATAGCAGATTGCGCTGGCGTTCCTGGGCCAAGGCCAGGAGATCCTCATACACTTTCAAGATGCGGCCAGCCGCGAGCCATTCCGCATAAATGCTCTGCGCTTTCATCTGAGTCGCCAGCCTTGTCAGTAGCACATCGATATCTACTAAATTTTGTTCAAAGCCCGCATCCTGCAACTTGAAACGCCGGTCATCGATATCGCGGTTGCGCAACAACGAAAAGATAACACCCACACTGATCTCGCCGCCATTCTTGGTGCGCAATTCATCGTTATAAATTGGAAAATCGCCCTGTCCGTTACGATACCCGGTATAAACCTCGCCGCTAAATGGAGCAAAAGGCTTAACCAGCCGTCCGGCCGCATAATCGCCATCATAATAGCCACTGCCACGCAGCTTGGCATCGCCGTCTAGCCTGAGGTCGAACGCACCCCGCGCTTCCTGAGATTTAGCGGCGGCTGCGTCCTGTTTGGCAATGGCAGCTTTGACCTTTGGATAATGGGCGCTCGATGAAATCAGTACGTCTTTCAGACGCAGTTCCGTGGCCTGTACTGACTCCGCGCAAAGCATGGCAAGGCAAGCAATCAAGAAAATAGCAACTTTATTTCTCATCGCGCTTATCCACTGTGTAATCCTGCAAGGACATATAATTGTTTTCAGTGCCTTTGGGTGGGAGTGGCGGGAAGCTGTTCAACTGCCGCCACCATTCATAGCCGACATTGACTGTGTTCAGCAAAACCCAGCCACGGGCCCGGGCGCCGAAACGCAAGAAATTTTCGTTTGGCCATTTCTCAGCCGGATCTTGCACGATCAAAACGCGAAACTTGCCATTTGCAGAGATGGATGGATCGCTGGTTTTGACAATGCCGCCAAAGCTACCGACACTGATTGATGGCCAGCCACTAAACTGCACTGCGGGCCAGCCTTCAAACTGTAACCTTACTTTGGCTCCAGGTTTAATGAGAGGGGCATCCAGACCCTTAATGTAAAGTTCGACGGCCGGAACCGTTCCCGATGGAATAAAGTTTGCAACAACATCGCCTTCCTTGATAAAAGTCGCTGCATCGCCGCTGCGCATCTGCACGATGGTGCCATCAGCAGGTGCTTTCACCAGCTGGGTATCTTGTCGGGAACGATTGGTCTGGACTTTAGCCAATTCGGCAGCGGCAGCCGCCTGCTTGGACAAGTATTCATTGTAGTTGATCTTGGCCTTTTCTAAATCGTGGCGTGATGCCAGTCCCTGCTTAAACATCGCTTCACGGCGGGTATAATCCAGCTTTGCCGTTTCAGCTGCTGCGCGGGCAACATCAGCTTTCTGACGGCTAGCATCCAATTCCAGTTCCAGCCGCTCGACATAGTTTGGATCATTGTCGACAATCTCTAATAGCAGATCATCTTTTTTAACAACGCTGCCTTCATGCACATGCCACTCCTTGATCCGGCCTTTGACCGGTGCAGAAATGTTCTGTGGCCTGTCACTGGGATGAAACGTTGTGACCACACCATCACCGGAAGCCGTTTGCACCCAGGGCGTAAGCAACAGGAACGCTGTCAGGAAGGCAAAAGCAAACATCAGCATCCAAGCCAAGACACGCAATGGGCGCGGGATATTGATATTATTTAAGCTCGTAAATGCACTGGTATAATTGGATTTGAAAATATCGCTCATGAATTTTGCTCCGCCATCTGTGCATCTTCATGTAGTTTAAGCAAAGGTGCGTTTGCAAAACTATGAGTCATCACCTTGTCCATGATGAGATAATGGTCAAAGAAGTTCCATTCCTTGCGGTTGGTGAAACATATCAACATTGTGTCGTGTTGCTGACAAAGCGACTGCATGATGCGCTTGCGTATTTGGAACGGCACAGCATCGAAAATCTCGGTGACTATCAGTACAGATGGCTTTGCCGCCAGCACAGCGGCTAGTTTTAGACGAATGACTTCATCATATAATAAGGGATAGCCCGATGGTACAATGTGCGTATTTAATCTCTGCGGCAATGCATTGATGACGGCATTTAGCTCAACCATCTGCAAGACAGAAACAATATTGGCCTGTGTCACGTTTGGCGCGTAGAGATCGAAGAACCGTTTGATACTGCCTTCAACGACCGATACGCTGTCAACGGACAGAATATGGTTACGCAACTGATGCAAATCATAGTCATTCAGATCTTGCTCACCGATCAGAACACGGCCTTGTGACGGTATGCGGTGACCTTTGATCAAATCCAAAAAGAGCTTAGAACCGGCAGCTTCGCTACTTTTGGCAAGCACTTTGCTGTTTCCAGCCAGCATACAATCAAACGAAAACTGATGGCCGCGATAAGGCAAAATGACGTTCTCAAAATTCACGTCAGGAGAAGTGGTTATATCGAATGAAATAATGCCCGAATTGGTTTCCAGCGGCAGCTGGAAGAAGTAATTCAGTTTGTGCAGATTGGCACAAAGATCGTAATAGATGCGCGAGTAATAGCCAAGTTTGGACGTGCTGTAGAATATTGCTGACATGATAAGTTCCGCGCCCACCAATTGCCCCAAGCTTAGCTGGTTGCGTGCAACCAGCACGCCGCCAAGACCCAGCAATCCGGCACTTGCCACGCAATACAAAGCCAGAAACGCAATGTTTTGACCAAAAGTAGTTCTAAAATACGACTTTTTACGAGAGAGATAATTTGCAGTCTGATTATCGGTTTCTTGCAGTGCGTAAGTGATAGCACGCTCAGATTTGAATGTTGGATTAACACGAGCAATTTCCTCGAGCCACTGTACAAGAGCATATTTGCTGTCTGATAGGGCGATAGCCTGTTTAATAGCTCGTTTCGACCACATGTGCCAGATCAGGAATAAAGATCCGGCAAACAGCATATTATAAACAAACAGAAACGGGTGATAAAAGGAAACAACAATCAAACCAATAATAGCTTGAAGTGCGATAAAAAAGCCTTCTGTCAGCAAGGCGGGCACATTCTTTTGCACATGCATGATCTCGAAGAAACGATTAACCAATTCAGCGCGGTTAATGCCGTCCATATGAGGCTGATCAGTATGTGTTAGGTGGAGCGCAGCTTCCGAAGCAATTCTCGCTAAAAAACGACGCTGAAATAGCTCCATCGCATAATCTCGACAGGCGATTAAAGTAGCTGAAATCAACAAAACAACGAATAGTAGAACCGCCAGTAAAATAATAAACGGGGTGAGTGTTGTATTAACGACCGTGTTCAGCAAGGCCTGAACAGCAATGGGCACGGCCAATGTCAAAATACCAATACCAATGCCATAGATTGCTGTAAGGATGAAAAACGTGCGGTCTGGCGTAAGAAGACTACGTGTAATATCGTCTCTGCCAACAGCACTCGGATAGACGGATGAATTAATCATGATCAACATGCTCTAGACTATGAATGATATGATCTGCCAACATCAATGCGGCAGGCGAAAGATTTTCACGTTTTAACAATGCAATCTCAGCATCAACTAGACTTGGAAGTTTCATTTCGGTTTTTACTGTATGCAATCCATCCGGAACCATATTTGATGGCAGCACCGTAATACCTAAACCCGCTTTTACGGCTGCAATTGTACCTGCCAAGCTTGGGCTCGTATAGGAAATGCGCCAAGTCCTTTTGGCTCGGTCGAGCGCTGCAAGGGCTCTTGCACGATAAATACACGGCTGTGGAGATAAAACCAAAGCTAAAGGTTTTTCAGGTTGGTACTGGTCGGCCGCCACCCATATGAGAGGCTCGCGCCAGACTTTTGTTCCCCCTTTGACGCGTTGAGGATCACGTTTAATCAGCGCTAGATCATATTTACCTTGGGCAAAATCCTCAACAAGATTGAGCGTAAGGTCGCATTTAACATTAAGCTGCACGCGCGGATGATGCAGTTTGAACGTTGCTAAAACATGCGGCAAATAATGTGTCGCGAAATCTTCCGGCGTGCCAAGCCGGATTTCACCCTCTACATCTGGCTCCTTAATACGACTGAACGCCTCCCATTGCAGCTGAATAATTCTTTTGGCATAGCCAAAGAAAATCTCGCCTTGTTCCGTCAGTACAACTTTACGGCTCGTCCGGTCGAAAAGCTCACAGCCTAGACCTTCTTCCAATTTCTTAATTTGCAGGCTTAAAGCAGATTGCGTTCGTCCAACACTATTTGCAGCATGCGTAAAGTTGCCGCTTTCCGCGATAGCGATAAAGCTTTTCAGCAAAAACGTGTCGACATTAAAAGGCATAATTTACTATGAGAAAAGCTTATAATTGAAATTATATTGATTACTTAGATACATGAATAGGCTTGCTTTGAGAAGCCAAAATAGCAATACCTACTATTAATAATATTAATAGTAGGTATTAATTTAATTCATTTTCCTTATATAGGAAACTTTTGTAACTTGCAGTTATTCACTTATGTAGGGGATAACAATGCAGCTGCTTCATTATTTTCACATCGATACTTTATTTGCTGTCATGGCATCACTATCAGGCTTTGTAAGCTTGAGTGTTGCAGCTTTTTCGTGGCGATACCTTCATGGAGATAACAGACAAATTCTATTTTACAGGGACCTTTCGATTCTTGTAATAGCGTTATTGATACTGTTTGCCGCCGACCATCTTGGGGTATTCTTAGCTGCTTGGATTGCAAGTAATATTTTTCTAGTCAAATTGATGGTTCATAAATCTTCTTGGAAGGCAGCAAGTGAATCCGGCAAACTAGCACTGAAAAATTTTGCATTGGGCTCCTTTACACTTGGAGCTGCTTTGAGCCTTCTTTATGCCCAAACAGGTGAGACATCTATTCAGTTGATTGTGACATCAGGTCAAAAGCTAAATCATCTTAATCCGATTCTTTTATTAATCTTGATCGCTGCGATGACACAATCAGCTTTATGGCCCTTCCATCGCTGGCTAACAAGTTCTCTAAATTCTCCGACTCCAGTATCAGCTATTATGCATGCGGGACTAGTTAATGGCGGCGGTTTCTTACTCGCCCGTTTTGCACCACTTTACGTTCAGTCACCACAATTACTAAAAATTATTTTTCTGATCGGCATTGTCACAGCTTTCTTAGGAATCGCTTGGAAACTCATGCAAAGCGATGTCAAGCGCATGCTGGCTTGCTCCACGATGGGACAAATGGGTTTCATGGTTGTACAATGTGGGCTTGGCTTGTTTCCGGCGGCAATCGCCCATCTGGTCTGGCATGGCCTTTTCAAGGCCTATCTTTTCCTGGCTTCCGGTTCGGCAGCCCAGGAAAAACGTCTGGATCTCGGTTATCCGCCCCGCGCCAGCACATTTATTCTCTCAATACTATGCGGCTTCATTGGCGCCAGTGCGTTTGTGATATCCAGTCAAACAAATCTTATGGCTCTTGATACCTCATTATTCTTGGTTGGCATGAGTTTTGTTGCCGCCTCACAAATGACACTGACAATCCTGCAGCATGCACCAATCAAAAAGCTTCCGTTGGCGATGATCAGTGTGGCACTGACTGGGCTGTTATATGGTTTTAGCGTTTATCAATTTGATCAACTTCTTCCGGACATTCTAAAGCCGCAGCCCTTGAACAGCATCCATGTTATCGGCTTTATCCTGTTGGTTACCGCATGGCTCGGTATCCTTTTTGGGCGAAACCAGCGAAAATCCTCATCGGTGCCAGAGTGGGCGCTCAGACTCTATGTATGGATGCTGAATGCAAGTCAGCCGCATCCAAAAACGATCACCACCCATCGCAACGATTATCAATATCACTGAGGCTTACATGAAAACGGCACAAAAAATGAAGCTAGCGCCTAGAATATCTCATCAATCCATCAATCAACCACTTGAACCAAAAAAGTTGCAGAGCTTTATTGCTAGAAGCTGGAAGCGTATTGCACCAACATGGCCTCTGAAGAACCTCATCGCCGTTAATCCTCTCGCAGGGTTTGAAGACCTTACATTTGAGGATGGGATGCGCCAAGGGCAGGCTTATTTTCAGCAGAAAGAATTGCTTTGCTCGATGCATGACGTCAACCGCCAGACGATCAAATGGCTGCAGGTATTCTTCGATCAGGGCCAGGCGACTATCAAAATGCCATTACGACAGCTTGGTTTGTTTGCTTGCGTTTTCGAGCTTCTAAAATATGACGGACAGCTGAAACAGCAATCAGCCAAAACCTGGGCGTGGCTCAAGAAACTGCCCAACGACCCTAAAAATGTTATCTCGGAATGCCTTTTATTTTTAGGCATCCCGCATGATAAACAAGAACAGTTTTTAACACTGCAGTTGACAACACTCTCAGGATGGGCCGCCTATATAAAATACAGGACAGACTGGGCAGACGCCGAGGATGCCCAAAATCTTCATCCGGTCACGCAGACTGACTATCTCGCGCTACGGCTTGTTTTGACATGCCTGCTCTGGCCGGAAGCAAAAAAACTTCTTGAATGGTATAAGGCGGCATTAAAGAGTGCTGATGTAGATAAAGCGATCAAGGAAATTGGCCAAGCCGAAGATGATTATCGGCGAAACTTGCTTTCTCGCATTACACATATGGATGATGCTGAGCAAAAGCGTTCTATGGCTCAGCTTGTTTTCTGCATTGATGTGCGCTCCGAGCCGTTCAGACGGGCACTTGAAAGCCAGGGAAACTATGAGACATTAGGTTTCGCTGGGTTTTTTGGTGTTCCCGTCAGTATAGAAAACAAAATAACAGGAGAGACGCACGCCTCTTGTCCTGTACTTTTGAAGCCGACCCATCACATTACGGAAGCCCCGTCTTGTAATCACGCTGCATGTCAAAAAACACATGAACGCAATAGTGGCCTCAAAAAACTCTATCAATCCCTGAAATACACCTTTGCAACGCCGTTTACCTTGGTCGAAGCACTGGGGCCATTTAGCGGCATCCTGATGGCTTTGCGTAGTTTCTTCCCAAACGCATATGTGGCACTCAAACAAAAAGGTGAATTTGTCGTAGATTTTGTGCCGCAGATAGAATCTATACCCCTTGATCAGCAAATATCTTTTGCATCCGGCGCTCTGCGGATGATGGGGCTAACGCAAAACTTTTCTCCCCTGGTCGTATTCTGCGGCCACGGCAGCGAGACACAGAATAATGCTTATGCGACAGCTCTTGATTGTGGTGCTTGCGGTGGTCACCATGGTGCGCCAAATGCACGAATCCTGGCTTCTATTCTGAACAATCGGCAGGTCGTTCAGGAATTGTGGAAAATGGGCATCAAAATCCCAGAAGATACTTATTTTGCCGCTGCAGAGCACAACACCACAACCGATGAGGTGACGCTTTATACCCATGGTATTCCTGCGGGTCATTCTAGTTATCTGATTTCTCTTCGGCAAGACCTCGAAAAAGCAAAAGCCAAGAATAGCAGCTGGCGTGCAAATCAATTGGATAAAACTGTGGCACAGCCTGAAGCAGCCGATCACACCAGTCTTCGTGCCAAAGACTGGGCGCAGGTTCGTCCAGAATGGGGGCTTGCCCGTAATGCTGCTTTTATCGTAGGGCCGCGTGCGCTGACGCAAAAACTTGACCTTGAAGGGCGTTCATTCCTTCACTCCTACGATTGGAACAAGGATGAAGATGGCAGCGCTTTGACCGTTATCCTGACCGCACCGATGGTCGTCGCTCAATGGATTAACGCGCAATATTTATTCTCGACGCTTGATAATGTTGCCTATGGCGGCGGTAGCAAGATTTCCAAAAATATCACTGGCAAAATCGGTATTATGCAGGGCAACGCGAGTGATCTGATGCACGGTCTGCCTTTACAGTCTGTCTATAAAGATGACCGTGAAGCCTATCATCAACCTTTGCGGCTGATGACAATTGTCTATGCCCCGCGCCACATGATCGATAGGATTATAGCCAGTCAGGATGTCTTGAAGAAATTATTTGGTCATGGCTGGGTCCACCTTGTGTGTATCGAGCCTAAAACGGGAGAAAAGTTTATCTTGAATAAAGATTTTTCATGGCAAAGACAGCTTTAACCATGACTTCAGTATATAAAGGAACTTGCATTCTGTTGCCAACGAAGCATCACAAGTCGGTTGCAATAGCGCCGTCCTTTGCACAAATTCTGGGAGCCGGAATATTAGAGCATTTGGTCGGCACCGACGCATTTGGTACATTTTCTGGTGAAGTCGAGCGCAAAGGCAGTCCGCTGGAATGCGCGCGTTTAAAGTGCGAGCTGAGTTTAGACAGAACTGGGGCCGACTATGCTCTCTCAAGTGAGGGTAGCTTTGGTCCACATCCGACCATCCCACTTCTGCCATCGAATCATGAAATTCTGTATTTCATCGACAAAAAGAGAGGCTTTCACCTGCATGTCTCAGACACTTTCTTTAATACCAACTATCGAATGGCAGAGTGTACAACATTTGATGAGCTTCTCTCTTTTGCGGACAAAGCGCATTTTCCCACGCATGCCCTGATTGTCAGGCCGCATCCAAGGAATATCCAGCATGTGATATTCAAAGGGATTCACAGTGAAGACGAGCTTAAAACGGCATTTTGCACATCGCTCGCACAGTCTCCCATGCGGAAAGTTTGGGTGGAGACGGACATGCGCGCTCATTTAAATCCAACGCGCATGATTATGATCTCGCAACTTGCTACAGTAATGGCAAATCGTCTCACTTGCCTATGCCCCCAATGTGAGATGCCAGGCTGGGGCAAAGTCAGCCAAGAATTGGGTTTACCCTGTAGCTTGTGCAACACGCCGACAAGGGAAGTGAAAGCAGTAATTTATGGGTGTACGAAATGTGATTACAATGAAAGACAAACAGCCGAACATGGGCAGATAGAAGCTGAGCCAAGCCTATGCGAGGTCTGCAATCCGTGAAAATTTATACTAGTGAAATGTTATTACAGGACGGGCTCTGAGAACATGTTTTGAGTTTCACTTCATACAGAATATTACTAGCTAATTATTAATACTGTGGGGCAACAGTTCAACCACCTGTAAAATATTATCAAGCGGTTGAATAGATTGTGGTCCGATTAATAAAACATTTTGGATCCCACAATATAATATTACAATATCCAAAGCTTCGGCTTAAAGGTCGTCGCGGTCGTGTAATAACGGCTTTGTGAAGTACGGCCATTTTAGATATTCTCACATTTTTCGGCCGACCTTTAAATTGTTATAAGCAATATTAATTAGGTAGGCTCTCTCCAAATTAAAATTTTATTGATTTTACTATATATTTTTCTAATATATACAACTGGAATTTAAAGCCACAATTTTTAGGGATCAGCCATGTTGCTTTGGCGATAACTCGACCACCATATCTTTTACCACTCCAAATAACGTTTTCCGCACCATGCGCCAACAGCCGACAGCAATAAGATCGGCAGGCCGTAATAGGTTATCAAATAAAACGGATGGTCTTGCCCACAATGGAAGGCATATGCAGAAGCGGCGATGAATCCACTGCTGGCTCCGGCTAAGGCTCCGGCTAGAACAACATTCATTGGCGCGCTTTTGGCCAACCAGACCCGCCAAAGAATGGCGAAGATAATACTGGCGAATATCGTGACGATGCCGAGGCAATACGGTGCGCGGCGGTCAGTCAGGGCGGCTATCATGTCGTTGATATCAAAATGAGCGAACACTTGGAAGATTAATCCAATTAGGAATAGAGCGGCTATAAGAGCCGGTAGCAGATAAATCCTTTTGATTGTGCGCCCTGGCAGGCTGACGGCAAAGACACACAAAATAGCCGAGAATCCACACAAGGCGAACAGACTAGGCTTCCAGAACATCGCGCCGGTTTGCATAGCGGTATGGTAATCAGGGCGAATGCCTAAAACAGCCATCAGTAAAATTAAGACGCCAGCAAAACAACACATGCTATAAATGGCCAATTGCCGCAAGGTCATGCTGCGGCGTGGTTTCAGATCACCGACCAGTTGAGAAATCAAAGGATCAAGCGTCATATTGAATTTCCTCCGCTTTGGCATTGGCAATCAATTTCTTGAGGCCACGATGTATCATCACCTTGACCGATGATGGCGAATGTCCTGTCTGTTGTGCGGCTTGTTCAATCGTCATTTCTTTTAATTTCACTAAATCGATAATCTCGGCCTGGGCGGCGGGCAATTGTTTCAACAAGGTAGCAACGTCACGGCCGGCCGTCGTATTGGGGTCAAACACCGGTATGCTCATCTCATCGTCAAACAATGTTTCCATCCGGCGCGAGACTTTGCGCAGATGGTCGATCCATCGGTGCTTGGCGATCGTACTTAACCATGGCAGAAACGGCTGGTTCGGATCATAAGTATGCCGTTTCTCATGCAGGGTCATCATCGTCTCTTGCACCAGATCGTCGAGTGCCGCAATTTGACCACGCTTGCCAAAGAACCGCACCAGCCACGGCCGGACTGCAGACAATAACTCCCCATAAGCCGCCTTATCGCCGGCTTGGGCTTGTCGCATCCAGGTTTGCCATTGTTCATCCATAGAGTACGCCTCAATTTGGTAAAAGGTTACATACTGGCTTTTAATTTTTATTTTCAGGAATTTGTAACCTATGCCCTGTTACCAACGTAATAGCTGATATGAAGGTTTTGTGGTCAGTTAAGATAAGACATTTTAGCACCCGATCCTGTACTGTCCACTAACCAAATCAAGGATTTATTATGAGATTTTTTGTACGTTCACTTTTGGCTTGTTTGTGTCTGATTTGCTATTTTTCCGCGCCGGCAAATGCAGCTGAACCCATTTATACAGGTTTTTTAAGTGATAAAGCCGTAAGCGGTTACGATACGGTTGCTTATTTCAAGCAACATCAGGCCGTAAAAGGCGGCGAGCAATTTTCAACAGAATGGCAAGGGGTCACCTGGCAATTCAGCTCTGCTGAAAATTTGAAAGAGTTTAAAAGTAATCCTGAACAGTATGCGCCACAATATGGTGGCTATTGCGCATACGCCGTCGCTAAGAATAAAAAAGTCGCTGCCGATCCGACGGCGTGGAAAGTCGTCGATGGAAAACTATACCTAAATTATGATAAATCCATCAAAGAAAAATGGGAAGCCGATCAGCAGAATTACATTAAAAATGCAGATCAGAACTGGGTAAACCTTTCACAATAGTCACGGCTGAAAGCCACAAGGAGAATACGGCATGAGAAATTACCAAAACCGCCTGACACTGATTTTAACCGTCTATATCAGTTTCGTCTTCATTCAATCGCTTTTTTTCAAATTTACCAATTCCACAGAAACGCAATATATTTTTGGTACACTCGATGCGTGGGCCGGGACGTGGGGGGCAGGCGGTATCTTTTCACAACACGGTATATTTAGCCAATATGTGATAGGCACAGCCGAATTGTTAACGTCAACTCTGTTATTATTGGGTCTGTACAAAAGACAGTCCGTTATTCAAGCCTTGGGCGCTTTAGGCGCGTTAGCTGTTATTTCCGGTGCCATTGTCTTTCACTTGTTTACACCGCTTGGCGTGAATATATTAGGTGATCATGGGTTATTGTTCGGTATGGCATGCGGTGTCTGGATTGCAGCAGCAATCATATTGTACCTGAAACGCTCGGCTATAGTCTCAATCCTTGAATTGCGAAGACGTTTTCATGTCATTCGATAGCATCTTTTCGCTTACACAAATTCCGCCGGACTGGTTCAATTCTCAAATCTTGCTCGCAACCCTCATTGTTGTTACATCATTTGTTTTGGAAGATGCGGCACTTGCATTAAGTCTTTATCTCATCCAGCAAAAACTAATGAATTTAGGGCTGGTGTTTGGGATGCTAAGTTTTAGTCTCATCGTCGGAGATATGGCACTGTATGCCTTGGGTCGGTGGTTGAACGGCTTGGCCTACGTGCAAAAGATCAAACAGCGTAAATTATTTGTGCAAATAAACAGTCTGTTGTACCGAAACACTATTTCAGTCATTTTAGTTTCACGTATTATTCCTGGCATGCGTTTAATGACCTACACGACAGCTGGACTAATGAAACTACCAATCACATTCTTTTTTGGTCTTATCACAGTTGCCAGTATTGTATGGTCCGGTTTGTCATTGCAATTTGGCAGTTGCTTTGTAGAGATATTAGCACTGCAGACACATCTGCCGATAATCTGGCTTGTCGTGTCAAGTATTGGATTGATCGTGGGCGTTCAGTTGCTGGTCAAATATTTTTTCTTTAAGGAGAGAATTCGTGCTTAGTCCGCTGACATCACTCAGGCCACAAGATGGAATGCCTGTTTTAAATACACCTAATCAGACGGTCAGCTTTTTCGAGTTTTGGCCAGCCAAGATTTTTTACTTACCGTTGATATTTTATGTACTTTTTCTCATGTTACGGTACCGCAGTATCACCTTACCCTCTCTGGCAAATCCATCGTTTGCGGGCGGTGGTTTTTGCGGCGAGTCGAAAGCTGATATTTTATCTCTTCTATCTGGCCATGTCCCTGATTGGTCTGTCGATTTCATCACACATATCAAATCGCCAACTGACGATATCGCTATTCAAACTGCAGCTATACTGCAAAAAATGAGTATTCATGATTTATGTTTACCAGTAGTTGCTAAGCCTGATTTGGGTTGTCGCGGAGCAGGCGTCCGTTTGATCAGACAGCATGAAGAACTTTATAACTACGTTCAAGATTTTCCAGCGTCTGAAACGATAATCCTGCAACGTTTCGTCGATTATGAAGGTGAGGCGGGTGTTTTCTATATCCGGCATCCCAATGAACAAAAGGGTCATATCTTTTCGCTGACGCTGAAGTATTTCCCTTATGTTTTCGGTGACGGTCAAACAACTCTGAAAAACCTGATCCTTCAGGATCCACGCGCTGGTCGTGTGCCGCATCTTTACCTGAAGCGTCTGGCCGATCATCTGCAGTGGGTACCGCCACAAGGTCAGGCCGTCAGGCTGGTTTTTTCCGGCAGCCACAGCAAGGGGGCGATCTTTCGGGATGGACAAAGTTTCATCACAAATGAAATGCGAAATGCTTTTGACCTATTGTCCCAAAAAATCCCTAATTTCTATTTTGGCCGCTTTGATGTTCGGTTTGATAAAATCAATAATCTGCAAAACGGTGTCGGTTTCAAAATTATTGAGGTAAACGGTGCTGGTGCTGAAGCAACTCACATATGGGATTGTAAAACATCCCTTCTGCAAGCCTGGAAAACCTTGATACAGCAATATAAATGGTTATTCGTCATTGGCCACGAAAACCGTAAACGTGGATATCAGCCGATTGGGCTGAGAAATTTTTACAACATGTACAAAAGAGAAAAAAATCTTATCCCGCTGTATCCCATGACCCAATAATTCTGATTAATTCCCATTTATAGATTAGAGTTTATCACTATTATAAAACTCGAACATTTTATATTTTAGTCAGATACCTGTATTTGGTAAATTTTATAGTTTCTGTCAATTTTTATTTTCAGAGCCATGTAACCTTTGCGCTACCGCCGGCGTAATACCTAACATGCAGGTTATCAGGCCTGTTAACCGGCCCCGTTCTAGCGGCCGGTTCTTTTCTGTCTATAAACGAAAGAACGAGTTACCCATGTCTAAGACCCTTTTAACTTTTGCCGCCGTTGCTGTTCTGTTGTCTGGCGCGCCTGTCGTGTCCCACGCGATGGACGATGCCATGACAAACGACAAAATGATAGACAAACCAGAAGCCGATGGCGCCATGATGGAAAAGAAACCAATGGACGCCAAAATGGATAACAAGAAGATGACCCATGAATCCATGAAAAAAGATAGCATGATGAAGAAAGATGCAATGGATAAAGGCATGATGAAAGATGATGCCATGTCAATAGACGACGGTATGACGAAAAAAGACGATGGTATGAGTAAGTAAGAACTATCCTTTAATAGAGCAGGGTGCTGACTTGGTTTATAAGGCACCCTGCATTTTAAACACTCAAGAGAAAGGCTCTGTAATGAACAGACGTTTATTCCTCCATAATACGCTCGGTGCTGTTGGACTTCTAGCGGTCAGTAGCGTCTTTCCATGGCGCAAAGCCTTAGCGAAAAATACAGATATAGCTGGTTCTTCCGTTGGGAAAATGACCAAAAGCGATGCTGAATGGCACAAAATCCTGACACCGCAGCAATATAACGTGTTGCGTGAAGAAGGAACAGAACGGCCATTTACCAGCCCGCTGAATCATGAAAAGAGTAAAGGTATTTTCGCCTGTGCAGGCTGTAACCTCGATTTATTCTCTTCGGATACCAAGTTTGACAGCGGTACAGGCTGGCCGAGTTTCTATCTACCGATCAAAGGTCATATTGAAACGAAGACCGATATGAAATTATCTATACCGCGCACAGAGTATCACTGCGCACGATGTGATGGGCATCAGGGTCACGTCTTTAATGACGGCCCACAACCAACCGGCTTGCGTCATTGCAATAATGGTGTGGCACTCACATTTATTCCAGATAAGGCTTAAATCCTATGACCAATCTTATCGAACCTGCGCTGGCTCTGGCCGAAGGTGTCGCACTGATTGTCTCACCCTGTATTTTGCCGGTTTTACCACTTGTTCTATCCGTATCTATTGATGGCGGGCGTATCTATTGAATAAAAAGGGATTTTTAAAATTATAAGGGAACAGAGTACTGGAAACAGGCAATATTTGCCGGTAACTAAAATTCTCGAAATCTTTTGAGGTAGAAGTGGCCAACGGCGTAATAACACGATCAACAATAATGAAAGAAAGCTACACTTAAGATTCTTTCATTGCTAAAACCTCTTAAATAATTGTGGGCAACAATGATAAGATTAACGACTGCGACATTCATATGAACTTATTATGGACACCGGTTGTAATAAACTTTACGCCAATTGCGGCAACGATAAGTGCCATGGTTCTCGTTGCAACATTAATTCCTGTTTTTCCTATAAGTTTATGAATCGGTATCGCCATAAAAAGCGTCAAAGCAATCATCAAAGACGTGATTATCGAAGATGCAGCTAACAAAACCCTACTTTTTAGTTCAGCAATATCATTGCTAAAGGTAATCATAACGCTCATCTCAGCCGGACCGACCAGTAATGGAAATGCCAACGGAGTAATTGCGATACTATGCACGGTGTCTTGTGCTTCTGACTGTTCTTCTTGTGTTTGTATAATGCCGCCGTATTTGGCTTGAAACATTTCAAAAGCAATAAATAATGCTAATAATCCGCCGGCGATTCTGAAATCGTCAAGATCTACATCAAAAAACGACAGTATATTTTTACCGAACAACGCAGAAACATTTAAAAATATAGCAACGGTAATTGCTGCGACTATAATGATATACGATTTCTTAGAATTGCTAAGTTTATTCGAAATATTCATAAATATTGGGATAATTCCAACAGGATTTGACAAAGCATAGAGCAAAATAGCGACGCCCATAAATTGATTTGGATCCATTGTACCCTCTCTGCATTGTTATGGCAGTGGGTAAACCAAAACAAACCTTACCCACTGCCACTAATTATTGTCTCAATTGGTATCTCATGCCTTCATTTTACCCTCTCAACATCGTCATTTTTTATGAAATAATGATCGCCAAGAGGTCGTTTCAAATTACGTCTTCAATAAAATGTTATGAGACTTGTCATCGTCTTCATAAAAATCGCTGCACAGTGAGCTCCATTTTCTTATATTCTGGTCCATGATCGTTCTCCTTTCTATTATCTTGATCACAAATGTTTGAGTTAAACCAACGGCTATTTCATGCAAAAGATTTGTTATCCTTTTGCTGATAGCAAATTATTGAGCCGTCTTCGCATCGCTTTTATCCATTTGGTTGTCATGAATCAGCTCCTTTCATGGTTTACTTGTTGCTTCGGTATGCTGGCTATTCTTAGTCATAGCTGTCATATAACTTTTGATGCTATCAAAGAAGCCAGCGCCGGATTTTCCACCAGCAGTTTTGTCACGGATTCTGTCAATTTCGTCGTAGAAATGTGCAAAATCCTGTTTCTGGCCATAGCCCAATTCCTGCGCCAACTTGATGGATGTTTGTGCGCCATTCAGAAGTTCTGTTAGATGTTTATTGTCTTCATCTGTGCGCTGTTTGTTTTCCGCCAGTTTTTCGGCATCTTTTAACATGGCTTGAGCGGTCACAACAGGGATAGGAATAATTGCTTGTGTTACGACGACTGTATTAAGAGCAGTTTGAAGAATGTTTTTGGCACCTTCCGTATCACCTGCATCGATCAATCGTGCAGCCTGTTTGATCGCAGCGGGATAGGTTGCCAACGGAATATTGATCGTATTGACATCAGTTTCACTCACAAGAGTTTGCAGTAAGCGGCGAGCTTCCTGAACGTTTCCGTCATTCAGCAATTGTTTTGCTTGATCGCGCATGTTTTTGACATTATCAACAGAACCGATAACAGTATATGTCTCAGCGCTCACGCCCGCAGGAACTAGTTTCAAGCTTGGATCACGGGCTAAAATAATTTCGAGCTTGCCTGTCACGCCCTGTAAAATGGAGAGCGCTTTTTTGCTGTCGTTTTCATCAAGCGCTTTCAAGGCCGACTGCGTGTCATTAAGCGCAGAAACAGCTTCCGACACAATCTCTTTCCGTTTCTCTGCTGTCTTTTCCTGGGCATTTTTTTCTACTTGTGAAGATGCCTGCGTATCAGTCTTAATTTCTATTGCAAAAGCAGGAAAGGTATTTATGGATAGAACGCCTGTAAGAGCCAAAGCGCATACGCTCATCTTGAGCCTAGTTCGTACTTTTTTATTTGTCGTGTTCATTTTATCCTCCGTAAAGTTTACACATACGTCGCCTTCGCTCCACGTCATTTTAGACGTGGAGCTAGTCCCAACCTAGGTCGGGATTTCGAGACGAGTTAGCGTGATTAGTTTTTGTGTTCGATGGTTGCACGGTTATTTGCGTCACTCGCTTGAATCTGAATCGTGCGAGGCTTTTTCTCTTCCGGCACTTCTCGAACAAGCTCAATGGTCAAAAGGCCATCTTTCATTACTGCCTTGGTAACCTGAATGTAGTCAGCCAGTCGGAAAGACTTCCGAAAAGAACGCGCTGCAATACCATGATGCAGAATTTGCACGTCTTCGTCCGCTGTTCGTTCTTTACCAGTACCTGTTACAGTAAGTTCACCCTCATGCAGCACAATGTTTAAATCATCCATTGTGAACCCTGCAACCGCCATAGTGATTTTGTAATTATCATCACCAAGCTTATAAATATTGTAGGGAGGATAGTTGTCAAACCCTTCACTTGTCGGGCTCAACAGCTGCTCAAGCATATCATTAAACCGGTCAAACCCCACAGTTTGACGCATGAGAGGAGTAGTTAGTGTCAGTACGTTTTGCATTTTCAATCTCCTATTAAAGCAAGACAAAAAAACAAGTTAAAAAGCAAAACCCCTTTTACTTGGGCGTTTTGCGATCTCTATTTTATCAAAAACTCGTATAAAAATCTAATAATTTTTTTATTGGATGTAGCTCAAGCAGGGATAAATTCCTTAATAGCTTGCAGCGATTGTTTTGGTTTATATTGAAATCACTAGTGAGAGCACGATAACAAAAATTGTGCTTTGCTCATGAATAAATTCACCGTATCTTGACGCGGCAGGCGGCATTATGCGAAATGTGGGAAGTGGTTATCCCTGAATATGCCCAAAACATAAATTAGTTCCTAATAATGATGCCTTGAAGTCCGTACGCTTTTAATACACTTACTAAATAAGGATTTGGGTCTTAATCTGCTGAAAAACATCGGCGTCGCTCTGTGTTCTAAGATCAAAACAAGCTGAACCACCTGCTGCCTTAAAGGCATCTAGTGCACTGGACTGGTCGCCTATATACACAATATTACTCGGATTGACGCGTGTTGATGATTTTGTTCCATCGGTAAGGGTCATATTCTCCCAAAACTTTTGATCGTTGATTGGATAAGGGCTGCTGCCTACGCCTTCACGATACTGAGCTTTTGTTTGTGCGGCAGAATACACCGTGGCGGGTTTTAGCCCATTGCTTCGTAGATATCGCTGCACGTCCGCTGGAGATTTATTGGAACAAACGACCACCTCGAGACGGTTATCTTCCAATCCCTGCAGTTTGCCTATCAGGCCGATATTATTAGCCGGGTCCGTGAGACGGGACGCTGTTCGGCTTGTCCCTACACACACGTAGGTTTTATTCTTATGGGTCATATCAATTCTCCTGCTTGAGGCTGGAGATAGCATATATTCGGCTTAATTTCCACAATTAAAACACGTATTAATATAGCCTATCACATGTAGCGGTGCGTGCTTAGTTTGTTAATGGTCTCGTTAGCAATGTTCGCGCGGCAAAGCGTTGGACTGAGGCGCTATCGGCTTATCCAAAAAAAACAAGTTGTACAGCGATTAAACATTATGTATAATATAGCCCATGGAAGACCGCACCAATCCGTTTTTGACGTTCAGTTTCATGGGACATGATCAGGCGCCCGAAGTTGTACAGCTTCTCGCGCGCGCTGAGTGGGAAAAACGTGGGTATCAGGCTACCTCGGATGAAATTCAGTCTGCAATCGGTGATCTGAATCGCTATCATGACCGCCCCAAGTCTTCGATTCTTCTGGCACGACGTACGGACACCAATGAATTGACCGGCATGATTGGCTATGAACGGTCGAGCCCCGACTCCATTTATATCGAACATCTTTATACAGATACATCTGATTATCCGACTGGATCAAGGCTCGTTCGTCAGATGCTTCTGCTTGCGGGACCGGTCCAATCGATCCGCGTGACAAGCTTTCCACAAGCCGTTGGTTTCTACAACAAGATGGGTTTTGAACCGTTTTATGCGCCCGCCCCAACTGAGCTAAAACTTATGGATTTTCGTATTCGCGCTTGGCAGACTTGTTCACCTGGCGTCAAGTTGATATTTCCCACAGGTCCAATCCTGACGCAGAACCTATAATCGTGGCCCTATCAGCCGCTCGCCCATCGCAAAGTTAGGCTTGCCAAGACGGACAAAACGCATATTTTGTGGCCTGTTAAGGGGAGTCGTCTGGAGAGATAAATCCTTTGGTGGCATGCGGATATCACCGGCCCAGCACGAAAGATTTCAACTGTCGGCGCGGGTCGATCAGGGATGTACAGGCACTGGCGCGGCACCGGTCGCTGCAAATGACCCAATCCTATCTGACTTCACTTTTTTATAGTGGTCCACTCGCTCTAGGGTCCTGCTTTGCTGACATATACAGGTAGTTGCGATTTAATCGTGTTTGTCTCTTGTTCAGTTTATGAGCAAAATATTCTCCAAGGGATTTCAACATCGTATTTTGTGTCTTTTGACCTAATTGAACAATGTTCTGCGTAAACGCGACAGGCGTTACATAGCTGTCTTTTTGCAGATTATAGTCCGCATTATCAGTCAGGATACTCACACAGCAATTCAAGTAATCAGCAGTACTTCGATTCTTCTCTTCTTTCAGCTTTAAGCGAAAATGATCGAGATGAGCATGTAGTTCAGGAAATGTTTTAACATACTTTTTAAACTTCTGACCGACATTCTTGGTCACGTCTTCAGCTGATGCATCAAACAAAGACATCTGTTTTTGCGCCGGTCGGGCGCGAATGAGGTCTGCCGCTAAAAACATCAAGGTGAGCAATCGGCGCGACTCTTCAACGTGTGGATGTTCTTTAATAATACGTCCATGAATGTTTTCGCTGACAACGTATTTTTTTGCTGTGTACTCAGCATGAGGAAATTTCTCTCGCTTCTTCTTGGCGAGATAGGGGATATTTAGATTGTGATAGGGGTTGTAGGTAGTCATTAATGTTACGAATCGCTTCAAAAAAACAATTTGCATTTTGCCTGGATGATAGCATAGCTACTATTATTATGCAATATATATTTTTGAGCCTTTGAATTGACAGCGAGGACTTTGGACTCTTTGGAACCATCGATAGACCCGGCTCCAAGCGCGGATTTCTTCGCATACATATGCTCAAGGTTGATTTGACCATGGGAAAGCCGTTTCCAGGCTATTATCCCTACAATCTTACCTGTTTCAGAATGGCTCGCTAGAAGCACAGTCGTGCCAGCCTGTTCGCGAAATCCTTCGAGCATGTTGCTCCATGATATTATGGACGTTTCGCGATTATTTGGCCCACGATGGATTAAACAATGATGTTGATTTGCTTGCAGGAATTTACTCGGTAAAAATACGATGCCAAAAAATAATGGTCTTAGCTTTGTTGCCATATGTTTTTATTTTGTTCTTGTCGTGGGAAAAGAGCATATCAGCTTATAATTTCTGTTTAACAGGTGATTTTCAAGCTATAGTAATGGCATGGAAAACGAGAAAAGTGTCGTCGAAGAATATTTAAACAGGGGTGGCTTCGCGGGCTATGCTCACTCGATACTGGCAGATGAATTTCATAAAGCTGAAAGTGACAAAACGCATATTTTGTGGCCCGTTATCTCGCTCCTAAATATTGGTCCGCCCCCTATAAATGAGTCCAAGCCGAGAGTTATTCTTGGTATGATGTGGACATCTAGCGGGAGGGTTTTGCATGTCACGGCGGAGGTTTACGGCGGAGCAGATTATAGGCTATTTGCGGCAGGCTGAGGTGATGATTGGCCAGGGCAAGCGGATGGAAGATGTGTTGCGTGCGTTGGCTGTGACGGGGAATACGTATTACCGCTGGCGGAAAGAATACGGCGGTCTGGGTGTGGATCAGGCGCGGCGCTTGAAGGATCTTGAGATAGAGAATGGGCGGCTGAAACGTGCTGTCGCCGACCTGACTTTGGATAATCTGATTTTGAAGGAAGTATCGACGGGAAAGTTCTAACCAGTCCTGAGCGTCGCCGGGAGGCTGTGGTTTATGTGCAGCAGAAGCTGGGAATTACGGAACGACGGGCGTGCAAGGCGTTGGGGCAGAGCCGCGGCTTGCAGCGCAGGCCTCTTAAGCGAGCGCGTGACGAAGAAGCGCTGACGGCGGACATTATAAAACTTGCGGCGCGTTATGGTCGTTACGGTTACAAACGCATCACGGCGTTGCTGCGGGTTCAAGGCTGGGTGGTTAATCACAAACGTGTGGAGCGCATCTGGCGGCGAGAGGGGCTGAAGGTACCGCAACGGCATAAGAAGAAAGGTCGTCTCTATCTGAATGACGGTTCATGCATCCGACTTAGACCGTGTTGGCAGAACCATGTGTGGGCGTATGACTTTGTAGCGGACCGGCTCAAGGACGGCACCAAGATCCGCACACTGACGGTGATCGATGAGTACACGCGGGAATGCCTGGCTTTGCGGACGGGTTACAGCTTGAAGGCGGATGACATCATGGCTGTGCTGACGAATCTGTTTGTGAGCAAAGGCATTCCTGATCATATCCGTTCGGATAACGGGTCGGAGTTTACGGCCAGATCGATCAAGGACTGGCTACCAAAGCTACACGTCAAAACACTGTATATCGAGCCAGGCAGCCCGTGGGAGAATGGTTATAATGAGAGCTTCAACGCAAGGCTGCGGGACGAATGCCTGAATGCGGAGACGTTTTACACGCTGAAAGAAGCCCAGGTGATCTTGGAGCAGTGGCGGCATCATTACAACCATATCCGCCCGCACACGTCGCTGGGCTATAGGCCACCCGCTCCACTGGCCAGAACGCATGCTTGCATCATGGCAGGGGCTTCCGCTTACGCTCCAGCCCCCGCCATGATGCTGCAGCTGCTCCAAACTGTAACTTAAAACCTGGACTCAATATCGGGGGTTGACCAAGTTCTTGTTCTGTAATTTCAAAAAAATTTCTAAGTACGATTCCGTAGGCTATAGCTTTTTTAACTGCTCCTTCAGTAAATCCTGACGCTGAAACAGCGATAACGCTATTCGCATTCAGACTGACTTTTTTTCCTATCAATTGTTCAATCCATTGCACATCTTCGGGATATTTACGAAATCTGCATTCGCCAATTGTGAAAGAGTTAGGGTTTCTAATCGTAAAATCAATTTGTCGTAGTTGTGTTGGATTATCAGGGTCAGGAATTTTTTCATTCCATGTAACTTCCGCATTTGATCCTTCTAGAAATTTGTGGATTCGGCCTGCCTGTTGTTCAAGTTCAGTCGCCTCTTTCCTCATATTCTCTACCTACAATGAAGTGCAGTTTTACATTTAATATACACACTAGAGGCATTGTTTAAACAACTTTATGTTCCGAAATAACTTTCCTGATCTGTAACTGGAAATTTCCGGCTTCAAACCTGCTCCCCAAACTAAAATCTAGCTTAAACCCCTCAAGTACTACGACAAATGGCAACGGACTGGCGGATTACGCCACAGAGAAAAATCATAAATTTCCCGATATTTTCATGTTAGTAGAGAGTCTCTGAGTCCGCTCATGCAAAAACGCCGCATATTGCGGGCGAAAAAGGCAAATTCTCTGAAATCTGGGAAACGGGACGACTTAATGGTGGTGGAGGCAGTCTGACAATAACTCTTCTCATAAATTCCCTGTTTATCAGGGAAAATACAGTGAATATTTCTGATTATTCAGGAATTGCTTGTCAGTGCTGCTATTTTAGTGTTTGATAAGCCGGTCAAGTACACCCCAAAAACTATTAATTCCCTAATGACAAAACAGGGAATTTCTTTTGCCGTATCTGCGTATAATTTCTGTTTAACAGATGATTTTTTGGGTTATGTTGACGGTACGAAAAACGAGAAAGATGTTGTCAGTGCATATATGATCAAGCCTTGTGGGAATATTCTGATCACATCAAAAATCTTATCCACAACTTGGTCAATATTTTTATCAAGTTTACGATTATTAATTGATAAAACTTGTTTTGTTTCGATCTGATAGTCCCAAAATTCTTTTGGATTATCATGTTCTAATGCTGTAAGTGGAGGAACATTCTTTGTTGAGGATTGTAAAACATTTTTTATATCCTCAAAACTGGGTTTTTTGATGAACTCATTTTGGCTAGAGTCTAATGAATTCATTTTACAGCAAACACTTCCATAGAAAATATGAGGGGTGTAACAACAAAGACAGGTTGTTAATACGAGTTCCGTTGACTCATCTCGATTAAAAATCGTGCAAGATTTTCCCTGTCCATTTTATCAGTTGCACTCAATGAATTGTAAGGCCCGACTCTAAGACATGTTTTTGCATTATCGAACGATAATGTCTCACGCTGCCATGCGCTGAATGTCATACCAAGTCATGATACCACCCTCTAAATTCCACGCTTGGCAGCCCAGGCTGTTTAAGTAAGATGCAAAATGCCGTGACCGTTCGCCAACCGCGCAGATAAGCAAGACAGGCGTATTGGCTGGAAAGGGGTTGTTATCGTCAATCCATTTCTCAAACAGTTCGACCGGCATGTTGATAGACCCTGGCATATTGATTAGATCGAAACTGTCTTTCGCACGGATATCGATGATGACTGCATTAGCGTTTTTGGTATGCCATTGCGCAAACTGCATGGCTTTGACCTCTTGTACCGGCGGCTTGTTCAGGCTGTCAAAGGCTTGTACACCGTTGTCCTTTTCCATGTCGCCAAAAATCTCTGGCATACGTTCGCGCACATAGGAAATATACCACTCCGAGCGATCACAGACGATGAACACGGCCTTTTTACGTTCGGTCAACGTTGCATCCACATGTTGCAGGTAACGGATGGCGGCTTGATAGTTGGCGCCAGAGGAAGGGCCACACAACACGCCACAGCGCCGGTTTAATATCAACATGCCCTCGACCGCTTCCATAGAGGACAGACCGATTGTATCGTTGTATAAATCTTTTTTGAACAGGCCGCTTTCCCACAATTGTGCCAAGGATCGGATGCCAGGAATGAATTGGTTCTGGTTAGACGTCACGCCCACCGAGACACAATCAGGATTGTTTTCGCGCAGTTTGCGTGTAATGCCGAGGCTGGAGCCTGTTGTGCCAAGTCCGCCAAAGAAATAATCAACGGAATCTAAATCGGCCAAGATTTCCAAAGCGGTCGTTTCTTCGTGAAAATCGGGATTCTTTTCATTCGTGAATTGACTTGGAAAATAAACGCCGTTTGGATCGGCTTTGGCCGTGCGTTCAATCAAGATTTGCGGATCATTCGGATCGGCTGGATCGTAACAATCGCTCGCACCGGCGATTTCCTGAATTTCAGCCCCTTGCAATTGCAAAACGTTTTTTTGTTCTTCGACTTTAGATAAAGCAGCAACCAACTTGAACTTCAGACCGTGAATACCGGCAATGGCTTGCAACGATTTGGCCGTATTGCCGCTAGAGTTTTCGTAGATGGTCTTGCGCGATTTTTTCAAATCATCCAAATCATCTTTAATCATGCCCCAAGCTGTCCGGTCTTTTACCGAGCCAAATGGGTTCATCATTTCCAGTTTTGCGTAAAGATCGATATTTTTAAGCCCGGTCACAGCCGGGTCCAGTTTCAGCATCGGCGTGTTACCGATCAAATCGGTCATTGATTCAACGATCATTTTAAATCTCCAGTTCGGAAAAATTGATTGGCATATACTTATCGTCCATTGCCCAACGCCAGCTTTCCTTGCCGTCTTCCCAGAGGGCAACTTTTTTGGCGGTTGGCTGCATCAGGGTTTCGCTCTCTTTGAAATCCATCGCATAGGGGGCAGTGTTCATAAAGCAAATGACGTCTCCCGCTTGTGGCAACAATTGCGGATACTGTTTGTTATATTGAAGGATATCGAACGATACGCACAGATTACCGATATAAAACAGCCCTGTGTCATTTGCTAAGTTACGGCGTGGATTGCGATAAATAACAAATGACTCTGTCAAGTTCTTGTGGTGCATCGAGCGAAGGTTTTGTTTGGTTGATATCCGCAAAGGTCAAATTTTCATCCCAAACCGATTTCTTGCTGAAATTGACACGCGCTAAGGTAATACCGCACTGATCCAACATGCCACGGCCAGGTTCAATATACAGTTCAAGTAAACTGTCACCAATAATACTGGCGATCGTTGCATTTTTAAATTTGGTAAGACGCTGGCTCAATAGGTCACTCAGTTGGTCGCCTTTGACCAGCGGGCTGTAATGGTTCATGAAGTGCGGACCACCGGCTAGGACGCCATTGGCATCGCGATAACCTAAACCCGAATTGTTCCACGTCTGACTTGGGATATTGCCCATGACAGAATCTTTCAGGGCATCATTATAATCGAGCCAACCTTGAGCAGTTTCGGCATATTGCACGGAATACCCACCGCCAATGTTGATGCCCTTCGGTTTCAGGCCGCGTTTGATGGCTGCGAATGTCAGCTCCAGCATGTTTTCAATAGCGATCAGGCGGGGCAGATTACTATCACGGCTGCTAAGATGAAAAGAAAACCCCTGAAAATCGACAATATCTTGATGCGCAACGAGCCAGTCTAGAATAAGAGGCCCGTCTTTGACTTGAATGCCAAACACGTCGTCTTGTGGTGTCATATGAATGGTAGACGACGAAAAACCGCCCAGACGGATAAAGATTCGAGCCTTCCGCTTTAAATCTAATTTTTTGTGCAAGGCGGCAATCAATTTTAATTCTTCAAAATTGTCCACATTCAACAGAACATCAAGTTGTAAAGCGGTTAGGATGTATTCTGGATTTTTCGGACCTGTGGCTTCTAAACGATCGGGCGAGAAACCGCAGCCGATCGCCTCTTTCATGGACCGTGTCGACGAGACGTCGATATGGATCGGAGCAAGGCTTGCCTGTCGCATGAGCGCACTGGATTTACAAGGTTTACTAGTAAAGTAAATGCGTCCGCGTAAATGATGTCGTTTGTAAGCCTCTTGAAAACTTTCAACATTGTCCGCCATGTTTTGTGGAAACATGAGGTTCAAAGGTGAGCCTACACCATCAATTAAATTGAACAGCAAAGCCTGTTGTTGCAGGAAACGCTGGATACGCGGATGGACACGCGGCATGAGGCGCAGTGTGTTTTCTGCATTTTCTGGGGCTTGCGTATCAGTCTTGATCGCCGTTAAACATACGGACATCAGGCAGCCTCTTTCAACGCCGGGATGACGGAATGGTAGTCAAAGTCAGGATCCACCTGTTCTGCCAGATCCCGGCCATAAACGGCGCTGGCCCATGATTCTGCGGCACGCTTATGAAAGAATAAACCGGTCTGTTGATATTTTTTCCAATCGCGTGGTGCCTGTTTGCGTAATGTCTGCAAGATCGCGTCCATAGATTGCATGGTGGCCTCATCCATGTCGCTCAGCTGATACGTTTGGCCGCGCTCGAACTTTTTAAAAGCATTTTGCACTTTAAAGCCGGTCAGGTAATAATCGCCGACATAATCTTTGATGAACTGTTCATCTTCGGCGGTATCGATTTTATTGCCGATGACGACAAGTTTTAGGTCGTGGAATTGGCTATAATGAACGGCCTGATCAAAGACAGCCAGCGATTTTTTAGTCGGCTCGCAGACCAGGACTAGCAAATCAAAACGGCTGGCCAAACCAGAAGAGGCAAAAGGATCTGCACCTGCACACATATCGGAGACAACCACTTCGTCTTCCCCATCCAAAAGATGGTTGAGCAGGACACCTAAAACACCAGTAAATTTATGATAGCAGGTAGCGCCGACGTCGTTTTCATCATGTCCACCCATCGCAATAAAGTTCAGATTGCCTGTTTTGAGCATAAACTGGTCGTTGACAGGAGAAGGGTCTGTCAAAGTCACAAAACGCGAACCGCGACCAGCCGGTGTGCCTTCAACGATTTCGTTGGCGCTTTTGATATAAGGATTGGTACCACGCACGTACTCTTTCAACACAGCCATGTTTTCTCCCAGGCGCGCAAGATTTTTTAATTGGTCGGTTGGAAGAAACAGATTTTCACCCAAATGCTGGTTAATGTCGCCATCGATCGCAAGGGTCGGGTACCCTTGGCTAACCACGAAATGCGTGAATAATGACGCCAAACTTGTCTTGCCGCTGCCACCTTTGCCACAAAATGCTATTCTCATATTGTCATCCATTTTCTTTTGATCAAAAATTTGCTTGCATTGCCTGAAATGTTATACTATAACACATCAGCTTTTGCAACAACGTATTTGGGATAATTTATAATGACTATAGCAACTATCGGCGGCGCCGGAAATGTTGGGAAGACCACGGTTTTAGAAATTTTGGGCCAGGAATTCGCACGCCGAAATGTACCCATTTTAAGTATCGATGCGAATCCGGATCAGAATTTAATGGAATTCGCCGGCATACGAAAAGAACGCATCGCAGACACGCCTAAATTATGTATGGATTTTGATACCGTTAAAATGATTCTGGAAGGTGACAACCCTCTTTATCCTGATTTATCAAAGTTTGTAGCTACTTCACCTGTTACGGAACATTCGAAACGTTGGCGTTTTGATATTGCGGACGATGACATCGTAAAAAAATTTGGTGTAATCAGCGGCGGCAGGATTTTCATGCACACCGGAACTTATTCAAAAGACCGTATAGGCGGCGGATGCATGCACGATTTGATTGAAACGTTGGTGCCAACCGTCGAACGTGTAGATGATGGAATAAACGGCGAACGTGGCATTATATTAATTGATCAAGCACATGGCCGTGATGCTTTTGGCACCCCCTTATATGCCCAAGGCGATATCGCTCTGGTGGTTGCTGAACCGACAGAAAAGTCTCTCGGCATTTTGGTCGATTATATTGATATGGCGCAGGAAGTTGGCAAAAAGATCGGTCACAATATAGTCATCGGTGTCATTGGGAATAAGGTCAAATCTGAAAAACAGGTTGACCGTATTAAAAACGTAGCCGGCGATCATTATATCTCATCCTTGTTAGTAGATGATGCATTTGACCGTGATTTTGATAATGCCGGACCAGCGCTCTCTGCTCTTCGAGCAGAAAATAAACAAGCCGTCGAGTTAATCGCAAATAAGATCATGATTGCTGAACGGAATTGGGACCGTCGAAAAGACTGGCTTGAAGCCTGCCATTTCGATGCAAAATGGTATGATGTTTTTTATGGCACCGAAGTCCGTCAACAGAAAACAAGCTATGTCCCATTTAAATTCTCGCCACATGTTCATGGCAAAAACTGTACACCGGGATGCAACCTTTAATGGTAAAAGATTTAACTCTCCTCCAGCATGCAAACAGTATTCTGGATAAAAACGATCAAAAATGGACGGCACCGCGGCGTGCCGTCTATGATGCCTTGGCACTACAAAAACAACCTGTGTCTGCATATCAACTGATGGATTACATCACTCACCAGAATGGGCAATCTTTTAAGCCACCAAGCGTTTACCGTGCTTTGGCTTTTTTTCAAGAAATGGGTCTGGTCTCTAAAATTGAAAGTACTAACGCATTTATCCTAAGTGCTCATCCCGATCATCTGCACCCGCATATTATGTTATTGTGTGATTCCTGTGGCAATGCTGATGAATTGTGTGCTGGTCAGGTTGGGGAAAGTTTCTCTGATCGCGCTGCACAAAAGGGGTTTAAAGTGTCACGTCCTGTCTTTGAATTGCATGGCGAATGTAACAACTGCCAAAATTGAAATCGTTTAGATGGAAAAAGAAAACATGATCCAAGGTGCCGTAGCTATGCTCACGCAGCTTCATGTAGGCTGTTGTGGAATGCCGTTACTTCTATCCAGTCTGCAGATGACAAATACAGCGGCCAGCCCAACTCAGACTCTGCCTTATATTTTGGCGCCTATCACAGCGATGGGTCTAACCTTTTATGAGTCTTGGCAAGCGAAATCCTGCACGTCGTTACATCATTCCCATCATCACGAGAACACGAATAAATCGGTTCGCAATAAAACTTTAATGGCATGGGGATTGACGGCATTGATGACCGCATCGGGTTTCTCGGCTAAAGACAATCATTTAAAAAATCAATCGGCACAAGGCTGGTCTGATAATGAAAAAGCAATTCTTTATGCTGTCAAACCGGACCAAGTAGGACTCCGCTTTTTTATAGGAGATATAAGAAAAAACGACCGAAGAAAAGCCAATGCCGTGGAAATATCTTTTACGCAAGCGGTTTGTGAGGGTGCCGGCATAGTTTTCAGTAAAAATGTTAAAAGCGTTTCAGGCCGATTAGGGCTGAACGCAACAAGTGCTATAATGATGACGAAAATGCCAAAGCCTGAAAACGTTTATGAAAAACTCAGCAAAACCTTTACTGAAATGATCGCCTTTAATAATCGACGGAATTTAGACTTTAGAACCGTTAAGAACAATTTGTAACAGGATGCTGGTATGTCGCTTTACATTCAAAACTTGATTCTAAGCCGCGGGGGCAAGAAGGTCCTAGCACTGCAGGATTGGCATGTGGATAAAGCGGCGCAAGGCTTGCTAACCGGACCTTCGGGCAGCGGCAAGACAACTCTGTTGTTTGCCATCGGCGGTTTGATCGCACTAGACGGTGGGATGATATCTGTGCATGGCCAGAACCTGGCAGACTTACCCGTGGGCGGGATCGATCGATGGCGCGGCCAAAATGTTGGTTTCATCTTTCAGGAACTGCACATCATCCCGCATCTGTCGGTCCTGCAAAACATCATGCTGCCCGGCCAGCTTTCAGGAAAAATCATCGACGAAGAGTGGCTGGCTAAAGTCACTAACATGCTGAACCTGAAACATTTGCTAGATCGTTATGGCTATCAGCTCAGTACCGGCGAAAAGCAGCGCGTCGCGATCGCACGGGCTATCGTCCATAAGCCTCAATTGTTGTTGGCCGATGAGCCGACTTCCGGATTGGATGATAACAATGCTGCTGCCGTGATGGGTCTACTGAAAATGGCTGCAAACTCCGTCAATGCGACGTTGCTGATTGCAACGCACGACAACCGTTTGAAAGAGAAAATGCCAACATACTTGGCCTTACGAAGCCCGGGAGATGTCGCATGAACCCGATTGTTTACAGCCTATCATATTGGCGTTTTTACTGGAAACGGTCGCTGCTCTTAATGTTGAGTGTCGCTCTTGGTTTAGCGTTATCAACCGTGCTGTGGCAAACACAGCACGATGTCGAACAGCACTGGAAAAGAGACTTAGCCGGCATTGATCTGGTCGTGGGTGCCAAAGGCAGCAGTCTGCAACTTTTGTTGGCAACTGTTTTGCATGCCGATACGCCGTCAGGCAATATTTCATATGATGTTTATGATCAATTGAAACAGAATCCCATGGTTAAAACTATCGTTCCGGTTAGTCTTGGCGATAATTTTGCCAGTTATCGGATCGTCGGTACCGAACCAGCGTTTTTGAATTTATACCACGCTGAACTAGCGCAAGGCCATATATGGTCTGACAAGATGCAATTGGTTATGGGTGCAACAGCAGCTAAAGCCTCCGGCAAAAGAATTGGCGATATTTTAGCTGGAACACATGGCTTTGCACTACAAGGTGAGGTGCATGAACAATTCCCATACACCGTAGTTGGTATTCTCAAACCGACTGGCACGGTGTTGGATCGCCTGATTTTGACGGATACAGAATCAGTCTGGTATATTCATTCGCATCCCGATGAGGATGAACTGGCGGAAGATCCAGAAGCGGCTATGCACGCCAGAGAGGTTACAGCCGCTTTGATTCAATATCGTTCACCGATGGTGGCTGCATCTTTGCCACGTGCTATCAACAAAGAAACGAATGCTCAAGCTGTTAGTCCGGCCTTGGCATTTAACCAGTTGTGGCAATTAATCAGCCCGGTCAATCTTCTCCTCCATATGGTCGCCCTGGCTTTGATTGCATTGGGTTATGCCCATTTGGCCACGACATTGGCACAGCAGACCGCTAACAGACGCCAGGAATTTGGTGTTTTGCGCGCTTTAGGGGCCAGCCGCATGAAGTTGAGCGGTTACTTTCTGGCGGATGCTTTGCTATTCGGTATGGGCGTAACACTGCTCTCTATATTTCTTGGACAACTCGCCTGGTTCATTCTCCCTTATGAAATCGGCGCCTTCGCATATAACTTGTCATCGCCGCTTTGTCTACTGATGACTCAAGGATTAATCGGCATTGGCAGCTTAATAATCGTCTTTTTGATCGCAATGCCGATTTATATCTCTATCCGTAGGCACTCGGCTGCAGTATTGTTGAGCCATGGTTAAGTTTTATGCTTTGACCTTTGCGGCTTTGATAATCTTTGCATCGCCTGTAAGGGCTTTTCAAACCATGACAATGGAGACGACTAAAACGTTTGATTTAGCTACACCACAGAGTGAAGTTGCGGGTGAACGAAAAGCGCAAAATGCCTTACCGACGGCTAAAGATCCATTATGGGACAAGCTCTATCAATGTAAGATTAGCTTCAATAACAACGATCACAAATTTTCGGTGAAACTGACGGACGAAATAAAGGCTTTGAACGGTAAAACCGTCATGTTGAAAGGGTTCATGTACCCGCTGGACTTTCAGGAAAAGCAGAAAACAATCTTGCTGTCAAAACGCACACCGGTCTGTTTCTTTTGCCCGCCTGGGGAACCGAACGAGTTGCTGTATATCGAATTCGCTAAGCCTGAAAAGCTGACCGGAGACCCTATTACGTTGGAAGGAACGTTCGAACTGGAAAATAAGCAGGAAGAGGGTATTTTCTTTGCGTTGAAAAATACGAAAATAAAAGATTGATCTAGAATCCCAATTTACTAGCGCGACTATTTCCTGCACTTAAGCCTACATGACCAACATCATTAAAGCACTGGCATAAACTTTATGAAAATTCTCTTTTTTCTCATACTTTTTATAATTCTGGGACTCTTTGGCTTCATCAAGGTTAAGACAGATACTTTAACCGTATCCCAGACACATAATCTGCAACCGCCAAATGAACGAGCGGCTCAGGATAACCTGCCTAAGGCCCGTGATGCGACCTGGGATATGCTTTACAAAACAAAGATAACAATTGATGACAGCAAAGGTGGTTATTCAGCTGAAGTACCAGAAGATGTAAAAAAATTAGTCGGACAAAAAATTAAAATCAGCGGCTTCATGCTGCCACTTGAAAGTACGGAAAAATTCAAACATTTTCTATTGTCCAAGCGTACACCAACCTGTTTTTTCTGCCCACCCGGTGGGCCGAATGAAATCATTGATGTGTACGCTGACAAGGAAACCAAATGGGTAGAACAAATCATAACTTACGAAGGCACATTCGAACTCGTGAATAATGCAGAAATGGGTGTATTTTTTAAGATGACAGAGGCGATTAGGCGCTAAAATGATATCTCGTGCTAAAAGTTTCTGGAAATTCTTTTTAATTATAACGTTTATTGTAATCATTCTTGGCATTTTATTGAATGAAGGGTACAAAGCGGTACATACATTCGCAGCGCAACAGTGCAGAAGTCATATCAATGCTGGAATATCGATGTTGCGATTCACTGCAAAATGCAGTTTAGATGAGATCAGCTATGAACTTCCGAACGGGTCAAATAAAAACCCTAAAAATCCTACTAAAAAATCTTGCTTTTTATTTGATAAAGAAGGCGCTGGGCTGAGGCCATGCGGTGACTACAAAGAAAACGGCAGTTGTCCGTCCGATATTCTTAATTCTCTCACGGTCGGCGAAGTGGGATGCGGATACATTACTTATGCAGGGAACATTGACGGGAGACTTTATACGACCACAACTGATTTAGGAATGACCCTATGGGCAACAGCTTATACACCAACCGATGCGGTCAGCGTTGATGACGGCAAGGCTAATACTGATAAATTGATAGCTGTTGGTGGCAAGCCTGCAGCGCAGGTATGTCGCAGATTGGGTCCAAATTGGTATTTACCTGCATTATCTGAACTGGATTTTCTTTGGAAAATTTTTGGTAGAACAAACGGTTTCCAAGATACTTTTTACTGGTCTTCTACCGATACGGCAGAACATGGTGCGTGGATGGAATTATTCAGTAACGGCACTAAATGGGGAGGGGTTAGGCCATACGGGATTGTTCGCTGTGTGCGAAAATAGATGATTCATTAGCAGCTAATTACAGAATTGGTTTGGCGTTTTCCATACGATAAAAGACGCCTTGTCCAATGTCTTTATCTTTTGTCATTAGTTCAAAATGCCCCCGTATTGTAATCGGATCATAGCTAAATTCTATCGGATCTTGCATTTTAATTTCGATGAGTTCATTCGGTCCTGCCGGTTGACAGAAAGGACAGCTGGGAGGATAAGGGCTCAATAAAAAATGACCTTGTTTGCCAATGACATCCAGCGGAAACATATAGCCTCTTGCGGTCAATTCTTTTTGGTCAAGATTTTCGATTGCTTTGTTATAGATGGGTGTAATAGCATTTTGCTGACTATGCTCTTCAACTTTTGTTTGGGCTTGAGCCAGTATGTCCCATGCAATCATACCGGGGACTGTTGCTAATGGTGTAACAACACTATCCCTTGCCGTTATTTGATCTTCGGTTAATGTTCCATCACCAAAGGGTTGATCATCGTCGTTATCATGTAACATCGCATGCACCTCAGAAAAATGCTCTTGCATGCGGTGTCGAATATGGACGATGTATTGGTTGGCAAGATGAAACAAGAATGGCGAAGCTGAGGTGATAAGTGCGATCATGCAGCCAATAAAAATATAACGTTTCATAACTATGTATCATACCTAAAAATTTTAGGATTAAAGTTGCTTTAAATAATATATATCAGTTTTGACATTTAGCACATGTTCCTAAGATTTCGACAATAATCTTTTTGGTAAAAAATTTTTGATTTTCCACATGCAGAACAAGTTTATCAGTAATAATACGTAATTGTAATTCGTGGACTGCACGGCAGACCTCACAAATTAAAAATTGGTTCTTACTGGTATCTTTAAGAGGATCGCTTGCGACATAAGCATTTATACTAGCCAGGTGATGGATTAATTTGTGTCGTGTTAGAAATTCAAGTGCGCGGTATGTTAATGGGGGCTGATTTGCTTCGATTATACTCATAATTTCCGCCGCGGTCAAAGCCTTTGGGCTGGACCGGATGATTTCCAACGCTCTGCGTCGGAGATAAGTAAAACGCAAATTATTTGCAATGCAATAATTTTCTGCATAAAGCAATGTTTCTTTGTGATTGGCAATCTGATTTGAACGAGACATTGCAATCTATAAGTAAGAATAGTGACTGTTAAAACTTAACAGATTTTCTTATTCAAATCAAGATAGGGGAGTGATATTTCATGTCATCCCTATTACCCTGTTTCATATAAGTATGCTTTTTAGTTTATCTTCCTAAAGTAGCTTAATAGTTTAATAAAACGCTCATGCTTTGCGCCATAATTAGGTTATTAAGGATAAAATAGCATGCCGATCGCCATGCCGATCATGCTAGTATTTTCGAGAATTGTAATCGATCCGACAGGCACGTCGATCAGGCTTCCCATGCAAGCGCAGCGTATCTGATTACCCGATCTGCGGTTTTGCCAAATACCGATCAAACCAATAGCCATGATGCATGCTGCCAAACCGTTGACGATGGTTAGGTACCGATGCGATAAAAATCCAATGGCTAGTGCCAATTCGATAAACGGATAGGCTCTCGCATACAATGCAGAACGCTTGCCGATAATATCGTACATAGCAAAACTTCTTGCAAAACCGCTAAGATCCAAAAATTTGAACATAGCAAAGTTCAGCAAAAATAGGCCCATGAACAACGGCATCCAATGCAGTTGCAGCGCCCAAGACAGCGTGGCAGAGCCAATCAGCACGGCTGCAACCATGACGATCAACGGCTGGTATGCTTTAATGCTGTCCAGTCGTTGCTTTGGCTTCTGTTCGATTGACATGCTGGGATCGGACATTTTATTTGAGCAACAGGGCATCATTGATTATTCTCTCTGGTTCATCATGATTGTATTGAAGAGTATCTGCTCGCATATCGGTGTAAGTGTATTCTAAAACGCCATTCGTATTGGGTTTTGCTAAACACTTTCGTTCTTTGATAACTAAAAAATCTTGGCCATTACGCATGAAATGGCTTTGTTCGATTAACACTTCACCATCTTTGTGCGTGAAATTATGAATAAAATCGTTTAATGGTTCTGCTAACAAACTTCCCGCTACAGCGGCGCCCCATAAAATACTCCTTGAAACTTTAGTCATGGGATGGTCGCTGATGCAATTTAATGTTTCCGATCCTGCGACGGATAACGCATTTACTGCATAGGTCACCGCATTTGGGATAGCCACACCTGCGATTGAAGCAGCAGTCAAATCTGCAGCATGGTCCAATAATGGAACAGCGGAATAGTGAATGCCATGATATAAAACATTGGCTCCGCCAACGGTGCATAGACCACCAGCCCATGTATTAAACTTTTTCGCCCAGCTTGGCATCACGTTATAAACTGTGTCAGCGACCGGCTTTAATTGTTCATGCACCCATAGTGCGGCGGGATTTGCTTTTTCTGGCGCTTCGCAAAAGGTGGTTGCAACGGATTGTTTGAAGCATTCTGTTAAAATTGGTTGTACGCCAGGAACATCCGCATAATCGGCTGCGGCTAGCCGAAGCGGTTGGTATTTATCGGCATGCTTTTTTTTCTTAAAAACATCAGTCGATAGATCATCAAATCCAGCGTATAATTCGTCTGGAGCGTTGTTAATAAAATCAATTGCTTGTTGCTCTGTTTTGAGATGCTGCAAAGACGCCATACATTCTGGATGCTTATCCATGATGGCGCGCGTTTGCTCTTTTAAAACATGGATAGTTTCTGCCTGATAGGCGCTAAAACCTTCTGGATCATAGGGTAGACCAGAGTTTCGGAAGGCTTGCTGCCCCTTTTTACTGGATAACCGATTGACATCATATCCGCTAATGCCTGGCAATTCTTCGACATAATGACCGATATAAAAGAGCGTGCCTAACGTCACAGAATTGATGCAAAAAGCTGCTAGGTCGATGGAACCGTCATCGCGACGAGCCACCTCAAGGGCGACGTTATGGTGAAACTTACACATGGGGTAATAATCTTTATCTTACGTTATGAGGATCAGCCACAAAGGCTGACAGGTCAGGAATTACACGTAAGATGGAGCAGGGGGCGCTCTGGAAGCAGAATTACCAAAAAACCAAAGCGAATTAATATCGCTGATTCTGGATAAGGTGGTTTTTTCGATCCCAAAATCATCGGTCAAGGCAACGATTGGGGATATAGCATTGTCAGTAAAAGCAGTGTTAATCGAGAAATCACATGGCGCTTTGTGTTCGTTTTCTGATTTTTGGTCCTTATGGCTTTCATGTCCTTGTGGATTGAAGTCGCCGTCAATGATGACTGTTTTCGGGCCATTCAAAGTACAAACAACCATTTTAAAGGGCTGGCTGGCCTTCAAGTCGGGCATATAGCCAACTGGCACCATGGCTCTCAAGGTAATCGCCAACATCAAGCACAGGACCGTGATCGCAAAAAAGCGCTTCTTGCGATCAAACAGTCTGCCGTGGAGAGACATAGCCATAACCGGACTTTAAAAGCCTTTATCGGCTAAAACAAGACATCCTATAGGTTAGCCATGCAAAGTCCTGAACCTAAAACGGAGGCTAGGGTATTTATAAGTGTATATCAAAAAGTTTGACGCAAATAATGTAAGCAATATCAGTTAGATAGCCGAAATTCTATTGACTCTTCTCGAGCGTTCGCCGGACCTCGGCAGTTGCTGACGTATCATACGATTTTTGTACTAGCTGGATAGGGCCGGAAAACCGTATTTTAAGAGCCGACCGTTGATTATCCAATGATCTGTCCAGCACTCGTTTAAATCTTTATATCTGTCCCAATAATAATTTAAAGTTCCAACACTGTATCTATCGTTGTCTAAAGCCATAATGAAAGCTTGCGTTGAACGGTCACCCTCATCGTCGTTCTGCTGCCATACCTAGTTATAAGCATTAAAGATATTATAGCACAGAGATGTCTATCAGCGTATAATTTCTGTTTAACAGGTGATTTTCAGGCTATAGTAATGGCATGGAAAACGAGAAAAGTGTCGTCGAAGAATATTTAAACAGGGGTGGCTTCGCGGGCTATGCTCACTCGATACTGGCAGATGAATTTCATAAAGCTGAAAGTGACAAAACGCATATTTTGTGGCCCGTTATCTCGCTCCTAAATAGAAAACAACCAGTTGCCGCCGCCAAGCTATTCGCGGAAATCTTGATGAGTAATGATCTTGATATCTCTCTGCGTAGGACCGCAACGTTTGTTGAAGTTACATGTGTAGCAGATCTGATCATATATGCTGAGCAGAACTTTGATGATAGTGCGATTCTAGATACTTTACCCATTGAAATTATTCGATGGGCCGGGATTGGTGTTGGGCTTCGTGAGAGCAAGGCTGCTGGTGGTCGCAAGAAGGGGAAAACAGCAAAAAACAATGTCATTCAGGCATGGGAATCCTCCGGCAAAAAACAAACCATTCCGGCTTTCGCCGGCAGGTACTTTGAGACAAACGGCGGGTGCTATAACGCGGAAGATGTCAGTGAAGGTAAATGTCCCACTGTCCGCACAATCGAAAAGTATGTTCGAGAACATGAAAAAAATAGTACCGTATTCTAGTATGCGGAGAGACGGACCTCGGTATTTGGGGATAAAAGAGCTTCTCTAAGGCAATCAAACCTTATTAGGAGCACTAAAATGGCCGAATACATTCATGCTGAATCCTCACATTTAGCGATTACTTACCGTTCACCCGCGAGTCTAAAATCCTGTCCAGGCAATCCCCGGCGTCACTCGGAAAAACAGATAAAACAGGTCGCCCGCAGTATTAAGACATTTGGTTTTTCGGTCCCTGTCCTGACGGATGGCGACGGTAAAATTCTAGCCGGGCATTGTCGGGTGCAGGCGGCATTAAAGCTAGGTATGCAAGAGATCCCCACGATCAGTATCGCGTATTTGACCGCGGAGCAGGCCAAAGCGTTCATGATTGCCGATAACCGGTTGTCGGAATTGTCAAACTGGGATGACAATCTCCTCGCAGGGATGCTGCGCGATCTATCCGAGATCGAACTTGATTTTAACATAGAAAACATTGGTTTTACACTGGACGACATCGAATTACGGATTGAATTAGCGAATACCACCCAGGCAGATGTTCCAGATCCGGACGACCAGCTGCCACCTGCGCCTGAACACCCAGTTGTTAGTAAGTTGGGAGATGTCTGGCTTTTGGGTGAGCATCGCCTCTTACATGGAGACGCCACTAAACTATCAGATATTGAAACGCTGATGGCCGGAAAACGCGCTACGATGACGTTCACCGACCCACCTTATGGTGTTGATTACGCAAACTCTGCCAAAGATAAGATCCGCGGTAAGCATCGGCCAATTCTGAACGATAATCTAGGCGATGCATTCGGCAACTTTTTAGATGCTGCTTGCGCCAATATTCTTTCCGTCACTGATGGCGGCATATACATCTGCATGTCGTCGAGTGCACTGCATACTTTACAGGGCGCTTTTGCCAAAGCCGGAGGGCATTGGTCGACCTTTATCATTTGGGCCAAACAAACTTTTACCCTTGGGCGCGCTGATTATCAACGTCAGTATGAGCCTATTCTGTACGGCTGGCGTGAGGGTACAGAACGCCATTGGTGTGGTGCGCGGGATCAAGGCGATGTCTGGTCTATTAACAAGCCCGTCAAGAATGATCTGCATCCCACGATGAAGCCGGTAGCGCTCGTTATGCGCGCGATACGTAATAGCAGTCAACGCAAGGATATCATTTTTGATCCGTTTCTCGGATCGGGCAGCAGCCTGATTGCAGCAGAACGTACCGGCCGGGTCTGTTTTGGCGTAGAGCTGGACGGGCGACATGTTGATACGGCCATTTGTAGATGGCAGCGCCATACAGGGGATCAAGCTATCCATGCCGCTAACGGTCAAACATTCCACGACGTTGCCGTGCAAAATGGGGGCAGCCATGAGTAATGATCACAAGAATCCTCGTTATTCCGTTGGTTACGGTAGGCCACCGAAAGATACACAGTTCAAGCCTGGTCAAAGTGGTAACCGTAAAGGCCGGCCAAGAGGTTCGAAGAACTTCGACACCCTTTGGGAAGCAGAGCTTAAATCACTTATCCCTATTACAGAAAAAGGGAAAAGAAAAGTGATTTCGAAGATTGAGGCAATTATAAAACAGCTTGTCACGAAGGCAGCGGCCGGCGACTTACGAGCCTTGCTGATGTTCCTGAATGAATTTCGCCGACACGAGGGGCTAAAGGCGCGGTCCACAAACCAAGACCTGCCGTTGTCTTCTGCGGCGGTACCGATGGATATTCAGGAAGCTGAGCGCGCTTATCAGGAGGCTGTCAAAAATGCAAAATCCATCTCATAAATGGCCACCAGATTACAAAGCGGAATATATTAAACGCATCAACATGATCAAGATGTGCGATCGTGACACGGCTTTGCGCAGAGCCGTCATGTTGCACTATTCACACAAGCCCCTCGATTGGATTAACGACTGGGCAATTACCTATGATCCACGGGTTGCACCACCGCAGCCTAAACGGATGCCTTTTATCCTCTTCCTCCGGCAGGTGGAGTTCATCCAATTCCTACAAAGCTGCATCGCGGACAAGGAATGCGGTCTGGTCGAAAAATCGCGAGATGTCGGCGCTACCTGGTTGTGTTGCTGCTATTCTGTTTGGCTCTGGCTGTTTGTGCCAGGTGCGTCGATTGGTTGGGGGTCACGCAAAGAAATGTTGATAGACCGTGTCGGTGACCCCGATAGTATATTTCAGAAAATGCGTATGACGCTGGATAACTTACCAGCGTGGATGCTGCCAAATGGATTTAATCTGCGCCAGCATGCTACTCACATGAAGATCATCAACCCGGTCAATGGCGCCGCAATCACTGGGGAAGGCGGCGATAATATTGGCCGCGGCGGTAGATCGATGGTCTACTTTAAAGATGAATCCGCTCATTATGAGCGCCCAGAGCTTATTGAAGCTTCCTTAGGTGACAATACGGATGTACAGATTGATATTTCTTCCGTACATGGCAGCGCTAACGTCTTTTACCGCCGTCGTATGGCAGGGGAAATCTGGCAGTCTGATAAAGTGTCGACGGAAGGGAAAACTCGCGTTTTTATATTCGATTGGCGCGATCATCCCGGCAAGGTTCCAGCTTGGTACGACATGCGGCGCGTTAAAGCCGAAACAGAGGGCTTGCTGCATTTATTTGCACAGGAAGTCGACAGGGATTATTCAGCCTCACTGGATCGTATCATTATCCCACAGGCATGGATTAAGTCTGCAATTGACGCGCACGTAAAACTGGAATTCGGATCCGATGGCAAACGAGTTTCTGCCCTGGATGTTGCTGACGAAGGAGGCGATAAAAATGCGCAAGCGTCCCGTTTCGGCGTCATTTTAAAGCAGTGCGACCAGTGGGCGGAAGGCGATACCGGCGAAACCGCACGCCGCGCTATTCAGACCTGTAAAGAACTACAGATAAGCGAATTCTATTACGATTCCATTGGTGTTGGCGCAGGGGTGAAAGCCGAAACGAACAGATTGCGCGCCATCGCTGCAGCACCGCTCGCGTTGCGAATCTTGCCGTGGAATGCTGCTATTGCTCCGCGTGATCCGGAGGGAAGAATCATCCCAGGGGATAGTCAGAGCCCTAAAAACACCGATTTTTTTGCCAACATGAAGGCACAGGGATGGTGGAAATTGAGAGTTCGCTTTGAGAAAACATACAAAGCGATCACGCAAAATATTATTTATCCACCGGATGAACTGATCAGTCTCGACTCCGGCTGTTTGTCAAATCTACATGAGATTGTCTTGCAACTCTCTCAGCCAACTCAGAAAACAAATGGTGCAGGAAAAATGGTGGTAGATAAAAAGCCGGATGGCGAGCGTTCACCTAATTTGGCTGACGCAGTCATGATGTGCTACGCTCCGGCATCATCGCTAGGTTTTTTTAGTTAGTTTTTGCATTAAACGAGCTGATATCGAAGCGGTAGAGTTAAATTGAGAAACGTCATCAATAATCCTCTTCAACTGTAGCTACGCTTTCATTGATGCGTAGGTTAATTGTGTCCCGGCCGTCGTGACCGGCTGAAATTGAATCCAAATATTATTTCATGAGAGGACGGAAAAACTTATCTTTCTCTTCAGCTGAAAATTCTGTGCCTTTCAATCGACACTTCTCGTAGTTTCCTTCTGAAACGGCCGCTAATTGTTCTTCTTCCGTCATTTGCCGCCATGGCTGTTTGGAAAAAGCCGTTATCATTTCAAGGTTTCTTCTATAGAATATAAAATGTTCATACGGTTTTCCTATAATATCTCCTATGCTATCTGGTTCAAATTGACGTATCCAATCAAACGTAATTGTATGGTCATCGTAGTCCGCATTAAGCGCATTAGAATAAGTTTTAGGGGAACCAACGCTGACTTGTGCTAGATGTTTTTCTTCATCTATATCTAGCTCAGAAGGTGGCATTGCACGCTCAATATTAAAACAGACGAGATTCGCTTTTCTACCAAGCAATTGAGCAGGCGTTACATTGATTTTGTTTTCGCTAATTGGTAATAGCTTATATCCACCACTATGATCCATGCAAACCTTAACAGGCTTCCCATTTTTTGTTGAACCCGCGCATTCTCCCGCGTTAATTTCTTGGTTGATCTTTATATTTGTTTTTTCGATCGGCAATGCAGCTGCTTTTTTAACTCGATCCAGCATATCTCTAGCTTCTTCACTTCCCTGGTCTGCGGCTTTCTGTAACCATTTGCTGGCTTCAGCCATGTTTTGATCCATGCCATATACCGCGCCAAGTTTGATCTCAGCTGGTATATAGCCTTGCTCTGCAGCCATGCGAAACCACCTTATTGCTTCGTCTTGGTCCTTTACCCGCCCAGTTCCGGCAGAATACATTGTACCTATAGCTGTTTGTGCAGGAGCGTATCCCTGGTTCGCTGCAGCGCGATACCATTGCATTGCTGTTTCGTAACTTCTTGGAATTCCTTTTCCTAGGCGATAGGATTGAGCTAAATTGTACTCTCCTTTGGCGTATCGCTGTTCTGCAGACCTATGAAACCATTTAAACGCTTCTATAAAATCCTCCGGCAATTCTTTTCCTTGTGAGTATAAGACACCAAGTTTATTTTGTGCGTCTGCATTTCCGTTCGTTGCGTTAATTTGTAGTTCGTTTAGTGTTTTAGAATCATCTGGAGTGAATTTTGGTGCAACTTCCGAAATACTGTAAGCTTCTTGTTGTTGCACGCTACCGTACTGCTTGGTCAATTTTGTTGCCTCACGATCAATCGCATTAAAGCATCTCAAGTCCTCCGGCAGATCTGGTCTATAGAAAGCAAGCACTATTCCTTCTGGCGGAAATCCTAATTCCTTACACCAGGCATCTGCCAAACTATCGTATGCTCCTGGTGCTGAACCGCTGTTGCATTTATCTGCTACTGTAAGATAATCATCCCCACTTACTATCGCTTCAATTAAGCATCTATCGTAAGCTTCATGCGCATCTTGAGCATCAGGATAATCATATTTTATTTTTGCAGTCGATTTAATATGGTTTTTTATTAAATTATAATCGTCATTGTTTGGCTTAAAATATGCGTTACCGTCATATGCATCAGCATGCGTGGTTCCAGATAGGATATTTATTTTAGACGAAAGTATACACGCTCCCAAAATAATAAGGACCATTGCCAGCGTCGCCAGCAGACGTCTATTTCTCTTTGTAACCATAGTATTTTCCTCCCGGTGAAACTTAACCACCAGGACAAGTCCTGGTGGCCGGGAGTTAGTAAGTCGCCGTAAAGCGACCGCGACGGCCTTTAAGCCGAAGCTTTGGACATACGCCGTCGCCTCCCGACCCAAAGGATCGAGAAGCGACGTGATGACGGACACGCCACCGTTTACGGAGAGGTTACTAAGCCCCAAACCAACGCGAGTTGGCCTGACCTGACATTACCATTATGTGCTTGTTATGCAACCGAAATAAATAGTTAGAAGCGAGTTTCTTAAGAAACTACTCTGTTTTTTCTGACAATTATTATTGACTGAAGGGGATTTAACTGTGGTTAGTCTACGGTATCCTGGCTAGCATGGAGATATGATGCAGCTTACCAAGACAGATTTTATACAATTTTTGGATTGCTCTAAATCTCTCTGGCTAATGAAACGCGACCCGGATAATTATCCATCAGGTGAATTCTCTGCCTTTATTCAAAAATTGCTGCGAGAGGGTTATGAGGTTGAGCGTTACGCACGGCAATTATTTGCAGAATTATCTGATGGGAAAACAGTTGGGTTTCAAAAGATTTTTGAAACTGAAAATGGAATTTTTGCACGATCTGACATTGTTGTTAAAGATGCAGACGGAAAGCTTTCAATCTATGAAGTAAAGTCTAGTACACGGCTCAAACATGAAAGAGGCGAGAATCATATTAAAGATATAAGCTTTCAACTTGTTTGTGCAGAAAAATCAGGTTATCAGGTAGCGGCTGTATATATTATTCATCTTAATGGAGATTATATTCGTAATGGTGAGATTGATGTTAATCAGCTTCTGACCGTTGTTGACGTAACGTCACAAGCTAGACTAATGGCCAATGAAACAAACGCTGAGATAAATGAGGCAATTTCATTACTTGCTGAAGATGACATTGATCGGACGTCATGTTCATGTTTGCAAAAATCACGTTCGCATCATTGTGATGGGTTTAAATATTTCAATCCAGGAGTGCCTGAATATTCAATTTATTGCTTGCCGCGTTTGAGTGATAAAAAGCGGAATGAACTATTAGGAATAAATTGTGTAGCTCTTGAGGATATCCCGGATAATTTTGCCCTTTCCCCACAACAGACAGCTGTATTAAAAGCCGTTAAAAGTGGTGAAACGCAAATTCATGATGGAAATATCTGCTCATTTATCAACAAGCTGAGTTATCCTCTTTATTTTTTTGATTACGAAACTTTTATGTCTGCAGTGCCTTTCATAGATGGCGTATACCCGCATCAACAAATTCCGGTACAATATTCACTTCATCGTATGGATAGTACGAAAGAGCTTACTCATTACGAATATTTATCGATGGAACGAGCGCTTCCAATAGACCTAATTCTTTCTATGAAAAGCCATATAGGACCGAAGGGCAGCATTCTGTCGTGGTACGATACTTTTGAAAAAACCAGAAATAAAGAAATGGCACTGCTTTATCCAGAACATGCTGAATTCTTAAATGATATAAACAATCGCATGGTCAATTTAGAAGATGTTTTTAAATTAGATTATGTTGATGGTCGCTTTAAAGGTTCAACATCAATCAAGAAAGTTCTTCCTATAGTTTGTCCTCATTTATCATACAGTGCATTAACTGTCCAAGATGGTACAGCCGCAATGGAAATATGGGCGAGTATGACTCAGCCCTATTGTTCAGAAGCAACTAAAGCTGAAACCAGAGCACAGCTGCTGGAATACTGTAAATTAGACACCTTTGCCATGGTTGAAATATTCAATAAGTTAGTGAATTAATCGAAAAATGGCCTGATGATATGAGGGCAATAATGACTGCATGTTTGGAATTTAAGTATGATATTGGGAGTATCATCGCCGATCGAGGCCTGCATGAGCCGGAGATTACGAAGGCTGGATCTTAAAAAACTTTAAATAAAATATGACAATTTATCTCTTCGGCATATGTAACGACTTACCTTGTCTAATGAATTTAGCTATAATTATTCTTATTAAATTCATCCACTAAGTATGAGTATTGTTATTTTATGAATCAAGCACTTAGCTCAATTTTTTCCCAATTCCGCACATCAGCTAAAACCGAGCGAGAAAAGGGGACCTATTTCGAAGAGTTGATCTTAACTTACCTTCGTTATGAGGCGACCTATAAAGACCTCTATAGCCACATTTGGTCATATGCAGATTGGACTAAAGAACAAGGACTAAACGGTAAAGATACCGGCATTGATCTTGTGGCAAAAACACATGGTACAGATGAATATCATGCCATTCAGTGTAAGTTTTATGATGAAGACTACCGTGTTCAGAAAAGAGACATTGACAGCTTCTTCACGGCGTCAGGTAAAAAGCCGTTTACTCATCGGGTTATTATAACGACTACTAATAACTGGAGTGAACATGCTGAAGATGCGTTACAAGGTCAAAATCCACCTGTAACCAAAATCGATCTGCATGATCTGGCTAATAGTCAAATTGACTGGTCGAAATACGCCTCCAAACAAGAACCTGTGCTGAAGCCCCAAAAGGAATTACGTCCTCATCAGGTGAAAGCTTTAGTGGATGTAGAAAAAGGTCTTGAAGCAGCTGACCGTGGCAAACTTATTATGGCTTGTGGTACGGGTAAGACATTCACAGCCCTAAAAATCGCAGAGAAATTAGCAGGTCCTGGTAAGTGCGTTCTTTTTCTTGTGCCGAGCTTGTCTTTGCTTTCTCAAACATTAACCGAATGGACACAAGAGAGCAAAATCCCACTACATAGTTTTGCTGTATGTTCAGATAGTGATGTTGGTAAAAAACGTAAGGCAGATGATGATGCTGTCCAAACTTTTGTGCATGAGTTGCGCTATCCAGCAACTACAGATGCAACATCATTGGCAAAAGAAATGGAGAAGCGGCATGACAAAACGCATATGAGCGTTGTTTTCTCGACCTACCATTCTATTGAAGTTATTAGCCAAGCACAAAGAAATCATAATCTTACAGATTTCGATTTAATCATATGTGATGAGGCTCACCGTACCACAGGATCCACATTTGAAAACGAAGAAGAAAGTAATTTTGTAAAAATCCACAATAGCGATTTTATGAAGGGTAAAAAACGCCTTTACATGACAGCTACGCCACGCATTTATGGTGATGTAGCAGAAGCAAAAGCAGAAAAAGAAGGAACTATTCTTTATTCAATGAATAATGAGGAATGGTATGGCAAAGAATTACATGTCTTAACCTTCTCTGAGGCTGTCATGCGCGGCTTATTGGTGGATTATAAGGTTATCGTTCTAACTGTAGACGAAGCGCATATCAGCTCGCGCTTGCAGAGACTCCTAGCAGACGAAAATAATCAACTTAAAGTAGATGATGCTGCAAAAATTGTTGGATGCTGGAAAGCCTTAAGTAAGCAATATCAAGAAGACGAAACAGATGACAAGGACCCTATGCACCGAGCTGTAGCATTTTGTCAGGTCATTGAGACAACAAAAGGTACAAAAGTTCATAAGGTTAGTTCTAAAAATATTGCTTCCATGTTTCAGGCAGTAATTGAAGCTTATCAAGATCAAGAAGAAGATCATAATACTTTAACGTGTGAAGCAAAACATGTTGATGGCAGTATGAATGCTTCCGAAAAAGAAGAAAAACTTGAATGGCTTAAAGCGCAAACGTCTGAGGATACTTGTCGTATTCTAAGTAATGTTAGATGTTTATCTGAAGGAGTTGATGTACCTGCCCTAGATGCTGTCTTATTTTTAACTCCACGTAATTCTCAAGTAGATGTAGTGCAGTCGGTTGGACGCATCATGCGGAATGCTCCAGGTAAGAAGCGTGGGTATGTAATTTTACCAGTCGTAATTCCTACAGGTGTGGAGCCGCACACAGCTTTAAATGACAATAAAACCTATAAAGTCGTTTGGGATGTATTGCAAGCCTTGCGCTCGCATGACGACCGCTTTGATGCGATGATTAATAGATTTGATTTAGTAGGTAAAGACCATGCAAAAATGGAAGTTATTGCTATTACAGACAAGATACAACCAAAACAAAAGAAAAAGGATAATAAAAAAGAAACAGGTAAAGAGTCATACAGCATTGGTACACCTGCGCTGGTGCATAATGTAGCAGAAAAATCTCAATACGAGCTGCAATTCCAAGTAGGAGAGATTGAACGCGCTCTTTATGCTAAGATGGTAAAGAAATGTGGTAACCGTAACCATTGGGAAGATTGGGCAAAAGATATTGCTAAAATTGCAAAAACGCATATTACGCGCATTACTGCAATTATTAATGATCAAAATAATCAAAGAGAAATTCAAGCATTTGCTAATTTCGTAGATGAATTACGCGATGACCTAAACGACCAAATTACTAATGATGAAGTTATTGAGATGCTTGCTCAACATCTCATTACGAAACCTGTCTTTGATGCTTTATTTGATAAATACAGCTTTGCTAGTAAAAACCCAGTATCGCAAGCTATGCAAAGCGTACTAGATACACTGCAAGAACACAGGTTAGATAAAGAAGCTGATACATTAGAAAAATTTTATAACAGTGTAAAGTTGCGAGCAGAAAAAATCGATGATGCTGCGGCAAAACAAAAGATCGTATTAGAACTTTACGATAAGTTCTTTCGTAATGCCTTCCCTAAAATGGCAGAAAAGCTTGGTATTGTTTACACGCCAATTGAGGTAGTAGATTTTATTATTCATTCTATTAATGATGTTTTACAACAGGAATTTGGCGAAACGTTGGGTAGCAAAGGTGTTCATATACTTGATCCATTTACCGGTACAGGTACATTTATTACTCGCTTGCTTCAAAGCGGTTTGATCGCACCAAAAGATTTACCGTATAAATACAAAAACGAAATTCACGCTAATGAAATTGTTCTACTTGCTTACTATATTGCTGCCATCAACATTGAGGCAGTTTACCATGGCCTTGTCGGTGGTGAATATCAGCCATTCGATGGTATCTGCCTAACGGATACTTTCCGCTTAAATGAACATGATATGATTAGCCAGCTTCTGGCAGATAATAGTGCGCGTCGCAAGCGTCAACAACAGCTCGATATTCGTGTTATCATGGGCAATCCACCTTATTCTGCTGGACAGAAGAATGAAAATGATAATGCTGCAAACGTAGAATATCCTTATTTAGAGGGAAAGATTCGTAGTACCTATGCAGCTAATTCAAAGGCTACCTTGCAAAAAAGCATATATGACTCTTACATCATGGCAATTCGTTGGGCTTCTGATCGAATTGGTAATAGGGGTGTAATTGGCTACGTCACTAATGGTGGTTGGATTGAAAGTAACTCGACCGATGGAATGCGCAAATGCCTAGCAGAAGAATTTAGTAATCTTTATATTTTCCATTTGCGCGGAAATCAGAGAACGCAAGGAGAGATGTCGCGCAAAGAGGGTGGAAAGATTTTTGGTGGCGGTAGCCGCTCTCCAATCGCTATTAGCGTTCTTGTTAAGAACCCTGATGCCAAGGAGCATGGGAAAATATATTTTCATGATATTGGTGATTATTTGACGCGTGAACAAAAGTTAGAAATCATTTCTGATTTTAAAAGTATTAAAGGAATAGAGTCAGCAGGGGGCTGGGCAAGGATAACACCGAACGAACATAATGATTGGCTTAAACAACGGGATAACAGCTTTGATGATTTTATTGCTATAGGTAATAAGAAAAGCAATGTAGTTAAAACTATATTTGAAAATTATTCCCAGGGAATTCTAACTAGTAGAGATGCTTGGTGCTATAATTCTTCAAAGAAAAAGGTTGAAGAAAATATTTCAAATATGATCGATTTTTACAGTAAACAAGTAAAATCTTGGGAAGATAGTTTCGCTAAGTCATCATTCAAAGATTTTATAAATAATGATTCTAAAAAAATTAGCTGGAGTGGTAATCTGAAAAGTGCTGCAGAAAAAGGTAAAAAGATTTCGTTCTCGCATGAAAATATTGTGAGTGGCTTATATAGACCGTTTATGAAGCAGTGGTTTTACTATTCACGTGATTTAAATGAACGTGTTTATCAAATGCCACAAATTATTCCGTCTGCTGGATGCAAGAATTTAATTATAATGATCACTGGCACAGGAATTAGTGGAGGCTTTTCTGCATTAATGACAGATACGATTCCAAATTTTCACTCTATGGATACAGGCCAACATTTTCCTTTAAAATTGTATGATATGAGTAGAGTTGAAGATGTTGGACTTTTTAAGAGACAAGAAGCCGATATAAATCACTGCACAAAAGATGGTATTACTGATGCGGGATTGTTGTACTTTACGGCGAATTACCCGTCTGAAAAAATAACTAAAGAGGATATCTTTTATTACATCTACGGCCTCCTGCATTCCGAAGAGTATCGTGAGAGATATGCCGATAACCTCTCCAAACAGCTACCACGCATTCCATGCGTGAGTAATTCAGAAGACTTTTGGTTGTTTTCGAAAGCTGGGCATGCCCTTTCAGATCTGCATATAGGTTACGAAACCGTCAGGCCTTATGATGTGCAGATTGATGCTGGAAATAAGAAGCCGGCAGACCTTGGTACGAATAAATATTGTGTTACAAAAATGAAATTCGCTAAAAAAGGAGATAAAACAACTGTTATATATAACAATTACATTACTATTAAAAATATTCCTGTCGAAGCATTCGAATATATCGTTAATGGTAAGCCAGCCCTTGAATGGGTAATGGAACGCCAGGGTGTCAAGACAGACAAGGATAGTGGTATTATAAATGACGCCAATCTATACGCCATCGAAACCGTTGGTGATCCAACATATCCCTTGAAGCTCTTCCAGCGCGTTATTACTGTCAGTTTAGAAACTCTAAAAATCGTTCGGTCACTACCTAAGTTGGAAATATTAGAACCAATTAAATAAGATAAAGTTGCATAACTTTAAAGCTATCAAAATATAATAGCTGAATAAAAGTCCATATGTATCCGTAACTGCAGTTTCTTTTTATGATGCTTGAAATGGGATAAACATGACTTCAATTGAGGCAGGATATTGAGTTTGACATGATTAAAGATCAAAGCCAAAGGGTAATGAAAAAAGTAGTAGTAGTAGAAATTATATCCAAACTCGATTCTATTTAGAGAAATGTTATCATTTAAATTGGTCCGCCCCCTATAAATGAGTCCAAGCCGAGAGTTATTCTTGGTATGATGTGGACATCTAGCGGGAGGGTTTTGCATGTCACGGCGGAGGTTTACGGCGGAGCAGATTATAGGCTATTTGCGGCAGGCTGAGGTGATGATTGGCCAGGGCAAGCGGATGGAAGATGTGTTGCGTGCGTTGGCTGTGACGGGGAATACGTATTACCGCTGGCGGAAAGAATACGGCGGTCTGGGTGTGGATCAGGCGCGGCGCTTGAAGGATCTTGAGATAGAGAATGGGCGGCTGAAACGTGCTGTCGCCGACCTGACTTTGGATAATCTGATTTTGAAGGAAGTATCGACGGGAAAGTTCTAACCAGTCCTGAGCGTCGCCGGGAGGCTGTGGTTTATGTGCAGCAGAAGCTGGGAATTACGGAACGACGGGCGTGCAAGGCGTTGGGGCAGAGCCGCGGCTTGCAGCGCAGGCCTCTTAAGCGAGCGCGTGACGAAGAAGCGCTGACGGCGGACATTATAAAACTTGCGGCGCGTTATGGTCGTTACGGTTACAAACGCATCACGGCGTTGCTGCGGGTTCAAGGCTGGGTGGTTAATCACAAACGTGTGGAGCGCATCTGGCGGCGAGAGGGGCTGAAGGTACCGCAACGGCATAAGAAGAAAGGTCGTCTCTATCTGAATGACGGTTCATGCATCCGACTTAGACCGTGTTGGCAGAACCATGTGTGGGCGTATGACTTTGTAGCGGACCGGCTCAAGGACGGCACCAAGATCCGCACACTGACGGTGATCGATGAGTACACGCGGGAATGCCTGGCTTTGCGGACGGGTTACAGCTTGAAGGCGGATGACATCATGGCTGTGCTGACGGATCTGTTTGTGAGCAAAGGCATTCCTGATCATATCCGTTCGGATAACGGGTCGGAGTTTACGGCCAGATCGATCAAGGACTGGCTACCAAAGCTACACGTCAAAACACTGTATATCGAGCCAGGCAGCCCGTGGGAGAATGGTTATAATGAGAGCTTCAACGCAAGGCTGCGGGACGAATGCCTGAATGCGGAGACGTTTTACACGCTGAAAGAAGCCCAGGTGATCTTGGAGCAGTGGCGGCATCATTACAACCATATCCGCCCGCACACGTCGCTGGGCTATAGGCCACCCGCTCCACTGGCCAGAACGCATGCTTGCATCATGGCAGGGGCTTCCGCTTACGCTCCAGCCCCCGCCATGATGCTGCAGCTGCTCCAAACTGTAACTTAAAACCTGGACTCAATATCGGGGGTTGACCACGGCAGCGCATCGGTTTATTAGCCGCCCCATGCTGGAAAAGAGCATTCGCTTTAAACAGGCCGTGTTACGAGGCGAGGGAATGTCGCCTGAACAGAAGACCAGACTCGATCAGCTTATCAAACAATATAAACGCAGCGCAGTTACTTTTGATCAGAATGACAATGATCTAAAACCTGGCACAAGGTTAATTAAAGTTATACGGGACAAGAAGTATATCGTCACTGTCAAAAATGATGGTCTCTTTGATTATGACGGTAAGATATATTCCAGCCTATCTCAGGTGGCATTTGCAATCACCGGTACACGGTGGAATGGCTGGGCGTTCTTTGGCCTAAAAAATAAGGTGAAGAAATGAAGTCCACAATCAAACGTTGCGCAATTTACACCCGCAAATCAACCGAGGAGGGATTAGAGCAAGAGTTCAATACACTTCACGCACAGCGAGAAGCATGTGTTGCTTATATTACGAGTCAGAAGTCGGAAGGTTGGTCTTTAGTAAAAACAAAATATGACGATGGTGGGTTTAGCGGTGGAACTATGGATCGTCCTGCTTTGAACCAGCTTATTAATGATATCAAAAATGGGAAGATCGATGTTATTGTCGTCTATAAGATTGATCGTCTGACACGTGCTCTTATTGATTTTTCCAGATTGGTGGAAATATTTGATCAGCATAATGTAACCTTTGTCAGTGTAACGCAGTCGTTCAATACCACGACATCAATGGGACGATTAACTCTAAATGTTCTATTATCTTTTGCCCAGTTTGAACGGGAAGTGATTGGTGAGCGTATCCGAGACAAAATTGCCGCCAGCAAACAAAAAGGCATGTGGATGGGTGGACGAGTGCCATTTGGCTATAACGTTGATGAGAGAAAACTGGTTATCAATAATGAACAAGCTGAGACAGTGAAATTTATTTACACATCATACTTGTCACTGGGTTCAGTAATTAAATTAAAACAATATTTGGATGAGAACGATATCAAAAGTAGAGAGTATAAAGGAAGAACAGGGGTTCGAGGTGGCTTATGCTTTAGCCGGGGCCATTTGCATGAAATGCTGACCAATCCAATTTATATTGGGAAAATACGGCATAAGGGTATTGTTTATGATGGCCAGCATATGGGTATTATTAGCCAGGATATGTGGGATCAGGTTCAGAGCACACTGACTAACAAAGCAGTTAATCCACGTGAGATGGTTTATGATAAAATTGATCTGCTATTGAAGGGTAAAATATTTGACTGTGAGGGAAACCGCTATACACCATCATTCACGACAAAAAATGGGGTGCGGTATAGTTATTATATAAGTCCTCTGTTAAATCAACAAAAAGACCATCCGAACAATGTAATTGCACGTATACCATCTGAGACATTCGAAACAATTGTTTTACAAGCTACAAGTGATTTATTGAATGGTGATAATATTTTCAAATTACTGGATATCGATGAATACGATAAGAAATTAAATAACTGGATCATGGTAAATGCAGGAAAAATAAAACCTTTGGAAATTATTGGTAAAGCACTTAAAAAAGTCGTGATTAGTAAAAATAAATTAGAGTTCCAATTTGATTGGCCAGCTTTAAATGAAAAAGTTATAGAGGATTTGCAAATTGAGCTGCCAATGCCAAAACAGGAACTGTATCTTCATGCTATCCCATTCAGTACCAGACGGGCAAATAAAGGAACACTGATTATCCAGTCACATGCCGGTCGTCAAAACGACGACCCTTTTGCCCGGACGCCGTTGGAATTGAAGAACTGGGTACGGGGCATTGTCTGGCGGGATGAATTTTTTAACGGTACGATGATTGCTGATATTGCTAAACGTGAGAAAATCGATCCACGGTATGTTGGACGTTTAATTGATGCGAGCCTAAATATTTAAGGGATTTTCCGTTCAATTTTTTTCTTAAAATTCCGATACGACTTTTAACAGCTGCCTATTATCTTAGGCTTTTGGCGACAGAGTACAAATCAACCGTTTGTCCTTGATGCGTTAAATGGCAACGGACTGGCGGATTACGCCACAGAGAAAAATCATAAATTTCCCGATATTTTTATGTTAGTAGAGATTCTCTGAGTCCGCTCATGCAAAAACGCCGCATATTGCGGGCGAAAAGGACGTATTCTCTGAAATCTGGGAAAAGGGACGACTTAATGGTGGAGCTAACCGGTCTCGAACCGGTGACCTCTTGCATGCCATGCAAGCGCTCTACCAACTGAGCTATAGCCCCTTTTAAGGTGTCGTCATAAAAGCTGAAACAGGTGGCAGCGTCAAGAGGCAACGCCGGAATCACCGGTCTTTTCACGATTTTCTGGCACCGGGTCATAGACAAACCCATTGGCCGCACCCAGCGCGTGGATCGGGTGACAGCGGCGCAAACGGTTTGCGGTCAAGGCCAGGCCGCGCATAACGCCATGCGTTTGTATCGCCTGCTGGGCATAGACGGAGCAGGTCGGTTGAAACCGGCATTGCTTGCCGAAAAATGGTGATAAGACCCAGCGATACATTTGAATGAGGCCACATAACACCCAAATCGTGGCGCGTTTAACGGGGGTCAACATGCTGGTTTGGCGGGTGTTTGCTCTTGGATTTTGCGCAAGGCCCAGCGCAAATCACGGCCCAGATCAACGTAATCACGCGTCAAGGCATCAGGCCGCGCCAACAGAATGACGGTCCAGCCTTGCAAAGCTGGCAGAGTGGGTAAGATCGCACGGGTGAGATGCCGAAACCGGCGGCGGACGCGATTGCGCATCACGGCATTGCCGATTTTTTTGGTGATCGTCAGGCCGATTTGCAACGGCATATCATGCGTCGCATCTAAAGCTGGCTCACAGCTGATCACAAAACCGGGCGTCACCCAGCGTAACGGGCTTTTCTGCACACGCAAAAAATCGCTGCGGCGACGCAGCGGGATCAGGTTAAAAACAGATGGAAGGGTCTGATGGCCAAAATCAGGGTGGACAGACGCCACAACAGGCAAACGATTTAGCCGGTGCAGCTGATGGCCAGGCGGGTACGGCCTTTGGCGCGACGACGACGCAGAACATTACGGCCACCGGGAGTTTCCATGCGTGCGCGGAAGCCATGCGTGCGAATACGGCGGATTTTGCTAGGCTGATAGGTGCGTTTCATGGTCGAATCTCGTCAAATAATCGGTGTGCGAAGGGTTTTATAAGCGTTTTGACCCTGCTTTGTCAAGCATTTGTCACCTGTGCCATGGAATTATAATAAGCATAATGCAAATTGAAGCGACACGTCGCGTTAAACGATGCGGTTTTTAAACCTGACCCGCTTCTGTGATCTGCTTATATTGCCAGGCGGTTAGCCACAGCTATAGTGGCCGCATGACGTCTTTACGGGCCAATTTCAGCATCATCACAACAGTCATCATGTTCACATTGTTGCTGCGCGCCTTTATTCCGCTGGGCTATATGCCTGATCTGGGCGCTTTGGCCCATGGCAAAATTGCTATCATCGTCTGCACCATGAACGGTCCGCAAACGGTCAAGGTCGATGCCGGCTTTGACCCGCTGCAAAAGTCCGCACCACAAACCCACGACACGAAAGCGTCTGATGGGTTATTTTGCGCCGTTGGCCTGATTGCCGGTTGGGCCAGTCTGCCGCTGGCCCTTGTTGTCTTGATTATTATCGCTGCCAGCTCTGTTCCTGTTTTCTATGACGCTTTTTCATTAACCCGCCGCAAGGCACATGGCCTGGTTTCGGCATTCCCCCGCGGCCCACCCGTTATCTCCCTGTAAGTGACGAAACGTTACGCATCCTTGACGATGCTGCTTGCCTTTATTGGGAGATTTTATGCCTGTTTCATATGTGTCGCGACACCTGTCGCTTATTACGCTTTTGCTCTGCACGGCCATGCCGGCTGTGGCACAAAACTCAATCCCCGTCATCGAAATCACGCACGGCACCATTGTGCCAAACGACAATCAGCTTTACGGCCATCCGCAATTGCCATGGGGCGGATCACTGACGGTGCCAAGTTTAGCACAACGCCAACAGCAACTGGCGCAAACGCCGGGCAGCGTCAAACTCATTCCGGCCGAACATTACGCGAAAAAATACAGCGTCAGTTTGAAAGACACCTTGTCCGGCACACCCGGCGTATTCGTGCAGCAACGCTATGGTGAAGAGGTGCGTCTCTCCATCCGTGGCTCAGGTTTAGGGCGTGGTAATCACTTGCGTGGCATTACCTTGCTGCAAGACGGCATCCCCATCAACCTGGCCGACGGTAGTGGCGATTTTCAGGAACTTGATCCCTTGAGCAGCCGTGAGACAGAAATTTTTAAAGGCGCTAACGGCCTGCCCTACAGTGCAACACTGGGCGGTGCCATCAATCAAATTTCGCCAACAGGCCATACCGCACCCGACCGCAATGAAGCGCGGATCGAAGGCGGCAGTTTCGGCACGTTACGCGCGCATGAGAGCAGCGCGCGCGTCTATGGCGATACCGATGTCTATGCGTCGGTCACGGCCATGACAGCAAACGGTTATCGCGACCAGAGCGCGCAACAGAAACTGCGCTTCAATGGCAATATCGGTCAGCGTCTGGGTGACAATGCGGAAACACGTTTCTATGTCAGTGCGCATAATTTGCAACAGGAAGTGCCGGGAACATTGACCCTGCGCAATGCGCTGGATCATCCCACCATGGCACCGGTACTCAACCGCACCAATCACTATGCGCGCAATATCAATTCCATACGTCTGGCGAACCAGACCAGCTTTATTATCGGGCAGGAATTATTGAGCGTTGGTGCGTATAGCAACTTCAAAAATCTGGTGCACCCGATTTTTCAGGTGCTGGATCAGCAAAGTCAAACCTATGGCGGCTTTGCGGAACTCAGCGGCCATACCACGCTCAGCAATCACCGTGATGAACATAGCTTACGCGTCAATGTGATTTCCGGTAAAACCGACGCGTTGCAATTCACCAACGTGCGCGGATCGCGCGGCACCAAAACTGCCGACAGCGATCAATTAGCGTCACAATTCGATGCCTATGGCGAAAACCGCTTTTTTGTCACGCCACAAACATCGCTGGTCACAGGCTTGCAATATGTGTATGCCTTGCGTGATTTTACTAACAACATTAATCAGGCGAATAACGCGCGGCAAACGTTTGCCGCCGTGAATCCGCGGGTAGGCATGGTGTATGATGTGCAAAAAGACGCGCAGATTTTTGGTAACGTCAGCCGCTCCAGTGAAGCACCAACTTATTCCGAACTGGTGCAGGCACCTTTGGCTGGCTTCGTACCACTTGACATGCAAACCGCCTGGACAGCGGAGTTAGGAACGCGCGGTAAATCGGGTCGTGCCGCATGGGATCTGACCGCTTATCGGGCGTGGGTCGATAATGAGTTATTGAACTTCACGGTTAATCCTGCAACACCAGCCGCCACGTTTAATGCGGGTCGCACGGTGCATCAAGGCTTGGAATTAGGCTTTGATTGGGATGTCGGCAAGGACTGGATTCTGCCAGCCAAATCGGGTGACAAACTGGTCTTGCGGCAGATATATAATTTGAATGATTTCCGGTTTGATCACGACCCGCAATACGGCAACAACCGCATCGCTGGCGCGCCGCTACACGAATACCGTGCCGAACTGCGTTACGCGCACGATGGTCAATGGTCGGTGACACCGAACATCGAAGCGGTTCCCGGCGGCGGTTATGTCGATCATGCCAATAACCTGAAAGCTCCCGGCTACGCCATCGTCGGTCTCAACGCCGATGTCGCGCTGCAAAAAAACGTCACCTTTTTCATCGACACGCGCAACCTGCTGGACAAACATTACGTCTCAAACTACTCCGCCACCACCAATGCCAACAGTGTCGGCACGGCGGTATTTTACCCGGGCGAGGGCCGCAGCGTGTTTGCGGGGCTGAAGGTGAGTTTTTGATAACAATGCAAAGGTTAAACACTGGATCATCGGGGCCAAACCCCCTATAAACAACTCATGCTTCCACCCCGTCACCAAAAATCAGCTAAAAAGGCCCTGTGGTATTATTGGCCTCGTCAGGTGCTGAGCCCGCGCAGTGTTTTATTGGGAGTGATTGGACTGTCGCTGGTATTGCTGGGGGCCAGTGCGGCGCGGCCGGACGGGATCCAGCACATGCGCCAGATATTTTACGATATGACGTCGCCGCTGTTCAAACTGGTTACGCCGCCGTTGCAGGCCCTCAGCCATGGGCTGGCGCAAAATGTCGGCTTGTCCGATCTCACAGCGGAAAACACCCGGCTGCGCAACGAAAACGACACACTGAAAGCCTGGTATAACCGCGCCTTGCAACTGCAGGCTGAAAATCAATCGTTACGCGAATTTGTCGGCCTGGCGGCCTTGCCCAAACAGCGGGCGATCACGGCGCGTGTGATTGCCGATACCGGCACGGCGTTTGGTGACGCCCTGGTGGTCGATGCCGGTGAAGCCCAGGGCATTACAGATCATTATGTGGCCATGAGCAGTGATGGCGTCGTGGGCCGTGTTGTGGGTGTCGGTCATCACACGGCGCAGATCGTGTTATTGACTGATAGTTCGTCACGCGTCCCGGTCGTCATTGAAAATTCACGCCACCGCGGTTTGCTGGTTGGCGACAACCGCACACAGCCCGTGCTGGATTATCTGCCCGATGGCGTTACGGCAGCGCAAGGTGACCGTCTGGTGACATCGGGACACGGTGGCTTGTTTGCGCCTGGCCTGCCGGTGGGTATCGTGGTCAGTGCCGGTGGTGATCAGGACAGTGGTCACGCTGCCCATGTGCAGCCCTTTGCCGATTTGCGCCGTCTTGATTATGTGCAATTAATTGATTTCGGTCGTAGCCAGCTGTTACAGGAACCGATTACGAATACGGGGACGGTGTTAGATCCACTGGTGCCACCGCGTGGCCCGATCCCCTCTGCAGCGCCTGTCGCGACTCCCGCAATCATAAATACGCCACACGCGGCATCGATGAGTCATCAATGAGTTCGCCCTTAAACCCGGTTATGCGTTCAGATACGACGCATGGCTGGCTGTTGCAGATTTCGCTGAAAATTCTGCCGCCGCTGTCCGTGTTCATGTTGCTGTTGCTGGCCCTTGTTCCGATGCGTTTACCCACCAGCTGGGCGGCTGGGGGCTTATGGCCTATGCTGGGTTTATTTTACTGGGGATTGGTACAGCCACGCGCCATGCCGATTAGTTTCGTATTCTGTATCGGCCTCTTGTGTGATCTGGCGCTCAATATGGCTTTGGGCTGTTACGCGCTGGTGTTTATTCTACTGCATGTGGTTCTGACAACGCAACGCCGCTTTTTGGTGGGGCAGGGCTTCTGGCTGGTTTGGCCAGCCTTTGCGATGACCGTTTTAATCGTCTACACGCTGGTATTCGTTTTGCAACACGGGGTTACGGTTATGCCGTTTACCCTGCAAGATTGGGAAAGCGGTTTACCAGCCGCCGGTATTGTCATTTTAGCCTTTCCGGTTTTACTACCCTTGTTACACGGGTTGCAACGATTAATAGCGGCTCACGCCTGATGAAAAACGAACGCGAAAGCCAATTGAAATTTACGCGCCGCGCGTTGCTGGTGGGTGCGGCCGAACTTGGCATTTTTGGTGTCCTCGTCGCGCGCATGGGGCAATTGCAAATTGTCGAACGCGATCGTTTTGCAACCTTGGCTGAAGAAAACCGCGTCGCCATGCAATTGACCGCGCCCGATCGCGGCGTCATTTTTGACCGCTTCGATGTGCCGCTGGCGGTCAACGTGCAGGATTTTCGCTTATTGCTCATCGCGGAAAAAACTCCGGATGTCGCGGCAGCTCTTGATAAAATTCAAGGCCTCGTTCCACTGACGCCGCTGGATCGCACACGCATCTTGGCCGACGTCAAACGCAACCGCCGTTTCCTGCCCGTCCTGATTGCTGATCAACTGCATTGGGATCAAGTCACCGCATTGGCCGTGGCACTGCCGGAATTACCCGGCCTCCAGATTGAAGAAGGCAAAGCGCGCGCGTACCCCATTGGGTCAGCCACCGCACACGTTATTGGCTATGTCGGCACAGCGAATGAAGATGAAATCAAAAAAGATCTCGATCCGCTCTTGGTCTTGCCGCGTTTCCAGATCGGCAAAAGCGGGCTGGAGCGTTTCTACGACAGCGCCTTGCGTGGTGTTGCCGGCAAAAAACAGGAAGAGGTCAATGCCTCGGGCCGCCGCGTGCGTGAACTGCATGAACAATCCGCCACCTCCGGCATGCCGCTGAAACTGACACTCGATGCCGAATTGCAGCTCTTCACGCAAAACCGTTTGAGCGAATTGCACAGTGCCTCAGCTGTGGTGATGGATGCGTATTCTGGTGCTATCTATGCCTATGGTTCTTACCCGGCGTTTGATCCGAATACCTTTGCCCAGGGCATCCCGCAAAATCTCTGGACGGAATTGTTGGCCGATCCGGCGGCTCCCATGACGAACAAAGTCATCGCCGGGCAATACCCGCCGGGATCAACATTTAAAATGGTGGTCGCACTGGCCGCACTCGAAGCTGGCATTATCAACCAGAATAATCATGTCTATTGCCCCGGTCATTTTGACCTCGGCAATAACCGGTTTCACTGCTGGAATAAAAACGGCCATGGGACGGTGAGTGTTGTGCAAGCAGTGCAACAATCCTGCGACGTGTTTTTTTATCAAACAGGTCTGGATGTCGGCATCGAACGGATTGCGGCCATGGCGCGCCGTTTGGGTCTGGGCGATGTGACGGGCATTGATCTGCCGGGTGAACGTCTTGGCCTGATTCCCGATAGCCGTTGGAAACAACGCCGCTACAAACAGGGCTGGCATCCGGGTGAAACGGTCAACAGCGCCATCGGGCAGGGCTATGTGCTAACGACGCCATTGCAATTGGCGACAATGATGGCGCGTCTGGTGAACGGTGGTATTCCCGTTACGCCTTACGTGACGCAACAGGTCGGCCCGCGTGAGATTGTGCCATCTGCTGCACAACATCGTCTATTATTACGACCCGATCATCTGGCCTTGGTCAAACAGGGCATGGATGCCGTCGTTAATTCGCCACGCGGCACAGCGTTTGCTGCGCGCATGCATGAAGACGGCTATTCCTATGGCGGGAAGACCGGTACCGCCCAAGTGCGTCGTATTAGCAAACAGGAACGTGCCGCGGGTTTTAAAATCGAGAGCCGCCCGTGGTACGAACAAAACCACGCGCTGTTTGTCGGTTATGCACCGGTTGATGAGCCGCGTTTTGTGTGCAGTGTCGTCGTCGAACATGGCGGCGGCGGCTCGGCCATTGCCGCACCCGTCGCCCGCGATATCCTCCGCGAAACCATCCGCCGCCGCCCCGATATGGCGCGGCACCGGGAGGGGAATATCGGATAAAATAATGTTTACAAGATGCATATTTATTGGATATAATATATTTTAAGATTAAGGAGATTTGATGAATAAGGTTTTAAAAAATCAGAAAAAGTCAGCCGTTGGTAAATTTCGGCAATTTTTGTCTATAGCTGGACAGCAAAATGTTATTGAGAGAATTATATTAACTAATCGTGGTGTTCAAGCCAAAGCTGATATTATTCCAACTGTTGTCGTTGAGGGTAGCAGGATGGACTTAGCAAATGGTTTGACCGGAATGCGTATGCATGAAATAGAAGAAAGAAAAAAACAAAAAGACTCGCGAGAAGTGGAGCAACCACTTTTGACGCTAATTATGATCAAAAATGATAAATTACTGCCAATTTCAAGCCTAATTTCTAGGAGTATTGATAATGTATATCAAAAGAAAGTCGTAGAACGAAATGCTTTGTATTCTTCTATATTAGAAAATGCGTGTTCTATACAATTCGATATTGGATATGGTGATGAAATTAATCAAGAAACAATTTCTGCTAACAAAGCAAAAAGTGTAATTTCTTAGGTGATGAGAAAATCTTTAAAATTGCATTCAAAATCAGATAATACGTATAAAACATCTTATAATTTATTTGTTGTGATGAACAAGGAATTAGCGAGCAATCCCCAGCTATATCATGATCTGGCAGCTAAAACCTCTCAAGAAATTCACAAATATTTTTCTCCGTCATTTTAATTAAATAACCTTCGCCACCCGTGCTAACGTTAACACCACAATTTCTTTAACACCCGCTTTGCGCAGTGTCTTGCAACACGCCTTGATCGTGGCACCTGTCGTATGCACATCATCAATCAAAATGACTTTTTTGTTTTTCAACAGCGGTTTTTGCTCAACCGGAATAGAAAACGCATTGCGCACATTATCCTGGCGCTGGATAGCGTTTTTGGTGGCTTGTGACGCGGTAGCTTTGCGGCGCTGCAGGGTGTGTGGCAACCAGGCGATGCCGGTCTTACGTGACAAGGCGCGGGCCAGCAATCCCGCCTGATTATACCGCCGTTTCAGCAACCGCCAGCGGTGCAATGGCACCGGGATAATATAATCCGTATCTGACACATGATCCTTTCCCGCCTGCAACAACCATTGCGCCAACAGCGGGGCCAGCAAGGTGCGATCCCCATGTTTGAACGGCAAAATCAATTTCGCGGCAGCATCGTCGTAATACAACGCGCTGCGCGCAATCTGAAAGGATGGCGGGTCACTCAAATAGAGGCCGCACAACGTATCCGGCGTTTCGGGTGTTGCAAATGGCAAACCGCAACAGGCGCACATGGGATTTTGAATAAAGTTCAGCTCTGTCCAGAACTCCGGCGAAATCGTGCCTTGCACACCCACCAGATCGCCCGTTACCGGAGAACGCGGCGGCAGGATGATGTCGATTAACCGCGCCAAAACAGGACGCCCATAACGCAGCAACGGAAATGACAACAGTGGAAAACTGCGTGACATAAACATCAGCATAGCCGAGTTCATCAGAATGAAAAGTGGTTTCAGGAGTCCAGCGTATGCAACGCCTTCACATCCACCAGCAACCGTGCATCACTCTCTTCGTAACGTTGCAAAAGCAGGGGAAGATCGTTCATAGTCGGCAATAACACGAACCGGTTCTCATCCCGTTCTGCTACCTCGGCACGTTCAAATTGCCAGGTCACATAATAAGGGATATGCACGGCCTGTGCACCAAGTGCAAGAGGCGGCAAAATATCAGACTTTACGGAATTGCCGATCATCACGATGTTGCGGGGATCAATATTCTTCTCCCGAAACACGCGCTGATAGGTGTGGATATCCTTGTCGGACACAATTTCAACGTGCTGGAAATACGAGGCCAGGCCAGACTGTGCGACTTTGACTTCCTGCGCCCATAAATCACCTTTGGTGATAATCATCATCTGGTAATGGGGTGACAACGCTTCCAGCGCTTTGGCGACACCGTCCAGCAGAATAATCGGATGCAAATACAGCTGCCGTCCAATCTCGATAATTTTCTGGATATCGGCCCCGGAAATTTTGCCTTGCGTCATGGCGATGGCGGCTTCGATCATGGCGAGAATGATGCTCTTGACGCCAAATCCCCAAAGTTTGAGATTATCAATCTGCTTGGCCTGCGCCAGGATGGCGGCATCAGGAAAATGGCCATAAGACTGCATGACATTGTGCATAGCGTCCCACGCCTGCTGAATATAATTTTCGTGATGCCATAAAGTGTCATCACCATCGAACGCCAACAGTTTGATTTTGCTCATATCATTTTCGCTTGTATCTGACTTTTCAGTCTAGCGGCAAAAGTTTAGGAATTTTTTAACCGTGCGGGTCAGACCCTGATCTTTACCAAGAGTTAGCAGTCCACATTTAAAGTCAAGCCGTCTTCCATGAGGTTGTGCCCTATGCCTATTTCGCCATCCGCCGCTGCCGATCTGTTGTGGCAACCCTCCAATACCAAGATCGCAACGGCAAACCTCACCACGTTTCGCACCTGGCTGCACACACAACACAACATCAATCTGGCCGACGATCGTGCGTTATATGATTGGTCAATCACACACATTGTGGATTTTTGGTCGGCCTGCTGGGATTTTTTTGGTCTCGTAGGCAACAAGGGCGAACGCATCCTGATTGACGCCGATAAAATGCCCGGCGCGCAGTTTTTTCCGGATGCCAAAATCAATTACGCTGAAAATCTGCTGCACAATTTTCGTGGCGATAATGACATTGTGTTTTGGGGTGAAACACGCATCAAACGCCGCCTGAATGCGACAGAAGTGAAACACACCATCAGCCGTGTGCAACAAGCGTTGCAAGCCGCCAATATCACAGTCCAAGACCGCGTTGCTGCATTACTACCAAACATGCCGGAAGCCGTTTTAGCTATGCTGGGTGTAACATCGTTGGGCGCGGCTTGGTCATCGGCATCACCTGATTTTGGTGTGCAAGGTGTCGTCGATCGTTTTGGCCAAATTGCACCGACGATTCTATTGATCTGCGACGGTTATAATTATAACGGCAAATGGATCGATTGCACCGACAAAATCAAACAGTTGCAAAGCGCCTTGCCAGACATCAAACACATCATTGTTGTGCCGTATGACGGCGAAACCGTGCGCCTGTCACAACCACTGGAACAGATCACCACCTGGCACGATTGGCTGGAACCTTTTTTTTCGCGCGATATCGCCTTCACGCGCGTCCCGTTCAACCATCCATCCTTCATCCTCTTTTCATCTGGCACCACGGGCGTCCCGAAATGTATCGTCCATTCTGCTGGCGGCACCTTGCTGCAATTGATGAAAGAACACCGCTTGCATTGTGACGTCAAACCGCAGGATCGCATTCTTTATTTTACCACCTGTGGCTGGATGATGTGGAACTGGCTGGTGACCTCACTGGCAAGTGGTGCCTCACTGCTATTATTCGATGGCTCGCCAACCTATCCGGATGGCAGTATCCTGTTCACCTATGCCGATACGGAAAAAGCGACCCTGTTTGGCACCTCGGCAAAATTTATCGACACGCTGCACAAACAACATTACCGTCCCAAAGACACGCATGCGCTGCACAGCATCCGCACCATCACCTCCACGGGATCTGTTCTCTCTGCCGAAGCGTTTGACTATGTGTATGACGCGATCAAAGACGACGTGCATCTGGCCTCCATTTCAGGTGGCACAGACATCGTCTCATGTTTCATGCTGGGCTATCCCACCCAATCTGTCTATCGCGGCCAGTTACAGGGTGCCGGTCTGGGATTAGCGGTTGATGTCTATACTGAACAAGGTGCCAAAGCACCGCTCGGTGTCAAAGGTGAGTTGGTCTGCACCAAACCGTTTGTCAGCATGCCAGTCGCTTTTTGGAACGACGTTGACGGCAAGAAATATCACAAAGCCTATTTCGAACGCTTTTCCAATTTATGGCACCACGGCGATTACGTGGAAAAAACACCCCAAGGCGGCTTCATCATTCACGGCCGGTCTGACGCCACCCTCAACCCCGGCGGTGTGCGTATCGGCACGGCGGAAATCTACCGCCAGGTCGAACAATTGCCGCAGATTGTGGAATCCATTGCGGTCGGCCAAAAATGGGGCGACGATGAACGCGTTATCCTGGCTGTCATCTTGCAGCCTGATACAATACTTGATGAAGAGTTACAACAGACGATCCGCCAGCAGATTAAAAACGGTGCATCACCGCGTCACGTGCCGGCCAAAATTATTCAGGTGACGGACATTCCACGCACCAAGAGCGGCAAAATCTCGGAGATTGCCATACGCGATACGATCAACGGCCTTGTTGTTGCAAATACGGAAGCGCTGGCGAATCCAGAGGTGTTGGCGCAATACCGCCTGCGGCCGGAGCTGCAGAATTAGGCTGACCGGGCGCAACGGCTGACGTCGGTGCAACGGGAAACGCCAAAGGTGAAGAGGTTGCAGCCTTGACGACCGGGAAGCGCAAAGCGGGATCGACAGAGACAGTCTGCGTAGCATTCACCGGCGTGATCGGTCCCCAGATGCCTTGACTGACCAGATCTTTGTACGCATTGGCAATTTTATTGAAGGCCGGGTCACGCGTTGACAGCGCATAAACATCGTCGTATTCGCCGGCTGTAATGCCCACCGATTGCGTGAGTAATTGCCGGCTTTCCAACGTTGCGCTAGTCAGATATTCAGTTGCCAGATCCTCGGTAGCGGCTCCGGCAATCAGAGTATCCCACTTGCCATTGATCATATCGATCTTGGTGGCAGCCTGGGCAAAGGCAATCATCTTGGCTTCATTGATGGTAAACGATAACGTGCTTTTGTAATAAGAATCCACATTTTGCCGCAACTCCAGCAACTGGCTTTTTTGCGAGGGTGTCAGATGCAGCGTGTCCAGAATATCGGGTGCAGCAACGGGTGCAGCTGGTTGAACACCACCGGCTTGTTCCGGAAAATTTTTCTTATCTTTTGTAATTGCGGTCAGGGTTCCCTGATTATAGGACGGGATCTGCAAATCACGCGCGGAGACGATGGCCAGTGATGGTTCATAGAGGCTGGCAACAATTAGCCAGACCAACAGGAAGACGATAACACCAAGGGCGCTGAACCCGATAATCTGGCGTCGTGCGGGTGTCAGCCCGGTCCAATATTGCCGCGCAGGAGCTGGCAGATGCGCCACGATTTTAGCACGCAGGGCTGGAGGCAACAACGAAAAAGCAGGTTTGGCCATGCAAGGATACTCTAATAAGGATACTCTGTTGTGAAATCACATGTAACCAGTATCATAACGGCAAAATGACACAGTGTCATCCAAACTTTATCACAGAGATAACAACAAGGGCATCATGCGCGGGTTTTTTGGCATCGGGGTGGAACGCAGCAGCAAATGGCTTAACGCCGGAAATTTACTGCGCACGACTCATGCCTTTGGTGGCAGCTTTTTCTTTTTCATTGAACCCGCCCTGGATGTCGATCAGATTAAACTGGCCGATACGGCGGACAGCGCGACGGCTTTGCCGGTTTATCATTTTGCCTCCCCACAGGATGTGTTGCTGCCGCAACATTGTCAGCTGATCGGGGTGGAATTGACGGATGACGCCATTGATCTGCCACGTTTTCATCACCCGGTGCAAGCGGCCTATGTCTTGGGGCCGGAAAAAGGCAGCCTGTCACCAGAGTTGCAGGCACGATGTGCGCAGATCATCAAAATCCCGATGAAATTTTGTGTCAATGTCGGTATTGCAGGGGCGATTATCATGTATGACCGCATGCTGTCACAAGACACCGGCGCCCCCCGTGCTTCCCCGCCGCGCCGGATAATGCTAGAACAAAACCCACCACACTATATCGATGTCGCACAGGAGTTTCCCACAGATGTCTATGACCACAGCAAAAAATAACGATGTCGACGTTGCCGCGATGCCGGGATACCGTCCGGGCGAAAGCGATACGCGTCCGTGGGGCCTCTGGGAAGTGTTGGACACAGGCCACGAGAACGGCGAAGAATTTTGCATCAAGAAAATTACCGTGACACCGGGCGGCGTGTTGTCGCTGCAATCCCACGCCAAGCGTCGTGAAGAATGGACCGTGTTGTCCGGCACATTGGAAGTCACGCGCAACGATGATATCATCGTGCTGCAAGCAGGTGAATCGATCGATATTCCACAAGGCGCCAAACACCGGATGGCCAATCGCGGTACCGAACCGGTTGTCGTCAAAGAAATTCAGCGCGGCCTGTGCCGTGAAGACGATATCGTCCGTTTTGAAGATATCTACGGACGCCATTAACATGCCGCACGATGTTCTCATTGGGTATTATATATTTGCGGTCTGCATTGTCTGGCCGGCCTATGTCATTTGCCGTCGCGCGCGTCTGTCACCAATGACCATACTGTGTCTCATCGTACCGGTGTTTGGTCTTATGCTGTTTTTTACAGCGCTGGCATGCCAGCGCTGGCCAATTGCCAAACAGGTGGCGGCATGAATAATGCCGGCGTTATTTTTACATTCCTGCCACAGTGGGCGGATTATCTCATTGGCGGGATTGCCCTGCTGATCTTGCTGGTTACCAGCGGGATCGCCATTGGCAAAACCGGGCGGCATCCGATCTGGGCCTTGGCCTTGCTGGTGCCAGGTGTGCAAATTATCGTGATCTGGGCCTGGGCCTATGGACGCTGGCCCGCGCGCGATGCTTCACAGATGTAAACCGAATGGCCGTGGCGATTGTTGCGGTGTGTTCTGATTGGCTTCGTGTTCGTGTAATAAAGTTATAATATCCACTCCATTATCCTGACAGAATTGCTGCGTCAGGTTATGAAACTGTGTTTGAAAACTCAGTAAACGTTCGCGAACATTGTGTCCGTTATCGTCGTGCAAGGCTGGATCGATTTTATCATGAAATTTAGCAACGGCTTGCTGTGTTTGCTGCAAATGTCCAGCTAGGCCCTGCACAATGTCAAATTGATTGTCCGTATATTCTGCTGACCGCGTTGTATCGGTGCGGTTGGCATGAAATGCCAACGTTGGATAATCCAGAAATTGGAGCGTGTTCACATAAGTGCGATAAAAATGGTCCAACTGGCGCAAAGCTGTCGGCTGAAAAACAGCGGCTTCGGCAGGCGAGGGAGCATAGCCATCGACATAATCGTCAGGGTCTAAATCAGGATTATGTTTGTATGTGTCATTGATCAACCCCGTGAACATGACGTGAAGTTCTTGGATGTAATCAGCTGTCGTTAATGCGGTTGACGGCTCAGGTTGTTTTGTCAGGCCATGCGCTTCTGTCAGGCCATGCGCTTCTGCTTGAAACAAGGGCAATAAGGCCGATGGCGACTCATTCAAAACATCAGATCGTGACACCATGGCGCACCTTCCTTAGATATATAAAATTTATCACAAATTATTCCACAAAACAATATATTAATGTTTTTGCGCTATGACAAAGAGGTAGGTGCAACGCAACAGCAATGAATACGGTACTTTTATGCAAAATAATGTTATACTGGAATTAGAGAGCCGAGTCTCTCGTGACCCGGGAACGGTGCCATGTTGCTGCCGCTAAGATTTGTGTGTCCCTGCGTATCCGCCATCATAACGGCGGGAGTAGCCTGTTGCTGGATGTTGCCAGCCAGTGCCCAGGACATGCCAGACGGTGCCCCCTTGCTGATTGAAGTCAGTCCAGAACCCATTGCCCCGGTTATATTGCCCGTGCGCAATATTGAATTGAATTTGCAACCATCGACCGATTACAGTGCCGACCGCATGGCGTGGGACAGCGCCGACGATGGTGAAACCTTCCGCCGCCAGACGCGCGACAAGACCTTAAAACTCTTGCTATACGGCGTCACCGATAACAATGCGTCGACGGACACGGTGCAAAACTCCAACATGCCGCAAGTGTCGCGCAACTTGAAACAATTTATGGACGGCCACTTTGCATCGATCAAAAAAGATTACTTCACACAAGAGGATCCGACGGCGGCGCGACTGGTGGCGGGCGACCCGTCCTTTATCTCCGAGACCATGACCCGCGGCATGGCGCAAAAACCGGCGAAGCTGGCGGGAGCGACCATCCCCATTGGCGAAAACCTGACCTTTGGCGGCGGCTATACCTGGGGTGAAACCAATCCGACGCTGGTCGAACCAGCCAAACGTGGCATGATCGTGGGCCTGCGCTACAACGCCGGCAACGTGCCGATCCAGGTCAGTTACCTGAGTGCCGGACGCGACGTCGCCGGCTTTTCAACAGGCGGCAAAGAGCTGTACGACAACCTGATGATCGGCGCCAGCATCCCGGTCAAGGACAAATTCTACATCAACTCCACGATTCAATACCGCAACGACCGCAGCCGGGTGGATAATGAACAACAACAATTGATGATCACCTTCGGCACGAAGATTAAATTTTGAACTTATTCGGAATATCCATATGGAGTAGCGGCGCGGCGTCAAAATTACTGCGCAGATCGTAACAGGCTAGCCGTAGTGCTTTCTTGGCGTTACTGCCACTCTAGTTTAAGTGAAAACGGTCCATAAACTTATCCACCAATCCCAAATCGCGGAATTGTTCTGTTTTTGGCTCACCAGTATTCAGATCATAGCTGAATTTTGCAAGCTGAACGCCGTGCATGTGAACTTTGCGGCTGGTCAGATGTCCATCTTCATCATAATTATCAGAAAACCCATGTGGATTTAAACTGTCGTAAGATGTAATGCTTTTCAGCATTTTCTGTTGCGTATCATAATATTGCGCGTGTAAAATACAGCCACGATTTACTTTTATATCCATTGCTGGATGTCTCCTTGAGGATAAAAACTCTAATCAAAGATAACCAAATATGTTTTTATGTCAAGATATAAATCTAATTTGAAACATGACCAAGTAAAGTTCCGTCAGCTCATACAGGCAACAAACAGCAGCAACTGATGAGTGCCTATGATGCGAAGATTAAAATCTAAACAGGCGTCATGGCGCCGATTAGCATTGGCTGGATTAAACGCTTTGTAGTTGGATCAAATTGAGTTGCCGGGGACTGCAAGGTTTCGAGCACACTCGGCACATCGAGACCTGTGTGTACCCCGCTCGCACGCATAAACAGCATCATAAGCGGATTAGGCCGTAGTGCCCGCATCACCGTTCCATCCATAGCGTAAGCCACGGTGCCAACCGTCAAGCCGTTATGCCAGATTGTCCGCAATCTTAATTGACCCGTTTCGTCACGTTCTTCGCGAAAACCATGTGTAGGACATTGGACAGTATTTGTATCGTTCATTATGAAACTCATCTCAAAACAGGTTGAATCGACGATTCTATGCAAACACTTTGTCAACTGCAACATATACTCATGGTGCATAAGCGAAGGAGCAGTGGCCGAGGGTATGACGATGTCTTTAAATGTTGATGCCATGCATTTGTTTGATAAATACGAACGAATAATTCCATCTGAAAAAAAGTGCCGCAAACTCAAGGATACGGATCGAAGTTAATTTTTTATGAAAATTAACACATAAAGAAGCAATGTGGAAACACACTGGAGATTAACAATTTAACATCTGCTAGGGTTAATTTTTGTTAACGATCTACAGGCATATTATTATCATTCTGCCCAAAAATTTTCATCTGAACACCATAAATATCCATTGACGACCCATGCTATCCCATGTTATCCCATTATTAACCAAACCTCGTCACACTAAGAGTTGGCGGCGTATTGAAGTCTTGGTTGAGGAAATTATTTTAATTTATTGAATTATAATAATTTATTCTACTATAATTTGAAACGCTCCAGAATCGGATAGAGGTCTTAAGACTGATCCACATGGGGTGCCGCTTGTTCCAATGAAACTGTTTCTCTCCACCTATACCAACAAGATTGACGCCAAAGGGCGGGTATCGGTGCCAGCGCAGTTTCGAACCATTCTCCAGAATCTAGGTGCCGAACAACCGGGCTTCATCGTGTTTCCGGCTGCCAAGCATACAGCGCTGGAAGGTTTCTCTTGGGGCCTGATGGATGAGCTCAGCCGCCGCCTCGACCAGTTTCCGATTTTCTCGTCACCACAAGATGACTTGGCCGCTGCCGTTTTTGCGTCGGCAACCCCGGTCTCCTACGACGAAACGGGTCGCATCCAGCTTTCCAAAGATTTGCTGGCGCATGCCCAGCTGACGGATACGGCGTTGTTCGTTGGTCTCGGCAACAAATTCCAGATCTGGCAGCCTGAATTGTTTGCCAAGCGTCAGCAGGACGCGTTGAGTCAAGTCCAGCAACAGGGCCTGACCTTGCCGCCTGTGCTCACCAATGGCAGCGGCAATTCATGACCACCTCCGCCCCACACACAACGAACAACACGGGGCCATTAGCGCATATCCCTGTTCTTGGCCGTGAAGCAATTGATGCGCTGGAGCCCAAAGACGGCGGTGTGTATATCGACGCTACTTTCGGACGCGGCGGTTACACGACATACCTGTTGGGCCAAGCCAATTGTCACGTCATTGCTTTTGATCAAGACCCGGACGCGATTGCGGTTGCCACGGATTTGGCCAAAACCTACAACGGTCGCTTGACGCTGCGCTCGGCCCCATTCAGCACCCTGGCAAATGAAACCAATCCGGTCGATGGCATCGCGTTCGATCTCGGCGTGTCGTCCCCGCAACTCGATACGGCAGAGCGCGGGTTTTCCTTTCGCCTCGACGGCCCGCTCGATATGCGCATGTCGCGTGAGGGCCAAAGTGCCGCAGACCTCGTAAATCATGCCTCTGTCGAAGAGCTGACCAAAATCATCCGCGACTATGGCGAAGAACCCAAAGCGCGCCGGATTGCCCAGGCCATCGTCAAACAACGCCTGACCCGCCCGTTCACACGCACGACGGAATTGGCGTCGACTATCGCCAGCTGTGTGCCGCGCCAAAAAGAGCATCACCACCCGGCCACGCGCACATTCCAGGCGTTGCGCATTGCCGTGAATAACGAGTTGGGTGAACTGGAAGCGGGCCTGGCGGCGGCCGAACAGATTCTCAAAATCGGTGGACGTCTGGCAGTGGTCAGCTTTCATTCGCTGGAAGACCGCATCGTCAAAAACTTTTTCAAAAACCGCAGCACAGTGGCGCAAGGGTCGCGTCATGCGCCGGTGCAAACGGGTCTTGCCAAACCAACGTTACGCGTCATGACACGCCAGGGCGTCACCCCGTCTGACGCCGATATCGCTCACAATCCGCGCGCGCGTTCTGCCCGTTTGCGCGTCGCCGAAAAAATTTCTATGCCCGGAGAAGTCATCTCATGAAAAACTGGTTTGGTTGCGCCTCGTTCGTCGTGCTGCTGATTATGGGCGCCTGTGTGTTCGTCACCGCGCAACGCATGCATCAAGCGCAAACCGAACTGCAAAAATTCAATCATGACATCGCTCAGGAACGCGATCATTTGCGCGTGTTGCAAGCGGAGTGGGCCTACTTGAACAATCCGGACCGGCTGGAAAAAATTGCGACCATGATGTTCGGCTTGCAACCACAAGACGGCAAGCAATATGTAGCAACCGCCAACATGCCGACCCGCGCATCTATGGAGGCCATCGAGATTGCGCAAAATGCCAAAGACAAACCGGCGAATGACAATACAGAGCAACAGCAATTGGCTGCGGCCAGTATCCCGGCTGATGATCAAGCGGTCGACAAAGCTCTGACGCTGGCCGCCGCAACTGCATCGCAAACAGCCTTGCCCAATGTGATGCCCGTGTCTTTGACAACCAGCGCGTTGGGCGATGCCAATGCCGGTGGCGTTGAATGATCCGTTGGTGTATCGGCAAAACGGACAGCTGCGCCAATCCCTATCAACAGGACTGGACGGCATCCAAACGTGTCCTGACTAAAACACGCTCGCGGGTCGTGGTCGTGATGGGCGTGTTCGGAGTGGCGTATCTATTGGTCTGCGGTCGCATGACGCAACTGACGATGGAAAATTATCTAACACAAACCGAACCCACTAGCCAAAAAGAAGCTGCGGAAATCGCCGGTTTGCAACGCGCTGATATCCTCGACCGCGAAGGCCATTTGCTGGCCACGTCGCTGAAAACCGCTTCACTCTATGCCGACCCGAAAATCATTTTTGACCCGCATGAAGCCGCACAAAAATTGGCCGCAGCTTTTCCCGATCTGGATGCGAAATCACTGGAAGATAAACTCGATTCCAAACGTCGCTTTGTCTGGATCAAACGCAATTTGACTCCTAAACAAATTTACGCGGCCAACGCGTTGGGTCTGCCGGGCGTCAGCTTTATTGACGAACAGCGCCGCTTGTATCCCGATGGTAACCTGATGGCCCATGCCATCGGCTTTACCGATCTCGATCACCACGGTCTGGCTGGCCTGGAAAAAGCCTATGATATAAAACTATTGTCTGGCAATGAACCGCTGCAAACGACGTTGGACGTGCGCGTCCAGCATATCCTGCGCAAGGAGCTGCAAAAAATCGTGGCCGATTTTACCGCTGTGGGCGGTGCAGGTCTGGTGATGAATGCCAAGACCGGTGAAATTCTCAGCATGGTGTCGTTGCCCGATTACGACCCGCACCGTCCAGCCGCCACACCCGATGCCGACCGTTTTAACCGCCTGACCTCTGGCGTCTATGAAATGGGGTCAACGTTCAAAACATTTACCACCGCCGCCCTGATGGAACGCAACCATCAAAATCCACGTGTGGTGTTTAACACGACACACCCCTTGCGCCGCGCCGGTTTTACGATTTCAGATTTTCACCCGGAGCCGCATCCGTTGAATGTGTCGGAAATTATGCTGTATTCGTCCAATGTTGGCGCGGCCTTGATGGCCGAACAAATCGGTACGCCGACGATGAAAAGCTTTTACAAGGAATTGGGTTTCTTTGACGAGGTGCCGATCGAACTGGCGGAACGTGGCCGTCCGCTTTATCCCAAAGACTGGCGCGATATCAACACGCTGACCGCAAGTTACGGTCACGGGATTGCCGTGACGCCATTGCATTTAGCCGCTGCTATGGCCGCTATGGTGAATGGTGGGCATTTGGTCAAGCCGACTTTTATCAAGCGTGCGGATAATGACTACGCATTGGAAAAAACCGAACCGGTGATTACACCGGAGACTTCTAAAATCATGCGTGACATTTTGCGCATTGTGGTGGCCGAAGGCACCGGCAAAAACGCGAATATCCCTGGCTATCGCGTCGGCGGTAAAACGGGCACAGCGGAAAAAAACAGCAGCGGCAATTACAACCACAAATCCTTGTTGTCATCCTTTATCGGCGTGTTTCCGGTGGATGATCCGCAATATGTTGTGGTCGCCTTTATTGACGAACCGCATCCCAACGCGCATTCTTACGGTTACGCAACGGGGGGCTGGACAGGCGCCCCGGTCGTGGGGCAAGTGATCAAGCAAATGGCGCCACTGGTCGGCATCGCGCCGGAACAGGACACGCAGTTGCTTGGGATCAAACAAGAATTACTACCAGCACAGGGGGGACGTCTTGCGTCTTATTGATCTGATGATTCAAACAGCCTACGACAATCGCTATTCACCGCCCGTCAATGACAACAGCCGCGATATCATTATCGCTGGCCTCAGCATGGACAGCCGCACCGTGCGCCCCGGTTACCTCTTTGCGGCCTTGCCCGGTGCCACGACCGACGGCAGCCAGTATATCGAAGAAGCCATTCAAAACGGCGCGGTCGCCGTGCTGGCGGCTCCTGGCGTGCAACTGCCAGCCTCTGCTGGCGGCATTGTGCTGATCGAAGATCCAAATCCGCGCAAACGCTTCGCGCGCATGGCCGCAAAATTCTTTGGCAAACAGCCGGAAACGATCGTCACGGTCACCGGCACCAATGGCAAAACATCGGCGGTGTCCTTCTGCCGCCAGATCTGGGCAAGCCTCGGCAAATCATCGGCCAGCATGGGCAGCCTCGGTGTCGAAGCGCCACAATTCCCGGACTGGACGCGTGTCGCCGGTTACAGCCTCAACACACCGGACCCGGTCACCTTGCAACATGAAATGGCGGATCTGGCCGAAGCGGGCGTATCGCATTTGGCGATGGAAGCCTCCAGCCACGGTCTGGATCAATACCGCATGGATGGCATCAAACTAAAGGTTGCCGGTTTTACCAATCTGACACGCGATCATCTGGATTATCACGGGTCGATGGGCGCGTATTTCAATGCAAAATCACGTCTCTTTACCGAAGTGATGGCACCGGGGTCGGTGGCCGTCATCAACGCCGATAGCGAGTATGCCGAGCGTCTGGAAGACATTTGTCTGACCTATGGTCATCGTGTCATTTTATACGGCTGGAAAGGCCGCGACATTACGCTCATCTCGCAAACGCCATCGCCATTTGGCCAGACGTTGCAGATCAATGTGTTCGGCACGAAATATACGGTTGAAATGCCCGTCGCTGGCACATTCCAGGCGGTGAATGCTTTGTGTGCTTTGGGCATGACCTTGGCGACAGAAACCGAACCGAAGAATTTCAAAAAATATGTCGCTGCCCTCAATCATCTGTCGGGTGTCCGTGGCCGGATCGAACTGGTCGGCCAGCATCCCAAAGGCGGCAATATTTATGTCGATTACGCGCATACGCCGGACGGTTTGGAAACCATCCTCAAAGCGTTGCGTCCGCACACGGCGGGTAAACTGCACGTCGTGTTTGGTTGCGGTGGCAATCGCGATGCGGGCAAACGTCCGATGATGGGGGAGATCGCCGCGCGTCTGGCTGATCGTGTGATCGTCACTGACGACAATCCGCGCAGCGAAAATCCGAAGCGTATTCGCCAGGAAATACTGAGTGCCTGTCCGGGTGCTGTCGAGGTGGCCGATCGCCGTGAAGCCATTGCCACTGCACTCAAAGGCTTGAAGGCTGGCGATATTTTAGTGGTGGCGGGCAAAGGGCATGAGCAAGGTCAGATTATTGATCAGGTCACGCATCCGTTTGACGACGCCACGGAAGTCCGCGCCGCGTTAAAGCGCATCAAATAACACCCATGTCGGTGTTTATGGAACCGGCGGTCTTGGCACGTCTCGATTTATGGGGCGAAAAAGAAGACGCCGCGTTTCAACTAATCCATGTCTTGTGGGACATGGCGGCATTGGAACAGCCCGCCGATAAAATCGCGATCGCGCAAGCTCTGGTTACGGCCATGATTAAAAGTCTTGCTGACAAAGTGGTTGACAAGGTTGCGGCACAACCTGCCGATGATCTGCAAGCGCAACGCGACGCGCTGGTTAGTGTCATGCATCACCAATACCGTTTTGCCGCCGACAGTGGCGAACCATTGCCAGAAACCATTAACCTGGTGACGGTCATCGAACGGCGGCATGGTTTGCCGATTGCCTTGGCTATTCTCTATATGGAACTGGCACAGTCGCAAGGTTGGCCGGTGCGCGGCATCAATTTTCCCGGCCATTTTCTGGTGCAGTTGGGGCAGGGCAATAACACCATGCTAGTCGACCCGAATAATGGCGATGTGTTACAGGCCAGCGATCTGCGCCGTTTGCTCAAAGGTGTGTTAGGTGTCCATGCCGAATTGCAGCACAATCATTACAAGAGGGTGACCAACCGCCAGATCGTGATGCGGTTTTATAACAACCAGAAAACCGCTTACATCAATCAGGATGATGTCCACAACGCGCTGGGCGTCTCGGAAAATCTGTTGCGCCTGTCACCCTATGAACCGCGGTTGTTTTACGACGCGGCGGTGCTGGCCACCCGGCTGGATTATTATCAGGCGGCGGTTGGGTATTGGCAGAAATTCATAGCCCTGTCGGATAGTAAATCTGAAAAGGAAGAGGCGCGTTATATCCTCAGCCGGCTGGAAACAGCGTTGCAGTAAGGCCTGTTTCAAAATGTTTCACGTGAAACATTTGCCCTTTTGCTCCATGATATCAATGCTTTATAGGAATACATTCCTAACACACTTATTCGGTTTTATCAGGTGTTGCGGTGTCTGCCGCACTATCCTTGGCTTCTTCAGCCTCGATGATATGCGGCTGTTGGGGTGGCCAATGGGGCGGAGCATTTTGTGGTGGATAAGGCGGATAGCCACCGGTTTGTTGCGGTGGCCATGGCGGCTGTTGATATTGTCCAGCCTGGTGCGGCCCCGCTTGATGCGGAGGTGGCGGATAACCCCCCGGCGGTGGATAAGGGTTCGGGTAAGGTGGCGTGCCGACCGGATATGACGGATAGGGATGCGGCTGGGCATAGCCTTGGTTGGCGTAAGCGTTTGGGTCAATGCCCGGCGGCATCTGTGGCGGGTAGCCTGGATGCGGCGGATAGGCTTCGGGCGGATAAGGCTGTTGCGGATAAGTCGGATAGCCGGCTTGTGGATAGACCGGCGGTGCTTGTGGCGGCCAGTAATTGCCACCATGCCCAGGCGGGGCCGGGGTTGCCGGTTGCGGCGGACGCATGCCCATACCGCCCCCCATACCTGGACCCATCGGTGCAAATTGCGGCCCTGTCGGTCCGGTAAAGGCCGGGCGTTTCGGTTTCAGCTCCAGGGCTTCCAGCACCGCTTCAGCCGCCTGTTCTGCGTTTTGGGCGTACATGACCTGCGCCATGATGCCGTTTTGATCGGTGGCTTTTTGCTTTTGAAACACTTCGCCTTCTTTGCCGATGCCAAGGATTGCGCTCATCGAGCGGATGCAATCCATCCGGTCAACGGCGCGCGCCCGGGTATCGCTGGCAAAATAATCCAGTTTTTCAACGGACGCATCCAGCAAACTGCTGTCGATATCTTTGATTTCGTAAGGTTCAGCCTGCTCGTCCGAATGGTCGAGCAGATGATTTTTGACAGCAGGCAAATTGTCTTTGGTCATGCGGCAATCACTATGGCGTTGTGGCATTCATCCGGTCGGATAAGATACGCAAACGCTGCGCCGCCACTGTTAGAATATTAACATGAATGACCTGACCCGGCAAATCTTTTAACACGGCATCCACATTCTTGAGCGACGGCGCCTGTTGCTCCAGCCATGGCGCAATGTCTGTCACCTGATTGCGCAAGGCGGTTTCAGCCAGTCGTTGCAGCGACAGACGCAGATCATCCGCCAGATTTTCCTGCACCTCTTCAGTCCAGACGCTGTCCACCGGCAGGTCGCCAACCGCTTTGAGCAAGGCCGGTGTCTGCAAACGTTTTTGCAAGGCAAAGTAAAGCTCCGCCACGGTTTCAAATGGATAAGCATGTGCTTCGCACAAGGCGGTGATATCGCATGACGCGGTCAGGAACGGCAGGAAGCTCAATTGCTGCTTCAGTGGTTCGCCAAGCGTTGCCGGATAAGTGGAGGTGTCCAGCATCGCGTTCTGGCCTAGCCAGTTTTGCAATTGCTGCGCTTTGCCACGGTAAAGCGGGAGCAGTGTTGCCAGATCCAGCTGAGCACCGTGTTGATGCAAAATCCATTTTGTGGCATCCGCCATGGCGTCGGTGATCACACGGTATAACGCCATTTGTTCGGCAGCTGGAAGTTTATTATCCAACGCATCAATTGCCTGCCAGACACTGCGCAAATCAAACACGCTGCGCACCAGCAACCAGGCTTCGGCCACAACTGCGCTGCTGATATTCAAACGCTGGGAATCACGGTGAGCAAAAGACGGCCCCATGCGGTTGACGACAACATTGGTGATTTCAGTCGCGATAATGTTCCGGCGCAAGGTATGTTGCGTAATCGCGGCTGGAAATTTGGTGCTCAACGCTTGTGGAAAATACTCCATCAGCTGGTAATCCAGTTCCGGCACATCAGGAACGTTTGAGGCCAGAATATCCTTGTAGAGTTGCATCTTCGCATAGGCCAACAACACGGCCAAATCCGGCCGCGGCAGGCTTTGCAGCCGCTGTTGCATACCGTTCAGCGTTTCATCGTCCGGCAGGCCTTCGATCTTGCGCTGCAAAAATCCCATCCGCTCGAAATCGCGGATCAGTTGGATATGCTGCGGCAAGACTTCAACACCTTGCTGCTCAACGAGTGATAGTGCCAGTGATTGATCATAATTATCCTGCAACACATACGATGCAACATCATTCGTCATTTCACCCAATAGCGCGATACGCTGGTCTTCGTTGATCATGTTGCGTTCGATCAAGGATTGCAGCGCAATCTTGATGTTGACCTCATGGTCGGATGTATCGACACCCGCCGAGTTATCGACGAAGTCGGTGTTCAGTTTGCCCCCGCCATGCGCGAATTCGATACGGGCTTCTTGTGTCATCGCCAAATTCGCCCCTTCGCCGATGACTTTCGCGCGAACATCTTTGGCGTTGATCCGGTTTGGATCGTTGGCTTTGTCACCCGCCTGTTCGTGGCTCTGTGTCGACGCTTTAAGGTATGTGCCGATACCGCCGAAATAAAGCAATTCAACAGGTGATTTCAAAATCGCCTGGATCAATTCGCCTGGTGTCACTTTGGCTTGGGTCATGCCCAATGCCTGTTGCGCTTCACTGGATAAGGCAATCGCTTTTTCCTGACGGCTGAACACGCCACCTCCGGTGGAAAGCAGTTTGGCGTTGTAATCCATCCATGATGATGTCGGCAGTGCAAACATGCGTTGACGCTCAGCCAGCGATTTCACACTGTCCGGGTTCGGGTCGATAAAAATATGGCGGTGATCAAACGCTGCGATTAATTTCGCATGTGGCGACAATAATAAACCATTACCAAACACGTCGCCACTCATGTCGCCGACACCGGCCACGCTGAAGGATGTAGTTTGAATGTCTTTGCCCAATTCGCGGAAATGGCGTTTGATACATTCCCAAGCGCCTTTGGCGGTAATGCCCATTTGTTTGTGGTCATAGCCTTTGGAACCACCCGATGCAAACGCGTCACCCAGCCAGAAATTGTGTTCGATGGATAAAGCATTAGCGATATCAGAGAAGCTGGCGGTACCCTTATCAGCAGCAACAACCAGATACGGATCGGGTGCATCCCAGCAGAACGTGCCAGCAGGGGGAATATTTTTGCCACCAACGATGTTATCGGTCAGGGCCAGCAACGCACGCATCATGATTTTATAACATTCAATTGCTTCGCCCTGACGCTCGGGTGGTGTCGTAAAGCGTGAAATCTGTTTGCAGATAAACCCACCCTTGGCACCGACCGGCACGATGACCGTGTTCTTGACCATTTGCGCTTTGACGAGACCCAACACCTCGGTACGGAAATCTTCAAAACGATCCGACCAACGAATGCCGCCACGGGCGATATCACCACCACGCAAATGCACGGCTTCGACACGGCGGCTGTAGATAAAAATTTCTTTTTTCAAACGCGGTTGCGGCAGATCCGTCAGCTGTTCGCTATCGAACTTGATGCTGAGATAGTCCAGCGGTCCGCCCATCGCATCTTTGTGATAATAATTGGTGCGCAGTGAATTTTGAATCAGGCTCAGCATACTGCGCAGAACTTTATCATCATCCAGTTTTTCGACATCATCCAAGGCGGTCAAAATTTGTGCTTGCAGCGTGTCACATTTTAGTTTTGCGTCTTCAAGCGTCTGATGTGGCCGATGACGTTGCAGGAAGAAATCGCACAATAATCGTGTGATGGCCGGATACGTAATCAGGCACTGCGCCATGTAGCTCTTGCCCAGTGGATATTGCGCGAGGTCAAGGAAGCGCGCCAGCGTGCGGAAAATCAGTGCCTCACGCCAGTGCAGGCCAGCATAGGTCACCAGTGCGTTGAAACGGTCACTGTCGGCTTGTTGCTGCCAGCCCGCCAGAAACGCGTCGGCAAAGACGGTCTGAATAGCAGGCAATTGATCGGGCGTGAAATTCGCGATTGTGCCAATCAATTCATGGACCCAGACGCGTGGCAGATTGTCCGATGGTGTTATCTCATAGGAATATTCTTTTTCGGTCTTGAAGCCCATATAATCGAGAACCGGCAGGATTTGCGACAGGGACGCTTCCTGTTCACGGACATAGATTTTAAAATGATAAACATCAGCCGGTTCAGTGGCTTCATGATACAGATGCACGACGCGGTCTTTATCGCGTAACACGCTTTGCAACCAGGGCAGATCCGTCAAGGCATCCGGAATAGCGACACGGTCTTGATAACTCAATGAAAACGCCGCTTGCAGATTTTGTAATAAGGCCAAGGCCTGTGTTTTGCCGTGTTGCTCGACGGTCGCGGTTTTGAGTTGCGTGAACCAGTCGGTGCTGGCCTGTTGCACCAGTTGCTGTAATTTTGGCATATCAATGGTGGGCAATTGAATGCCTGGAACGCCAATCACATATTGTAAACGCACGAGAGAATGTTCGTTGAGTAAAACGTAATGATCAATTTGTTGACCCTGAAGTTGGTCTTCCAGCAGGCGCTGAATTTTCAAACGCAAACGGGTGTCGTAAAATTCTTTGGGCAGATAGACCAGGCATGACACAAAACGATGCAAGACATCAGGGCGCACCAGCAGGCCAACACCCGGGCGGTTATACAGACGCTGGATATCCAACGCATGTTGATGTAATAAGTCTGTATCGATCTGAAACAATTCATCACGTGGATAAGTATCCAGAATATGTTTGAGGCTGCGCCAGCGGTGGCTATCGGTTTCAAAGCCAGAGCGCGTTAAAATGTCGGCGACTTTGCGGCGGACAAACGGGATCTGTTCCGTCGAACGTGCGTAACAGGCGGCGGTGAATAAGCCGGCAAACAGGCGCAAAGCTTCAACCTGGCCTTTGGCATTGTAGATCTTGAGCATGATGACATCGACATGCACCGGGCGATGCACATGGCTGCGCCGATTGCCTTTGAGGACGATCATCACCGGGTTTGGGGCGCGCAGGAAATCACGCACTTCCTGTGGCACTTGTTCATCAACGATCAGGCTGTCGAACAGCAACACGCTGTCATCGCGCAAGATGCCAAGGCTTTTGTTCTTGTGAATGTCGAAATGCAATACGTCTTTTTTGTCGCTGCGCAGGGCATGTTCACGATAGCCGAGAAACGTAAAATGACGTTGTTGCAAAAACGTCAGGAATTGGGCGGCTTCCAACGCGTCATCGTGGTTGACGATGCTATTATCCATATCGTGCAGATCATTTACCGTGTCGGCGATCTGCGCTTCCATAGCATGCCAGTCATGCACGGCAGCGGACACATCGAAGAGGACATGCAAGACTTTTTCCGTCAAAGCCTTCGTATCAATCGTGCCGTCTTTCAGACTGATTTCTAAATATAGGATTTTTTCATCTTCCAGATCCGGGCCGTAATCCTCGTCTGGATAAACGGCCAGCAGGTTGCCTTCATCATCGCGGCGCGCCTTGATGCCGGCATTGATGATGGCGTCGATATCGATCTGTTCTTGACGCAGTGCGGCGTAAACGGAATCGGAAATAAACGGCATTTGCCGCATATGGATGGTGAGCGTCGCTTGATCCGGGTGTTCGGCAGATGACACGCAATCGACGCGGACATGTTCAGGTGGGCGGTTTTGAAACATGGTCCACAGATGCTGAAAGATGCCTTGGGCATTCGCCAAATCTTTGTGATCGAAATCCTCTTGCGCCACGGCCTCAGCAAAGATCGCTAATGCGGCCGGGTCGGCTTGCCAGGTGCCAGCCAAAGCTGCGAGGTCGTTTGCCATTTGCTTGCGCGTCGTTTGCGTAGACATAATTCACCAAAATTTAAGATGCAGGGTTGGAATAACGTGCAGTGGGACTTAAGGTAACATGAATTGGTTAAAAACCAACGTGCAGCGCAACAGAAAAAACCCCGTTTTGGCGATCCTCCTACCTGATCAAGCGTATATGCAACAAGCCTTGCAACAGGCCGCATTGGCCTATGCGGCAGACGAAGTGCCGATTGGTGCGGTGATTGTGCATGTGGATACGGGCGAGGTGGTTGCCAGCGCTTATAATCAAACCATTCAGTTGCATGACCCAACGGCTCACGCCGAAATCTCGGCAATCCGCCAAGTGTGCCAATCGGTTGGTGCGCAACGAATCCCGGAGTATGATTTGTATGTGACATTGGAGCCATGCCCCATGTGTGCCGCGGCCATCAGCTTTGCGCGCATTCGCCGCGTGGTGTATGGTGCGCATGACGCGAAATCGGGCGGGTTGTCGGTCGGACCATGTCTCTATAGCCATGCGCAATTGCATCACAAGCCAGAGGTGATCAGCGGTGTATTGGCAGATGAGAGTACCGCATTGTTGCAACAGTTTTTTCAGGCCAAAAGGCAGAAACCCAAAGAGGTCAGCGCATGACGGATTTATCGCAACCGCAAGCACCGGCTTTGCCGTCGTTGTCTGTGTCAGAACTGGCGCAAAAACTAAAACGCACGCTGGAGCAGCAATTTGATTATGTGCGGGTGCGTGGCGAATTGTCGCGCGTGACGCGGCATAGTTCCGGGCACATTTATACTGATCTCAAAGACGCCGATGCCGTCATCAATTCCGTCTGCTGGAAAGGCGTGGCTGGCAAATTGAGTGTGCAGCCGACCGAAGGGCTGGAGGTGATTTGCACGGGCCGGATTTCCACCTATCCACAACGGTCGAATTACCAGCTGATCATCGACAGTATGGAAGTGGCCGGGCAAGGCGCCTTGTTGAAACTGCTGGAAGACCGCAAGCGCAAACTGGCGGCCGATGGGTTGTTTGCAGCGGAGCGCAAGCGTCCTCTGCCATTCCTGCCGAAAACGATTGGTGTGATTACGTCACCAACGGGTGCAGTGATCCGCGATATTCTGCATCGCATCCGCGACCGCTTTCCGTGCCATGTCATTTTATGGCCGGTCACGGTGCAAGGCGAAAACACGGCGCGTGATGTGATTGCGGCGATCCAAGGGTTTAATGCCTTGCCTGTTGATGGTGCCACACCACGGCCAGATGTCTTGATTATAGCCCGGGGTGGCGGCTCAGTTGAAGATTTGATGCCGTTCAACGACGAGGCTTTGGTGCGCGCGGTGGTGGCAAGCGCCATTCCGGTTATCAGCGCGGTCGGTCATGAGACCGATACGAATTTGATTGATTACGCGGCCGATCTACGCGCGCCAACGCCAACGGCGGCGGCCGAACATGCGGTGCCGGTACGCAATGATTTGTATTACACCATCCAGACGCATCAACAGCGTCTGACGCAAATGATTGGCGGAATGCTGCGGCATGACAAGGCAACTGTCAAAGCGCTGGGCGCACGTCTTGGTGCGCCGCAGCGGCTGCTCGACCCCATCCAGCAACGCGTCGATCTGGCGGGATCCTATTTGCAACAGAACATGGCGCGCCTGTTAAATTATCACCAGCAACGGTTGCAGCGGTTTAATATTCACGCCTACCAGCCACGCGGTCTGGTGACACAGGCAACACAGCAACTCAGTCACCAGACGCAGCGTTTGACGCGCAGTGTGCAATATCTGGTACAACAGCAACGCCAGCAGCTCAATCACCGAGGTGCATTGCTGGAAAGCTATTCATTCAAAAAGACACTGGATCGCGGGTTTGCGTTAGTGCGCGGCGCTGATCAACACGCCATCACCAGTGCGACGGTCGCGCAACAGCAGGCGTCATTAACTGTGCAGTTTGCGGATGGCGTGGTTACAACAATTCTGCAGCGATAAGCTGGAAATCGTAGGGTCTGGTGACAATGTGATCGACCGCATCGTGCGGCGCATGATCTTTGCCATTGCTGACCAAAACCGTCGTCATGCCCAATTGTTTGGCGTGAATTAAATTGTCGGCTACATCTTCGAAGACGATAATATCCTGTGGTGGGTGGCCTAACATTTTCGCTGCCAGCACAAACGGTTCCGGCGATAATATTTTCCCTTGATGGCCGATATCTTCCATGACCAGACGTTTGTCGCGCGGGATAAGCGTGTCGATCTCAAGTTTCCGCATGATGGCATCGACCCAGGCGTCATTGGAATGGGAGATCACCATTTGCGGGCCGGTGAATTGTTCGATGTAAGCGCGTGTCTGGCTACAGGGTGATAAAAGGTCGGCTACTGATTTCACAAAGTCAGGTTCCAGAATGTGGCGGTCGATTCCATGATCCGTAAAAAACGCGGCAATATTATAGCCGAATTGTTTGAAAGAATCGTATGCTGTTGTCAAAGCCTTTTCAACGTCACCGGCAAAGCCTTTGGCGATGGCCATATCGACGGCGTTCTTATAACAGGCATCGTGAAAGCCATCGGGAGTTTGATAAATTGTATTATCGAGATCCCAAATGATGGCTTTCATCGTCTTTACAATTCCCAGAATTTAAGCGGCTTGTTTTTGCAGTGTGGCGTTCAACGTGATATTGCCGACAGCCGCCAGAGCTTTGGAGATAGGGCAGCCGATTTTGGCGGCCTGGCCGACTTCGTGGAATTTCGCTTCGGAAATGCCTGGAACGTCTGCATCGGTATTCAACACGATTTGTGTGATGGATGGGCCGGTGTCGTTTTTACCCAAGGTCACTTCAGCAGTCGTTTTAACGGATGTTGGCGTAAAGCCGGCTTCGGCCAAAGCATTTGAAAAGGCCATCGAAAAACAGGCGGCGTGGGCGGCGGCGATCAATTCTTCCGGGTTCGTGCCCTTTTTGTTTCCGACTGGGCCATTTTCAAAACGGGAATGAAAGCTGAATTCGCCTTTGAACGCGCCCTGGCCCAGTTCAACCTGGCCATTGCCTTGTTTCAGATTGCCATTCCATTGAGCGTGTGCGGTGTTGGTCGTCATGCGAAGTCTCCTGAAAAATGAGTGTGGTGATGTGGTTAATATATAAGCATTTTCACAAAAAGCCATGGCTTGCCGGACAGGGCAGAGAATGGTTAAGTTAAGGCATGGACACACAAAATATTACTTCTCCACCGCGCATGATTACAATACCACCAGCCACATGTCTTGTACTGGGTCTCATCACGGCCATTCAGCTTTTACGCATGTTCGTGTTAACGCCACAAACCGATGCAGAATGGGTCGTATGGTTGGGGTTTGTGCCATTAGCGTTGACGCAAGGTGAAATGCATGGTGTTTGGCCGTGGTCAACACTTGTCACCTGTGCCTTGTTGCATTTTGGCTGGATGCATTTTTTGGTGAATGCGGCAGGAATTGCCGCGTTTGGTGCTGCAGTGGAACGAACTTTTGGTGTCACGCGTTTTCTGTTTATTTTGCTGTTTGGCGTGGTTGCCGGTGCGCTGGTGCATTTTGCATTTTGCATTTTTCAGCGACAGCACAATCTTGCTAGGTGGCATATCGGCTGGCCTCAGTGCGTTGTTTGCCGTTGTCTTGGGGCTGATGCAACAACAACGCGGCTGGCGCGGCTTGATGGTGCCTGTCGCCATCTGGGGTTTGCTGAATGTCGTTATTGGCATGATGGGTATGCCCACCGAACCCGGCAGCACAGAGAGTTTAGCCATCGCATGGGTGGCACATCTGGGCGGATTTTGTGCCGGACTAATGTGTTTGCCATGTCTCATGCCTGTTTATCAATTCACCTTTCACCAACAGAGGCCGCTATGACCGATTGGCATACTAAAATTGCAACCGAACAAGATATCTTGCTGGCGCAACTGTTTGACTGGCTGCGCATTCCGTCGATCAGCGCTGACCCGGTTTATGCCGCAGATACACTCTATGCCGCCGAATGGCTGCAGACTGTGTTGCTGCAAGCGAACGTTGATTTGTGTGAATTATGGACGACAGAAGGCCACCCGGTTGTCTATGCGGAAAAAATGATTGACCCGTCATTGCCAACATTGCTGGTGTACGGTCATTACGATGTGCAGCCGCCTGATCCGCTGGAGTTATGGACGACGCCAGCTTTTGCTCCCGAAATTCGTGACGGCAAAATTTATGCGCGTGGGTCGTGTGATGACAAAGGCCAGACCTTTTTGCATGTGGCCGCCCTGCAGTTATTGCAAAAAAATGGTGCCTTGCCATGCAACCTGAAATTCCTGATCGAAGGTGAAGAAGAAATCGGCTCCGCGCATCTGGGCGATGTGGTTCAACGTTATAAAGACCGTTTGGCATGTGACGCGATCGTGATTTCGGATACCTCGATGCTGGGCACGGACATGCCGTCTTTAACGGTCGCCTTGCGTGGTCTGGCCTATCTGGAGGTTGAGGTCAAAGGCTTTAATCGTGATCTGCATTCGGGTGTCTATGGCGGCGCGGTCGATAACCCGATCAATGCCTTGTGCGGCATGATTGCGCAATTGAAAGATGAGAACGGCCGTATTACGATTCCGGGGTTTTATGATCCGGTCGTCGTGCATGACATGGCGTCGCGAAACGTTTTAAACAGTCGGCCACAAAACGATACAAACTATGCCGCCGCGATCGGCGCGAAAATAGTCTATGGCGAAAAAGATTTCACCACGATCGAACGCATCGGTATTCGCCCGTGTCTGGATGTGAATGGCATTTGGGGCGGCTATACAAGGGCTGGCGCGAAGACGGTATTGCCAGCGGTTGCTCATGCGAAAATTTCCATGCGTCTGGTGCCGCATCAAGATTATCATCAGGTGACAGAACAGGTCAGCACCTATTTGCAGGAGTTGTGTCCACCGACAATGCAAGTGACGGTGACCCCGCATCATGGCGGCGAACCCGTACTCACCAATGTCAATGGCAAAGCTTACCAGGCGGCTGTCACGGCCTTCACAACCGTATGGGGCAAGACCCCGATCCCATCCTACGAAGGGGCCAGCATTCCAATTGCGGCGTTATTGCAGCGTGAGGTCTCGTCGGAACTGGTGTTTTTGGGTTTTGGTCTGGACAGCGATGCCATCCACTCGCCGAACGAACATTTCCGTGTCGATCATTTCACCAAAGGGTTGGAAACGGTGATTGCGTTTTACGAGGCATTTGGCAAGCGATGATCAGTCGCAGTTTCTATTTTCTGCGACACGGGGAGACGGATGCAAATGTCCAGAAGATTTTTCAAGGACATGGCGATAATCCGTTGAACGCTAATGGTCGTGCGCAGGCACAGGCGGCGGCAGAGATTTTGCGGCATTATTCAATTAACCGGATTATCAGCAGCCCGTTGCAACGCGCATTGGAGACTGCAGAAATTATCAATGCCGTGTTGCAAAAGCCGTTGAGCTGTGAAGATGCACTAAAAGAACGTGACTTTGGTTTGTATGAAGGAAAATCAGTGTCATGGGTGATGCAATGGGAAAAAGACAATCTGCCGCGAGACGCTTTGATTGAAATCGAGACAGGCTATCCGGCACCACCAGACGGTGAAATTTATGGTGATTTTCAAGCGCGTGTCATCGATGGAGTTATACGGAATTTAGCACGTTATCCAGACGAGACAATTTTATTTGTGGGCCATGGCAAAGTGTTTGGCGCATTGCATCATACCCTGTTTCAAGCCGATTTATATTCCAACAATGCCCAGCCCTATCACTTTGACTATGCCGACGACAAATGGATGTTGCATCGTTTAGCCCCTGCTATTGAAAGCCATTAAGATGACGCAACTTGTTATTGCCACACATAATGCGCACAAGCTAAAAGAATTTCAGGCCTCGTTTGCCGGAACGGGGTGGGTGCTGTCGTCGGCCACTGATCATGGCATTGGCGATATCCCTGAAACTGGGACGACATTCCGCGAGAATGCGTTGCTCAAGGCGCAGGCGGTGATGCAGGCGACGGGTCTTGCGGCTCTGGGTGATGACAGTGGTTTGATCGTGCATGGCCTTAGTGAAAACGGCGCGGAATTTCCGGGTCTCTACACCAAACGTTTTTCTGAGGAGATGGCCGGGTTTGACCCGGCGGTTGTCGAGATCATGCGGCGGCTGGATGGCAAGCCCGCACAGGCGTCATATCATTGCACATTGGCCTTGTGCCGTCCGGGTCAGGCGCCGTTGATGGCCGAAGGCCGTGTGGCGGGGCAGCTGGTCTATCCCAAGCGCGGCAACGGGCATTTCGGGTATGATCCGTGGTTTTTGCCGGATGGTGAAGACCGGACGTTTGGCGAGATGACGCTGGACGATAAACGCGCGCTCGATCACCGTACCCGCGCCTTGAACGTCATGCTGAATTTGCTACAACAACAGGCATGATCTCACATTCCATTTTTCATGTCGCTGGTTGCGCGGCGGCTGTCTGTTTATTGGCTGCTTGCGTATCGTATAATGCCAGCCGCTATGGTGACCGCACGATTGATTTCGCACCGGCGGAACAAGCCGCTCAGCGCATTGTAGTACCTGTATGTGATCCGAACGGTGATATCAAAACACAGCAGGCTAATCCGGCGTGTATCGGCAAAACCTTGCGCGCGGCCAACGGGCAGGGCGGCACGATCACGTTTCTAAAACCGGGTGTGGCCGTCCCAGTCGCCAATATCGATGCGGATATGCTGGCACCGCCGGGACAATAGGTTAACATTTTTTATCTTTACAGAATCGTTTGTTGTCGCGTAAAGTCTAGTCGATCTGTTTGAAGGTACTGCATTTTAAAGTGCAGCAGAAAAGCGCCAAGGCAGATCGTGTCTTTGCCCCTTACAAGAAAGTTTCTCATGAAATCTATAATGCATGTCTCCGCTATCATGATGGCGTTGATGACATTGTCCGGTTGCGCCAGCATTATTTCCGGCACGACGCAGGAGGTTAAAATTGATACGCCGGGCGCCCCGGGCGCGAAATGCGAATTGTCCAGCGAAGGCATCGGCACCATCGGCATTACCACACCAAGTGAATTGAAGCTGAAACGCCGCAAGCAGGATCTGTCCGTCAATTGCCAGAAAATGTGCTATCAAACCGCAACTGCCAATGTCAAATCAGGTACAGCTCCATGGACATGGGGCAATATCATTTTTGGTGGTTTGATCGGCTGGGGTATTGATGCCGGCACAGGTGCGTGGAACCAATATGATGCACCGATTAGCGTCCCGATGCAGACTGATCAATCGTGCCAAGCAGCAGCCTTGGTTGAGCCAAGAGCTGGTACAAATTCTGTGACGACAACAACAACTTATACCCAGCAAACGTCACCAACAATGTCTTATGGCACAACACCGCAAACGACGACACAATCTGTTCTGCCATTGACGCAATAAGATTTTCAACCGAAATCAAGAAAGGCTGCCAAAAGGCAGCCTTTTTTATAGATGATGTTTTGGTCTTACTGGCTGTCGCAGCTGGTGATATTGCCTCCTGTATGACAATGGACACCAGGCATTTGTGTGTTGGTTGTCGATTGACTTTGGCCATGTTGATACGCGCCCAAGCGACCAAGACAGGCGCGGCGTTCAGCCGGATCTTTGTTTGCCTGGCATTGCTGGGTTATGTAGGTAGCGAAATCATCGCCCGGTTGTGCATAGGTGTTGCTGCATCCAGTGAGGATAAAGCTTAAGGCGGCGATGACTACCACGAAGTGCATACGCATGTTGATCCCCTCATGTAATCTGATGTTTGATGCGACATTGATCACAAAACAAAAACGGCGCCCTGACAGGGCGCCGTTTCATGTATAATAGTGTCGTTAATGCGTGACGCAGTTCGTGACACCATTCACTGTCTTACATGTCTTGCCAGATGTAACGACGCGGGCACCCGTTGCTGGTGACAGGATAGCCGCTTTATTTTGCTTCATTTCTTCAATGTGCGTATTACAGTCTGCTTCATTCATTTGCAGGCCATCATCACCCATGCATTGTTTTTCAACAGACGATGTTGAAGACGATGTCGTGATGACTTTTGGTGCGGTGTCGGTGTATTTGTAACCGTCATAATTGCTGTCGTAATGACTGCAGGCTGTGAGGCCACAAGCCATAAGGGCGACAGTCAGAATTGCAAAATGTTTCATGGGAATTCTCCTGAGATTTATTGTTGTTTAGGGGGACACTTTTAAAAAAATGTTCAAGCGCAAGTGTCAGCTGCCTGATCTCATTTTCCTATAGCGGCTAAAGCCCGGTTCTATAAAAATACTATAAATGTTAAAGTGCAGATCCATCTTCTTCAGCAATTCAATGGGGCAACCAGTCCTTTTCGAGTTTCAACAGTGCTGCGACACCACCTGTATCGAGTGCTATCCGGATTTCACGGATCAGACGCGTCATGGTGGCGACATTGTGAATGGAGAGCAATTGCTGCGCCAACAGTTCGTCGGACTTCAACAAATGATGGATATAGGCACGGCTGAAGCCTTCGGCATAGCATCCACAACTGTTGTCAATCGGACGCGGGTCATCGCGGTATTGCGCGTTCATCAAATTCATGCGTTCGCCCTTAATGCCTTTGACAACGGCAACGCCATGACGGGCCAGACGGGTGGGGTGGACGCAATCCAGCGTATCGACACCCAGTTTAACGGCGGCAAAGACATCACGCACCCGGCCATAGCCCAGCAGATGCCGTGGACGGTCCGGGCGGGCGCGGCGGGTACACCATTCTGTCACCATATCAAGATCAGCAGGGCCCTTGCCCATCGACCCGCCGATGGCGATGCCAAAGAAATCGCGGTCGTTGACGTAGTCGATTGACATGTCGCGTAAATCCTGGAAATGCGCGCCCTGGATCACGCCATAGACGGCTTGACGGCCGTCATGCGTACGAGCAAATTCTTCAAGAGAACGATCGCCCCAGCGCATGGACCGTTCGACGCCGAGCGCCGTGTAGTCTTTGGTGTCCTGAAACGCGGTCGCTTCATCCAGTTGCACGACAAGGTCGGCACCGATCTGGCGTTGCAATTGCATCGAAATTTCCGGCGACAGAAACAATTTCTTACCGTCTTTGTACGAACGGAAATAAGCACCTTCTTCTTTTATTTTCAGCAAAGATTGTTTCGTGCCAGGGCGTTTTTCGCCAGTGGTGTCTTCGTGCACTGATCCATGTTGCATGGCAAAGACCTGATAGCCGCCACTATCCGTCAGCATCGGCCCGTCCCACCCGCAGAATTTATGCAACCCGCCCATTTTTTCAACGATGTCCGCACCCGGCTGGATCATCAAATGATAGGTGTTCGACAACATGATCTCCGCACCGGCGTCTTTCAGCTGTTGCGGATTCAATGTTTTGACGGTCGCGCGCGTACCGCAAAAAATAAAGTTCGGCGTTTCGATCACGCCATGTGGAGTGGTAATCTTGCCGCGTCTAGCAAGGCCATCTTTTTCTTGCCAAAAGACCTCGAAGTTGAAATTGGGGTAGGTGATGTGGGTTTTCATTGTATTATTTTCTGATGATGAGTGACATGCCAAGCAATGTGAAGAGGAGGCCGATCATTTGGTTAAGGGTGATTGTTTCTTTGAATACGATAACCCCAACAACAAGCAAAATAATAGCACTTCCGGCTAATATAAACATGCGTGCTAATGATAGGGGCGCGTTGTTTTTATAGAGGTAATAAAAACTTAGTTCAATCATAAATCCAGCAAAGCCCAGCCAGGAAGCAAACAGAATGCCTTTTTGATCAACGGTCGAAAAGTCAGTAGATTTGTAGGTGACGCACAGTGCAAGTATACTGATCAGCAGCATCGTGATGCTGGCCAAACCTGTGTAGACGAATAGCGGCAAACGTCCGGCAAAGATTTTCATCGACGTTTGATAGGTAATGCTGCTCAGGATCACAGCAAGGCACCAGACAAGCCAATTCATTTTACTACCTTTATCGGTCTAAAACAAAAATCCCGGGACAGGCCCGGGATTGAAATTTTGTGTCGAATAAAAAAACTTAAGCGGCCAGTTTGGCGACTTTGTTTTCCAGTTCTTTCTTGATGCCGCGGAACGCCGGGTCGAGTTTTGTTTTCGCGGTGTCTTTCACGTAAGCGTCCAAGCCGCCTTTGTGTTCGATCGTGCGGATCGCATTGGTCGACAGACGGAAGCCGTAGCCTTTACCTAATGTTTCGCTGAATAAAGTCGCGTTCTGCAGATTTGGCAGAAAACGGCGGCGGGTGCGGTTATTGGCGTGGGAGACATTGTTGCCGCTCATCACGGTTTTGCCGGTAACGATACATTTGCGCGTCATGTCGCGAATCCTTATTTAAAATCTTAAAGCTTGGGGTTTATAACGTATAAGAGGGCCAAGTGTCAAGGATTTGTCGAGAATTTCAGCTTGCAGCTACCTGTAAATGGGGTAAATTAACCTTTATGAACATGAAAAACCAGCCAAAAATTGCCATTATCAGCATGTATAAGGCTGAAAAAGGGCTTGGGCTGGGCAATTTAATCGCTCTAGCGCAGGCACAAAGTGCTTCCGTGCAACTTTATGAGCCGCGGTTGGGCGGTGGTTTGCCAGCACTAGCTGATTTTGATGTGTTACTCTCCAGTGGCGGGCCGGGTGATCCAACGGATCTTGGGGACTGGGGGTTGGCCTATAGTGCTTTAATCGAGGCAATCCGGCTGCATAACCAGCAATATCCGCAATCGCCTAAACGCGCCTTCCTGATTTGCCATTCGTTTCAGGTGATGGCGCATCTGTGGGGGTTTGGGCAGATCAGCCGGCGACCACAGGCGTTGTGGGGTATTCAGCTGCAAATTCCGGATACTTTATCTGATGATATCAAACGTGTTTTTCCAACAACAGATTTCTATGCCTTGGACAGCCGGTTTTATCAGGTCATGCCAACAGCGGATGTTGCCGCAAAATGTGCTGCAAAAGATGTTGTCATTACGGCGCGTGATAATGCTGGTGCCTTGACCGCGTGGCAGACCCGCGATGGGCATATGGCTGCTGTCCAGTTCCATCCCGAAGCCAGAGCGGATCAATTGCAAAAGATGCTGAATAATCCGCCGGTTGATGAGAATGAACCGATTCATATGTGCCCACCGCACATGGTAATTGACACACAAGACCGTTTGCATGTGTTGCCGCAAATGGAACACATCTTGATCAATTTCATGGCGCAGACGGTCTAGATGATGTTGCCGCAGGATATCATTCGTCAAAAACGTGATAACCAACCGCTATCAACGGCAGTGATTCAAGCTTATGTCGATGGTGTGACAAACAAGTCCATCAGTGATGCGCAAATTGCGGCTTTTTGTATGGCAGTTGTGCTGAATGGTCTGACAGAAGAGGAAACCGCGCAATTGACCTTAAGCATGGCGCACAGTGGTACGGTGTTGCAATGGCCGGGACTGGATGGCCCGGTGATTGATAAACATTCAACCGGCGGTGTGGGTGATAAGATCAGCTTGATGCTGGCCCCGATGGCGGCGGCGTGTGGATTGTATGTGCCAATGATCGTTGGGCGTGGGTTAGGACATACCGGCGGGACACGCGATAAGCTGGATTGCATTCCCGGCTTTCGCAGCGATCTGAGCATTGCGGATTTTCAAAAAACCGTGCGTGACACAGGTTGTGCGATTATTGGACAAACCAGTGATTTTGCGCCGGCGGATGGACGGATTTACAGTGTGCGTGATGTGACCGCCACGGTTGAAAGCGTGCCACTGATTACCGCATCGATCTTATCCAAAAAAATTGCAGCAGGTTTGCAGGGTTTGGTGATTGACCTGAAATACGGCAATGGTGCCTTTATGGCGGATGAAATGCAAGCGCATGCCCTGGCAAAATCGTTACAGGACACGGCAGCACTTGCCGGGCTGAAACTGACACCCGTTTTGACGGACATGAATTCCGTGCTTGGTCATACCGCTGGTAATGCGGTTGAAGTCATGGAAGCCATCCAGTTTCTCACAGGCGAACGACGGCAGCGTGACAAATTATTTTACATGACGCTGTTACTGGTTGGTGAAATGCTGGTGTTAGGCGGTCTGGCTGCGACACGGCAGCAAGGCGGCGTCATGGCTGAGCAATCCTTATGGAGCGGACGCGCCGCTCAGGTTTTTGACCAGATGATTGCGGCTCAAGGCGGGCCGGTCGATTTGACCCGCACATATCAAAATCATTTGCCGGTTGCGCCCATAGTTATCGATATTATCGCCGATCGCGATGGAACATTAATAGCAATGGATACACGCGGCATCGGCAACTGGCTGGTGGCGATGAAAGCGGGGCGTTCGAAAGTCGAGGATAGGATTGATCCCGTTGTTGGCATTACCGAGATGGCGCCGTTGGGTACAGTCTGTGTTGCGGGGCAAACACGCATATGCCAGCTGCATTTGCGTGAGGAACTGCCTGATCACATGAAACAAAAATTCCTGGCTTTATTGGCGATTAATTGAGACGCTCCAGCCGCCGCCCATGGCCTTGAACAACGCCAGCGCCGCAGATAGTTGATCCAGTCTGGCCTGAATATAGGCGTCTTCGTTTTGCAACAATGTGCGCTGTGCATCCAGCAGGGTGAGAAAATCATCGGCACCGTTCAAATAGCGGTCACGCGCAATGCCGTAATAACGGTTGGCTTCATCACGTGCGGTTTTGAGGGCGACCTCACGTTCTGTCGCAGCTTTGACGGCACTCAAGGCGTTTTCGGCTTCCTGGAAGGCCACCAGTACAGCACCTTTATAATTCTGTGCCAGTTCGCGTTGCCGTGCGGTTGTCAGGTTTAATTGTCCTTGCAAACGTCCGCCGGTATAGAGTGGTGCGGTAATGCCACCAACAAGACCGGCTGCGGTTTGCACCGGGCCAGACAGTGGGCTGAGGCTGGCAGAAGTATCCAAACCGATGGTCAGGCTTGGATAAAAACTGGTGCGGGCGATGGCGATATCGAGATCGGCGGCTTTAAGTTGTTCTTCTAATACTGCCAGATCCGGGCGGCGTTCCAGCAGACTTGCGGGTTGCAATGGCGCAATCGCTGGAATAACGAGTGCATCAAACGATGCGGGGTTGGCAAATGACAAAACGTTTTGCGGCGCGCGGCCCATCAAGACGTTGAGTTGCGATTGCGCATTGGTGAATTGCTGACGTAGTGACGCGATGCTGGCTTGTTGTGTGGCTAGTGCGGTTTTTTGCTGGGCAACATCCTGGCCTGAGGCCGCACCTTGGGTAAAACGTGCCTGGATGCGTTGCAAGACATCTTGCGATAATTTTAAATTTTCGTCGGCTTTTTTGATACGTGCCTGTAAACCTAAAATATTGAAATAGCTTTGCGCGGTGTCACTGTCGGTGATTAAACGCAAGGCATCATAATCATATTGGCTGGCTTGCAGATCGTGCCGGGCGGCGTCTGTTGCGGCGCGGTTGCGGCCCCACAAATCAACCTCATAGGCCAGGCTAACCCCGCCACCCAATGACCGCACGGAACGCGTGCGATTGCCGTCATTGTTGGCCAGATTGGCGTTGGCAATAACAGAAGGGAACAGCGTGCTGCGGTTGATATCAATTTGCGCACGCGCCTGCTCGACGCGCTGCAAACTGGCACCGAGATCATTATTATTCGTTTGCGCCTGGGCGATAAATTGATCGAGATCGGCACTGTTGAACTGTTGCCACCAGGCTTTGTCGATAGCGTTTTGGGCTGCTGTCTGCTCGCGCCAATTTGCTGGCAAATCCGTTTGTGGACGGTGGTAATCGGGTGTCACGCTGCAGCCGGATAACAGCAACACAGTCATAACGGAGAATAGAATTTTTTGCATGTTCATTCCGAGGATAAGGCAATAACCGGGTCAAGCTTGGCTGCGGTGCGCGCCGGCAAATAACCAAAGACCAGACCGGTGAGAAACGCCGAGCTGAACGCGATCAATGGTGGCATCAGCGTAAAGACAACGGGCACATCAAACGCGCGCAAGATCAGACCGACACTGATGCCGATGGCAATGCCGATTAAGCCGCCAACCAGACAGACAACGGCGGCTTCAGTATTGAATTGCACCAGGATATTGCGCTGGCGCGCGCCGGTTGCCATGCGCACACCAATTTCACGGGTGCGTTCGGTGACAGACACCAGCATGATGTTCATCACGCCAATGCCGCCGACCAATAATGAAATAGCGGCAACGGCGCCGAGTAAAACGGTTAACGTATTTTGTGTGCTGGTCGCCATGGCGATAAACGACGCCATGTTGCGAACACTGAAATCTTCGGTGCGGTGACGGGTTTTTAGCAAATTGGTGATGGCGGTTTGGGTGTCATCCATCGTATCGAGATTGGCGATACGGGCGGTAAGTGCGTTGACGTAATTTTGCCCGAACAGGCGGATCAAGCCGGTGCTGATCGGCACAATCACAGTATCATCCTGATCACCACCCCATGGGGCAGCACCCTTTTTGCTCATGATGCCGATAATTTCAAACGGCACATTTTTGATCAATACATATTTGCCCAAGATCTCTTTTTCATACGGGAAGAGCTGATCGACGACGGTCTGGCCCATGACGGCGACTGGTGCATAGCTGCGTAAATCGCCGGCGGTAAAAAAATGCCCGCTGGCAATGGGCCAGTCGCGCACATAGGGGAGTGACGCACTCATGCCCTGGACAGAGGTTTGATAATCCTTATTGCCAAAGCGCACACTATAACGGCCGGAGCGTTCAGCCAATACGGCATCAACATTCGGTAATTGCAAAATGGCGTCGCCGTCCTGCATCGTCATGGTCGCAATATCCCCGCCGCCCCGCATGCCGGGCGCGCCGGGACGGACGGAGAGCAGGTTTGTTCCCATCGAGCTGATCTGGTCCAGTACGGTTTTCTTGCTGCCGTTACCGATAGCCAGCATCGTCACGACCGCTGCTACACCGATAATAATGCCCAGCAAGGTCAAAGCGGTGCGGAAGATATTCACGCGCAACGCACTCAACGCCATTTTGACGGACTCGCTGATTTCCGCCAGCAGGCTTTGAGTATTTGTGGCCGGGGCGGGGTACAATCTTTCGCCAATTGTCTCAAGCGATCCGTCCGGATGTGTATCCGTTAAAATCCGGCCATCCTGGATCTGGATGACGCGTTTCGCATGTTCCGCGACATGGGCGTCATGCGTGATCAAAATGATCGTGCGGCCATCGGCATGCAAATCTTTCAATAGCTGCATCACCTCGACACCGGTGGCACTGTCCAAGGCGCCGGTCGGTTCATCAGCCAGAATGACGGGTGGGTTGTTCATCAGTGCGCGGGCAATGGCGACACGTTGTTGTTGACCACCGGAGAGTTGCGAAGGGCGGTTGTGTTTGCGCGACCCCAAGCCCAGTTTTTCCAACAGTTGTGTCGCACGGCTGCGGCGTTCTGTTTTATTCAAGCCGGCATAGATCGCCGGAACTTCGACGTTATCGAGCGCAGAACCATTGGCCAGCAGATTGTAGCGTTGAAACACAAAGCCGAATGTATCACGGCGTAAAATGGCCAATTCATCCGGTGCGAAATGGGAGACATCCCGATCCTTGATGCGGTATTGGCCGTGGCTGGGCCGGTCGAGACAGCCGATAATATTCATCAAAGTCGATTTGCCAGACCCGGACTGGCCCATAATCGCCACAAATTCGCCGTGCCATAGCCGTAGATCAACACCGTCCAGCGCTTTGACGATACTGTCACCAGCCGTGTAATATTTTTTGATGCCGTGTAATGCGAGCAGGGGCGTTCCCATTAAATGCGTGGCCCCATCCGCGGTGCGCCAGCGGCTTTGCTCTTATCGGCGGCGGCACTGGCATCAATAGTTGGTAATACTTTGTCATTCTCGCTCAAACCATCACGAATTTCAGCGATAGCGCGATTCATCAAGCCGACATGGACGATTTTTTCCATTGCTGTTTTGCCATTAGGGACACGCACCATGTAAGCGCGGCCTTGATCATTATCCTGCTCTGGCACCGGCTTGCCCAAGGCACCAACCGGCAATGTCAAGACATCTGTGGCCGTGCCCAAAACAAAAAACATTTGCGTGGTCATGCCACTCATCAAGGCATTATCAGCGTTATCAACGTCAACCAATACGTTGTATAAGACAACTTCATTCAAGACTTCAGGGGTCGGTAAAATCTGGCGGACAATGCCATGCCATTTGCGCTGCATGTTGCCCAGGATGGTAAAGTAAACATCCATCTCCGGTTTAATGTTGGTCACATCGGCTTCGGCGACCTGGGCGCGTGCTGTCATGGTGGACAGTTTCGCCAGTTGCACGATTACCGGTGCCGATTGCACAGCATTCAGTGTCTGGCCTTCACGCGCGGATTGCACGACAACCGTTCCCGCCATCGGTGCGTAGATTTTAGTGAATTTCAGATTGACCTGCGTGCCATGCAATGTGGCCTCAGCTTGTTCAATTTGGGCGCGGAGGGAGTCGGCGCGGGCTTGTGCGGCTTTGAGATCGGCCTGGCTGCTTTGCAGCACTTCCTTGCTGACGGCATCCTGTTTGATCAGCGTGGCGTTGCGATCATATTGCTGTTGGGCAAACACGATTTGCGCCTGCTGTTCGGCCAGTTGCGCCTGTAAGGTTTTCAATTGCGCTTCGTCACCACGCACACGCGTTTGTAAAATCTCCGGGTCGATTTCGGCGATCAGATCCCCTTGTTTGACGATATCACCCAATTCGACATAAATCTTTTTCAGCTGGCCGGAGACCTGGGCGCCAACATCGACATATTCCTTCGGTTCCAGTTTGCCTTGTGACGTGACAACGTCTTCGATCATGTCGCGTGTCACGGTCAACAAATTGGCCTGTGCGTCATGTGCCGCTTTTTTGGTCGTGGCACCGCCAAACCAGCCGTGTGTCCAGCCATAGGCACCGCTGCCAGCAAGAAGCAACACGATAACAACCCACAACATCTTGCGGCGAAGCAAGGTCTGGCGGCGCGGTACGTAGTTGTTCTGATCAGAAGACAGCATGATCTCTTCGGTCATCGAATCATCCTTTGAAGTCCAGTCTTGATAATCAAACGTTGCCGCATGGACATTCCTTTATATCTATTAACCGAATATAGCGGTCGTGGTGTGACATGATGAAAGAGACTAGTGCATCGAAAGCTGCCGTTGTTCGATCATTATAGGTTGAAATTGCAAACAAAGAACAGGGTGGCACATGGCGAGATTCCACATCCAATTTTTATAGCTTGCCCAAAAGAGCAAATCGCATCTTTATAATCGTTTAATGATAGTCGATCTAATACCGCCCGCCACTTCTCACAGGAGATATTCCAATGCGCTTCATTCCCACCCGTTTTCACGGTATCATCGATTATCTCGTTGGCGCAGCCCTTATCGCTGCTCCATGGCTTTTCAATTTTGTGCCAGCTGATCATAATGCCTGGAGTTACGAGACCTATACGCCAATCGTCTTGGGCGCTGTCTTGATTGTCCAGAGCCTGTGTACCAACTACGAGTGGGGTGTTTTCAAATACATCAACATGCCAAGCCATTTAAATCTGGATATTCTGTCAGGCGTTGTTCTGGCTGCGTCGCCATGGTTGTTTGGTTTTGCCGATTATGTGTATGCACCGCATCTCATCGTCGGTCTGTCTGAAATCGTGATCGCGCTGTGTACAAAACGCGCACCGGCCTATGCCACACCCGGCATCATGGCTAAAAACGATGCCCGTTACAGCATGCCGATTCACTCCTAAAATATATCATTATCTTTTGAAAGCGCCGGTTTCACGACCGGCGTTTTTCTTATTGATGGGCAGACATTTAAACCGCAGGGTGACAAACGGGTGTTTTCTGACTAAACTAACGCTTTCATTTTAGTCATAGATAAGTTTCAAGGAGCTGAGTATGCAGCGTTCCGGCCGTTTTCTGGTTTGTTTGGCAATATTAGCTGGTTTGGTCGGATTTGCGACCGTTCCTGTTTATAGCCAGCCGTTTGTACCGCCTTTTTCCCAAGACGCAGTTTTGTCTTATCTGGAACAGATCATTTCGCTGCAACAGGATATCGTAAGCTTGCAAGCCGATCCAGACAGCGCGCGGGAAGCGATTTTGGCGGATACGTTGCATCAAAACGCAGCCCAGGTTAGCAAGTTCGGGTTCGATTTTGCGCGGACACAAGCCATTGTGCTGGACAGTAAAATCGAGCAGGACGACACGGCAACAGCCGCAGCACCGACAACGCAAACAGAGCTTGATAAATTTGCGGTCACGGTCAGTGATCATATTGCCAGCCTGCAAGCACAATTGACAGCCGTAACCAAACAGATTGCCCGAACACCGGCGCGTCGACGCGGCCAGTTACTGGCGAAAAAAGAGAATATCACAGGTGAATTGAATCTGGCCAAAGCGCAACAGGATTTGATCAATAATATCGGTCAAACGGTAAAAAGCACAAGCGATTTGGAGACGACGTCGGGCCTGCTGAAAAAAATCAATAATCTCAGCCGGTCGATCAGCACATTAGCCCCACAGGCAGCTGATCTGACTGCACCGGCGTCTGGCACATCCGATGCGGCGACAATAACCCCGGCCAATCTTGCCAAGCAAGCCTTTGCCGTGCCGGATAAGGCAAGCGAGGACAAACCCGCGGATAATCGCGGCGGTCTGGTGCATCTGGGAACAGACCTGTTTGCCATGTGGAAAAAACAGGCGCAGATGCGTGATCTGAAACAGGAAATCACAACGTTGCGTGATGCGACAAAAGATTTACGGGCCCAACTGCGCAGCACGTTGCAAAACACGGCAAAAAGCGGCAATAGCTTAGCGCAAGACACGGCCACCGTTAAAACGCTGACAGAGCAAAAACAGGAATTTGATACGCTGGTGACAAATTTCAAGCAGTTGTCGGCGAGCGTTCCGGCACTGACACAGGCCAGTTACTGGCTGGATACAACCAAGCAGACGTTAAAAGACTGGCAAGTCGTGTCCGATGAAATGCTGACAAAAACCGCGCGGCAGTTTTTCTGGCATCTGGCGATTTTGGGGTTTGCGATTTTGATCCCGATCATTTTATCCGAAGTCGCCCGACGCATGACATTATCGTATGTCAAAGACACACGTCGTCAGCGTCAATTGCGTTTGTTACGCCGGATTGTATTTGCCATTATCATTGCCATTGTCATCGCACTGAATCTGGCCAGCGAGTTCGGCTCGCTCGCTACCTTTGCCGGTTTCCTGACGGCGGGTATTGCAGTGGCATTGCAAAATATTTTATTGTCACTGGCGGCACATTTCTTTTTCTTTGGCCGTTACGGTGTGCGCGCGGGTGACCGGGTGACGGTTGGTGGTGTGACCGGTGACGTGACACAGGTCGGCATGGTGCGTCTCTATCTGATGGAGATTGAAGGTGCTGGCGATGAAACACGGCCGACCGGTCGTATCGTGGCGTTTCCGAATTCCATTTTGTTTCAGCCAACCGCGTTTTTCAAACATATGGCGGCTTAAGACACCAAATTTAAGATAAGAGCGTATCGAATACCAGTTTGCTGTTGAGAATGATGATAATGGCAGCGATCAGCCAGCCGGTCAGGCGCAGCCACATGGGATTGGCAAACTCGCCCATCTTTGCCTTGTCATTGGTCAGACGTAACAACGGCCAGACAGCAAAACCGAGTTGCAGGCTGAGCACGACCTGGCTTGCCACCAGTAACGCACCAGCCTGCGCTTCGCCATAAAGTCCAATGACAATGACGGCAGGAACAATCGCGATGGCGCGCGTCACCAGGCGGCGCAGCCACGGGCGCAAGCGGATATTGAGAAAGCCTTCCATGACGATTTGCCCGGCCAGTGTGCCGGTCAACGTCGAATTTTGCCCGGAGGCCAGCAAGGCCACTGCAAACAAAATTGATGCGCCGCCAAAGCCTAACAACGGTTCCAGCAGGCGGTAGGCATCACGAATATCGGCCACATCCTGATGGCCGGACCAGTGAAACACGGCGGCGGCCATAATCAGAATGCCAGCATTAACAAACAGCGCAAACATCAAAGCAAAGCTGCTGTCCAATGTGGCAAATTTTATGGCTTCACGTTTGCCATCCAACGTCTGCGCATAGTTGCGGGTCTGCACGATGGCCGAATGCAAATACAAATTGTGCGGCATGACGGTAGCACCCAGAATGCCCAAGGCGATATATAGCATGGCCGGCTGGTGCAGCAATTGCGTATTGGGGACAAACCCTTGCAGCACATCAGGCCAGTGCGGTTCTGCGACGAAAATTTCAATGGCAAAACACGTGGTGATGGTGAAGATAAGCGTAATGACCAAGGCTTCGATATAACGGAAGTTTTTGTTTTGCAGCAACAGGATCAAAAAGACATCGCACACGGTGATCAAACAGCCCCATAGTAAAGGTAGTCCGAATAAAAGTTGCAGAGCGATCGCCGTGCCGATAATTTCGGCCAGATCACAGGCGGCAATCGCCAGTTCCGCCAGGCCCCACAGAAACCAGATGATTACTGGCGGATAATGATCGCGGCAGGCCTGGGCCAAATCGCGGCCTGTGGCGACACCCAGTTTGACGCAGAGATGCTGCAATAAAATCGCCATCAAATTGGACAGCATAATGACACTCAGCAGCGTGTAGCCAAATTGCGCGCCGCCTTGCAAGTCGGTGGCCCAGTTACCGGGGTCCATATAGCCAACGGCAACTAAAAAACCCGGTCCGGTAAAGGCCAGCATCTTGCGCCAGAAACCGCTTTGCGTCGGAACACGGACGCTGCCAAAGACTTCGGGTAATGACAGCTGGGCGGCTTGTTGCCGCCAGCCGGTAGAGGTATGTGCTACAGGGGATACGTCAGATAGAATGGATGTCATGGCTTTTTATAGCCGCAAAGCGGGCTGCTGGCTATATTAACCATTGATAACGTGTCTCATCTCTTGGCGACCAAACGCCAAGAGCCTATTATTCGTACATGACATTTCCGTATCTTCCCCATGTGCAGTCCCGTCTCGAGTCTTTGAAAGAAAAAGGCAATTACCGGCGGTTTATTGATATCGAGCGACAGGTCGGGGCTTACCCATCTGCCGTGCACCGCCCCTGTGATTATGCCGACATGCAAATCACGATGTGGTGCAGCAACGATTATCTGGGGATGGGACATCACCCGGATGTGATTGCGGCGATGTGCCATACAGCGCAACGGTATGGCGCGGGCGCGGGTGGCACACGCAATATTTCCGGCACGACGCATGAACATGTGTTGCTGGAAAAAGAGATTGCCCGTTTGCATGCCAAAGAAGCGGCTCTGGTGTTCAGCTCCGGTTATGTCGCCAATCAAACGGCCTTGATGACGTTGGGGCAGTTGTTTCCGGATTGCGTTTTTTTCTCGGATGACAAAAACCATGCCTCGATCATTCAGGGGGTCAAGCAAAGCGGTTGTGCGAAACATGTCTTCCGCCATAACGATCTGGCGCATCTGGAAAGCCTGTTGCAAAACTATCCAACAGAACAAGCGAAAATTATTGTGTTTGAATCCGTTTACTCGATGGATGGCGATATCGGTGATCTGGCGGGGATCATTGCCCTGGCTAAACAATACGGTGCCTTGACCTATCTGGACGAGGTGCATGCGGTGGGTTTGTACGGCGCAACCGGTGCCGGTATTGCCGAGCGCGAAGGGTTGCACGACCAGATCGACATCATCAACGGCACATTGGGCAAGGCGTTTGGCGTGGTGGGCGGTTACATTGCCGGTGATGCGGCGTTGATTGACGGGGTGCGCAGCTTTGGGTCCGGTTTTATTTTTACCACATCCATTCCACCGGCCATTTGTGCCGCCGCCCGCACCAGCATTGCCTTGCTCAAAAATGGATTGAATCTGCGCCGTCAGCATCAGGCTGCAGTCCATGCAACAAAACGCGCATTGACCAAGGCCGGTATTCCACACCGCGAAACACCGACGCATATTATTCCGGTGATGGTCGGCGACCCGATCAAATGCCGCGCGATGACGGATATGCTGCTCTACACACATCATATTTATGCCCAGCCATTGAATTATCCAACCGTGCCCTATGGAACAGAGCGTATTCGGTTGACGCCATCACCATTGCACACGGCGGCACATATTGATCAACTGGTGCGCTGTTTGCATGACGTGTTTACAACGCATGCGCCGGAGGCGTTGCACAGTGTACCGCTATCTCACACAACAGAAGCTGCTTAAATCATGATGTGTCAATTCTGGGTGAATTAAGTTTCAGTCTCGACATTTGCGTGTAAGCGATTACATTCAAAAGAACACACTTCCGCCCTACTTATACAGAGAGTTCATTATGCGCTTTGGTTTATCACTGATCACAACATCTTTTTTAACCTTATCTGTTGTTGGCCTTGCTTCGGCAGCTCCCAAAGTTGCAGATAAACTGCTCAGTGATGCACCAGCAACGTGCAAGATGTTGCCATCCTATGAAACGCTCAAATCGGCGTTGATCAGCGCACGCAAAGATGATAATGGCGGATTGAATAACGACATGTGGGGCGCGATCGTTGACCGTGGCGGTGTGGTCTGTGTGATGGCCTATTCGGGTAGCACGATGGATGCCCAATGGCCCGGTAGCCGTGTGATTGCGGCGCAAAAAGCCAATACCGCGAATGCCTTTAGCCTAGCCGGTTATGCGCTATCAACGGCCAATCTGTTCACTGGCGCACAGCCGAACGGTTTCCTGTTTGGTATTCAAGACAGCAACCCGGTTGATGTCGCCGTGGCTTATAAAGGGCCGGCTGTGCAGTACGGCAAAAAGAACGACCCGATGGTGGGCCATGTTCTGGGTGGGATCAATGTGTTTGGCGGCGGCTTGGCGCTGTATAACAATGCTGGAAAAATTTTGGGTGGTCTTGGCGTTAGTGGTGACACGTCATGCGCCGATCACAACATTGCCTGGCGTATGCGCCATATGATGAGCCTGGACTATGTGCCAAATGGCCCGACGTCAGATAAGACCGACCAGATCATCTATGACATTCATTTGAACAACAGCACCAGCGGCTTTGGTCATCCAACGTGTGTTGGCAAGGAAAATGATATCGCCGATAAATTACCGAAAGTCAGCAAAACTGTGGCGCAACAGGATAAAGCCAATGATGATAAGGCTGCTGAAATAGCGGCAGCACCAAAGCCGGCTGATCCAGCAGCGCCTGCGCCTGATGCCAAAACGGAACCGGTAACCGGTAAAACAAAGTAATACCTGTTAATCAGCAAAGCCGGTCTTTAGATTCGTTTCTAAAACCGGCTTTTTTTGTGCTTCATGTTTTGTAATCTTAACGGAAAAGCCTGTTTATGACATCTGGCTGTTTCTTTTTGATCACAAGATGATATGAAGCTTATCTGTTTTGATATCAGTCAGTTAACGCTGTCAATTTGGTCTTTGCACCGCCGCAATTTGCAATTATAGAATGAGCATACATCTGTATGCACACTTCCTAAGAGCGTTAAAGCGCCGGAGATTTGTATGTTGCAAAGCCGTTTATCTGCCGTCCTGCTAGTGGGAACCGCACTTGCTGTTTTAACGTGCAGTTCATTATCAACAGCTCATGCGGCACTTGTTGTCAGCGCACCGAATACGGCCATCGTCACTACGGCGCTGATCAATGAAACCGGTGTGTCAGGTGTGTTTATTACCAACACGGCGGCAGGATCAAGTTTTAACAACAGCACCACCATCACTAGTGACACCAAAGGCATTGATAGCCGTAGCACGTTGGGCAATGCAGGATTTGTGAACAGTGGCACAATAGATGGCGCATCGCGCGGTGTCATTATCGATTTCGGCACATCGACAACGGTGTTTGATAACACTGGCACGATCCAATCAAATCTCGGTACTGCTTTGGATATGCAGGGCGAGTTCGGCTATCTGGTTCATCTAGGGAACGTCACCTCGAACGGTACAATTGCGACATTTGTATTGGGTAGCAATCAGACAGCATCCAATAGTTTATTACTCAATGGCCTTGTCACCAATACCGCCTTGGATAACACCGCAATTGCCTTGGCCATTAATGCGTCACAAAACACCAATGGTGGCAATGCGCTGATCAACACCGGGTCACTGATTGCCGATGGTACGGGAATCGGGCAGGCACATGCGGTAAGTTTTGCTGGCAATATTGGTGGCACAGTGATCAATCGCGGCGTGATCCGTGGTGAGGTAACAGCTATCACCGGCGCGCAAAATTTTATCAATGACAGTGGCACACTTATTGGGAATGTTTCGCTTGGCGATGGTGCCAACACTGTCGCTATCAATGGTGGCACCGTCACTGGCAATGTCATCGGCGGGATTGATGCGGATACGATTACAATCTCTGGCGGCGCATTGAATGGCACGATTAATGCCGGTGATGGCGATAATGTTGTGACTTTGAGTGGCGGTGCAACGAACGCCGGGAACACGGCCATCACAACCGGTAGTGGTAATGATCATATCGTTATTTCAGGCGGGACACATGTTGCAAACGCGCTGCAATTGGGTGCGGGGAACGACCAGCTGGATCTCAATGGCGGCGCGTTTTACGGCAATCTAGATTTTGGCAGCGGTGCGAACGCATTGAACATTAATCAGGCGATCACGGCCACGCAAACTATTACCTCAAGTGGAACACTGGATCTTCATGTCGGTCCAGCTGGAACGCTTAATTTGCGCACGGCCATTGGCGGCTTGTACACTATTGCGACAGATGCCCAAAGCGTCATGACAGTGTGGGATCACAATGTGGCACATGGTGCCTTGTTGAATAATGGCCGTTTGACGATTGCAGCCGATAAAAATTTGACGGTCGACAGCTATAACGCTGCCAGTACCGGAACGCTGGCGATTGGAGTTGGTGCTGACAACACATTTTTATTGCCGGGCCGTTTGATCGTGTCGCATGGTGGTGCTGATCTGTCGCAAGCCAATATCGTGTTCAGCATCGCGCCGAACAGTGACCTGCCACCGGCGAGTACGGCTTACACCTTTGCCCAAGCTAATAATGGCGGTGTCGTGACCTTGCCGAATGCGTCACAGATGTCTGATACTTCGTTGTTGTATGATTTCACGACCGCTGGCAGCACGACCGACACCGCAACGGTTGCCGCGACACGCGTGGCAGGTGGTTTGCAAACGCTTGCCGGGCCGAAAATGGCAACATTGGGTGCGGTGCTGGAAAATAATCTGGCCAGCGATAATGCCGAGATTGCAGCGTTGCAAGTGCGTTTAGCCAGTCTGGATAATCAGGCAGCGATGAGCAGAACATTGGAGTCTGTCACACCCACAGCCGATAACAGCGCCAGCGACAGTGCCAACACAATGGCCGTGCAGTCACAAAATTTGGCCACCGACCGGATGGCCGATTTGCGCAGCGGGGAGACAGGGATGTCGTCTGGCGATGACGCCCTTGACCGGCGCGTCTGGCTGCGACCGTTTGCGACAAAAGTCTCGCAAAAGGGGTGCGGGACGGGGTGGCCGGTTACCAGGCTGACACGATCGGTCTCACAGCCGGTATTGATACAGATCGTCTAGTGGATAATGCAACGCTTGGCGTCTCATTCAGCTATGGCCAGACCAAGGCCGACGCCGATAATGTGAATGCGACCCACAGTGATATTGACAGTTATCAACTGCAACTTTATGGCGATTATAATTTACCGCGTCAGACCTTTATCGAGGGCGCGCTGGGCTATGGGTATAATACGATCGACCGTACACGGTTTAACGTCGGCGGTGTTGCTGGTGCCCAGGCCAAAGCCGATTATAACAGCGCGCAATATGTGGCCGCTCTGGCGGTTGGGCAAAACTGGACGCCGCTGCCCAAGCAATCGCCTTTGACCATCACGCCAAAAATTGGTGTGCGCTACACGCATCTGGCGACCGACGATTTTCACGAAACGGGTGCGGGCGGTTTGAATTTGAACGGGTCGACGCAGGATAAGGATGCGTTGGAATTTACCATCGGCACACAAATCGCTTATCCGTTGGCGGTAACGGGTGGAACCCTGTCACCATCGGTGCATGCTGGTTATACTTATGACGCCATCGGCGACAGTATTCAAACGGCGTCGAATTTCACGGGCGGTGGTGCCAGTTTTAACACCCAAGGCACAGACCCGGCGCGTAGCACGTTTAACCTGGGGGCAGGTCTCAGCTTTTACAGCCATGACGGGTTCGATCTGAGCGCGCAATACGACGCTCAGATCAAACAGAATTACACAGCCCACGCTGGCTTCGTCCGCATGGCCTGGGCGTTCTAGGGTCAATATTTGCTTTCCCGGGACGCTTGCCAAACTTCAGCGGTTATCGTAAAAAGAGCCGGTTTTTAAGCCGCTACCGCTCAGTTGCCAGAGCACACCGTTCGTAATTTTCAGCGGCCTATCTATTTATCACTTTTAAGCTGTACAAAACTGTGTGTTAACGCATTAAACCCAATAAGATTGGTGTAAGGGTGATGGGATTCCATTCATCGAACTTCAAAGTAGCCGTACCGTACGCTATCTCAAAAGTGATGTAAAAGCATGGCTAGACTCTCAACCAAAGTTCAACGGCCCAAAGTTTGGAGGATACAATAGACGCTCAACCGTGCTTCGAGACTATCCGCCAGTTCCATGAAGTTGTTTTTGGTGAGTGTCGTGGTTTAATTCCTCTCCGATCTTATCGCGAGAGCGGTGACAATGACAAAACTAAAACGTTGCACAATCCCATCATTATTATCTGAGAGTCGTTTAGGGTTTTCGCCAACGAGTGAAGACGACCCGAACAGCATTAACGCCCCTATATGTTATAATACGCGTAAACGGGAGACTTAATATATATTTTAAAATGCTGCCCTTTGCTCTCATCGAAATTAATAACAGCATAACAACTGACTAATGAATTAATCAGTAAGAGTTTCGCGATTTTATAAATCATCAAATGTTACAAGCGATGATTGCTTGCAAGATAAGATCGCACCGTCGGTTTGCTAATTATATTGTTACCATTTCAAGTATCGTTTCCCGCACCGCGCGCCAATAGCTGATAGCAATAAAATCGGCAGGCCATAGTAGGTGACCAGATAAAACGGATGATCCTGACCGCAGTGGAATGCGTAAGCGGAAGCAGCGATAAAGCCACTACAGCCTCCAGCCAAGGCTCCGGCTAGACCAGGATGTATTGGTGCGCTTTTGGTTAGCCAGACACGCCATAAAACAGCCAGAATAATCGCGCCAAATATAGTAACAATACCCAGGCAATAAGGTGCGCGGCGGTCTGTCATGGCGGTTGCGACATCATTCATGTCAAAGTGAGCGAACACGTGGATGAGTAACCCGCACAGAAACAAAACAGACACAAGGGCAGGTATCAAATAGATCGTCTTGATTGCTCGACCGGGCAAACTGGTGGCATAAACGCAAAGGATGGCCGACAGGCTGCATAAAATGAACAACCCCGGCTTCCAGAACATGGAACCAGTTTCGATGGCGCTTTGATAATCGGGACGAATGCCCAACACTGTCATCAATAAAATAAGTAAGCCGGTAAAACAAATGAGACTATAGAGGGTCAATCGGCACAAAGTCATGACTCGGATCGGTTTGAGGTCATCAATTAGCTGTATAATGAGAGGATCAAATGTCATGCTGAAATTCTTCTGCTTTGGCATTGGCAATCAGTTTTTTGAGACCGCGGTGGATCATCACCTTCACGGATGATGGCGAATGTCCTGTCTGTTGTGCGGCTTGCTCAATCGTCATTTCTCTAATCTTCACTAAATCCATAATTTCGGCCTGCGCGGCTGGCAATTGCAATAACAAAGTCGCGACGTCGCGGCCAGCTGTCGTATTTGGGTCACACACTGGCACACTCATCTCATCGTCAAACAATGTTTCCATCCGGCGCGAGACTTTGCGCAGATGATCGATCCACCGGTGTTTGGCGATCGTACTAAGCCACGGCAAAAACGGCTGGTTCGGATCATAGGTGTGGCGTTTCTCATGCAGCGTCATCATCGTCTCTTGCACAAGATCGTCGAGTGCGGCAGTTTGACCACGCTTGCCAAAGAACCGCACCAGCCAGGGACGGACGGCAGACAACAGTTCACCATAGGCCGTCTTATCGCCGGCTTGGGCTTGTCGCATCCAGGTTTGCCACTGTTCATCCATAGAATACGTTTGAATCCGGTAAAAGGTTACAATCTGATCTTACAAATTATTTTCATGACTGTGTAACCTTTGTCCTGCCGCCAGCGTAATACCTGACATGCAGGCTGTCTGGCCTGTTAACCGGACCCATTCTAGCGGCCGGTTCTTTTCTGTCTACAAACGAAAGAACGAGTTTACCATGTCCAAGACCCTTTTAACTTTTGCCGCCGTTGCTGCTCTGCTGTCCGGTGCGCCTGTTGTGTCTCACGCGATGGATGATGCCATGACAAACGACAAAATGATGGCCAAACCAGAAGCCGATGGCGCCATGATGGAAAAGAAACCAATGGAAGCCAAAATGGATCATAAAAAAATGACCCATAAGTCCATGAAGAGAGATATGGATAAAGGGATGATGAAAGACGATGCCATGTCAAAAGACGACGGCATGATGAAAAAAGACGATGGTATGAGCAAGTAAGAACCATCCGTTAACAGAGCAGGGTGCTAATTTGTTTGTATAAGCACCCTGCATTTTCACCATTTCATTGAAAGGCTTTGCCATGAACAGACGCTCCTTCCTGCATAATACGCTTGGTGCTTTAGGTTTTTTAGCGATCAGTAGTGTCTTGCCATGGCGTAAAGTGTTAGCAGCGAATACAGAAATGGCTAATTCTCCCGTAGCGAAAATTAATAAAAATGATGCTGAATGGCAGAAAATCCTGACATCAGAACAGTATAACGTATTGCGTGAAGACGGGACGGAACGCCCTTTCACCAGTCCGCTTAACCATGAAAAGCACAATGGCATTTTTGCCTGTGCAGCCTGTCACCTCGCTTTATTTTCTTCGGATACAAAGTTTGACAGTGGCACCGGCTGGCCGAGTTTCTATGCACCGATCAAAGGTCATATTGAAACCAAGACCGATATGAAGATGTTTACAGCGCGTACGGAATATCATTGTGCCCGCTGTGGCGGACATCAAGGCCATGTCTTCGATGATGGCCCACCACCAACAGGCTTGCGTCATTGCAACAATGGCGTCGCACTCACGTTTATTCCAGATAAGGCTTAAAACCCTATGATCAATTTCATCGAACCTGCATTGGCCCTGGCTGAAGGCGTCGCGCTAATTGCTTCACCCTGTATTCTGCCAGTTTTACCATTGGTTTTATCCGCTTCTATTGATGGCGGGCGTAAACGACCTTTTGGCATCATTATCGGCTTTGTGCTGGCGTTTAGCGTATTTGCTTTGGCATCACGCAAGATTGTGAATGCATTTGGCATTGATTTGGATGTTATTAAAAACGCCTCATTGGTCCTTCTGGCCCTGTTCGGACTGGTCTTATTATCGTCTAAGCTGTCCGAAAAGTTCAGTGGCCTGACGCAAAGTTTTGCCCATGCGGGAAGTAAATACTCGACCGGTAATAAACCGGATGGCTTACTAAGCGGTATCGTCATCGGCGCCTTTATAGGCCTGATCTGGACACCGTGCGCGGGGCCAATTCTGGCAGTCGTCCTAGTGCAGGTCATTCGGCAGGAAACCGATCTGCAAAGCCTGTTTATTATCATCCCGTTTGCCATAGGTGCGGGATTGCCCATGCTCATCATCTCACTGACAGGACGAAAAATCATGACGAAACTTGGTTTCATTACCACCCACGCTGAAGCCATCCGTAAAGGTTTTGGTATTGTTATCTTGCTGGCTGTTGCCTTTATCGCTTCGGGTGGCAATGCCCAGTCATTATTCTCGCATACAGAAACAGTGACCCAAACGGAACAACCGATGGCGGGCTTGATGAATGGTCTTGAAAAAGCCTACTCAACACCGGAATTTGCAGAGATCCAGCAATGGTTGAATTCCAGTCCACTGACAATGGCACAGCTGAAAGGCAAAGTCGTACTGGTCGATTTCTGGACCTATTCCTGTATTAACTGCGTCCGGACCTTGCCGTACGTTACAGCCTGGGATAAAAAATACCGTGACAAAGGTTTGGTCATTATCGGTGTTCATGCACCAGAGTTTGAGTTTGAAAAGAATGCTGACAACGTCAAAGCGGCTTTAGTCAAACACGGAATCCATTATCCGGTGGCTTTAGACAATAAACTTGGTACTTGGAGTAATTTCCACAATCAATACTGGCCGGCCCATTATCTGATTGATAAGAACGGCCACGTTGTCTACACCCATTTCGGCGAAGGCAACTATAACAAGACGGAGCATAATATTCGCTATCTGCTGGGGCTGGACGATCAGGCTGATAATACAGTAAAACCAGCGACCGCGTTCTCCTCTGACCAGTCGCCTGAAACCTATGTCGGTTACGGGCGAGGAGAACGCTATGCCGGCACTCCCGAACGGATTGAAGATAAACCAGCTGCCTATACATTGCCGAAATTCCTGCCGCTTAACAACTGGGCCTTATCCGGAAAATGGACTGTCGGTGCCGAAAAAATAACAGCTGTGGATAACGGGGGGTCGCTGCAAATGAACTTTAAGGCTAAGAAATTGTTTTTAGTATTAGGGACTGCGACAGGCAAACCTATCCATGCAACTGTTCATCTCAATGGTAAGGCGGTTGGCACGAATAACAGCGGACAAGACGTCAAAGATGGCCAAGTCAGCGTGACACGCAACACACTCTATGAACTTGTTGACCAGAAAACGCCACAAAACGGTCTGTTTGATATCGAAGCGTCAGAGCCAGGATTGGAAGCCTACGCCTTTACATTTGGGGAATAACATAAAGATCCTGATGCCTTGTAAACGTTATTCAATCTGAGGACGTAGATAATTTGTTGGGTTTTATAATAATGTATTGGTTGACCTATAAATTATTACAAATAAAGGTGTCAAATTTTTCAAAAATTTAAATACATTTTTGTGTCAATAAAATTGATACGGCTAGAATTATTAACACTATATCAGCTTGAATGAAATTCAGCTGCCAATAGATATAAAATAACACGTCCTAGCGATGAGAGAATGTTCAATGGCAATCACACCTTTTGCTTTGCAAGCGACACGATCAAATGAAGTAATCATAAGGAACGATCAATGAATATACTCCTCATTAACACACATCTTAATTATCCCGGCTGGTCAGAGGGTAAACTCAACCAAACCTTCATGGATTTCGCAAAAACGTTCTTCATCGAACATGGGCACGACGTTGCCGAAACTTTCGTTGAACGCGGTTATGACCCAGATTTAGAAATCGAAAAACACATAAAAGCTGACCTGGTTATTCTTCAGACACCTGTGAACTGGTTCTCTGCCCCGTGGATTTATAAAAAATATGTCGACGAGGTTTTTAACGCCGGTTTGCAATCGAAAATTTTGCTAACAGGGGATGGACGCACACGTCAGGATCCAAGCAAACAATACGGCTCAGGTGGTAATGCAACAGGTAAAAAGTTTATGGTGTCCGCAACTTGGAATGCGCCAAAAGAAACTTTTGACAATCCTGATAGCATTCTGTTTTGTGGTAAAGGAACGGATGATTTATTTTTACACATAACATCCAATTACAAATTTGCAGGCTTTGATATCCTTCCAGATTACGGAATTTATGACATTTTTAAAAATCCAGATATCACAGGTGCATTAGAATTTTATAAGCAGCATTTGGAAAAATACTGCTTGAACATCACATAAACTGGAGAGGCTAATTGTTGCATAGTAATTTTTTAAGTAAAGGCTTACACAAAGCATGTATTGAATTGGTTTGGAACAAGAATGCAAACCCGTTTACTTACTTATAAAAATTTATTCTTCGATAAAACTGAATTGGTAAAGTTATTTAATGGTTTCAAGGATGCGTCATCAGCCTACATCGAGACAACTAGCCAGGTTCCAGCTTTGTCACATCGGATCGGCGTATTGCCAAAAGTGCCACTCTTGAATTTACCAGTCAAACGCGGTATCTACTGCGACTGCACATATCGCAATGTGCCAGAGTGGTTACCTAATAAGAGAGCCATTTTGAGAATTATGGTATATGCTGCTGTAGCTCAGCTGGTAGAGCACCGCATTCGTAATGCGGGGGTCGCAAGTTCGAATCTTGTCAGCAGCACCACACTTTTGCCCTATGCAGCCATGTTATTAGGTGGTTATTAATCTGAACAAAAAGCATTGGATGGCCAAATAATATATTATTAAGCTTTTGAAGAAGTTTCATATTATTTTTATAGGCTGCTCTAGGGTACATCATTCGTATTTTAATGGACCGCGAGTTCGGATCTTGTCAGCAGCGCCGGTCTTATTTTATCTTGGTTGTTGCTAGGTGTGTAATGCTGGCGGGTGGACAGATGCGTAAAATGCATCAGCCATGGCTGTAATGTCGGTTTTTTGCACAAGTTTATTGAGCCAGACAGTTGGAATCGCGGCTGTTCCATAACGGGCACCTAGTACGTTGCCAACAATGGCGGCAACGGAATCACTGTCACCGCTGTGATTGGCGCTGACAACCATTGTGTTTTTTATAGCTGCAAGATCCGTATGGTCATTAAGTTCGGCACAGGCCAGGGCATAAGCTGTTTGTGCGAGTACAGGGACAGCTAAAAACGGGTTGCGATAAACCCTTTTAGCTGTCAATTCGGCAACATTTTTTGGTATCATGTCTATAACACTCATTAACGGTGTGTGATCATTGATTTCGGCGTACATGACGGATAAGGCGACGGCGGTCTGGCAATCATCAATCCCGTCCTTATAAATCGGATTGGTTTTGTAATTTTCTAAAAGCTGGTTTGTTTCAAAGAAAATATCTGTCATAGACAAATTATTGGCGGCAAAATGGGTATAAAGAGCGGTTATGCCTGTTGCAACATAGGCCCCCGGATCGCCATGCGTGATGGCTGCAGACTCACAACCCAATTCAAAAATTTGCGGTGCCGTTATATCGGGTAATAAAGCTATTGGTACAACGCGCATCATGCCGCCGCAACCTGAATTGGGTCCTTTTGTTTCCCGGTCCCGGATGCGACAGTTATAATTCATTGGAGCTGTTAGAGAGCCGGGCTTATCTTGTAGCAAAGCGGCTATGGTGCCGCGGCCCGCTCCGCAATAAAACCAAAATTTTTCAGTGTTGTCTGGCCATGCAAGTGTTGGATCAATTTTATGGGCTAAAGGCGCGCCATCATCCTGATGCTGACCCCAATTCAAATAACCTTGCCATAAATTAGCGCGGAGCTTTTCAGAAAATTGTGTATCATTGGGTTTGGCTGTCTGACAGGTTAGTATGACAGCCGCTGCTGTCGTCATGGCCATGGTCGTATCATCTGTGATGACGCCGGCTGGAAAATTGCGGCCTGTTTCAAACGCACTTTCAAATGGAATCATGTCAACCAAACCACCTGATCCATAGGTTTGGATAATGTCATTCAAATTGAAGATTGCCTCTAGCGGGGCGCCTAGTGCATCGCCACATGCGCCTAACAAAAAACTGCCGCTGATTTTATCCAAATGATTGGGAGTGTTCATAGCTTTATGTATAGGCATAAAACCTGAAATTACAATCTTAAACTGAACAGTTAAAGCATTATTTAGAGGCTTTCACTACAATGGACGTCGCGCGTCAATTTTTTTGGTGGCTTCGGCCATGATCATGGCGAATGATCGTTCACAACTGGACAATTGCGAAGGGCTAGTGGTCGTTGTAGTGGTGGTATCTGTCTGAATGGCTTGTTCCAGCGGGAAGGCGGCGGCGGATTGATTGTCTACTGGGGATTGTGCCGCATAATGAATATCTTTTGCAATTTCGGGCGCTGTCGCACATGCTGTTACCAAGATTGCCATGCAGTATAGTAATACGAAACGACAGAGCATAAGCAATCCTTGTGAATAGAGCTGGCAGGCATGGCCGTTATATCTATGATTGTGCAGCTTTAAAAGGGGAAATTACAGTGGATAGATTATCCCTTTGATCCGAATCGCTTTTTAAATTTAAGAGTTTAAACATAATTTTGCCGTGGTGTGTTCAAACCGATGGAATGGTCATGAGACGAACTTATACCAATTTTATATTTCCATCTCAGAAGCGCAGCGCAAGTTTATGATGTTCAAGCGCAAATTAGCAATAAGCGAACCATCAGGTTTCGCACAACCCCCCCGTTATAACAAAAAATTATGGAGATAATCATGGCTGATATTGGTTTTGGCAAAGGTCTATTGCTTTGGATGCTGGGTCTCCCCCTGCCAATTGTGATCTTGCTCGCTCTCTTCTTTAATCACTAAGCTACAGCAAGGTATTCAATCATGACACAAATTTATCCGAATGTCGGCACGGCTATGCCTGTCGATACCACAGTGCATGGCATCTGTGGCAAATCAGCTGCTGTAGCGTGGCCGGCAATTATCGCCGGTGGTGTAACAGCCGCTGTGGTTACATTGGGTTTGACGATTTTTGGTTCAAGCCTCGGCTTGGCGATGTTGTCACCCTGGACTGATGAAGGCGCATCCGCGAAGGGTCTGGCGATCGGTGCTATTATCTGGATGATCGTCACGCAGTGGATCTCCTCGGGTCTTGGCGGGTATCTGGCCGGGCGTTTGCGCATTCGCTGGAATTACACGCATAATGATGAAGTGTTTTTCCGTGATACCGCACATGGTTTCCTGACATGGTCGATTGCGACTTTGATTACAGCGTGTTTCTTGACCTCTGCTGCGTCAACGATGGTCGGTGCTGGTACACAAGCCGCTGCAACACTGGGTGCAGGTGCTATGGCGCATCAAGCCATGGCTGCTAAACCACCAGCCGGTGGCGGTAAAGGTGGTATGGAACCAATGGCAACCGATTATTATATCGATACGCTGTTCCGTTCTGAACAAACGGCTGCTCCAGCCAATGACCGTGAAATCCGCATGGAGACAATGCGCATTATCATGACTGCCGCAAAAGACGGCGCATTCACAGCTGAAGACAAAACCTATTTGTCACAGTTGGTGGCCCGTCGTGCTGGCGTCAGTGACGTGGAGGCCAATCGCCGCGTTGACAATCTGGTTGCTCAGATTGACGCTGCCAAGGTCAAGGCGAAAGATGTTGCAGACAAAGCCCGTAAATCGGCTGCGTCAATTGCAATCTTCACGTTCTTGTCCATGCTGATCGGTGCATTCATTGCCTCTGTTGCAGCAGCCTTAGGCGGACGTGAGCGCGATTATATCTCTGCTTAAAATCTGATACTTGAAATGAAAAACCCCGCTTCGTGCGGGGTTTTTTCAGGATTGAATTTTCTTTTCATCAGGTGATGTATCCCATGGTTTGCGGCGGTTATTCCACCGCCGGTGCAGCCACAACCATTGACCGGGATAGCGGCGAATATGCGCCTCAAACATGTCATTGATTTGCTGCGTCATTACAAGCGCTGCGTCTTGCAATGGCAGGCCGTCCGGTTTTGGAATAGGCGGTGACACTGTAAAGGTGAAGTGCCCGTTTTTTTCGCGAACGCTGGTTGTTACGAGTAAGGGCGCGCCCGTTCTGATTGCTAATTGTGCCGACGCCAGACCGGTCATGGCAGGCTGCCCGAAAAAGCGCAGCATCTCGCCGCCGGTGTTCATTTTCTGATCAATCAACAGACCGACCGCACCATTCTGGCGCAGTGTTTTGAGAATGCCGGCAGCAGCTTTTGCGCCCTTGGGCAACAGATCAGGGGTCACAAAACGGCGCATGTGACGCAGCAGCGGATCAATCAGCATGTTATTGGGGCGGCGATACACGGCAGTGACCGGGATTTTTTTATCCCAGCAAATCACCGGCCCGACCTCCCAATTGCCGATGTGACCACCGACAATCAAAACACCTTTGCCGACTTTCAAGGCCTCCTCGATATGGTCAAAACCAATAGTATGTAAGCGGTTTTGTTTGACTAATTTTTGCACATGCGGCATTTCGGCGACGTTGCGTGCCAGATTATCCCACATCTCACGCACGATTTGTTTTTTGTGTGCAGCAGTCAGTTCCGGCATGGCGAATGTTAGATTTTGAATGGCACGTTGAGACATCGGGATACGAGACAAGACAACCCGACCCAGCCAGCCGCCAATGTTGGAAGCGGCATCCAATGGCAGCACGGAAAAAATTCCGTAAGCGGTGTAAGCCAATGCCGCCTGTGCCAAATGTGATAGTTTTGGAATACGCATCGGTTTATCGCCACGCAGATAAAAGAAGTTGAGTGAGGTCGTCAATCGCTGGCACATCCAGACGGACGGATAAAAATTCCACCAGATGCTGATAACCGGCCGGAATGCGCACCCAGTCTTTAGTCGTTGTCAGCAAATGCGCATCCAATGCTGTCGCCTGAATAGCCAATGTTTTAATGTCGTTACCGGAATAGGGATGATGATCGGGGAAATCTTTGGTTTTGACCAGCGTTAATCCCTGATCGCGCAAGGTCTGGTAAAATTTATCGGGACGGCCAATGCCGGCAAACGCCAACAGCTTTTGTGTTTGCAGATGGTCGACCGGCTCGGCCAGAATAATCTGCCCATTGAAAACCGGTTTGCGGATCACGCTCATGCGCTGTTGCAAGATTTTTGTGATGCCGGTGCGATCATTCCCGATGACCATAACCGCCTGGCTGCGTGATAATGCTGGCACAATCTCTTCGCGCAACGGACCAGCCGGAAATACCAAGCCATTGCCAATACCGACACCGCCATCGACAACATTGATGATCATGTCTTTATGCAGTTGCGGGTTTTGTGCGCCGTCATCCATGATGATGCAATCGAAGTCACCGGTTGCCATGATGGCTTTGGCACCATTGGCTCGGTTGCGGGACACCCAGGTCGGTGCCACATGCACGTGCAGCAACGCTTCGTCGCCAACCAGCCGCGCGCTGTGTTGTGTCACGTCAATGCGTAGCGGGCCGGTGGCCGTGCCGCCATAACCGCGCAGCAGGATCGCCGGTTTTTTGCCGCAGGCTTTGAGAATGGTCGCAACCAGATGCACAGTCGGCGTTTTGCCACTGCCACCCAGTGTGAAATTGCCGACGCAAATCACCGGCATATCAGCGGTGAATTGCGCCGGACGTGTGGCACGCCAGGTGACGATCCGGCCATAGAGACGTCCGACCGGTTTCAAAAGTTTGGTTTGCACAATTGCTGTCCGGCCAGACGTCAGGTGACGCCAGAATTGCGGCGTCTTGAACAAATGGCGGCGGAGGTAAGCTAGAAATTTTGTCATGACGGCATAATGGTTTTGATGATATAATCGGCGGTCTGTGGCAAAATATTGCCAGACTCTGTCGCCAATTCTTTTGCTGCAATTTGCTTGATGCGTAATTCTTGAGGCTGCTGCAACAGATGGAACAGGGCGGGATAAAGCGCATCGCGATCAGGAACGCTGACCGACACGTGCCGTTCTTCGACGCATTCCGTCAGCGCTTTGAAATTGAACATGTGCGGGCCATAAACCGGGATGCAACCGTCATGCGTGCCTTCAAACGGGTTTTGTCCGCCAAACGGGAAGAATGATCCACCGATGACGCCAAACTCGCACAGACTATACCACAAGCCCATTTCACCCATGGTATCGGCGATATAGACATCGGTGTCTGATGTGATGGGTTCACCGTTGCTACGCAAGGCTACATTTAAGCCCATAGCGTTTAGCTCACTGGCGATCTCCGGTCCGCGTTTGGCGTGACGCGGCACGGTAATATTCAACACGGTCGGGAAATCTGCTTTAAGGCGCATGATATTTTCGGCGACAAATGGTTCATCGGTTGGATGGCTTTGCAGACAGCCGATGCACAGACGATCGCCGATGATAGCGCACAGGTCTGCAAGTTTTGTCGCATCCACACCCGGCGCCGGGTTCGCCAGTTTAATATTGCCGATGTAAGACACATCTTTTGCGCCATACTGTTTAAACAACGCGACAAAGTCGCGTGAGCCGGTGAGGATAGCCGTAAAGCCACTCAGCATTTCTGTAATTTCACGTTTTAAGAATTGCCAGGTGCGTGCCGTTTTTGGCCGCATGCGGGCGTTCAATAACAGAGACGGGATATGCCGCGTTTTAATGGCCTGTAACCAATTCGGCCAGAGTTCCGATTCCAGCCACAACACCGCATCCGGTTGCCAATGATTTAGAAACCGTTTGACCCATGCGGGATGATCCAGCGGAATAAATTGATGGATGACGCGACCGGCTGGCAGATTTTTAACCTGTTCTGCGAACAAGGCTGCACTGGTGACAGTGCCGGTCGTGATCAAAGCCTGCCAATCCGGTTTTTGCTCCAAAAGTATATTCAGGAGGGGAATGACAGACAGCAGCTCACCAACACTGGCACAATGCACCCACAGCAATTTCCCCGTTGGTCGTGGCAGGCTGGGTTGCCCTATCCGTTCTGACAAGCGAACGGCATCTTCCTTGCCATGCTGTAACCGGCGATGCAGAAGCGCTTTTAAAATGGGCGCGCTGAGAACAGTCAAGGTCCGGTAGAGGGTGAGAAAATTATGCATATGACAATAAAGTGGAATGAGTGTCATGTTAGGCGGAAGGCTGTCAAAGCGCAACTGGCTCCCCACAATGCACAGGAGAAAAAGCTTGTCATTCCGGCCGTTTGCGCGTATAGATAAGACAAATTTGGAACGCCGTTAAGGTGAGCTGGAAAGCTCGCCTTTTTTAATGGCCCCAATTCCTGCACAGATGACCTGAGTTTTGTATGCTGATTGAAGAACGCGTTGCTGAATTGATTACCCCGTCTATCGTGGATCTGGGCTATGATCTGGTGCGTGTGCAATATCGTGGCAATGTGCGTAAAACCCTGCAAATCATGGCGGAACGCGTCGATCAATGCCCGATGACCGTCGATGATTGTGAATTATTGTCGAACACCATTTCAGCCTTGATGGATGTGGCCGACCCGATTCGGGATCGTTACGCCCTGGAAGTCAGTTCCCCAGGAATTGACCGCCCCCTGATGAAAGCCGCTGATTTTGCCCGCTTTATTGGGTTTCAGGCCAAGATTGACTTGGGGGACATTTATAATGGCCGCCGCCATCTAGAAGGCGTCCTTGCCAAAGTCGATGGCGATGACGTGACGATGCGTCTGGAAAAAGACGAAGAGTTTACCTTTCCCATTAACGTCATGCATCGCGGCAAATTGATGCTGACTGATGAACTGATCGATTATTCCCATGCGCAACAGGACGCCGCCTTAGAGCGTGTCCGGTTGCAATCATCCCTCACCACAACAGACTCGACGGAGAGTTAAGCCCAATGGAAATCTTGCAAGTTGCCGACACGGTTGCCCGTGAGAAAAGCATTAATCGCGATCAGGTCATTGACGCGATGGAAGAAGCGATTCAAAAAGCTGCCCGCACCAAATACGGTTTGCAGAACGACATCCGTGCGAAAATCAGCCGCTCCAACGGTGTGATCAGTCTGTATCGCTATCGCGAAGTGGTGGAAAACGATGCCGAAATTGAAAATGAGTCCGCGTTGATCCATTTGCAGGATGCTATTGTCATCAAGACCGATGTCGCTGTTGGCGATTTCCTGATCGACGAATTGCCACCGATGGATTTTGGCCGCGTTGCCGCACAAACCGCGAAACAGGTGATCAACCAAAAAGTACGCGATGCCGAACGTGAGCGCCAGTATGAAGAATACCAAGACCGCAAAGGCGATATCATCAACGGCGTCGTCAAGCGGATTGATTTCGGCAACATCACGGTCGATCTGGGCCGTGCCGAAGCTGTTATCCGCCGCGAAGAATCCATTCCACGCGAAAAAGTCAAAATGGGCGATCGCGTCCGTGCCTATGTCATGGATGTCCGTCGCGAATTGCGTGGCCCGCAGATTTTTCTGTCGCGTACCCATCCGGATTTCATGGCCAAGCTGTTCAAACAGGAAGTGCCGGAAATTTATGATGGCGTAATTCAAATTATGGCCGTTGCCCGTGACCCAGGGTCCCGCGCGAAAATTGGTGTTTACACCAAGGATTCGTCCGTGGACCCGGTTGGTGCGTGTGTCGGTATGCGCGGTGTGCGTGTCCAAGCTGTTGTGCAAGAATTACAAGGCGAAAAAGTGGACATCGTGCCATGGTCGCCAGATATCGCGACATTCCTCGTGAATGCTTTGGCTCCAGCACAAGTGACCAAGGTTGTGATGGATGAAGAAACCCAACGCGCCGAAGTTGTCGTACCGGAAGATCAATTGTCATTGGCGATTGGCCGTCGCGGACAAAATGTCCGCTTAGCCTCACACTTGACCGGCTGGAACATTGATATCCTGACGGAATCCGAAGAGATGGACAAACGCACACAGGAAACCCAGCGTCGTGTCGAACAATTCATGGCGGCACTCGATGTGGATGATGTCTTGGCACATTTGCTGGTTGCCGAAGGCTTTATCACCCTGGATGACGTGGCGTATGTCGAGATCGACGAATTGGCCGGCATCGAAGGCTTTGACGAAGATGTTGCACGTGAGTTGCAAAATCGTGCGTTGGTGTTCGTCACCAAACGCGATGAAGAATTGCAAGCGAAGATCAAGGATCTGGGCATCACCACCGAATTATTAGAGTTTGATGCATTGACACAGGATATGGCCGTTATGATGGGTGAAGCCGGTGTGAAAACACTGGATGATCTGGGCGATCTGTCTGGCGATGAACTGGTCGAAATCGTTGGCGAGAAAAATATGAAACTGGACCGTGCGAATGCCATCATCATGGCGATCCGCGATAGCTGGTTCACGGATGAAGAGGGAGAGACAGAGGCATAAATCTTTGTTTCGGCACTGAATTTGGTCAAAGCCTCCGGCAGGCACTGCTTGCGATAGGCTTTGACTCACGGTAATCTTCAAAGGCGGGGCCTTTGAAAGCAAAACACACAGGGCGCAGTCCCTAAAGGCAGAACATGAGCGATACGAAAAACACCATTGACGGCAAAAAACTGACCCTGTCTGGCAATACATTGTCTGGCAACACGTTGTCGGCCAAGCCTGCGGGCACCTTGTCAGTCAAACGGCCAGACAGTGCAGCACCGGCGCTAACAGGCGGCGGAGCGGCCTCGTCGAATGCCGGCCGCGTCAAGCAAAGCTTTTCTGGTGGTGTCACAAAATCAGTTGCTGTCGAAGTCAAACGCCGCCGCGTGTTGAAACCAGGTGAGATAGCCGGCACGCCGACACCGGTTGCAGCCGCTCCCGTCACTGCATCGCCTGCGGCTATGCGCCAGACACCAACTGCTGGGGCCAATGTTGATAGCCGGGTCGATAATCGCCGTCTGGAAGCCTTAAAAAACATCAATAACGAACCGCCGAAATCACGCTTTGCGTTTACAGTGGCCGAAGGTCAGGCGCAAGCCAAAGCCGAACGGGAAGCCGCCAGCATTAAGCAAGCCGAAGCCGAATTGAAACGTCCATTGACGCCGGAAGAATTGCGCGCGCGCGAACTGGCGGAAATGGAAGCGATCGAAAACGATGAAAAAGATCGTAAAAATGCTGAGAATCAGCGTCTCGACGCCAACAACCGTCCGGCCACCACAGCGGGTGCGACACGTCCGACAGGCAGTGCGGCAGGCTTGGTTGGCCGTGCGCCATTGCCGGGCCGTCGTGAGGATGATGAAGCGGCTGCCCGTGCCAGCGGCAAGAGTACGCGTGGCCGCGGTGACGACCGTCGCCGTGATGGTCGGATTACCTTAACACAAGCCTTGAGCGGCGAGCCGGAAATTGAACGCGGCCGTTCCGTTGCGTCATTCAAACGGGCGCGCGAAAAAGAAAAACGCCACATGATGATGGATGTGCGCGAAAAAATCGTACGCGAAGTTATCTTGCCAGAATTTATCACCGTTGGTGATTTAGCGAACCGGATGGCCGAACGCTCCGGCGACGTTATCAAGGCGCTCATGAAAATGGGCTTGATGGTCACCGTCACGCAATCGATCGATGCCGATACCGCTGAACTGGTGGCTAATGAACTGGGACATATCGTCAAACGTGTGTCGGAGTCGTCTGTCGAAGAAAATCTGCAAGGCATCGCGGACGGCGTCGAGACATTGATCGCGCGTCCACCGGTTGTCACCATCATGGGTCACGTCGATCACGGGAAAACCTCGTTGCTCGATGCTATTCGCCAAACCGATGTTGTCGCCGGTGAAGCGGGCGGTATTACGCAACATATTGGCGCGTACCAGATCACGACACCGTCGCATCAGAAAATCACATTCATCGATACACCGGGTCATGCCGCGTTTTCGGAAATGCGTGCCCGTGGCGCGAATACAACCGACATCGTGGTGTTGGTGGTCGCTGCCAATGACGGCATCATGCCGCAAACGATTGAAGCGATCAGCCATGCCAAAGCCGCCAACGTGCCGATTATCGTGGCCATTAACAAGATGGACTTGCCGGACGCTAATCCGAAAAAGATCAAAGAGATGCTGTTGAGCTATGAAATCGTTGTCGAAGAGATGGGTGGCGAGGTTATGGCTATCGAAGTCTCGGCGAAGAAACGCATGAATCTCGACAAACTCGAAGAAGCCATTTTATTACAAGCCGAAGTGCTGGAACTCAAAGCCAACCCGAACCGTGATGCGGTGGGCGTGGTTCTGGAATCCCGCATGGAGCAAGGCCGCGGATCGGTGGCTACCGTTCTCGTACAAAAAGGAACGCTCAAAGTCGGCGATATTTTTGTTACCGGGATGGAGCAGGGCCGTGTTCGTGCCATGGCGAATGACAAAGATAAACGCATCAAGGAAGCGGGTCCGGGGATGCCGGTCGAAGTGGTCGGTTTGAACGGCACACCAAACGCTGGCGATGATTTTGTCGTCGTTGAAGATGATGCCAAAGCACGCGACATTGCCGAATACCGCATCCGCAAAAAACGCGAAGCGGAGAATGCCAAGTCCGGCAAATCGACCGTCGAAGAAATGCTGCAGCAGATCAAAGACGGCGAGAAACGCGAACTGGCCGTTATCATTAAAGCCGACGTGCATGGGTCGGTTGAGGCCATCAACGCGGCCTTACACAAACTGGTTGAAGACAACGCCGAAGTGGGCTTGCGCACCTTGCATATGGGCGTTGGTGCCATCAATGAATCCGACGTGTCCTTGGCTCGTGCAACCAAAGCCTTGATCATCGGCTTTAACGTGCGTGCCAATCCGCAAGCGCGCGAAGGCATTCGCCGTGAGAATATCGACACGCGTTATTACAGCGTCATCTATAACGCCATCGATGATGTCAAAGCGTTATTGACCGGCCTGTTGTCACCGACGCAAAAAGAAACCATCAGCGGTTACGCAGAAATTCGCCAGGTCTTCGACCTCACGAAATTCGGCAAGATTGCCGGCTGTATGGTCACTGAAGGCAAAGTCAGACGTGGTTCCAAAGTCCGCTTGCTGCGCGACAGTGTTGTCGTTCACGACGGCACGCTTAAGTCGCTCAAACGCGGCAAAGACGATGCCCGAGACGTGGCATCAGGCTTCGAGTGCGGGATGGCCTTTGACAATTTCGACGACATGCGCGCTGGTGATATTGTTGAAGCGTTCGAGATCGAAGAGACAGCGGCGATTTTGTAATATCAGCTTGCTGCAACATTGAAGCCTGCGTTGTTTAACAAGCTAGCATTTTGTATGTTGACATATTAATAGACGTGCGCTAATGTTTGTTTAAACAAGAGGTTAGTCATGTATAGAACAGTCGATATTGCTTATAATGAAGCTGAACAGATTCGCGCAGGCCGAACTCTGGCAAGTCAGATTTTGTGGCCCAAACAAAGCACACGTGACATTAAGAAAAAAAGGACACAGTTATTACAAGAGATAGCGAAACTGGACGAGCTTCTAGATGTTGTGAATGATCACAAGTTTGAAGACGTCACGCTAAAATATCAAACACAAGCGCTCGACATTGGGGAAACAGCATCAGACCTAGAACCTTCTGCTGAAACTGTAGCGATTGCAGATCTGGTCACAGACTCATATTTGAAATATGTGACAGCCGAAAAAGACAAGACCGGTCATTTTAGAATCACGGCATTTAATCAATATGATGAAGCATTGCCTGCGCATTATTTTAACGCTGAAACCAGCATGCCTATTGCCGAAAAGTCTGCCTTAGAGATTTTGCACACAGTCGAAAACGCTCGTTTGCTCGCAATATCTGGAATGAGGCCTGAAAGCAAAGTGGGCTTGCCCGGTTACGAAGCCGACAAGCACTTTGACAGACGTCGTTATGAATTGGGAATTTATGAAACACAATCTCTCGTTCAACTGCCAAATGGAACGTTAAGACTATAAGTGTGCCGAAGAAGTTCTCTTAATATAATGTATTATATAATGTATAAGTTGGCTGCTAATTCCCGTAATAGTTAAGAAGGCGATCGTCTGGCATCGTGAAACCAATGCTGCTTCAAAACCCACCAATCAGAAATTCGGCTTTGTGCAAACGCATAAAGAGATTAACGTCACATGGCTGGATAGGTCTGTGGAAAACAGACTCTACTATGCATTAACGTTGTAAACGCGTAAACTTTGCCTGTTCACAGCCCGATCAATAATGATCTACGTTTATTTGGATTATGTAAAATTGAATAAGATTATCATTTTTGCGTTGATAAGTTTTGGCCTTTCTTTGACAGCATGCCATCAGGACAAGGCTGGTCAAACGCAACGCGCTGACACGTATGACCATGTGATGGCAAGCGGTAAAATCCGGTGCGGCTATCTGGAATGGCCGCCCGTCTTGCAAAAAGACATCAATACAAAACAATTCTCAGGCGTTGGTGTCGATATCATGAAGGAAATTGCAAACCGTCTGAAACTGAGCTTATCATGGGATGAAGAGGTTGGGCCGGCAACGGCGGCGGAAAGCGTGAAATCAGGACGCGTCGATATGATGTGTATGCCGCTTATCATTACGATGGCCCGTGTGCGTGTCGTCGATTTTTCGGAACCTGTCATGTTCAGCCGTTTTTCACCATGGGTCAAAACGAATTCAGCTGTTACAGATACGACGAACATGAATGATGAACGCTATCGGTTTGTCTACATTGATGGCACAGGTGCCGCCAGCTTAACCGAGAGGTTCTTGCCAAAAACGCAACATATCACATTGGTTGAAAACACGCCGACGTCTGATTTGTTTTTAAGCGTCATGACGGGGAAGGCGGACGCGGTCTACACCGATACCAGCACGATCTTCCCGTTTGAGCAAAATCAGCCAGGTCAGATGCGGCCTGTGTTAAATTCTGATATGACAATGAGAATGCCTTGGGCGTTCATGGTGGCACAAGATAACTACCGCTTTGTACATATGATCAACCTTGTGTTGCAGGATATGCACTATGATGGAACGCTTGAACGTATCCTGCAAAAGAATAAAGCCGAGAGTTATTTTACCATGACGGTGCAACAACCGCCGCAACACAAAAATTGGCAAGAACAGTGACCAATATTCATCTCGTCACCGGCAATCAAAAGAAATTTGCCTATATCACCAGCAACATTGTGTTGCCAGCTGATACACAATTTATCATGACGCCGATCGATACGGTTGAAATTCAGGCACCCAATCTGGCCGATGTCAGCCGGCACAAAGCAGTGACAGCATGGGAGCAATTGCAGCAGCCATTGTTGGCGCATGACAGTGGCATGGCGATTCCGGAATTGAATGGTTATCCAGGGCCTTACACAAAAGATTTGATGAAAACGGTTGGCGTTGACCGGCTATTTAATTTGTTTGCAGCATTTGCCGACCGTTCGGTCGTGTTACAGGATTGCCTGACTTATATTGACCAAACAGGCATTCATCAATTTTCCGGTAATACAGCGGACATCTATTGTTTTGCTAAGCGCAAGGGCCAAAGTGTGCATAGCGATATGCCGCTTAATTCACTTATTGCTTTTTGTAACCAGCCAGATGTGCCGTTGTCCGAGATCGAAAACTGGATGGATGTTTATCAACAGCATGTCAGGCAAAAACAATTATTGACGTGCTGGCAGAAATTTTCGGATTTTATCGCTGGGCAACAGTATGCAGAAAACCAACGAGGTGCCGCATGACAAAACTGATTTTCGCGACGTCGAATACGGGACGCTTTATGGCGATGCAGCATGAACTGGAATTGGCTGGTTTAACACACATCAAACTTGAACAGAAAAAATTGGATTTGATCGAAATTCAATCGATGGATTTAGCTGCCATTTCGTTACACAAGGCGCATCAAGCGTATGAGATATTGCAAGCGCCAGTGCTTGTGATGGACGGCGGATTTTACATGGACGGTTTGAATGGTTTTCCGGGTAGTTACACCCACGATATGCTGGATACGGTTGGTGTTGAGACCATGGGAAAAATCGCCAGTGTTCTGGAGAATAAAAATTGCAGTTTTCGCAGTGTCGCGACCTTTATCGCTGGACCCGATGACTATGCGCAGTTTTACGACACAACGGGCGATGTGTTTATCTTGTCTGATACGGTGTGGCCACACGATCATCCGAAACAATGGTCGCCTTTATGGCGCATGATCGTGCCGGCGAAGTATGGTTATATCAAACCACTGGCCGCACTTAATGATAATGAGATGGATGTATTTTTGCAGCAGCGCCGCATTTTTGTCGGTACGCCAGCAATGAAGCAAGTTGTTGAATACCTGCAAACCAATCAAAGATTGGCAGCTTGATATGACCAAACTGATTTTTGCGACATCGAATAACGGCAAGTTTTTGTGGCTGCAGCGCGAGTTGCAGATGGCGGGGCTGGATCATATCCAGGCCGAACAAAAACCGATGGAGTTGACCGAAATTCAGTCGATCGATATTGCTGCCATTTCCTTGTTCAAAGCGCAGCAAGCCTATGCCCAATTGCAATCTCCAGTCATCGTGCATGATGGCGGGTTTTATATTGATGGCCTCAATGGTTTTCCGGCCGCCTATACGCGCGATATGATTGATACCATAGGTGTTGAAACGATTGGCCGGATCATTTCGGTGCTGGACAATAAAAACTGCCAGTTCCGCAATGTTGTCACCTTGATGATGGGTCCTGACGGTTACCAGCAGTTTTTTGATACGACCGGCGATATTTTCACACTGACAGACAATGTATGGCCACATGATCATCCAAAACAATGGTCAGCTTTGTGGCGCGTCCTGGTTCCAAGCAAGTTCGGCTATATCAAAACATTGGCCGAATTTTCAGACAGTGAACTTGACGACTATGTCGAAAAACGTCGTGCCATTGATAGTGCATCTGCATTACAGGATTGCGTCGCTTATATGAAACAACAGAATAAACTGGCAGCTTAATCATGACGGATGTTTACCGGCTTGACCCTGATGACATTGCGAAACAATTTGTGCTGGGCTTTGCCTTTAGTTCCGATGGCCGCCAGATCGTTTTGATCGAAAAAGATCATCCTGCCTCACAAGCTGGTAAACTCAACGGCTTGGGTGGCAAAGTCAAAACAGGTGACGCGGCACCCATTGATGCGGTGTGCCGGGAATGCGACGAGGAGGCGGGGGTCAGCAGCACTGCGGCGGACTGGCATCAATACACAATCTTGAATGGTGATTTTGGCCAGGTGATTGTGTTTTATGCGTTCGATGACAAATTTCTGGCCGCCAGCCGGAAAACCGGTCAAGAAATTAAAGTGATGGCTGTCACTGATCCAGCCATCAAAGACCGATCGGTTTTGAATGTTTACGATCTGATTCAACAGGCCTTGGCGGAAAAATACGGTGATACAGAGCATTTGCCTTTAAAATCGCCGCAGCCGGCACTAGGATAACGGCGGAGATACAGTATGGCCCAAACGAAAAAACCACCGACCCAGCGGCAATTGCGCGTGGGCGAAGCGATCCGTCACATTCTGGCGCGTTGCATGATCCGTGATGAGACCGGGCATCCAACCTTATCCGGCCAGTCGATCACCGTGACCGAGGTTGAGGTTGGTGCCGATATGCGTCACGCCACCGCCTATGTGACCCCCCTTGGTGGTGGTGAGATCAAAAACGATGTGCTGGCAGCGTTGAATGAAGTCGCGCCACATTTCAGCCACCTGGTGGCACAAGGCCTGACCATGAAATATTCACCGCGCGTGCGTTTCACGTATGACGAACGTTTCGATTATGCCGATAAAATCAACAAACTGTTGATCAACGCTGATAAGAAATAACGAGCGTGCATTATTACATTGAACCCGAGATTGCAGGGGAATTGGGTGAACACACCGTGCTTGATACGTCTGTGCATCCGCCGCGTGTCAGTCATCTGCACTACCAGCTGGATGGTTTATCGGGCGACGACATCCTGGAAACCTTTCCATGTTTTATTGTCACGAAACGGCTGAAACGCTTTATCGAAGGCGGCGCCTATTCGGGTGCCACGTTTTCCGGCGTTGAAGTCAGTAAGTCTCTAGACTTCGCCGAGCGACATCCCAAGATGATTTTGCCTGAATTTTACTGGCTTCAACCGCATGGCCGAGCTGGCGTGGATGACTTTGGCCTTGCAGATGATGCGCGTTTGGTGATTTCTGCGCAAATGGTTCACGCACTGCGCAACCAGTTTCAAATTAAAGGAGCGGATCTGCACAAATATGAGGATTGAGTGATAAACTCTTCTGTTGGTAAATCTATTCCCCAACCAATTCCTGATACGCTTCTGTATCGCTGACCTGGGCCAGAATTTGGTCGAACGTTTCACCGGACGGCACGGCGGCGATCATGTTGGCTTTGAGCAGGGCAAATTTTTTCATGATGTCTTGATCGATCTGAGCGTAAAGCGGGCTTTGTGGGTCGGTCATCATGGCCAGGGTTTGCGCCGGGGTTAGTTGTTCATTTTTAGACCGGTACTGCCGCTCTGCGCTGATCGCGTCGTAAATATCGCACACTTGCATCAACCGGAAGTGCATCGGCAGATCACCGCCGCCCAGGCCGTGATAGCCTTTGCCATCGGGACGTTCATGATGGTAATAGGCGACTTGTTCCGCCAGTTCGATCAAAGGGTGTGTGATGCCCGATTTGTCGATACGCGCGGCGCCGTAATCGGTGTGTTTTTTGATTTCGGCAAATTCGTGCGGTTCCAAACGGCCCGGTTTTTCCAAAATGTCCAACGGCACGTCCAGCTTGCCGATATCATGCAATTCGGCCGCGAATTTCAGGTTGCGCGCGATGTTATCGCTCAGGCCCACAAAGCGGGAAAATTCATAGACGTCGTTCGCCACGCGCATGGCGTGAAAATAGGTCGGGCTGCCGACACCTGGCGGCCGAGGCGGGATGGATGGCATGGCATAGAGGCGTTCCATCTCACGCTGATAGAACCGCATCACCACCGTGTAATGCAGATCATCAGGGCCAAAGGTAAAGTCCAGCAGAGCGTGATCAAAAAGCGTTTTTATCATGGGATGGCCACAGGCTAAGGAAACTTAATTGTAAATGGGTTTTTGGGCTTGCATAGAGGGGGGTTGCGGCATCTGTGACGGGAAAATACTTGTGAGGCTGCCGTTTCCCGTTTACAGTAACCTTAAGCTTTCCCTGTATAGATGACCCTTATGTCCGTAATCACCCGTTTCGCCCCCAGCCCCACCGGCAATTTGCAATTGGGCAATATCCGTACTGCGTTGATGGCCTATTTGTTCTGCCGCCACGCCAACGGCAAATATATCTTGCGCATTGACGATACCGACACGGAGCGGTCGCGTGATGAATATACAGCGTCGATCAAGCGTGACCTCAGCTGGCTCGGCATCAACTGGGATGATTACCGTCATCAAAAAGGCCGTGAAGGTGTTTATGACGCGGCGCGCGATAAACTGATTGCATCGGGCCGTTTGTATCCATGCTATGAAACCGAAGACGAATTGGCCTTGCGCCGTAAGGCCGCTTTGGGTCGTGGCTTGCCGCCGATTTATGACCGCAGCGCGTTGAAACTGACCGACGAGCAGAAAAAAACGTATGACGCAGAGGGTCGCCGTCCGCATTACCGGTTTTTGCTGCAACATCAGCCGATTATCTGGCACGATATGGTGCGTGGTAAGGTCGAGTTTCACGGCAAAGACATGTCAGACCCGGTGTTGATCCGTGAAGACGGGACGGCGTTGTATCATCTGGGTTCGGTCGTTGACGATATCGATTACAACATCACGCACATTGTGCGCGGTGAAGATCATGTATCGAACACCGCCTGTCATGTGCAGATGTTTGAAGCACTGGGTGCCACACCACCGACGTTTGCGCATTTGCCATTGGTGTTTGATGCGGATGGCAAGAAATTGTCGAAACGGATTGGCAGTCTCTCGATTGAAACCTTGCGCACTGAAGAAGGTCTGGAGCCGATTACGATTGCCGCGTTTCTGGCACGTCTGGGAACGTCTGATCCGATCGAGCCGTTTAAAACGATTGATGGCTTGATCCGGCAATTTGACTTCTCCCGCTTCTCACGGTCTAACCCGCGTTTCCTGGATGAAGAATTATTCCGCTTGAATACGAAAATTTTGCATCAGATGGAATACGCTGAGGCGCAACCGCGTTTAATGGGTATGGGTTTAAGCGATCTGGACGCAGACTTCTGGACTGTTGCCCGCGCTAATATCAATCGCTTTAAAGACATCGAACAATGGTGGCAGGTCGCCAAAGGCCCGGTAACGCCGGTGATCGAAGATGCTGATTTCGCGAAGCAAGCGTTGGCCTTATTACCCGCCGCGCCGTGGAACGACACGACCTGGACGACATGGGTCGACGCCATCAAAAATAAAACCGGCCGCACCGGTAAAAACCTGTTCATGCCGTTGCGCCAGGCTTTGACTGGCATGTCTCATGGCCCCGATATGCCGCATTTATTGTTGTTGCTGGGATATGATACCGCAAAGGCGCGATTGATGGGGCAGGCTGGCTAGTTTAAGTATTGACTAGACATATTGACATTTCTCGCTATGGCCTTTAGATGGGAAGCAGGGAGAAAAGCTATGGAAACTGAATGTAATATTGAGATATTATCCGAGCCTGACAAGCAGCTTGATTGCATTGTTGGCCTGATCTTTCATGAATGCATGCGTGATATTGGTTTGCAGCGCATTCAAATCGATGAAGTGCATTCTCTTTTTTCGCCATACCGCTGCCGGACTGATGCCGATTGGCAACGGCTGGAAGACCTTGAAGGGCGTTTGTTGATGCCCAGTTACGAAGCTGTTTATGCAGGGGATTATTCCGTTTCTCAAGCGCAGTCTTATGCGCATACAATGGTGCAAACGACGTTTCAGGCTGTGCGTGACAAAACAGTTCAGCCTGATCTGGTGTTAAATCCTCAAAAAGATCCCATCACATTGGATTGCGTCAGGCATTCCTATTATCTGTATCCCTGGCTGGATCTCGAAACGAGACAGTTTTTTCGTTACAACGCAGAGGGCCATATCGAACAGGCACCATCGCTTGCGTCACAGACACAAATAGGGATTATAGACAGATTAGAGGAGGTCTATGATCAGTTTAAAGAAGAGCAATCTTTCTTAAACCTCTTCGGGCGTTTTTCGCCCAAGCAAAAATCATTGCAACAGGATATGAAGACCCATCTGCAGGGTTTGAATATCTAAGTATGAAAATTTATCTGGTCCGGCATGGCGAAACAACGGGCGATATCGAGGATCGCGTGGGCGGATCGTATGATGATCATCTGACGGAAAAAGGCCGCGCACAACTGGGTGAGACGGCTATCAAGCTAGCCGGTAAAAACATTGATATTATTTTTTCCAGTCCACTTATTCGGGCCAAAGAGTCAGCTGAAATCATCAAGCAATCGCTTAATTGTTCCATAGAGATTGTGCAAGCTCTGGCAGAGCGCCATTATGGCGTAATCAGTGGTTTGACGATGACAGACGCACGGGAGAAATACCCGGACGCCATCGCGCGTCATACTGATCCAACGTATACCCATCCTGATGGTGAAAGCTACCCGGATTTTGATCAGCGCGTGACAGCCGCATTTCAGTCTCTTTGTACAACAGACTATGCAACCGTTGCGATCGTTGCTCATGGTGGTTCGATCAAATGCGTTTTAAAGTATTTAAAAATGTCTTTGCCTGATAAAATTGGGGATGGTGAGATTATAGAAGTAAAAATATTACATAATACAAACTAATAACATTACTATTAATATAAAGACATATTGACAAAAACCCGTTTTATTATTAAACATGCTATACAATAAAAAATAACAGCGGGAGAATGTCATGAATCAAAAATGGGTGGGTATGGGACCTTTGGGAGCGTGTATGCATCCTTTGATGACAGGTGCGATCAACCTGGATGACGTTAGATTTATTGTTACTACGACGCCTCTGCGTTCTGAAAAAGAACGCCAAATGCTGTTAAAAGGTTATCAGGAAACGATGGCAAGCATCGCCTAAAAAAAAGAAACCACAAATCCGACAGAGGCAAATTTAAAACAGTTTACCGGCCCACAACGTGCCGAGACAATATTCAATTATTTGTATCATTTTAATAAAATTATTGAGCCGAATTTACTGTCGTCACCAAAACAACAGATACATTATTCCGGCTATAGCAAAGCAGATAAAAACGAAGGGGTCTGGATAAATCTAAAAAATTCCAAGCGCTATAAATTTGATGAGAATAGACATTTGTACGCTTTTGTTGACAAGCCTTTAGATTCACAAGCGATTCATAATCTCTACAATGTGTTTGAAAGCTATCAAGACTTTCAAGACGACAAAAGTTTTCTTGCGACTATGGTTTATCATCAAACAGCAAGACAAAAGCGAGCCGCTGCTAAGATGCAGTATAGTCTATTAAATATAGGTTAGTTTTAGCAACCGTTAATTCAGTTTACATTGCGAGAAGTCCTTATAAAATGAGAGCATGACCCAAATCTCCTTTTACAACACCCGCACCCGCCAAAAAGAAACTTTTACACCGTATGATCCCAAGCGTGTGACGCTTTATGCCTGTGGGCCGACGGTGTATAATTATATTCATGTCGGCAATGCGCGGACGAATACCGTGTTTGATACCCTGTATCGTCTGTTGCGGCATGTTTATGGCGCTAATCATGTTGTCTATGCGCGCAATATTACCGATGTTGAAGACAAGATCATGGACGCAGCATTGGCGTTGAACGTGCCGATCGACACAATCACGGCACACTACACCACAGCGTTTCAGGACGACACGCGGCGCATCAATTCATTGGACCCTGATCATCAGCCAAAGGCGACGGAATACCTGCCGCAGATGATTGCGATGGTCGAAGAATTGATCGTCAACGGCCATGCTTACACCGCCGAAGGGCATGTCTTGTTTGCTGTGCAATCCTATGCTGACTACGGCAAATTGTCGCGCCACAGCCGCGACGAATTGATCGAAGGCGCGCGCGTCGAAATTGCACCCTATAAAAAAGACCCCGCCGATTTCGTATTGTGGAAACCGTCAACGGAGACACAGCCGGGCTGGGACAGCCCGTGGGGCCGTGGGCGTCCCGGCTGGCACATTGAATGCTCGGCGATGGCAACAGATATTCTGGGTGACAATTTTGACATTCATGGGGGTGGACAGGATTTGACCTTTCCGCATCATGAAAATGAAATCGCGCAAAGCTGCTGCGCCAAGCCGGGATCTGATTTTGCGCGGGTGTGGATGCATACCGGCATGCTGACCGTCAATGCCAAAAAAATGTCAAAATCGCTGGGTAATTTTCATTTTTTGCGGGATGTGCTGGATGACTATCCCAGCGAGGCTGTGCGCTACGTTTTATTGGCCGCACACTATCGCCAGCCATCAGAATTTAGTTTCAATTTGCTGCATGAAGCAAAAGTCATTTTGGATCGCTGGTACCGCGCCATTGACAAAGCGTTGGAGGCACCGGCAACCGCGCCGCATCCGGACGTGATCGCCGCGCTTTGCGATGATTTGAATACACCAAAAGCCTATGCCGTGTTGCATGAACTGGTACAGACGATTTACAAAACGGACGACGCAAGTGAACTGCAAAATCTGGTCGGAACATTGAAAGCCAGTGGCGACATGCTGGGCTTGCTGCAGCAAACACCGCAACAGTGGTTTCAGGGCGTGTCGCAAGGCGCGAGCGATGACACAGCGAAAATCGAACAGCTTATCGCGGAACGCGTCGCGGCCCGTGTGGCTAAAGATTTTGTCACATCCGACCGCATCCGCGCCGAACTGGATGCTTTGAAAATTATCGTCGATGATGGTGCAACGGGTACGACTTGGCGTCGTGCGTAAAGATGCGTGACACCGCGACCCAGTATCACGGCCTGACGATCCCAAAGAACAAGCCGGTGATTGTATTGCACCAGCCGCAAATGCCGGAGAATATCGGCATGGTCGCGCGGGCAATGGCGAATTGCGGGTTGCATGAATTGCGGCTGGTCAAGCCGCGCGACGGCTGGCCGCATGCCAATGCCATTCCTGCTGCATCGGGTGCCCAACAGATTTTGCATGACGCGGTTGTCTATGACGATCTGGCCAGTGCGGTGGCGGATCGCAATTTGGTGTTTGGCACCTGTGCGTTTGAACGCGAATTGGTAAAGCCAGTCCTGACGGCGGAAGCCGCTGCCACGGCAATCGTCACGGCGGCCCATGCCAAAACCGCTTATGTGTTCGGCCCGGAACGCACCGGCCTGTCAAAAGACGATCTGGCGTTGTGTGATGGCATGATCACCATTCCGTTAGACCCGAATTTTGCGTCGCTCAACATTGCGCAATCGGTGTTGCTCGTCAGCTATTGCTGGTGGCAGCAGGCCGTTTTGCAACAACCGCACCATGTGCCGGATGTATTGAATGTGTTGGCGTTGAATGAATCGGATAGTGCATCACAGGACGAGATCGACAACCTGTACCAACATGCCATCTGGACGCTGGAGCAAAAAAACTATTTCACTAATCCGCAAAACGAATCCGCCCAACGCCGCAATGCCCGCGCGTTTCTGCAACGGATGCGCTTGACCGTGCAGGAAGCCCGCAGCGCGCATGGGATGTTGAAAGCGATGCTAGATGGGAAGATGTGGACGAAGGATTAACAGTCGTATGTTGGAATAGTATAGCCATCGTCAACGGGCTGACTGTATGCTGCTGTTACAGCGTGCGATAAATTTTTAAATGATGTTTTCAAATCATTCGGATTAATTTCAACAGCACCTTTAAATTCATGTGTCAGATCGACTTTGGTAAAATGATCTTTTGCGTCACCGAAAAAAAACACTGTTTTATGATCGTCTTGACGTACCCACAAGGCAATACGTTTATCGAGTTGGTCTGTCAGTTGCACAGATGCAACGTCATCTATGGGCTGGCCGGCATGTTTACACTTTTTGACGATCTCACACGCAGGTAGACAAAGCTCGTAGTTGTTTTTCGCCAGCGCTAGTGCGGCCTGTTGTGCTAATGTGCAACCATTCGGATTAATTTTTTTGAACATGTACATTCTCCTCAAGTGAGGATGACATAGCAAACATTAAACTATATGTCAATATAAATCGCCGCCAGCCAACCTGTCAGATCCGCCTTCGCCCGTTCAGAATAAACCTTTTTCCGATCACGCCCGTGATGCTTTTTCAAGATTTCAACAGGGGGTAACGGGAACAACCCAAAATTGACATTCATGGGTTGAAATGTTTCGGCATTGGCACCACCGGTGATGTGATGGAGCAGGGCGCCCATGGCCGTGGTCAGCGGTGGTGGTATTAGTTCCTCGCCGCGCAATTCGCTAGCGATAAAGCGTCCGGCCAGCAACCCAATGGCTGCCGATTCGACGTAGCCTTCACAACCCGTGATCTGTCCGGCAAAGCGTACATGCGGCATCACCTTTAGGCGCAATTGTTGATCCAGCAATTTGGGGCTGTTGATAAAGGTGTTGCGATGCAACCCACCCAAACGCGCAAACTCGGCATTCTCAAGACCGGGGATCATACGAAACACGCGCGGCTGTTCGCCCCATTTCATTTTCGTTTGAAAGCCGACGATATTATACAGTGTGCCCAGCGCATTATCCTGCCGCAATTGCACGATGGCATGCGCACGCTCACCCGTGTGCGGATTGGTCAAACCAACCGGTTTCATCGGACCATAGCGCAAGGTTTCCACCCCGCGCGAGGCCATCACTTCAATCGGCATACAGCCTTCGAAATACGGTGTGTTCACTTCCCATTCTTTGAAGTCGGAATATTCCGAATGCGTCAATTCATGGATCAGCGCCAGATATTGTTCCTTGTTCAGCGGACAGTTGATGTAATCCTTGCCGGTACCCGCCGGGCCTTCCTTATCATAGCGCGACTGGAACCACGCGACATCCATATTGATGCTGTCGGTATGGACGATCGGTGCAATCGCATCAAAAAACGCCAGTGAATCTTCACCGGTATGTTTACGGATATCCTCGGCCAGGCCGGATCCTGTCAACGGCCCGGTGGCAATCAGCCACAACGCGCCATCACCGGCGGGCAAGGCTGTGATCTCACCCGGTTCAAACGTGATCAGCGGGTGATTGTGTAACCGCTGGGTCACCTCTAGTGCAAACGCATCACGGTCAACGGCTAAGGCACCACCGGCGGGAACCTTGTGAATATCGCCAGCGGTCAGAATAAGTGACCCCATTTGACGCATTTCCCAATGCAGCAGGCCGACGGCATTATATTCGTCATCATCAGAGCGAAAAGAATTGGAACAGACCATCTCGGCGCAATGGCCGGTCTGGTGCGCATCGGTTTGCACATGCGGACGCATTTCGTGGATGACAACGGGAATACCCTGTTCCGCCAACTGCCAGGCGGCTTCTGATCCGGCCAATCCAGCCCCAACGATATGGACAGGTTTTTGGGTGGTGGTTGCATCAGGTTTTGCTTGCATCGTGTGTGACTTCTCTTAGAATGCGTGATATTAACGTTTTGTTATCTTTTAAGCGAGTGGGGATGTCATGCCAAGTGCCAAAGGCGACGGGAACGGGATTTATTCAACGACGTTGCGTCAGGCCCGCACACAGCCCATGTCCAATTCGCCCACACCCGACTTGCAGGATAATGCCGACATCTTTGAATCAAGTATGCCTGATTTGACCGCCACGGCCAAAAATCCACCGTTGAAACTGCCGCAGTTGCGCGCGAATGACACGGTCGACACCACGACACCAGCGGCGAACGAGAACAACACATTGATGCTGTTGCAAAGCTGGCAGCGCGGCAAAAATGCGCTGGCTCATAGTTCAAAATCACATCTGCCAGCCATTATCATGTTTTGCGGCACGACCTTGTCAGCCATGTGGCTGGCAGCGGCGGCTGTCTATGTGCACAATGCTGTGGGCTGGCAGAATATCAAGACCTTGATGCCACATGAAATCGGCGGCTTTCTGGCGGGGTTGTTAGCACCGGTAGCGTTGTTCTGGATGGTGCTGACTTTCTGGATGCGTTCTGTCGATGTCAAACTCTATGCCGAAGCCTTGCGCGACGAAATCCAGCGCATGATTTTTCCATCCGAAGAAGCCGAGCGTCGCGTGAATAACGATATCGATCGTTTGGTGAAACAGACAGCCGAAATGTCACGCGCCACACGCATCGCGTTGGGAACCTTGCAACAGGCACGTCAGGCCGTGCAAGGTGAGACGATGGCTTTGGAAAAAAATGTCAGCGACGCGGCGACACGTTTGGAGCATCTGGAAGAACGTCTGGGCCATCGCAATCAATCGCTACAGGATCTGCATGGGCAAATGGATGCTAAATCGCAATCCTTTGCCACAACCGGCGAACAGTTGCTGAAAGACGCGACGGCGCTCGATGCCATCATCACGCAGACACACAGCAAAACCGCACAGATCGGTGAAACATTACAAGCGCCGATCGCGCAATTGCAACACTGGCAGAATGATATTGTCGATGCCTTAAATGCAGGGCTGGCGCATTTGTCTGACAAGCAAAATCTGCTGCGCGCTGATGCTAATGATATTGAAGCAAAAGCACTACTGTTGGCCGACACGCTGCACACCAGCACCGGCAAATTATACGATTTTACTGATGATGCGCTGGACAAAGCCAAGTTGATTGAAACGCGCCTGCAAGGACAGGGCATCAGTCTGCAGGATACGCTGGAACAAATCGCAGCACAAACTGAAAGCCTCACAGCGCAACGCGATGCGTTATTAGTGACACTGCAACGCAGCACAGAACAAGGCCATGCCGATTTGACGGCGCATGTCGCCTTGCTGGATGAAACCGTGGCACAATTGCATGACACACGGAATACCGTTGCCGATAGCATGCAGAAAATGCTGCATGAAGCAGGCGATAGCTGGACGATCCAAGCTGACCGCTTTAACGCGACGATCCAGGCAGGGACAGCAAAAACGACCGAGCAACTGACAAGCAGCCAAACGGAGTTGCAAGCTGGTTATACGATGTTGCAGCGTGATGTCGATTATCTGACACAAGCAGTTCAGAACCTGTTGGAAAAAGCCGGCGAAACCTGGCAATCCCAAGCCGTCGATTTCAATGCCACGGTCCACAAAGACATCCAGCGCAATGTCGACACGCTGACGAAAACACAAATGGATTTGCAGCAAAGCTATACGCTGTTCCAATTCGATGTCGAAAATGCGACGCAAAAAACCGGCGATTTGTTGACAGGCATTCAGGAAAATTTACAAGCGGTTGCCGAGACCATTACGTCAAGCGTCACCCAACAACATGCGCAGACAGCTGAATTTGTCGATACATTGCTGGCGAAACACCAAAGCCAGACACGCACAGCAACAGCCGATTTATCGCGCTTGCAGCAAGACCTCAACGCCATGGCGGCGCAATTATCGGAGCGTGGCCAGATTTTAGGCCTGACCGGTGAGCAGACGGCGTCTGTTATGCAGTCGTTGTACGTTGCGTTAGAAGAGGGTATGGACAAAATCGCCCACACGACGATTTTGTTGCAACAAGGTTTGTCAGACGCACAAAATGCGTTTACACAACCGGTGCAAAAACTGGAAGACGCTACACAACATGCACATGACAAAGCGCAGATGATCGGCAATATGCTGGATCAGCGTGTGGCTAATCTGTATGAACTGGGTGGTGCCTTGACACATCAAGCAACGATGCTGGGCTCCGATCTGGTTACCAAATCGCAAATCCTGGAAAATGTTCTGGTGCGTTTGCAGGGCGATGCCAAAACATTGAATGCCGATATTCTGGTGCAAACCGAAAAACTGGATGATCAGGTGCGTGTCACGTTTGATCAGGTCAACAGCCTGTTGCCGCAAATTCAGGACATTCAGCAAAACTTTGCCCAGACCAGCATGCATGCTGAAAAAGCACAAGTGACACTGACGCAATTGAATGACGCCGCCATTACGGGTGGGCAAAATATGCTGGCTTTGTCAGATGATGTTGTCTCACGCGTTGCACAAAGTCTGACCAGCTATCAGGAACTGCCAAAGCAAATACCACACGCTGCACAATGCGGCTTTGCAACAGCATGACCATGTGCAGACACGTTATCAAAACGATTTGCAAACTTTGCAAGATGGTTCTGCCGTTATGCAACAACACGCCGATCAAGCCGGCATCCGTTACAATGATTTGCTTACTGTTTTGCAGAGCCTTCAAGTCGAAGCCGAGCAAAGCCAAACCAAAGCGATAACGGCAACGGAGAAATTGCAGCAGACGCAAAATCTTTTTGCATTGGCCCGGTGATCAAGTGCAGCAACAGACCGAAGCTGCGGCGCAACAAATGCGGATCGTCCAGCAAATTTTGGATGGTTCGGCGCAATCAACACTAAAACCGTATTGATAACCTTAGCGCGGTTATGCAGCTGGCAGAACAACAATCGACGGCGTTGCAGAATAAAACGGAAACAGCTGACTACATTGACACAACAACATGTCACGACTGTCGAGCAAGCGGCACAAACGTCTGGAACAAGAGACACACACAACGGAGCAAAGCTACACCGCCATTGCCGATGTCGATGCTTAAATTGCAGGGTTTGAACGCAATCATGGCGCAACAAACCGACCAGCTGCAACAGCAACATGAGACGATTGATGTAACGATTGCCACCGCCTTGCTGGGTTTGCAACAGCAAACCGATAAACTGGCAGCCACGGCCCAAGATGCCGGCAACCAGGCTGACGTTATTCAGCAGCAGGACAAAAAACTGCAGCGCGATTATTTTTTCAATGCGACAAAATTCATCGTCGAAAGCTTGCATTCCTTGGCACTAGACTTTACGCGCATGCTGGACGGTGAATTGCCGGAGAAAACCTGGAAAGCGTATCAGCGCGGTGATACGTCCGTCTTTACCAAACGTCTGGTCTCGTTGCGCGATACGTTGAGCCATGATAAGATCCGCCAGAAATTTGCCGACGATGTGGAATTTCGCACCTATGTGCAGCGTTATCTGCGCCAGTTCGATGAGATTCACACCCATGCGAAACAACAGGATTACGGCGATTTGTTATCGGGTGTCTTCACCAGTTCGGATATCGGCCGCCTGTTTCAAATGCTGACCAGCATTCTGGACCGCAATTAATCAGCAACCTTTTGGAACAGGTATAACGGTCGTTCCGCCAGCTGCACGATCTTGCTTTCGCCGATCAGATAGTTCAAATGGGAATGCGTTTCGCCCATGGCGAACACATAGTCACGTGGCGACAAGTCCCGCGGGAACAGCACTTTCAACAATTGCTGTAACGTCTTTGCTTCACCATCAAAACCGTTGAATAATTTATCCAGTCGGCCTTGATGATGGGTTCGATAAGTCGCCACCCGGTCATGAAAGCCATCAAACATCCGTCCATGACCCGGCAATAATGTGACATCGTTTGGCACATTGTCGGCAAACCATGCAATGCTGTCCAGATAATCCTTGAGCGGGTTGGTTTTGGTATCATACGGCCAGATGCTGATATTCGGTGTAATACGGGCTACGATATGATCGGCAGAGAGCAACAATTTATTTTTCGCATCATACAGCGTCATCATTTCCGGTGCATGGCCGCGGCCGATCAACACGTCCCACTGCCGGTTGCCGATCTGAATAATGTCGTGTTCCTGTAAATGCACGAACGACGGCGGCACTTCGTCGCTGGTGCGCAAGAAACTGTTGCCGCGTTCAGTCAAAGTGGCAAACAAATCAGCCGGCGTATCGGCCGCGCGATAATACTCAGCAATCGTTTGGGTATAAGATGTCGTTTTATCCGTACTCAGCCAACGCCCCAGCAGCCATTCGGTTTGCGTCATATACAACGGACATTTGTAACGTTCACAAATATAACCCGCCTGACCGATGTGGTCGGGATGATAATGTGTCACGATCACACGGGTAATCGGTTTGCCGTCCAGATATTCGTTCAAGGCTTCGATCAGCACGGCGCGGCTGTCGGGCGTGTTATAGCCCGTATCCACCATGGCCCAGCCGTCGGTATCGCGCAGGAAATAGATATTGACCCACTCCAACGGCGGCGGCATTGGCAAACGCAGGCCGAGAATATCGTCTGCCACCTGAAACAGGCGGTCGCGTGTCGTTAACATGGGGGTTATTTCGGGCATGGTCTCAACCTTCACATCATTCTATATTAGACTTTATCTTGTACCTTATAAGGTGACGCCCAAAGGTGAAAAAGGGATAAACGATGAACGCTGATTTAAACGCCTTGCGCCAAGACATAAACCGGTTTTACCGTCTGGATGAAACGGTCAAGGTCGATGCCCTGTTGACCCAGTTATCGCTGACAGACGCGGAACACGCAGCGATTGCCAAAGAAACTGTCACGTTGATTGACACGGTGCGGCGTCACCCGGGTGAACGCACGTTGCTGGAAGATTTCATGCAACGCTATGCCTTATCGACCGATGAAGGCATTGCCTTGATGGGGTTGGCAGAATCGCTCATGCGTATTCCCGATCATGCCACAGCCGATGCCTTGATTATCGACAAAATTACGCACGGCCATTGGGACGCCGCGCAACCTGTCGACAATAAAATTCTGACGACATTATCCGGCTGGGGCCTGGCGGTGTCTGATTATGTTTTGCAGGCGTCTGATAACCATGTCTTTGGCTGCTTGGTCAAACGCATGGGAACACCATTGATCCGTCAGGCCGTGATGCAGGCGGTCAAATTATTGGGCGGGCAATTTGTGGCGGGACGTGACCTGCCGGAAGCGTTAGTCAACAGCAATAAAGGCGATGCGAAAGACTATCTATTTTCGTTTGACATGCTGGGCGAAGGCGCCCGGACGGATTTAAAAGCCAAGGACTATTACAATCATTACATTCATGCGATCGAGACATTGGGGACGGCGCAGGCAAACGACACACGCCCGCTGTTTGCCAAAGACGGCATTTCTGTCAAGTTATCCGCTTTGCATCCGCGGTATGAAGAGGCGCAAAAAGATAATTGTCTGCCGGCCATGATCAAACGTGTCCGCGAACTGGCGAAACTGGCGAAGCAATATAATGTGTTATTGACGCTGGATGCCGAAGAAGCTGACCGGCTGGAACTGTCGCTGGATATTTTTGCCGCAGTCTTTACCCATGCAGATTTGCAGGATTTCAACGGGTTTGGCTTGGCGGTGCAGGCCTATCAAAAACGCTGCCAGCCGGCGCTGGATTGGCTCATCGCCTTGGCACATCAGCAACAGAAAATCATTCCGATCCGTTTGGTCAAAGGGGCTTATTGGGACAGTGAGATCAAACGCGCACAGGAACGTGGGTTATCCGGTTATCCGGTTTACACGCGCAAAGTGAATACAGATGTGTCGTACTTGGTAGCCGCCGACAAAATGCTGGCAGCAAACGATGCGATCTATGCCCAGTTTGCCACACACAATGCGCTGACAATTGCGCAAATCAAACATCTGGCGAACAAACATCACAATACACACTATGAATTCCAACGGCTGCACGGCATGGGTGATCCATTGTATCACGCCCTATCCGCCAAAAATTTTCAGCAGGAGTTTGGCGCAGCACCACCCTGCCGCGTCTATGCACCGGTCGGGCATTATCAGGATTTATTGCCTTACTTAGTCAGACGTCTGCTGGAAAATGGCGCGAACAGTTCATTTGTCAATCACATTTATGATCAACGTATCGCACCAGAAAGTTTGATACAAAATCCATTGACCATTGCGGCGCGGACGGCAGACAAATCCCATATGTCCATTCCGTTGCCGCAATATCTGTTTCATGATCGTCTGAACAGCGTGTCATATGATTTGTCTGATCGTGATGATCAAAATCATTTGATCCAGATACTGGAATACTATAAGACACACAACTGGATAGCTGGCGGTCAAACAGACAGCAAACAGATGCGCGCCATACACAACCCAGCTGACCCGGTGCATATCGTGGGCCATGTTAAAGATATCCTGCCGGATGAGATTGACGGCATGATGCACACATTGGCAACGGCGTTCCCGGCGTGGAATCATCGCCCGCTGGCAGAACGTGCTGTCATCCTAAATAAAATCGCTGATGCACTGGCAAAACATTGTGACGAACTGATTGCGATCTGTACTTATGAAGCCGGGAAAACCATTCCTGACGCCGTTGCAGAAGTTCGCGAGGCAATTGATTTCTGTCGTTATTACGCGGTGCAAGCAAGACAGACATTAAACCCGATCACATTACCCGGCCCGGCCGGCGAAACAAATATTTTGCGTCACGAAGGACGCGGCGTTTGGATGTGTATCAGCCCCTGGAATTTTCCGCTGGCCATCTTCGTTGGGCAGGTTGTTGCAGCACTCGTTGCCGGCAATTGCGTTGCCGCTAAACCGGCCCCGCAAACGTGTTTGATCGCGGCGCGCGCTGTCGCATTGATGCATGAGGCAGGTGTGCCACATAATGTGCTTCAAGTGATGACGGGTGGCAACGATACAGGAGCTGCAATCACGGCACATCCGTCTGTTGCGGGCATTGCCTTTACCGGGTCGACGCAAACAGCCTGGCGCATTCAAAAAACACTGGCCGATAAACAAGGCCCGTTGATTCCATTTATCGCTGAAACCGGTGGTCAGAACGTCATGATTGTCGACAGCAGTGCCTTGCCCGAACAAGTGGTCGACGATATCATCCGCAGTGGTTTTCAGTCTACCGGGCAACGTTGCTCGGCCTTGCGTGTTCTGTATATACAAGAAGAGATTGCACCTGCGGTTTTAAACATGCTGCGTGGTGCCATGGCGGAATTGCGCTTAGGCAACCCGGCGCATTTTTCGACCGATGTTGGGCCGGTGATCGATGAAGCTGCGAAACAACGATTGAATGCTCATTTGCATGGCAGCGATATGCCAATGATGCAAGCCCACGCCGCTCCGGCCAATGGGTATTTTGTCACGCCAACAGTTCTCAATATAAAATCGATTGCTGATTTAGCAGCGGAACATTTCGGGCCGATCGTGCATGTCGTGCAATTCGCGAGTGACAAGAAAGACAAAATCATCCATGAGATCAATGCCTATGGCTATGGTTTGACGCTGGGTATTCACAGCCGCATTGAATCATTTATTGATCAGGTGGTACAACAAGCGCGTGTTGGTAATATTTACGTGAATCGTGGCATGACGGGTGCCGTAGTTGGCGTCCAGCCGTTTGGTGGCATGGGGTTATCGGGAACCGGACCAAAAGCCGGCGGCCCGCACTATTTGCAGCGTTTTACAACGGAAAAAACGGTGACGATCAATACAACAGCCGTTGGCGGCAATACGGTGCTAGCGAATTTGGCAGATCTTTCATGATAAAGTCTGCGTCACGAAAGATCCTGTCACTGATAACCGCCGGCTGCATTGTACTCCTCTTGACGGGTATTGCTTTATATTTATTAGCGCAGTCATTACTGGCACAAATTGTGACGACACAATTGCATCAAGCCGGTTTTTCAAACGCAAAAATTGATGATGTCCGCCTGTATGCTGATGGCATCGTGATCAAATCAATCCAGCTCAATGATCAAACACATCTGACGGGTATCTTCACGCCGCAATCAGCACCTGATATTGCCAAGCATGGTTTGAAAAATATTATTATCAAGCTATGGGATCAAACCCTATTGTCGCTTGATGATTTACCGACACACTGGCCGTTTGCACAACTTGAAACTCTGACTATTGAAACCATGAAGCTAAACATTGCTTTGCCCGTGCAAAATGTTGTCTTAACCGGTACTGTCAAATCATTGCGACCGGCACCAGCAAATATTGTGCTGGTCATGCCGTTCGATACGCAAGACGATGCGTATAATCTGCAAGGCAAGCTTGAACTGGTATTGGATCACGGCCAATTGATGTCACTGGATGTCAATTTGGACGAAGGTGGTTTTGCGTCATCAGACTTATCTTTAAAACGTATGACAGGCTGGCTGAACACACAATTTTCAGCCACGGCTGGGCCAGCGATGCAGGCACAATTTATGGCAGGTGCGGTCAATTATAACGGTGAAAGCTTCGCTGATGGCATGGTGCAATATAGCCGTGACAACACAGATGCTGCGTTGTGGACAGTCAATTTAAATCGCGCTGCCGAGAACTATTTTAATACCTGGTCGATCAAGCCAACACGCGACAACCGTTTTGCAGTTCAAGTTGCAGCGCAACGCGGCGCGCAAAGCAAGTCGGCTGTCTTGATCAGCGCGGCACCACTGCGTCTGGAGCCACTACTGCCGGCGGTGCATTAACTGCTGGTGCCGCGGCCGGCACATTCATGTCAGGTGCCACATTGCCAGTAGGCATGACGGTCGTTGTCGTTGCTTTGACGGATGGCTGGTAATGGCCACGGTCGGCTTCCAGGTAATCACAGCTGTCGCTGGTCACCACAACAAAGGAACGCGGCCCTTCCGAGACTGAAAAACGATATTCTTTATCGTTACGAATAATCGTGTGATGAATCGGCAAAATGCCTTCTTTAATTTCCTGAATGCCGCCGGTCTGGGTAAAGGTCACTTTGACTTTTTTGCCGGCATCAAACCAAGCTTCTTTGGATCCGGTTGAATTGATGCTGGCCTCACCATTGCCACTGACAGTGATGGCGCCTTCAGCAAACGTAATCTTACTCTCCGGTCCTTCATAAGCCGGCGTCGACAAAATAAAACGTTTGCTTAAGGGTGCGCTGCAATTTTGTGGCGGGCGGGAGGCACGGATTAGCTGTGTGATCCGCTCAACGGTCATGCCTTTATCCAACTGCTCTTGCAGCAGATTGGTCAGCGTCAGCAAGTCGCCTTGCGGGATTTTACTTTGATAATTGGTATTCAATTGCTGCAGTTCGATCGCCAGGGTTTCATTGCGGCTGCGCAGTTCCGTCATGGCACTCTCGCTTTGCTCGGCACGCTGTTTGGTATCCTGCAATACGATTTTCATCTGCTGAATGGCCAATTTCTGCCGCTGCTGGCCTATCAGATACCCACATGCCAGCATGCCGGTTAACAATGCACAGATCATTAAAGTGCGCGTAAAGGATTCACGCGCGCGCTGACGGTAACGATCTTGATGGCTGCGTAACGTAAATGACATACCTGTAATCTGATCCTTATAATTTTGGTCGTGTGCCGAATGGCCTGAACAAGGTATCGTCCTTGATCAATGGCGCATCATAGCCGCCCAGATTGCGCAGACCAATACTAAACGTTACTCTGCTGTCACCACCGCCAAGTGCCCGGTCTGTCAAATCACGCTCCCCGCGCAAGGTCAAACGTAAGCATTCATTGCGGTATTGCAATGCCAAGCCAGCATTCAACAAACCGGCATCACCGCTGAGATCATGGCGGGTATTGATGGCAGTCGACCATTTTTCCGTCAACCGTTTCGCTAGGTTCAAGCCAACCTGTTCACGACTTTCATCTAAACCGGTTCCTTCAATGGCAGAAGCTGATAAATAGCTGATACCGGCTTCATACGTCGGGCGTAAAACGGCCAGTTGCGCTTCCTGCCGTTCACTGGCGAAATTCGCATTATTCAACTGGAAACGGTAATCCAGATAAAATTTTTCCTGAAAGGTTGCCTCGATCTGTCCCACATAATCGGATCGGTTATCCTGCAGCCCCGATCCTTCAGGAAAAATAGAATTGTTGGTGAGACGATAACTTTGTCCCAAGGTGATAAATGCGCTGTTGTTGTCGCTGTAGCCACCAATTTTGACTCCGTAGGCGGCATGGTTGCCGCTTTCGACACGGTCCACACCAGGAAAACGCGAGTCGTCAAACAAATTGCTGGTGTCAATTTGAATGTCGCGGGAGTCTTCATTCGGAATCGTGCCGTTTTGGGAAATATTTGGCGATAAAGTCAATGCGACTTTGGGCTCAATTAATGCCGTCACATTGCGCGATGGACGGACCATAGGATAAGATGAGGTTATCGTTGTGCTGGGGAACAGACGGGATACTGTTTGGTTAGGATCAGAACTTGCTGGATTGACCGGATCGTACGGTGAATTTTGCTGCACCCAATAAGTGTCGCTGCGCACCTTCGCTTCAACTGATGTTTTTAAGCCAATCGGGTTGATAATGTCATCGCGTTTCCAAGACGGGCTGAGTGACAAACGTGCCAAAGATGGTTCGGAATCGCGCAGCAAATTGACCAATTGCGAATTGAAGCCCCAGCGTCCGCCTAGCAGAGCATTTGGATCGCCGTAACGCACATCTTCGACCCATGGCAGAATATCCGGCTGCTGCGTCGTGATGTTTGGGCGCAAATCTTGAAAATAATTCGCGCTGATCCGGCTGAAATTCCGGTTATCGTAGCGTTCGGCGAACACTTCGTTATTCAGCACATCTTCCTGGCTGTAATCAAAATCTTTCAAATAGAAACGGTCGGATGCCCGACGGATATTGAAACCGGTCCGCCAGGTGTCAGTTAAACCGAAATCTCCCTCAGCAAATAAATGACCACGAAACGCGTCTTCTTTGACAATGTCATTGTCGCTATTGCGTACCGGGCTGTCATTGGCACTGCCGCTAATCTTTAAACGGCCACGATCAAACCGCTGACGCCATTGACCGCCGAGGATCGCGCCGTTTTTCTGGGTTGATGATACTTCAAGTGTCGCATCGCGATTAGGGTCAAGCGTGTAATAATAAGACCCGCGCACCATCGTGCCGATTTTGCTGTCAGCGGAAAATGTTGGTTCCAGAAAACCGGAACGGGCAACAACTTGCGGTTCAGGATGCGAGAAATACGGCAGATAAACAACAGGTACGCCATACGCTTCAAAGCGCGCATTGTGATAATAAATATCCTGCGCGACGCGTTCATCGACAACCTTGCTGGCGCGGATTTGCCACATCGGAGCTTTGCGCGGATCCTCCTTGCACAAATTACACGGGGAATACACAGCATTGCGCAACACGACGGTATTTGATGTCGGCTGTTCGACACTGCGTGCGGCAAAGCGGGATCCGTCGCTGAACATCAGCCCAATGTCATTCGCAAAACCCTGTTTTAAGGTGTTTTGCAATTCCATGTGTTTGGCGAAATACACCTGGCCTGTCTTGTCAACTAAACGAATATGACCGTTCGCTGTGACTTTGTCTTTGACCCGATCATAGGTGACTTGATCAGCTAAAACGATTTGTCCGTCTTGGTAAATCTCGACATGGCCATCAGCGGCAAAAATATCAGCTTGTTGATCGTAGGTCACGGTGTCCGACTTGAAACTGATAGGATTGTCGTTTGATGTGACGGTGGGCGCGGCGTGTGCAACAAGGGGTGCTAACGCCATCAGCACAGCCAGATAAAACGTAATTTTTGTTTGAGGGTAAAATCCGGCCATGCAGTTTATTGCTTATGATCCCATGAAACCTGGCAAGTCAGACCCAAACCCACGTACGGAACTGTCATCCTCATCATTCAGATCGCGCGGTGCCGGACGTGATGGCTGTGTTTTGGCGTATTGCGGCAATTGCTGCGGCGGACGGTCTTGTGGTGGTCTATCTTGTGGCGGTCGTTCTTGTGATCGCCGTGGACCACGATCCTGTTTTGGTTCAGGACGCGGGTGCTGTGGCTGCGCTGGTTTGCGATCAAATTGTTGTGGTGGACGCGGTACCGGAGCAGGCCGTGCCGCTGCGGGCATTTGTTGTTGTTGCGTATTCCGGCTGTGCAATTCCATCACCGGCAACACTTTCTCAATCAGTTTTTGAATCGCATCCAGATGCTTGTCCTGTTCCGGTGTCACCAGTGCAATTGTCTCACCGGTTTTGCCAGCACGTCCGGTACGCCCAATGCGATGCACGTAATCTTCGGAACTGAAGGGCAGATCGTAATTGATAACGCAGGCGACATCGTCAATGTCCAAGCCACGCGCGGCCACATCACTGCATACCACAATTTTCGCGGTGCCCGCTTTGAAGGCGTTCAAATTCTCATAGCGTTTGCTCTGTGGCATATCACCATGAATGGCAACACAGGCGTATTTTTGGGTATGCAGCACGCGATAGACTTTATCGACATCCTGTTTGCGGTTACAGAAAATCAACGTGCTTTGTTCAGGTTTCAATTGCAGCAAGGCAATCAAATCGTGGTTCTTATCCTTGACGCTCGTGCGCACAATATGTTGTGTCACGGTAGTCGCGGTTGACGACGGGCGGCTGACCGTGATTTGTTTTGGGTTGCTCAAAAACTTGTCGGCAATCGTTTTGATTGATGGTGGCATGGTGGCCGTAAACATCATCGTCTGACGCATCGTTGGCAACAATGTCCCGATTTTTTCGATATCGGGAATAAAGCCCATATCCAGCATGCGGTCCGCTTCGTCGATGACGAAAATTTTGACAGCGGTCAACAACACGCGCCCACGACTAATATGATCCAGCAAACGCCCGGGCGTCGCGATCAAGACATCGACGCCACGATCCAATAACGAAATCTGTTCACCCATCGCATCGCCACCGACCAAAAGCGCCGAGGTCAGGCCCGTATATTTGCCGTAGAGCGTAAAGTTTTCCTGAATCTGCGCCGCCAATTCGCGGGTCGGAGATAACACCAAGGCGCGGGGCATGCGGGCCTTGCTGCGCCCAGCCTGTAAAATTTCTAACAAGGGTAACGTAAACGATGCCGTTTTGCCGGTTCCGGTTTGCGCAATACCAATAATATCGCGCGTCATTAACGCTGGTGGAATAGCCTGCGCCTGAATTGGCGTGGGTGTCGTGTAGCCCACTTCGATAATCGCCTTGAGCAACGTATCACTCAGGCCCAGATCAGCAAAGCTAATGGTTGGTGCAGTATCGGCTGTGTTGGTCGTTGTCATCAAATATCCAAATCTTTTGCAAACACGGCGTTGTCTTGAATGAAACGGAACCGTGTTTCCGCTTTTTTACCCATGAGATTTTGCACGAGTTCACGTGCATCGCTGTTACTAGCCACATCGACAATCACGCGCATCAATTGGCGCTTGCGGTGGTCCATTGTTGTTTCTTTGAGTTGCGCGGCTGGCATTTCGCCAAGACCCTTGAATCGGCTGATGTCGATCTTGCGTTTCGCGTCAAAATCCTTGGCAATCATTTTATCTTTGTCAGCATCGTTCATCGCGTAAGCGGATTTTTTACCCTGCACCAAGCGATACAATGGCGGCTGCGCCATGAAGACACGGCCTGATTCAATCAGGCCTGGCATCTTGGTAAAAAAGAAGGTCAGCAACAATGATGCAATGTGCGCACCGTCAACATCCGCATCGGTCATGATAATGATACGTTCGTAACGCAGATCATCCAGTTTGAAATGCTTATCGAGCTGGCAACCCAGTGCCACAGTCAAATCCGAAATTTCCTGATTGGCCATCATCTTATCGTTTGAGGCACTTTCGACATTCAGGATTTTCCCTCGCAGTGGCAAAATAGCCTGCGTATTCCGGTCACGTGCGGTTTTGGCGGAACCGCCCGCTGACTCACCCTCAACGATAAAGATTTCTGTACCAATGGTGGAATTGCTGCTGCAATCCGCCAGTTTGCCGGGCAGCCGCAGTTTTTTCGTCGCCGTTTTGCGCGGCATGTTCTTCGCGTCTTTTTTCGCCAGACGCTCTTCCATTTTGAGCAAGATGCCATCAAGCAAGGCGCGTGATGCAGCAGGATTATTGACCAGCCACAGATCCATCGGATCTTTCAAGGCATTCTCAACCCAGCGCGTCACTTCGCGTGACACCAACTTCTCTTTTGTCTGACCCTGAAAATGCGGTTCACGAATAAACACCGACACAATGATGGCTGCACCCTGCAAGACATCTTCACCTGTCACTTTGGCGGCGGCCTTATCGCTGATCCGGTCACCATAGGTGCGAATGCCCGTCAATAATGCCTGACGCAACCCCGCTTCATGCGTACCACCTTGCGGCGTAACAATGGTGTTGCAATAGGAATGGATAAAACCTTCGGCATCCTCTGGCCAGCACACAGCCCATTCCATCCGGCCATTCTTATCGGGGAAATTTGTTTCACCCTTAAAGATAGGACCAGGTTCGATATTGTTATCGGCCAGTTCTTCCAACAAGAATTGCGACAGGCCATGCGGAAAATGCAAAACAGCATTTTGTGGCGTATTGTCTTTAATCAGTTCTTTAGCACAGCTCCAGTGAATGCTAACGCCGCTGTAGAGAAACGCTTTTGAGCGAACCAAGTGATACAACCGTTTCGGATGAAACACCGCACCTTTTTCAAAAATGCTGAAGTCAGGATAAAAGGTGAGGGATGTGCCGCGTTTTGTTGTTGGGCCGACGGTCAATAATTTTGATGTCGGTGTGCCACAGCTGTAGGTTTGGCGATACAAAGTTTTATCGCGTGCGACTTCGACGATTAATTGATCGGATAACGCATTCACAACGGACACGCCAACCCCGTGTAGACCGCCAGACGTTTCATAGGCTTTGTTGGAAAACTTACCGCCGGAATGGAGTGTGGTTAAAATAACTTCCAGTGCGGATTGCTTGGGAAATTTTGGATGCGGGTCAATGGGGATGCCACGGCCGTTATCGGTAATCGTCATTGACCCATTGGCATTCATGATGACTTCAATTTTGCTGGCATGGCCGGCCACGGCTTCATCCATCGCATTGTCCAGCACTTCCACAACCAGATGCTGCAAAGCGCGGTCGTCGGTGCCACCCACATACATGCCGGGGCGGCGGCGGACGGGCTCAAGCCCTTCCAACACCTCGATGTCGGCAGCCGAATAGGAGTTCAAAGCAGAGTCTTTGGATTTTTTTGCAGAGAGAAGATCAGACATGGTGCGGATTATGCCAGTTTAACGCTTGCAAACAAGAGGGCAGACGGGCAATCTGGCCCTATGTTCAAAGATCTATTGCGCATAGTCCAGTCCCAAAAATCGGCCGCTTCACCATCAGAGGCAGCCCGAAAAACCATATCCGGGAAGACGAATACGACAAGCGCAAAAAAATCGTCTCCCGATGCCGAGGCAGTTAAGCGTTCCCGACGTGATAAACTGGTGTTTATAGGGCTGACAATTGCGGTCATTGTGCCTTATACGATTATCCAAAACCTCAGTAATACCTCACATGACGGAGCAAATCAGACGGAGTCAGTGATCCCGCTGGCGCAATTGACCGGCAAGATTGGTGCCCAGCCGCGCACACTGACACCGGAACAACAATTCCGTCGTGACAACAACAAAAATGTGTTGTTGAGTGACGGCAAGACGATTCCGGCCAACGTGGTGCAAGAGCGGACCAATCTGTTCCGTCAGGTGCCGTTCGGAGATACGGAGCTGGCATACGAAATGCGCCTGCCGACCAGCTGGGGGCAAAGCCGCTTCACGCAATATGGGTCACCAACGGCTGAAAAATATAAGGTTTTGACGAATATCGACCGGTTTTTCGGGCCAAGCCTGGAAGACAAGCGACCGTTCGTTTGGATGGAGGTTGAAGCACTCGACCGCTTGGTCACCGCCGAACAATACATGAACCAGTATCTAATCAAGCGCGGCATCACGCCTGAAGCTGTCAAGGTGTACGACGGTACACGTGCCGAGACGTTATTTATCCAGTCGCGTGATTACAGTTCATTCGTTGTGCGGGCTTTATTTGTCATGAATGGCGACCGGCTCATGCTGATTACATTTGGGGTGCCGATTGAAGAGTATAAGAATTACAAGGATATTATGGGGCTGACTTTGTCCTCCTATCGCATGTTACAAACAATCGAGCGGCAGCCAGAGCCAGTTGCCAGTTATAAGCTGCTGAACGTGTTGACCTTTGATTACCCATCACGCTGGCAAACCCGCAATCAGAACCGCACCAGCAGTTTGAACCCGTCTGTCGAATTGGTATTGCCAACCGAATTGCAAGTTGCCGTCGATAATGTCAACCATATCCAGCAGATTGAAGGATTGATTCTGGTTAATGCCTGGCGTAACAGCCCGCTGTTCAACCGGGCTGTTTTGGAAGAAACGATTGTTAAACGCCTTCAGCAAAACCGCTTGAAATTGGAGGCTGTGTTGCAGCCGGATCAAGCGTTGCCAACACATGATGGTATGCTCCGTATGAGCCAGGCTATTTATATTGGACGGATCGACATCGCGGCTCCGACGACTGAAGAGTTTGGCATTATTCAAGATACCACCGGTAATCCGCGTCAGGAAATTTGGGTGACGACATTGGATAATGGCGATTATACGGCAGCGATTACCCTGCTGACTTGGCCGCAAACCAAAAACTATGTGAATTGGTCGTATAACGTGGCGGCCTACCAGAAAATCATTGATACGCTGAAATTACGGCAATCCATATACTAAACACGCATTATTAGGTTTTTGGCAATATCACGGCAGCATACTAAAATTCCAACCGCAAACCAGGCGACCGAATGTCCGTGCCAACTGCCCCTGCCATAGCCCTGATTGCCGGTGACAATGATACTGCGCGTCAGGCCTTCGCCGACGTCATGCGCGTGGTTGATACTGTGCCGATTGATCAGGCTGACGTGATCGTGGTGCTTGGCGGCGATGGCACGATGCTGCAAACCATGCACGATAATTTGCACCGCAATTTGCCGATTTACGGCATGAATTGTGGGTCGATCGGGTTTTTGCTCAATCTGTATTCACCGGATTTTCTGACCAAACGCATTCTCAAGGCGCGTACGGTGACACTCAATCCGCTGATGATGACCGCTCACCGCAAAAATGGCGAAGTTGTGCAAGCCGCTGCCATCAACGAAATTTCCCTGTGGCGGAATTCCCGTCAGGCCGCAAAATTATGCATCGATGTCGATGGTGTTAATCGCCTGGCTGAACTCATTTGCGACGGTGTGATGGTGGCAACACCAGCCGGCAGCACGGCGTATAATTTATCCGCCCATGGCCCGATTTTGCCGCTGCAATCACAAGCCTTGGCCCTGACGCCGATCTGCCCGTTTCGGCCACGCCGCTGGCGTGGGGCGATATTGAATCATGATGCTAAAATTACCCTGCGTGTGCTGGAACAGGATAAACGCCCGGTCCACGCCGCGGCAGACTCGCTTGAAGTAACGGACATTGAACGCGTGGAAATTTCCCGCAATCCCGACATGCATATCAATCTGTTATTTGATCCCGATCACTCGCTGGAAGAACGTATTCTCAACGAACAATTCCTGGGTTGAATGACTTAGCGTTTTGGCGCTAAACCTGGATCCGCTGCGGGTAATGTATCGTCTTTCAAATCATCATCCATCAAATTTTCCAGCGTACTGCTGGTGCTGGCAAACGCTTTTTCATCGCGCTTGTCCAGCAACAGGTGTGTTGCATCCAGTGGATCATACAGTTTGATTTCGATTAAATCGGCCATGATCGGTTTGACGATCTGGTCGCGATAAGTTGTAAAATTTGCGCTGTCGGCACCCAATGGTTTCAACGTCAATTCGATCATCGGCTGCTTTTTATCCAGTGCCATCTTTTGCAGGGCTGCCCAGTCACCGCCCCGGTAAAACGGAGCTTGTAGCGGTAAAACCATGCTGGCGGCATTGCGAATAAAGACGCCATATGTCACGTTTGCCACCTCGAAATTGATCGGGCTATCCGCATCCAAGTCTTTGAACTGAATGGTCTGAAGACTGGGGGCAATACTGTTGATGGCAAAATTCTGCCGTACCGTAATCAAGCTGTTACGCTTTGTGGCTTGAAACACACCTTCTAATGCGTTGCGTTCTTGCGTAATGAGCGCATCACGGCCAAATTCGGGCGTGTTTTCTATTTTCGGGCTGGCTTTAGCCAGCGCGTTAAAGTCAGGTGGTACATTCAATAATTTGGCATAGAGCATCGCCACTTCCAGAGGAATGGTTGCTGGGCGAGCCGCTTCAACGGGATCCATCTGTGCCCACGCTGGTAGGCTGGTCAAAAAAAGACATAAAAATAATGCTGTCAGACGCGGCATAGCTGTTCTCCATAGAAGGCTTCATCCTATCAACGGATAAGTTAATTTTTTCCAGCATTCAGGGCAAGTCACGCCTGGAACTGGCAACGGCAACCCCTTGCGCTTGGGCTGGAAAGTCTTATCGTGACGAACCTGTATCTCATAACCATTGTGTGTCATCCTTATGTCCGCCTCCCAATCGCCTTCGATCCCTATGCTCCGCCGCCAACGCCACACCAAGATTGTGTCAACCATCGGACCGGCTTCCAGCTCGATCGAGATGATCCGGGCATTGTTTGTCGCGGGCGTTGACACGTTCCGTTTGAATTTTTCGCATGGTAGTCACGAAGATCACGGCCAGCGCTATCACAACATCCGTCAAATCGAAAAAGAATTTGGCCGTCCAATCGGCATTTTTGCCGATCTGCAAGGGCCTAAATTGCGCTTGGGTAAATTTGCTGACGGCTTTGTTGATGTCGGTCCAGGCAGCCGGATTGTGCTGGACAGTGACCCGACACCGGGCAATGCCGAGCGTGTGCATTTGCCACATCCGGAAATTATCGCGGCTTTCCAGGTCGGCGATCCACTATTGATCGACGACGGCAAAGTCAGCCTGAAAATCATTGAAAAACGCACCGATGCCGTTGTTGCCGAAGTGGTAACCGGCACGAAACTGATGGACCGCAAAGGCGTCAATTTGCCTGGCACGATCATTAATGTATCGGTTTTGACACCAAAAGATTTGAAAGACATGGAGTTCGCTCTGGGCTTGGGTGTTGACTGGGTGGCCTTGTCATTTGTGCAACATGCGCAAGATGTTATCGACGCGAAAAAAATCATTGCCGGCCGCGCACAGATTATCGCCAAAATCGAAAAGCCATCCGCTGTCGCACATATCGACGCAATTATCGCAGAAACCGATGCCATTATGCTGGCCCGTGGCGATCTGGGTGTTGAATGTCCGCCGGAACAAGTGCCGGTTATTCAAAAAGCCGTCATCAGTGCCGTGCGTAATGCCGGTAAACCGTTGATCATTGCCACGCAAATGCTGGAATCGATGATCAGCGCGCCAACACCAACCCGTGCTGAAGCATCCGATGTGGCGACAGCCGTGTTTGATGGCGCTGATGCTGTCATGACCTCCGCCGAAACCGCGTCCGGTGATTTCCCGATTGAAACTGTGACGATCATGGATAAAATCGCGCGCACGGTCGAAACATCCGAAATCTACGCGGATTTGATGCGCCACCGCCATATTCCAAGCGAAGCGAATGTGGCTGGCGCGATTACGGCGGCAGCTCATCATGTCGCGCAAACAGTGGATGCAACCGCAATTGCCTGTTTCTCAACATCAGGCCAAACCGCTTTGCGCATGGTGCGTGAGCGTCCAAACATGCCAGTTGTCTGCCTGTCCCCGGATGAAAAAGTCGTGCGTCGTTTGTCCCTGTCATTCGCAGCCAGTCCGGTGCTGGTTAAAACGATGGATCGTTTCGACGATCTGATTGCCCTGGCCAAGCAAACGCTGATCACCCATGAGTTTGCTAAACCTGGTGATACGATCGTCATCACGGCAGGCGAATTGCATGGTGAGCCCGGCAAGACAAACACACTGCGTGTCGTCACGCTGTAAAAGCGGACTAAAAGACATTCTTTGCAGCGTTATGGCTCGCTTGGTGCGTGTAAAAGTAAAACTTTGTTAACAGCTTTCCCCTTTAATGGGCAAGCTTGAAAACCAGTTAAAACGCCCGGCGTCCATATATTATGTCTATAAAAATTCCGAAAAAAATCCTTGTAGTTGAAGATAATGATTTCGTACGGCTGCAAATCGGGACATTTTTAAAATCCGCAAACTATGATATCATCGAGGCAATCGACGGTGAGAGTGCCGAAGACCAGATCCGTTTTAATCCTGATGTCATCATTGCCGACGTCATGATGGAGCCGGTGGGGGGCTTTGCATTTATCCGTTCCATTCGCAACAAAGGCGTTGATGTGCCCGTCATCTTGGTAACAGCCGACCAAAATCATGATTTATTGGAACAATCCAATAAACTGGGTGTTGCCACTGTATTGATCAAGCCCGTTAAAAAAGAACGTTTGATTGCCATGGTCCAACGCTGCATTGAACGTGGGTGATAGAGATGATCACAGTTGCCATCAAATCTGTCAAAAAGCCAAAACGATTTTACAAGGCAATGGCGATCCTGACTTTGATAGCTCAATTGGCTGGCTGTAACAGTGATGCCAACGTTGCAGGAACGCGGCATATCGACATTCCTGAAGCCGATGCACCTGGCGCAAAATTCAGCAAAACTGCGGTCAACCGCTTAAAAGAAGCACCTGTCGTTTACGTCAAGCTTGGCGACGATGTCCTGAAACCCATGCGTAAAAATAACGCAACAACATTGCCAAGTAAAAAAGTTGGTCCATTTGAATTGCGCGAGGAAACATTAGCCGCTGCCTTGCAACTTGTTATGGCAGACGCTGACATCCCGCTAGCGTTTCAGACTAGTGAAGCCTTGGCACGAACCGTAACGGTTTCGCAATTGTCAGGACCCATGGGTGAAGTTGTCGATCGCTTGTGCAGTTTAGCAGATCTGTATTGTTCCTATGATAAAGGCGTTCTGGTGATCAAAGATGTTGAGACCTTCAGCGTTTCATTGCCACCTCTGGCTGCCGATAATTATGATGACTTCCTCAACGGCATTCGCACGGTCACCGGTCGTGATGCCTATATTGACGCAACCACCCGCACGCTGATTTATTCATCATCACACCGCAACAGTGACCAGGCGGAAGAATATTTTGAACGGTTACGTGCGAATACGGCTTTAATTGTTTTTGAAACGCAGATCTGGGAAGTCACATTAAACAATGGCAATAATACCGGCATTCGCTGGGAAACACTGGATACAACATCGGCGACTAGCGGAGCGCCTGCAGGGTCTAGTTCAAATTCTGTTTCAAATGGTAACCTCGGTTTCAATGGGGCCATTCCGGGTGCCACAATTGCGGGCGCTATTAGTGGTGGTGTGCGTTATTTAAGTGGTGATTTAAACGCGAACATTGTATTCCAATTCCTTTCGACCCAAGGTGCTGTTAAAACAATTTCCCAGCCGCAAATCACAGTGTTGTCTGGGTCAACAGCTAAATTGCGGGTTGGGAACAGCCAGAAATACGTCTCACAAATCACCCGGACTGCCGGCCTCAGCACGAGCGGCGACAGTTTGTCCTTGACCACTGACACGTTGAATACGGGTCTGAACATGGAAATCAACAGTGCCTGGGATCAATCCACTGTTTATGGTAATCTCAAACTGGATCTGCAGGATCTGGTCAATATCGACAAAGTTACGGTGGGTGGCGTCAATGGTACGAGTATCCAGTTGCCAGAGACAGCGGAGCGGTCTTTGGAAACACGTATTCGTATTCGTCCAGGTGACGCTTTGATCATTGGCGGGATCGTGCAGGAACGCGATCAATATCGCCGTGATGGCCTCGGTGGCATGAAACCCATTATACCAACTAACCGTGCTGACAGCGCGCGTAATTCGGAGCTGGTCATCATGATGCGTCCGCATGTGGTGGTCTATACGGATAAACCGCCAGCAGACGCCGTTCTATTAAATGATGGGTTATATTTGGATAATCCACAGAAAGAGGTGCCGGCTGTCAACATAATGTCTCCAGCCTCAATCGTCGCGGCACCGCCACAGATGGTTGCAATTCCAGCCAATGCGCCTGCTGCAGTAGGGGCAGCAGTGCCTGTCGTTCAGCAAAGCACCCGGCAGATTACTGTTACAGATGCAGAGGTAGTCACGCCGGGGAATTCTGGTGGGTCAGCAACGAGACCGGCGCCTTTGCGGCCAAAACCGCTATCGCCAGCGGAGGTCCAGCGTTTTAACCAGCAAGTGGCTAAACCGCCTGTTTCCACTACGTTGCCACCAGCACCCAGCATGTCACAATATCTCAATGATTTGGCACCTATGCAAATCGCACCAAGCAACTAGACGACATATAATCGTCTTTGCGCTGGGCAAGATTTTCTTTTTCTTAAATCTTTCTGCGTTAAATCTTATAGGAGCACCTCATTTTAAACGAGGATGGCTTAAAGGATAGCAATGCGTTATGGCCAACCCTGTGATTTAGTTGTAAAAACCCGCCATTGGCTGGGCGGGTGTCTATGTGTCACACTATTATTAGCTGTACTCACTGGCTCTGCTTATGCCCAAGTGAGTGCGTTTGAGGATCCCATTGGCACAGGGGGTGTTGGCGGTAACGAACTTACCCCGAAAAAAGATGAATTCGACGGCGGCGATATCGGCCAGGGTCAAACGGCGCAAATCGTTACGTTGTTTCGCAATAGCGGCGGGACGCCACTGACGATTGGTAAAATTGATCTGGTCCCATCAGCCAATGTATCAGCCGTGCTTGGCAACAATCAATGTTCTGTTGAGTCATTAAAGCCCGGCGTCGAGTGCGCCGTGACCGTTAATGTGACCGGCCAAGGCACAGGTAAATTCCGCATTGGTATGCTGATCAAACATAATGGGAAATCACGTCTGACCAACGCGGCGATCACCGGCATTATTGGTGGCGGCGATGGCGGTAAAAGTATGAGCAGTGAGATTGAAGCCTTTCCGTCCGATTTGGATTTCGGCAGTGTGACCAGCACAGCGCCATTAGTGCGCTCCTTAGGCTTACGCAATAATACTGGCAGCCTTATCACCATTCAAAATATTGATCTGGCGGCCTCACCGACCAGCGGCTTTCAAATGTCAGCACCCGGTTGCCGTGAATTACGTCCCGGCCAGGCCTGTGTTGCAACAGTGACTTGGACCCCAACCAGTACTGGTCAGGTCGAAGGCGTTATCCTGTTGCGCCATGACGGTCCCAGCGGTGCCGCACGCATCGGCCTGAAAGGGGATTACCAGCCGAAGAAAGTTGAGACGGCCAGTCGCTTTGCGAATGCCGTACCCGGTGAAGGCCTGCTGGTGCCGGATCTTGATAAAATCGATTTTGGTTCCGAAGTGGATGGAGCCGCATCCATTTCTGTCAGCCTGGTCAATCAAGGTGATGAAGCGTTGACGTTGAATAACGTCAAGCTTGCTGGTTCAGACAATGGATTATCTATATCAACGGTTGACTGTAAGAAAGGCGACATCCTGAAGCCTGGTGATGCATGCGTATTGACGGTCAATTGGCAGCCGCGCCGAACGGGGCCTGTTATTGACGACATTCAAATTTTGCATACGGGAACGCGTCGTGTCCTCGTTTTGCCTGTGCGGGGCACGGCGAAACAACCGGTGAGCAACAGTTCAGGGCCGCTCGTGTCTTATGGTGACCAAATCCCGGACATGCCCAAAATCGGCACCGGTAAACTGGATGAGAAATTGCTGAAAACACCGGCTAAATCATCAGCTTTGGATGATACGCTTAACACGGCCGCAACAGCCGCCAGTCCATCGAGCAAAAAACGCAATACGGCATTAACTGCTGGTGATAATGGCACACCCGCTCTGGACGGTTATCGTATCAGCTCCATCAGCACCGACCATGCGATTGTAGCCGGGCCAAAGGGACGTTTAATCATTAAAAATGGTGTCCCGCAAGTTATTTCAGGTTTGCTGTGGACACCGCATATTGTGCCGGAAGGTGTCGAGTTGGCCAGTGGTAAAAATGTTGTGCTGCTAATTTTTGATCCGTCATTGACAGTCATGCAATCGGTCGCGCCGACCAGTGGTTCAATCGGTACATACGGTTCCGATACCGGCACGTTGACCAATGTGAATACACTAAGCGGAACATCTGTAACCGCCACACCGGGGATGGCGAATGTTTCGGGGAGTGGCAGCAGCAACACAAGCAACAGCAGCAGCAATCGTTCAAGCAGCAATAACCGCTCGTCTTCAGCAACACGTTATTAATTGGATCAACATACTAACATGACAGAGACGCGCTCCCGGGATAACGGCAAAGAAGGTCGCGAACGTTACTTGGATATGGTCCAACGTGAACGGCAGCTGTTCAGCGAGAAGGGGATCAATCGCTCTGTCGAGCAATTATTGATTGCTGCCGGCGGATATGAATCAAGTGATAATTCCAAGGAAAAAATTGTACGCGACAATGCAACTGGTGATCAATTGCGCAGTATCGTCCCTGTGCAAGCATGGCTGCCGCTTAATGTTCATCTGGTCGGTCTGCGGCAAAGTATTTTGGAACTGGCCCCTGTCTATGATTTGTCAGACCGGCAAAAAGAAAATCTGGTCGCCACGGTACGCCGTTGCGGTTTCCAGGTCGAAGATGTGGAAATTCAATTATGGGACCGGGGTGAATTGCTGGAGCAAATGCGGCGTGTGCATGATAATTCATCGGACCGCTGCGAAACCACCTTATCAACTTGGATCAAGGATCTGGATAATGGTTTGTTGTTGCAAAGTTTTGTTCGCGATTTGATTTCCGAAGCCTTGCAGCTGCGTGCCTCCGATATTCATATTTTGCAAGATAATGGACAAGATGCGCCAAACTGGCTGAAATACCGGATCGATGGTGATCTGGTCCCCATGCATTTGTTGCCGGCCGATGCTATGGCGCGTTTGACAACCGTATTGAAACGTGATGCCGGCATGAACTTTGGTGATCGCCGGACGCCACAAGACGGACGTATGACATTTATGTGGCAAGGCCGTAATATCGATATTCGTGTTGCCTCAGGTCCGCAAGGTCAGGATGGCGAAAAATTGACGATGCGATTGTTGGACCGCGCCGCTTTGAAAAACTTCGACGATTTGTTTAACCGGCATGCCGATGTCCTTGTATCATTGAAGAAAATCCTCAATCCGCAGGTCAAAGGGGATGGCGGTTTGGTGTTGCTGTCCGGTCCAACAGGATCCGGAAAAAGCACTACCTTGTATGCGGCTGTGCAACAGATCGACCGCCGCCGCAAACATGTGCTGACGATAGAAGACCCGATTGAATATGAGCTGCGCTATGCCACACAATGGCAGGTGGCTGCCGGTCATAAGGGCAGCGAATTTGCCGACCTCATCCGGGCCAGCATGCGTCATGATCCGGATTACATTGTCATTGGGGAATTGCGTGATGGTGAAACAGTCGAAACCGCATTGAAGGCTTCTGAGTCCGGCCACACCGTAATGTCGACGATCCATGCCGACAGTGCGGTGCAAACACTGGAGCGGTTGCGTTCATTCATGCCATCGGAAAAAGACCGTGCGTCGACCTATACACTGGCGCAGCAAATTCGGTGTGTGCTTAATCAGCGTCTTATTAAAATCCTGTGCCAGGGCTGCTCGATCCCGGTTCGTTCCGGCGATATCGCTAATGCAGAAGAGCTTCTGGATCTGGATATTCAAGCGGATGATTTCGTGCGTCGTCACAATCCCAATGGCTGTGATATTTGTAACCGAACCGGCTATTACGGTCGGACATTGCTGCTCGAAGCCTTGATCGTTGAAGGTAACGACTCCATGCGGAACGATCTCTATAAAACATTGATGACGAATACGGCAGAAATTATTCACCTTCCGGGTATCAAACTCTACTCACGTGGTGACAATATCCGCAAATTGGTTTTAGAAGGTTATATCGATGTCCGGGCGGGTTTGCTACAGCTGGAATCATTGCAAGAAGACAGTCGGCGGGTGATCCCGTAATGCAGCAATGGCTTGCCATTTATGCAGTCGATACACGCAATGGCGCGAAAAAACTGACGCGCACATTTTATCTGCCAACCATCGACGATGTTCGCCGTGCGATTTTGAAAGATGGCGGCTATGTGCTGAGCATTCGTGCTCATGAACGTTCAGTATGGGAACGTCTCCTGGCCCGTTCGACGTGGTGGCAGATTCAATTGTTGCGCGGCATTCAATTTCGCTCAAACACAACGTCACCTTCAGTTGCCATGTGGCGCTTGATAGAAGCTGAAACCAATCCGCGGACGCAAAATATCCTGGCACCCGCCCGTGAAGCATTGGCCCGTGGCATGGGTGTCATTGATGCTCTCAAGGCCTTACAGATGTTTGATCATTCAACGCTCGCCATTCTTGGCGCATCAGAGCAGAGCAACAAGCTGCATGACGGTATTCCACAAGCTATCCGTAACATTACACAAAAACGCAAGAACGTCGCTAAAATCGCCGGAACGCTCGGCTGGATTGGCTTTGATTTGCTATCCATTGTCCAAGGCCTGCAAACCGGACGTGGGATGATTCTGGGCTGGTTTCGGAAAAACCCGCCTAAAGATCCAGAAGCCGGTCTGAAATTTAATCACACCGTCGATAACCTTGAAACTTTATGGACGGTCTTGTTATGGGTGGCTTATTTAGCCGCTGCATTTATGGGTTGGGCTATTGCGTCATTTTGGATCAACCGCGGCAAACGTGATTTTCTGGCAGCCAAAATGGTGCGTAAAATTCCATTGGTCGGGGCGTACTTGCGCGATCTGGCGTTTGCTGATTCCATGATGGCTGCTGCCCGTATGATCCGTGGCAGCGTGTCTGTGACGCAAGCGTTGCAACAGTCAGCAGAGGCCAGCAACGTTCCCGATGTGGCTCAATTCTGGCAAGATGCTTATCAGGATCTATCACGCGGGGTGTCATTGGGTGCCGCCATGGATCGTGCACCGTTATCGCGCAATGAACGTACCGAAATTATGGCTGTCAGTGATTTAACTCAGATTGCGACAGTCTTGGAAGCCATTGCTGACATGCGCGCGCAAGCGGCACAAACCAAAAACAGTCTCATTGTCTGGGGTGCTTTTGTTTTTACGGGCCTATATCTGTTGATCGCTTTTGGCAGTGCCATTTATGCTTTACAGTTGATGAATTTCAGCATGGACAGCATGATGGATAGCATGATGCAGCCACAAGGTGAATAACGGGATGGGAATAGAGGACTGACATGGAACTGCGCCGCCGCAACACAAGCCTGGAATCACAACGCCACACGCCTGTTGGCCAAACGGTGCTGCGAACGGATAGCACTGTTTTTCTGGATGATGATTTGGTGCCTTATCTGCCAATCGATATTGTTGGCGGATCGGTGCCGGCTATCCCTGGTATGGAAGAAGAAGCGGTCTGGAACGCGGCGTCGCAAGCCTGTGCGTCGGATCGTGTGCACTTTGTCTACACCGTGGCCGATGACCGTTGCTGGTATCTGGCGATCCCATCCAGTGCCCTGGCGTCGCATCCCAACTCATGGTGTCCGCTTGCCGCTGCATTGCCTGGTAACAGTGAATTTTGGGACAAGGAAAGCGTTTATGTGTTTGAGCAAGATGGCGTGGCTGCTGGTTTGCGTTGGGATCAGGACAATGGCCGCATGCAGGTCTATGCCGGCCCCGCCCGGATGATTTTGCCACGCCTGCAAAGCCTGGATGCGAATTTTTTAACGCTCAACGTTGAACGGGCCACGCCCGTGCCGTGGCGCAGCCGGTCGATTCACAGCGAACGTCTGTCACGCCAATTGGTCAAATGGTTATTCTGGGCTGGCACGTTAATGGCTTGCTCTTGTGTAACCTTATGGATTCTCAGTCACATGGCGGTGGCCTTTTTGCGGCCAAACGTTGATGTCTTGCAGCGGGAGACATCTCAGGCAACAGAAAAACTGATGTTGGAAGCGGCCCGCTTGACACGTAGCGATGCTGAACAACATCTGATGCGTGTGCAGGAATTACTAGGCCAACTGGATGTGCTGGGTGGAACTTTGAATAAATACCAGGTGGATAAGGACGAGGTTTTGTGGGAAGCGGTCATTCCAGCTGCAGCTGGCGGTGCCAACCTTGCAGGCCTCAAAGCTCAAACCACAGGAACCGAGCCTGATGGCCGGATCATTATTCAAGGGAAAAAATAATATAACACCTTTTTACTCATTAATAGGAAACTATTTCCTATTAATGAATTTCTAAGAACACCGGGTCATAGTAAAAGGATGCACCAGATTTTTATCACATGAAATCGTCTTTACCCGGATCGGCTACTGGTGGCTTGTCATCTTTGACAGGCATCAAGAATTTTGACTGGCGGCATCTGCAGCGCTTAACGAATGCGCAATCGATGAAAGATTTTGATCATTTTCTGGATAATTTGCCACAACGTGCCGGTAAAAACGCCTTGATCATTGCTGTATCGATGTGGCTGGTGGCCGCGGTCGCGCTGTTTCTGCTGTTTCACAACACATTATCGTTGCAGGATATTCAAAAACAGCTGGCGATGGCAGAAGGCACACGGATTACCGTACCTCAAATCTCTTATTTGCCAGTCGATCCGCAAATTTTGAAACCCGTTGTCGATAGGCTGCGAAAAATTTACCCGTCGCTAACCATTGATCTACAAACTGAAGGCAAGGTCTCTATCAAGGGATTGACGACACGTGACTTTCCAATTTGGCGGGCAGCGATTGGCGACTTGGCTCATGCGTCTCCGGGTTGGAAACTAACCGTAACAAAATTTTGTACAGGAAGTCGATGTTCAGATGCTCCGTTGGTGGCTATCATTACGGTTCAAAATGTCGATATTCAGCTTCCCGCACCCCCTTCTGAAGATGTGACTGAAAATGAAAAAACATCCTCTAAGCCATAACTTTATTCCAAGGAGAAATTACATCATGTTAACATCTCAATTTATGAATTGCACCCGTCGGACGGAGCGTGGTAACGCGCTGTTTCTGATCTTGATTGCAGTGGTGCTGTTTGCTGCATTGTCGTTTGCGATCACGCAATCAAACCGGTCGACCGGGTCGTCAGCCGGTGAAGAGACAAACACAGTTTCCGGCTCGAATATCACGCAATATGCGTCAGCCATCCGCACGGGCTTGACCCGGATGTTGGTCAAAGGCGTAACGTTGGATGACGTGAAGTTCGATACACCGTCTGATGCCGGTTATACGACAACACCAACGATGCAAGTGTTTCACCCGCAAGGGGGCGCGGTGGTGTTTTCCTCACCTGACGCCAATCTGGTCAACACGGGTGGCAAGTGGGTGTATTTTATGGCACCGGTTAAAGATATGGGAACCAGCACGACTGATGCCGTAGCGGTGCTGACGGATGTCAAAAAGGGGATTTGTCAGCAGATCAACCGTCAAGTTGGCTTGCCAGCCCCGGCTGTTTTGGCCACCACGATATCAGCCAGTGCGCTTGCAGCCTTGGTCTATGCAACACCGTCAGCCAACACGTTTGACCTGGGGACGACACCGAACAAACCGTATGGCTGTTTCCTGGATAGCAATGGCAAATCGAATTACATGCACGTTATGGCGGAACAGTAAGCGCAACAAGCATATTTAAAGCTCAGGATGGCTGTGTTGTTATGACGCAGCCATTTTTGAATTAAATGGAGAGTTATCATGTTACAACAATGCCCAACTAAAATGAAATATAATGAACATGGTAATGTGCTATTCTACATTTTCCTGTGTGTCATTTTACTTGGTGCGTTGACCATGATGTTGTCTAACAGAGGCGGCGATGAACAAGCCTCAGGCAGCGCCGCTTTTCGCAACAGTGAAGAGATGAAATCACAGGCCCAAGGTGCGCGCTCAGCAGTCATGGAGTGTTTGCTGCTCTATAATTCCGGCTATCCCGTTCAGCCTGGAAGTGGCTTGTTGAACGATGTCATGTGTGACTTGCAAACGGGTCCGCAAAGCATTTTTACTGCACAAAGTGCCCGTGCCGTGCCCGTGCCGCCTGCGCCATTTGACCCTTGGACGTATACCAACACAAGCAGCACCTTTATTAAAATCTCAACTACATCAGCAAAACCGGCCAGTCAAACCGTGCAAATTACCTTGAAAAATCTGGCTACCAGCTTCCATGCGCCAGAAACGTCAACGGGTATTTTTCAAAACCAGGATGTATGCATTATTGCTAATGGGACAAAAGCCGAATTTCATGCTTGTATCAAAAGTGATACGGGAATTTGCGGCAAAGTCAGTACGACCGATCCATGCACCCCATAATGTGCAAGTTTTTCAATCTATTTAAACAAAAATTGCAAAAATTTACATGTTAATAAGGTTTTTATCGCCACAATTGAAGAATTGGATATCAAGGATGAATTACAAAAGGATTTGTATCATGTCATCAACAGATTTTGTCAATAACGTCACCCGTCGGACGGAGCGTGGTAACGCGCTGTTTCTGATCTTGATTGCAGTGGTGCTGTTTGCTGCATTGTCGTTTGCGATCACGCAATCAAACCGGTCGACCGGGTCGTCAGCCGGTGAAGAGACAAACACAGTTTCCGGCTCGAATATCACGCAATATGCGTCAGCCATCCGCACGGGCTTGACCCGGATGTTGGTCAAAGGCGTAACGTTGGATGACGTGAAGTTCGATACACCGTCTGATGCCGGTTATACGACAACACCAACGATGCAAGTGTTTCACCCGCAAGGGGGCGCGGTGGTGTTTTCCTCACCTGACGCCAATCTGGTCAACACGGGTGGCAAGTGGGTGTATTTTATGGCACCGGTTAAAGATATGGGAACCAGCACGACTGATGCCGTAGCGGTGCTGACGGATGTCAAAAAGGGGATTTGTCAGCAGATCAACCGTCAAGTTGGCTTGCCAGCCCCGGCTGTTTTGGCCACCACGATATCAGCCAGTGCGCTTGCAGCCTTGGTCTATGCAACACCGTCAGCCAACACGTTTGACCTGGGGACGACACCGAACAAACCGTATGGCTGTTTCCTGGATAGCGACGGCAAATCGAATTACATGCATGTCATGGCGGAACAATAAGGATATTGCGTATAAGCACTAATCGTCTTGGTAAAACCTCTGCTACAAAATGGCAGAGGTTTTCGTTATCAAATGACTGTATTCGGTTTGTTTGATAACATAGCTTAATGAAAGCTCTTGCTGACTGCTGATAGCGACTTGTCCAGCGTCTCGCTGGTATTATCGCCTTTGGCCTCCAACTGCACCTGTACGCGGTTCAGGGCGGCTTTCACCATGGCTTCGCGGATGGCTTCGATGATGTCTTGTTCGGCGCGCTGGATACGCATGCGCGCTGATGATTCCTGATGCGCAATCGCGCGTTGCATATCAATCTCGGCTTGCTTGACGATCGTGTCGGCGCGGCGTTGTGCGGCCAGTAAAATGTCATCCGCTTCAGCCATAGCCGATTGTTGTTTGGCCTGGTAATCGGCCAGCAATTTTTCAGCGGCGTGATACAGATCTTCCGCTTCGTCCAGACGGCTGCGGATAACATCTGTCCGGTTGTCCAGACTGTTGATGATCGGGGTCCAGGCTTTTTTAATAATGAAGCCAAACGTCAAAACGCTGGACACAGCGACCCAAAATTCCGGATCATGCAAAAAGTGTTCGAACATCATACGCTCCTAGACCGAACTTGCTTTGGCATCAAACACCGTCAGCATGATATCATTGGCCAGACGCGTGGCGTGATGATCAAGCGTTGCCATGATCTTATCTTTTTCAGCCTGGACATGCTGCTCGGCCGCTTGTGTGCGGGCCGCAATATTTTTCATTACGTCCTGCGTTGCCAGATCCTGCTTTTGCTTCATCTGCGCCACGGTATTGGCTAGAAATTCCTTGGCATTTGCTTCAGCTTGACGGATGGTCAGATCGTAGCTCACCTTGGCATCTTCGGTTTTGAGACGCAGGGCTGCCGCTTTGCGCAGATTGTCATGCACAAACTCATCACGAGCCACCATCAAACGTTGAATGCGCGGCAAGGCGATCTTTGCCATCAGCAGATAGAGAATAACACCTGTCAGAGCCAGCCAGAACAACTGGTTCGGATAGGTTGCCACGTCTAATTGTGGCAACCCGCCTTGTTCAGCATGCTCTGCCACCGGTTCTGCTGTGTCCGCCATGACCTCTAGTGCCTGTGCAGCAAATGCCAGCACAGACAGACAACAGGTTGCAAGGAAAACAGGCAACAACCGGAAAGCAAAGTGTGTCATCAAAATGTTCTTATGGCTTAATGACGAACAGGATGATGAGGGCTACACCCAACGCGAAAATCGCGATGGCTTCGGTAAAGGCAGCACCCAGCAAACCGAATTTGAAGATATCTTTTTGTGCGCTCGGGTTACGGCCAACCGCTTCAACAAAAGCGGCAAACAATTTTCCCAGACCCAGACCAACGCCGACCAATGGCAACAAGGCCAAGGCTCCGGCAAACATTTTAGCGACAGTAAAATCCATGATGTGTTCCTTTATACAAATGGATGGTGGTTAATTTCAAAAATCAATGAAGCTCGACGGCATCTTTGATGTAGATACAGGTCAGCACGGCGAAGATATAAGCCTGCAGCACGGCGACCAGAATTTCCAATGACATGATCAATGTGTTGAACAGCGCCGGGAAAATCCCCAGCATGCCGCCCACCAAAACGCTGAACATACCGAATACTTTCAACACCGTATGACCGGCCAGCATGTTGGCGCATAAACGCACAGCAAGCGTAATCGGACGGGAGAGAAACGAAATGATCTCAATCGGGATCAGGATGATATACATCGGCAAAGGCAGGCCCGATGGTGCAAACAGCCCCAGGAAATGCCAGCCGTGATTGACGAAACCCATAATGGTTACAATAGAGATAACCAGCAACGCCATGGCGCCGGTCACGATGATGTGGCTGGTAAAGGTAAAGCCATACGGCAGCAGCCCCAGCAGATTGCCGATCAGGACGCTGATGAACAGTGTAAAGACCAACGGCAGGTATTTCACGCCATCAGACCCGATGACATCCTGAATGACGCCAGCAATAAAGCTGTACAGCATTTCCGAAATGTTCTGCGTGCGGCCAGGCACCAGTTGCGCGCGGCGCATCGGCACCAGCATGATCAAGGTGGCCAGCAACACGGTCAGCACCATAAACAGCGACGAATTGGTGAATGTCGTATCAATGCCGGCAATGCGCGGCAAGTGAATCAAGGGCTCAATGGTAAATTGGGCAAGCGGGTTGTCAGACATACGGCGCCGCCTCCATGCAAGCGATAAAGCGTCTTCATCGGGTTATCGAATGGATTGTCGCCCACGTCAGTTTTATGGGTCTGATGTACCGGTTTGGGGCGGTTTTGTCAAGTCAGCAGCCGGTTTTAATGGTGGCACGACAGCGGCGCGGTTGGTACCGATGGTGTCATCCATCTGATTGACCAATCGGTACATATTCAACGTGCCGGCACCAAACCCCAACAAGGTGAAAATCGCCATGCCCCATGGCATGCTGTCGAAATACCGGTCAATGCCGTAACCGATCCCCATGCCGACCAACGTGCCACCCAAAAACTCCATGGCCAGACGCATGCCATAGCCCAGGCCGCTGAGGTCGGTTGTGTCTTCACGCGGTTTGGAGCGGTCAGGGCCGGTCAAATGCTCACGTAACAGGGCTTTGTCCAGCCGGGCATCAATATCGTCGGGCGAAGGTTGATGGCTCATCCCTTACTCCGCGGCAACGGCCATATCCTGCGGGAACAAATCGTTCGCCACCGTCGTCTGCGCCAGATCCACCGATACCAGTTTCGACACGCCTTTTTCCGCCATCGTCACGCCGTACAACCGGTCCATGTAACTCATGGTGATCGAATTATGGGTAATGACGATAAAGCGCGTCGGATGTGTCGCGGCAAATTCACGCAACAAATCACAAATCCGTTCAACGTTGGCATCATCCAAAGCGGCATCAATCTCATCAAGGATACAGATCGGCGACGGCTGGGTCAGGAACATGGCAAAGATAAGGGCCGTTGCCGTCATGGTTTGCTCGCCACCGGATAGCAAAGACAGCTGTTGCAGTTTCTTACCCGGCGGGCAGGCGAAAATTTCCAGGCCGGCCTCCAATGGATCTTCGGCATCGACCAGCTGCAGATACGCTTCGCCGCCACTGAACAGCCGCGAAAACACATCACGGAAACGCGTATTCACCTGTTCAAACGCCACCAGCATTTTCTTACGGGCATCACGATTGAGCGTAGAAATACCGGTACGCAATTTATCGATCGCATCCTGCACATCAACCTTTTCGATGGTTAGCGTGTCAATGGCGTCTTTCAACTCGGTGGCTTCTTCGTCGGCGCGCAAATTAATAGCGCCCAAACGATCTCGTTCGCCACGCGCCCGTTCATGCTTGCCACGCAATTGCTGCAGATCAGCAATATTTAATTCGTCATTGTCACCCATTTGCGCCAACACGTTTTCAATCGTATCGTCCAGTTGCTGAATGCAACGTTCCTGCAATTGGGTGCGGTTTTCCTGAGCATTGTGGTGTTGCGTTTCGGCACGGGCGAATTGCTCACGTACCTGCATGAAGGCTTCCTGTGTTGCTTCCAGCTGCTGCTCAATTACACGGTCTTGCTGTTGAAATGCATTGCGCTCGGTTTGCAAATTTGCGATATCGCCTTGCAAGGCCTTGCCGGTCGTTTCGGCCAACAGCATTTGCTCCTGCCAATGGTCGGGTGACGGTAAATCATTCAAGGCTGTCGCAATTTTTTCAGCACGTTCCTGCAAGACGCTTAAACGCTGCTGGCTTTGCTCATAGGTGCGCTGCCAATCCTGTTGCTGTTGTGTCAATTCGCGTTGACGCTGTTGCGATTGCTGCTGTTGATTACTTAAGGCCAGATAGTGCTGTTCAGCCTGGCGATAATCATGCTCGGCGGTCTGCTGCGCACGCTGCAAATCAGCCAGCACCGCTTGCAAGGCCGAGACATCTGGCAGTGCATCGCGTTCCGCTTGCAAGCCGGATAAACGGCTTTCTTGTTGCGCCAGGCGCTGCGCCAGATCCTGTTGTTTTTCGGTCAACGCATTGATACGCGTGTGGGTTTCAATCACACGCTGTTGCAACTGATTGACGGATTGCGTCGAGGCTTGCACAGTGCGTTGCGCGTCGCTTAACACACTACGGCAATCCTGAATCGACTGGCGCACGTCTTGTTGCTGTTGTGTCATCGTCTGGTAATGCGCGTCGGCGGTCGTTACTTGCGCTTCGGCCGGCACACGTTCCGCTTGCAATTCTTTCAGGCGGTTCCGTTGTTGCAACAACTGACGCGTGTCGCGTTCCTGTGTAAACTGTTCGGCCTGTGGCGTAACGGTGTAACCGTCCCAACGCCAGCCGAACCCGTCCAGGCTAACCAGCAATTGGCCCGGCAACAATTGCGCCTGCAGTTGTGACCCGTGTGTTTCGTTCTCAACAACGCCAACCATTTGCAAAGCAGCGTGCAACGCATCGGGTGCATCCACGACGTCAACCAAAGCCGTTACACCCGCTGGCAATGGCGGCAGGCTGTTTGTGCTGCGTGTCTGCCAATAGAATGGGTTATTGATATCCAAACCGGCATGCAATTCACGGCCCAACGCCATCGTCAGAGCGCGCTCGTAACCGGCATTCACTTGCGTTTGATCCAGTGCCGTTTTGAATGAGGCATGATTGTCACGCGACGCGGTGAGGGCGGTGAGGGCTTTGATCTCGGTATCTACTTGACGCAGCGCACCATTGGCAGTTTGCAACACATCATAGGCCTGCTTGACGGCATCATTCGCGCCTTCAGCCTGTTTCTCCAACGACACCAAACGCTCTTGTTGCGTTTGCACGGTCTGCGTTGCGGCCTGTTGTTGCGTTTGTGCGGCTTCCAGTTGCGCATTCAAATCGCCATGCTGTTGCAATTCGGCCAAAGCCTCTTGTGTGCGTGTCAGATCATTTTGCAAGCGCTGCTGTTCGCCGGCAATGTTATTGATATTCTGTTGCAGGAACTGGCTTTGCGTCTGCACGGTCGTCAATTGCTGGCGGTGTGTTTGCGTTTGTTCGGCAGCCGTGTCAAATGTGCCGCGTGCCGTGTCGCGTGTTTCGACGCTTGCCTGGTAATCGTCAGTAAAGCGCGACAATTGTGTTTCCAATTGTGCTTGTTCCTGCGTCAATTGCGCCAGCTTGTTTTCGGCGTTGCTGATCATCTGCGCTTCATGCGCATTATCATGCGTCAGGCTGGACTGCTGTTGCTCCAGATCACGCTTGCTTTGGGCATGACGGGTCAGCTCTTCTTCGGCCCGTTCTTTGTCACGCCAGATTTTGTTGGCCTGTTGCTGTAACTCTTCATAACGCACGGTCAAGACGGCGTGCTGCTGTTGCAACATGTTGCGCTCTTGCTGTGTTTCATGCAGTTTCAGCTTGATCTCATTTTGCTGCTCGTTGGCGGCAATCATCGCGTTTTCCGCTGTCTCGGCATCCTGATCAATCTTGCGCCATTCCAGCGCGATCATCTGCACATCCAGGCGGCGAATAGTGTCGCTCAAAGATCGGTAACGCTGTGCCTGTTTGGCCTGTTTGACCAGCTGCTCATAGGTCGCGGTTTTTTGTGTCAGCAAATCATCAACACGCAGCAAATTCTTTTCCGCCGCGCGCAGTTTTTGCTCGGCCTCCTTGCGGCGGTTGTGCAAACCGGAGATTGCGGCGGCATCTTCCAGTACGCGGCGACGTTCAATCGGCTTGGCATTCACCAGATGGGTGATGCGGCCTTGTGACACGATCGACGGCGAATGGGCACCGGTTGAACTGTCAGCGAACAATAATTGAATGTCCGATGCGCGCATTACCTTGCCATTGATGCGGTAATCCGATCCCATGCCACGATCAATGCGGCGGGAAATTTCCAGCGTTTCGGTGTTGGTAAACGGCTCTGGTGCATTGTGCAGATCGTTTTGTACGGTCAACACCACTTCGGCAAAGTTACGTGCTGTGCGGTTGTTTGTCCCCGCAAAAATCACGTCATCCATACCGCCGCCGCGCATGGATTTGGCGGAGTTTTCGCCCATGACCCAGCGCAGGGATTCGGTAACGTTCGATTTGCCACAGCCATTTGGCCCGATGATGCCGGTCAGTCCCGGTAAAATGTCCAGCTCGGTATTATCGGCAAACGATTTGAAACCGGTAATCCGTAGTTTATTGAACTGCACCATCAGGCTTGGCCTTTATTTTAAAGTGTTGCGCGGGGGTTGCGCGATTTTGTTTTTATAAATGTACTAATGTGCAGCCGGTGTCGGTGTGCTGGCGGCAGCTTGACCTGTAGCCACAGATGCCGGATCACGGCCACTCAGCAACGCATCCAGTTTTTGCGAAAACGTCTCATAGCTGATCTCACCGGCGACGGTATCGGCATTTGGCATGTCTGACCCAAAGATAAAGGTCGGTGTGCCCTTGAGATTGTGACGCGCAACACCATCAGACGCGATCTGCATGATGCCTTTTTCCAATTCGCTGTTGGCCATACAATCATCGAACATCTTGTCGGTAATGCCAGCGACTTTGACCATCTGGCGCAACGCGCTTTTCACGTCTGGTGCAAACACCCACTGATCCTGTTTGCTGAACAGCAAATCCAGAATTTGGAAATATTGTTCTGGCGGGGCGCAACGGGCGATTTTTTCGCCTTGCAAGGCTGGCTCATTTAACGGGAACGGGCGGAACACCATTTTCACTTTGCCATCATCGATATAATGCTGTTTGATTTGGATCAATGTCGTCGTGTGGAACTGGGCGCAGTGCGGGCAAGACAGTGAGCTGTAATCATAAAAGGTCACCGGCGCATCGGGATTACCTAAAACGCGGTCGGCCAATGCGGCTTTGACATCAAGCGTTGAGCCAGTTGTTGAAACAGCCGTAACGGGGGCCGCTGTTGGTGTTGCGGGTGTGGCAACAGGCGGTGCGGTCTCAGTTGCTTTTTCAGCAACAGGAGTGGCGGCTGGTGTTGCAGCTGTTGTAACTGCAGGCGCTGCTGGGGTGGCTCTGGTAACAGGTGCCGTGACAGCAACAGGTGCTGGTGCCAGATGTTGGCGAATAGCTGGGACGCCCATCACGATGGCACCGATAACGGCACCGATACCGATTGATAAAGCGATAGCTGACGATCCGCGCATAAGAAAGGCTCCTGAAAATGGGATAAAAGATGTGCCAGATTCTCTGGCAGACATGGCCGTAATTGAGCAGATTTGTTAACGTTTTGTCAAGAAATTCCGCATATCAAGTGACAGAAATCTCGGTGTTAACGTTTGCCGGTCTGTGTTGATATCACTTTGATATCATTGATTAAGCTATAACCAAAGGCTTGATTGATACGGGTTTTCAATTGCGTTTTATCATGGGAAATGATAAGCGCCTGACCACTGTCCCGCGCGCGCAAGTGAAGTGTCGCACCCTGCTGCTCACCCTTGGGAAAGGACAGCCGGTGCAAAAAACTGCCGCTGGCATGGGTGTTCAGCGTCAGGTCCGGCCACAGGGTCAGCAATTGCAGGTAATGCCCGGTCACACCTTTGGGCGCGGCCTGCTTGATGACCGGCTGCAACGCAAAGCGCAACGGCTGAAAACTGCCGGAGCGCTTGTCCGGTTGCTTTTCTGCATATTTTGTTTGGGAATCGTTCATTGTGCCTCAACTGTAGTCAACCGCACCGAACAAGTCTATTTTTATCATATGCCCATAACATCCCCATTACCCGCCAAGCTGTTAAACTGGTACGACGCCCATGGTCGCAGTGACTTGCCATGGCGGTCCCATGCCGGGCGGGCGGAAACGGCCTATCACACCTGGATCTCCGAGATCATGCTGCAGCAGACAACCGTTGCGGCCGTTATTCCCTACTACCACAAATTCCTGACTCGCTGGCCGACCGTCGAAGCCTTGGCACAAGCACCGCTTGATGACGTGCTGCATGCCTGGGCTGGCCTTGGGTATTACGCCCGCGCGCGCAATCTGCATAAATGCGCGCAAGTGGTAACAGACAAGTATCACGGCCTTTTTCCCGCTATGGTTGCCACCCTCAAAGATTTGCCAGGGATCGGTGATTACACAGCCAATGCCATAGCAGCCATTGCCTTCGATAAACGCGCTGTCGTGGTGGATGGCAATATCGAACGCGTCATGAGCCGTGTGTTTTGCATCGACACCCCGGTGAATCAACCGGCAGGCAAAAAGATTGTCGCAGCGCGGGCGGATACAATTTGGCCACAGAAACGTAGCGGTGATTTCGCTCAGGCTCTAATGGATCTGGGGGCCATGGTCTGCACGCCCAAAAATCCGCATTGCCTGATATGCCCCTGGCAAAAGCATTGCGGTGCCTTTCAAACCGTACGCACGGCAGAACTGCCGGTCAAAATCAAAAGCAAAGTAAATAAAACCCGTTACGGCATCACATTCGTGTTGCGCGACACAGACAACCGGATTTTACTGCAACAACGCCCCGCCAGCGGTTTGCTCGGTGGCCTGTGGGAAACACCGTCAACGCCGTGGACTGAAACCAAATGGACAGCAAAAGAGAAAATACAATCTTACGCCCCCGCTTTGCCACCAGACCTGCAATGGCAGAAACTGAAAGGCAGCGTCCGCTATGTCTTCAGCCATTTCCCGCTGGAATTGACGGTCTATACCGTGCAGACGACAAAAAGAACGCTTGACGCCTGTGGACAATTTCCCGATGCTCGAACAAAGTGGTTCAAAGCCGACACATTGCCGGCTTTGTCGAATTTAATGAATAAGGTTTTGCAACATGCGGCTGTGGATGTCTTTTAAAATCATGCTGATCGCCGTGTGTGTCGTCATGTTTGGCATCGCATCGCATGCCCAAGCAACACCGCCCGTGTATACTGAGCCGACGATGAATGCCATGCTCGATATTCTGTTTGCCAATGGCTATATTGACCCCAATGACCCACAACAATTGCTTGACTATGTGCGCGGTAAAGATTGTACATTGTATCAACGTTACTACACCAACGATTTCGCCTGGAACAAAATCAAGTTGCGTATCGCTGGCGAAACAAAAGTTTTGCAAAAAGACATTGCTACACATTTTATTTTGCACGAAGAAGTTTATCTGAGTCGTTACAATTTTAAGACTAAATCATTCGACATCGTGTCTGATAGCCAGATCAAAAACATTAACCAGATCACATTGTTTAACAACGGAACATTTACCTGCAATAATCAGCCTGTTGCCTATCCTGATACTGTCATACCTATTTCTTATGATCTGCGCCTGGATGTGCCGCTATCGCTTTACCGACTGCCGATGGCCGAAGCCATGGCGCGGCGGATTTTACCTGATATTATCAATGCCGGTAGCATCAGCACAGTCATAACGGGCAGTACGGCCCAGAAACGGATTGTTTACGCCACAATTTATCTGACGGTTGATGGGGTGATGGGGATTACCAACCGTGGCGGCGTCCTTGGGGGCCATCTCGACAAAATCGAATTTTTCCTTGATCCCGACCGCACGCAGCGCATCAAGCGTTTTCTCTACAGCGCAACCTAGATGATGATCGGGTCTATTTTTACAACCGGCTTTATGCTGGGTGCCAGTTTTATCGTCGCCATCGGTTCACAAAATGCGTTTGTCTTGCAACAGGGGTTGCGGCGTCAATATGTGGGTGCCGTTGTAGCTCTGTGCATTGCGGGTGACGTGACGCTGATTTTGTGTGGCGCGTTTGGTGTTGGCGCACTGATCCAACAATGGCCGTTTCTGACATGTCTCATGAGTGTCGGTGGCGCCATCTTTCTAACCCTCTATGGTTTGCGTGCAGCGAAACGTGCAGCACGGCCCTATCATGCCGCTTTGATACCACAAGCCACACAAACCAGATCCTGCCGCTCTGTGTTGCTGACAGCCGCTGCCTTCACATTTCTCAATCCACACGTCTATCTGGACACCGTGATTTTGTTGGGAACCTTGGCCAGCACCTATCATGATATGGCACGGGTTATTTTTGTCAGTGGCGCCATGACAGCGTCAACAGTCTGGTTTTTAGCTTTGGGTTATGGGGCGCGCTGGCTCGGGCCTCTGTTTGCCAAGCCGATTGCCTGGCGCATTCTCGATGGCCTGATTGCTGTCAGCATGTTGCTGATCGCCGGGCAATTGTGGTTTACAGCGTATGCGTCAATGCACTGATGAGATAAGTTGGTTAAAGCGTATGTTGAAATCCGACAACGCCGTCGGCAATGAATTGCAAAGCCAGCGCCGCTAATAAAATCCCCATGAGCCGGGCCAACAAGCTACACCCACCAGCACCCAACATGCGCACCATGCGACCAGCTGTCAGCATGCATAACAACGCCAGAATTTCGACGCAGGTAATGGTCGCCAAAATAACCAGCTTCTGGCCCCAGCCGATCGTCTCGCTCATGTGCAACAGGGCGGCTGTCATACAGCCCGGCCCAGCCAGCAACGGGATGGCCAGCGGGAAAATCGCGATATCACTGACATCTTTATAAGTCGTTCGTCCATCCCCATCGCCGCGCGTTAACGGCGCGCTGTCATGGGACCCATTGATCATGCGAAACGCCGTGACAAACAATAAAATCCCGCCAGCAATACGAAAAGCGGACAGGGAAATCCCCATATTTTGCAGCAGATATTGCCCGATCAATGAAAAGCCGATCAGCACACAAATGGCAATGATGACAGCCTTATAAGCCACGCGGCGGCTGGCCCGTTCATCCCGATTGCCGGTCAGGGCCGCAAACAACGCTGCCGTGCCAATGGGATCGACGATGACAAACATGGCGATAAAAATCGAGATAAAGAGATTGATCATATCTGGCCTGTCTGGTTATGGCTGTGAACCTGTCGCCTATCGTTTATAACGCGTGGCGCGAATTTTGACCATGAAAAAAGGCCGCTTGTCTGAACAAACGGCCTTTTGTTACAATAGGCAATATTTAAACCGTCAATGTCGCGCGCACATCCTGGCGCAATTGATCCAGCGGGATGGTTTTGCCCTTGGCGTCTTCGAGGTGCCAGAACGTCCAGCCGTTGCAGCTTGGGGCGCCTTGCACCAACGCTCCCATCTGATGGATGGAACCACGTGATTTTGCCGTGTCGGCCAGTTCCAGATAACCATCGACGGCCACTTTGGCTTTGAACCGGCGGCGTTCGTCGACCAGAACCGTGCCGGGGCGCAACATGCCACGCTCGATCAGGGTGCCGAACGGGATACGTTTCTCTTCACGCTTGGCCTGCAATGTCAGCGTGTCGTTGGGGGCATCCTGGGTGATGGCGGCCAGACGTTTTTCTGAGAAATCAATGTAATCCTGCTCACGCTCGATGCCGATATACTGGCGGCCCAAGCGTTTGGCGACGGCTGCGGTCGTGCCGGTGCCAGAGAATGGGTCTAGCACCAAATCGCCCGGCTGGGAGCTGGCCGTCAGCACACGGTGGAGCAGGGCTTCCGGCTTTTGGGTCGGATGCGCCTTGCGGCCTGACGCGTCCTTCAAACGCTCATGCCCGGTACAGAGCGGCATTTCCCAGTCGCTGCGCATCTGTTTGTCGTCGTTCAGGTGCTTCATCGCCTCATAGTTGAAACGGTAACGGCCTTCCTTGCTCTTGGCGGCCCAGATCAAGGTCTCATGGGCGTTGGTAAAGCGGCGGCCACGGAAGTTGGGCATCGGGTTGGTTTTGACCCAGACAATGTCGTTCAAAATCCAGAACCCCAGATCCTGCAAAATCTTGCCGACCCGGAAAATATTGTGATAGCTGCCAATCACCCACATCCCGGCATCGTCCTTCATGACCCGATGGGCGGCTTTCAGCCAGTCGGTCGTAAACTGGTCATAGACGGCAAAGGATTCAAACTGGTCCCATGCATCGTCGACGGCATCGACCACGGAATTGTCGGGACGGGACAGGTCGCCACCCAGCTGCAGGTTATAAGGGGGATCGGCAAAGATCAGATCGACCGATTTTTCCGGCAGACTGTTCATGACTTGAACGCAGTCGCCTTGAATGATTTGGTTTGGAATAATTTGATTCGTGGCAAGGGGAGTCGTTTGCGCTGCAGCTTTTTTGGCCATCGTTAGTCTCATTTGATTCAGTGAATTAAAACAGACAATTAGATGTCGTTATTCATCTAATGTCTGACCTGAATCTTGAGGCTGATTTGATGAAGAAGGGGTAAACAAGATTCGTTAAAAGAATCAATTGAATCAATTTCTTTGACTGGTTTCTTCAAGCTGTCTCTCAAAAGACACATTTTTGGCAAGACCGTTTTAAGACTTACCGTTTTAACGAAAACTGCTTAATTAAAGTTGAAAGAAGTGTGCTGTGTTTTGGCCCATTCTTGCAATTGCACATTGTGTGCTGGAACGATGGAAGCCTTGGCAAACACCGGCTCGCGGCGCATCAGGAAAATCATGGTGGCCAGATACAGACCCAACATGGCCAAGAACATCAAAATGCCATGCTTATGCACAGCATCGAAAAAGGATGAAATGGATACGAGCAGGCTGATAAAGACATATTTGAAAATCATGATGGTCTCGCAAGTAAAAGTTAAATCAAGCAGTTCTTCGCTTGTAACCTCTACTAGCAAGATGTGTGCCAATTGCTATGTTAAATAATATAAGGGGATATGGTTTTAGATGTACTCATCATATTGAGCGGATAGAACAATATCCGCCATGGGCATCCGTTTTTCCTTGAAGTGATCAATGACGGCTTGCTCCCCGGCTGCCAATTCAATGTCGGTTGCAATTGAACCCGGGTATAAACATGTCACGGCAATACCCTCGGCTCGCAAGGAGTAACGCAAACTGTGCGACAGGCCACGGAGGCCGGATTTGGACGCAGCATAGGCAACGGAATCAGACGGATAATGATCAAGCCCCGAGACTGAGCTGATAAAAATGATTTTTTTGGCACGGCCTGTACGAATATTGGGCAGCATCGCTTTGCTAATCAGCATGGCATTCGTCAGATTGACATTGATAATATCCACTTGCCTCTGGTCAGGCATGTCTTCAAACGACGCATCCTCCCATATCCCCGCATTGTAAATCAAAACATCAATTGGCGTTTCGGCTACAGCATCTTTGATGATGTGATGTGCGTCTAGTGAACGCAGATCAGCTTGAATATTGTTGACCTCAACATTTGCAGTAACAGATGACTCAACCGCCGTCCGCGCAACAGCAAAAACGTGGTCGCCAGACACTGGCAAGCCGTCAACAAATGCTTTACCAAGACCCCGACTGGCACCGATAATGAGATAGTTGTTAGATTGCTTCTCTAGCATGGAATTATATCAACTTGATGTAATTATCTTGTATAACTAGCGCCTGATCATCTTTCAACCCAATTAATGACCCAATTGAATTTTGCGCGGCTGCAACCAGCTTTTGGATTTTCTCAGCATATTTAGGATTGTCGATATGCGGCATGACGTGAAAATCGACCAGACCCAAGCCGGTGTCATGCGTCAAGTCTGCAGCGGTTGCATTATCCAGATCCCCGATAAACGAAATCGACGGCCCCGTGACAATCGCACCCGCGCTGCTGCCGATATACCATACGCCGCGTTCCACACAGTCTTTTATGATATGCTCAAAACGGCAGGCCTGCATCTCTTGCAACAAATAATAGGTGTTTCCACCCGTCACATAAATGATGTCGGCATCCTGTAACGCATCGGCAACCCGGCTCTCGCTCTGCTCTGCCAAATCATAAACAGTGAGGTTAAAACCAAAATCGGTAAAAGCCTGCATCTCGTCATGCAGCCAGCCCTTTTTATCCGCTGGATACGGATTGGCGGCGGTCGTAATGCAAACAATGTTGCATTCAGCAGCCGGTTTTTCAAATAAGAAAGCGGCTTTGGCTAAAATCTTATCGGCGGAGGAACACAGTAAAAGCTTTTGCATCATTCAATGATCCCCAACCCCGCCAAATACCGATCGGCCTCAAGTGCCGCCATACAGCCCATCCCGGCGGCGGTCACAGCCTGGCGATAGACTTTGTCTTTCACATCGCCGGCGGCATAGACGCCTGGCACCGATGTGGCGGTGCTGTCGGGGGCGGTGACGATATAACCTTCAGCGTCGATATCCAATTGGCCTTTGAATAATTGGGTGGCCGGGTCGTGGCCGATGGCGACAAACATGCCGTCAACCGCAATATCCTGCACCGCGTCAGTTTTCAGATTGCGCAGGCGTAAGCCCGTGACACCGGCCGGTTCCGTTCCGCCAACCGGATTGCCGAGAACTTCTTCAACAGCATTGTCCCAGATCACCTTGACCTTGGGATGAGCAAACAACCGATCCTGCGCGATTTTTTCGGCACGTAAACTGTCGCGGCGATGGATCAGCGTGACGCTGTTGGCAAAATTGGTCAGGAACAACGCTTCCTCGACGGCAGAATTCCCGCCACCGACTACGGCCACATCCTTGCCGCGAAAAAAGAAGCCGTCGCAGGTTGCGCAGGCCGATACGCCCATATTGCGATAGGCTTCTTCAGACGGCAAACCCAACCAGCGCGCCTGCGCACCGGTGCTGATGATGACTGTATCGGCGGTAATCACGCCCTGGCTTGCGGTCACTTGAAATGGGCGTGCGGACAGATCAACGTGACTCACCCAATCGGAAACGATATTCGTTCCCACATGGCGCGCCTGTTTTTCCATTTGTTCCATCAGCCACGGCCCCTGGATCGCATCGGCAAAGCCGGGAAAATTTTCGACATCGGTCGTAATCGTCAATTGCCCGCCCGGTTGCGGCCCGGTGATGATTGTCGGTTTCAAGTTAGCGCGTGCCGCGTAAATCGCCGCCGTGTAACCCGCCGGGCCAGACCCGATAATCAACACCTTGTGATGGGTGTTACTGTCTGGGCCGCTGGCGTTGGGAAGGTTATCGCTGATGTCATGCGCCATAGGAATCACTCATTTGTTGTAATCAGATTGTCAGTTTTTTGGAGCAGCATTTTAACACGGGCGGCAGCTGTTGCCAAATCGTTGGGTGGCGTGTAATCCCACTGCGCGATCTGACCGTCAAACCAGCGCGCATAGCCTTTGGCCACCAGATCATCATGAAACCGCGCAAAGCGTGGTGAGCCGCCATCCAGTGTCACAATATAGACTGGTTTACCGGTACCGATCGCTTCACACGCCATCGACACGCTGTCTTCCGTCACCAAAATCACATCGGCATAGGCCAAATAAGCCTGGTAGGGGTTTGGCCCCATGCCATCCCAGAACACCGTACCATCTCGCTGCAAATCCTGCTGTATCCTTTGGCTCAGCGCCGCTGGCGTCCGGCGTGACGCGGTGACCATCAGCCCATAATGTTGTTCTTGCAGCTGTTTTAACTGTTGGGTCAGTTGTTCTGCCACAGCTGCGGTAAATTTGTGCGTCCGGCTGGTGCCGCCCATTAACACGGCCACACGCGGCTGTGGCACAATGGCCAATTGCGGAAAGTCTGTCATAGCGTCTGCTAGCGTTTTGGTCGTGACGACTGACAAGGCTCCAGTAATGGTCATGGCGTTGGGTGCATCATACTGATCATGGCGCGGCGCTATCACCAGATCAAAATGTTTGTCTTTAATAACGGGACTTTGCACGATAACCAACACAGCCTTACCGCTACTTTGCCGTTTGACCCACAACGCCGCCGCAATCGCCTTGCGGCCAGAGGCAATAATAAGGTCGGGCCAGGGTTCGGCTAAGGTTGCGCTCTTTGCAGTCAGGGCCATCGGGTGAAACAGGCGTATATACGGGGTCACCCACCGCCAAGGCGCCTTTAAACCAAGCGTTTTCATAAGGGGATTAGTGATGCCAACCGCTTGCGCCAGGGCCAGACATTGATTGCGCGTTCCGGTTAAATCTTCTGTCATCACCCAACAGAGCGGAGCGAGGGAAGGAATGTGGGCTGCCATGGCGCGAAAATCCGAATCGCTTGTGTTTTCAAAGGTGTGGACTAAGTTAAATCGAGATTCACCGACCATAACCTTAACCACAAGCTGGAGGGGTGCAATGCGCAGCAAACATAAGCTGGACGATATTGATCGTCAAATCCTGCGTGATCTGCAGTCAGACGGCCGTATGAGTAACGTCGATCTGGCTGGCCGTATCGGCATTTCGGCACCGCCCTGTTTACGCCGTGTGAAAGCACTTGAAGAGTCCGGTGTTATTCGCGGCTATCACGCCGATATCAGCCCAACGGTCATGGATTATAATGTGACGGTTTATGCGATGGTTGGCCTGGCCAATCATGGTGATCAGGATCTGCACGGGTTCAGCGCCTTGATCAACACCTGGCCCATGGTGCGTGACGCCTATATGATGACCGGCGAATTTGATTTTATGCTGAAAGTCGTTGCCAAAGACTGGGATCACTATCAGAAATTCTTGATAGACGTTGTGACAGCATCCCCGAACGTCGCCCACGTCAAATCCAGCCTCACCATTCGCTGCGTTAAATCCATTCCCGGTGTTCCAGTGGATGACGCGGTTGTTGATTAAATTTGACAAGCCGATATATTTTATGTTAATTATAAGATCGTTAAGTCTGGATTGAAATTAGCCCAGTCATATAACTAATGTAATGGATATAAAACGTGATATCAGAAGCCAAAGCTATTCAAGCGCAGATCGACGCTATCCGGCATGATGCTGGCCAGCAGACTTTTCCTGATCAGGGCGGCAATAGAATTTATCCGATGGATATCAGCCAACGAACCATTCAGAACTATTTGCCTTTTCTGCAACAGCTTGCCGATGTGTCGGAGACGTCAGAGCATGACCGTAGTTACGCACTAGCCAATCTGTTTAATCATGTCAAACACATGATTGATTATAGTGGTACGGACGCAGAATATGCGCCGCCGGCTTATAACACGTCTAGACGTGACGAGCGTCACGCCGTTGCCGGTTTTTATGGTACCCTGGCCAATGCCGAAAAATGCCAGAGCCAGCTTGCCATGGTGTCGGCCGTCGTGTGGGCTGCCCGTGCGGCGATCGAAACCGTTACAGACGCAACGCAAAAGGTAGACCTGATCGGTCACACGCTCAATTTCACCAAACAGTCTCTTCATCTGACGCACCATGACCCACAGCACGATATCATCAACCCGAAAACCGTGCTTGGCTTGTATTTTCAAGCCGATGCGCTTCTGGCATCGCATCAGTTTGTCGCACAACAGGCTTATCCGATTGCTTTGTGCCTGCAAGCTTATGGACTGGGTCATCTAGATCCCTTTGAAGCTAATGACGGACACACAGACGAGGATCAGGCAGTGCTGCACAAGGCAAACGAGACTACCAGCCGGCGGATTTTCAATATGGCCAGTAATCTGTATTACCCTGTAGATCCATTGCCGGATGACCAGGCTCTGACGTTGTTGTCAAACCTCAGGATCAACGACCCGGATATACAAGCAGATAAGCGTCGCACGCTGTATCGTATTTATGATGATAGGCAGGACTCCCTAGCCATCTTAAAAACGTCCCAGCAATATCGCTCCGTGAATGACGAAAACTTTATCGCGTCGCGTCAGGCCTATGAGGGGTTGCAGACGCAACCTATTTTACAGGAACTGACTGGCCGCAACATCGGTTATGGCGATATGTATGTCGATAAATCTTTTGACAAAGCCGTCTCGTACAACCGGTTGGCCTTATCGGTTTTGCTGCACAATCAAATGCTGGCCTATCAGGCGACATGTCAGGAGCCTGGACGTTTTAAACAATACACCGAATTTTTGATGCATGAATATCGCCCGGACAATCTTTATGACGACAAAGATCCGCTTAAGCATTTGTACAATGATCACCGCTTGATCGTGTATACGGTGGCCAGGGCGCACAACGATGCTGCGGCCTATGGCCACAGGCTGAAGCTGAAGCCGGTCGATTTTGCGACCTTCCAGCCGGATGATATCGACGCAATCGGCCGAACGCTGCCCGGCAAAGCGTGGCTGCTGGCGTCTGCTCACGTTGCGCGGGATGCGCTCGTGGCGCCGACCCAAATGGATGCCGCTGCAGAAACCCGGCTCGGCAAAGTCGCCTTGGCCGCCAGCCGCCTGATGCCGCCCGACCAACAAACGGCTTACATCGCAGATTTGTGGGAGCATCTCGGCGCTGATGCCGGCTTGCGACGGGAGATTGTCGCTGAATTGTTTCAACAGGGAATTGAAGGATTTGATGGTATTGCACAGAAATCAATAAATGTTCCGCAAGGCGGCGATGCTAATTGTCGACAACCAAACCTGTTGCCGAAATAGAATGATTTAGGCAGTTACGATAAGAATTTACCGTGCAGACAGCCATTAAATTGCAATTAAAACAATTTAGTTAAGGTCCACTCAGAGCTGACCAACGCGTCGCTCTAATGCCATTGCTTGAATACCCGTCGCGTTGCATATAGCTTTTGGTATTTTGTAAACGTTCTTCTAACAAAGGTACGTTATTCTCTGAAGAGCCACCTAAAATTTCTGCTTGTGCAGCATGAGCAAGTTTTGCGACTTCCGGATAAAGCACACCGGTTGTTTGGGCGACTTCTTCCAGATTTTGACGTTTGTTATGCATCCCGTAAAACGGCCCAATCCCATGGCCAGCTGACTCATCGTTAGCATTAACAATGGATCTGATATTCGCTGTTAAAACAGGCAAAATATCATCTTTTCGACGCTTGATTGACGCAAGCGAAGCAACATCTAGCTTGTCGGCAATACGCTGCGATGATTCCGCGATCAACGCCAATTTCGCCGGCACCGATGATACATTCTCAAGATTGTCTTTATAAGCAGTCCATAGACTAGCGCGTTTGGCTTTGGTGTGCGTCGTTTTGAGAGCTTCTTTCTCATACTGCTCGACGAAATAAGTATTGTAACGATCATAATCGTTATTTCGGTTGCTTAAAAAGCTGCGATCAGTGCGTGTGAGTTCATCGACACGCTGTATGGTTGCCAATGGGATTTTTATGCCTTGATCAGTGCTTTTTTTAACAAAGTCAATTAAATAACTTGGATTAATCACATCACTTTGCGGAATGCGTGACAAATGCGGCTCTTTGGCGGCATAACTGTCGGCGTATTGCAAGATTAGTTTATTAGCAAGCGTCGCAGCCTGCCGTTTGTTCTTGGATTTTGCCGTAAAAATGCTGAATATATCGCTGTAAGCGTGGATGCTTTCGTTTTGTGCATTTTCGTTCAGTTTTTTTGCCTGAGCAGCAGCTGTAGCTTGATTTCTAAGATCTATACTTTCTTCGCTGGTTTTTGGTAAAGCCAAACGCGCTGCTACGTCTGAAACCGTCTGTGTAACATTGCGGTGTGATGTTTGCAGTGTAACGTGATGCTCTGGCATGTGATTTAAAGCCATTTGTGCCGCCAGAAGCAGTGTCGTGTCCTTCAACTTAAAATTGCTGCCATTTGCGTTGTAAGCACCGGGCAACCCATTATGATGATTGAAAACGCTACGCATCCCGCCATTGAAACTGAACTCAATCGCTTGTTCAGGGGTGACAGAGTCAAACACCGTTTTCATCTGACGTGTCGCCTCGCGATGAATCTTGCTGCCGCTGCGGGCTTGCGAATGAATCCGCATCCAGAATAATAATTGATCCTTTGGCTTGATGTTGTCTTTCAAATCATTGAAATTGTCGATAACGATTTGATTGGCATGATCATGCTGCCCATTTTTTTCCCTGCGCTGGCGTTTCAACTCAGCAGGATCCATATCTTTGGCTGTGAGGGTTTCCTGCGACAAAATGATAGCGTGGTTTGTCAATTGATTTAAAACCTCAAAATCACGGTAACTGCGGCTATCGTTATAAGGCATGGCTTTTTTGCGATCGATTCTGTCCAATTCTTTTGTTAAACGGTTTGCTTGCAAATCTCGTGCAATTTGCGGATCGTTGCCATCTTTGTCACGCCCTTGTTCAGCGATGATGCGGTACGATTTATCTAATAGCATTTGGCTTGTTTGCTCTGGATCGAATAAATGATCGCCAAAGGTGTGATTGTAATATTCAATAGATTGTAAGGCACGTCTTGAATTTGTATCGATAACGCGACCAATTGTGTGTTGAATAAAGTCAAGTGACGTGTCTTTAATAACTTGCCACGGATTATCAGCGCGCCGATGTCCATTCTGACTGCCAGCCGCGGCATCAAGTGAAGCTTCCATCAATGACAAAACAGCGTCATTTTTTTCTTCTAAGCCGTGATACTCTTGATGCCGACTAAGATCTTTGGCAGCTTGCATGTAAGACTTTGCGATACTGGGCATGATCTCTGGTGCAAGACGCAGTTCATGCCGATCCATCCAATGCTTGTTTTCTTGTAAGACACTAACTTTTTGGTATTTAAGATCGTGTTGTCGAGACATCAGATAGTTTAAGGCCGTCTCATGCTGCTCAGGATCCAGTAAATCTGCTTGTGCTTCGGCAAGCGTTTTAAGGAAAAGTCGTTGCGCAAGATCTGATTTCTGGCTGTAAGCAGTATCAGCTGGTATTTGGGACAAGCGTTCGTAGTCTTTGACAGCCATAGCAAACCTCGCTTTATAATAATAATATCATTGTAAAAGTAAATAAATAGCAAGTCAATAAAATTTTATTTAGAATATATTAAAATTAACTTATAACATATGTATTAGTTACTTATATCCAACTGACAGCACTTCATACGACCGCTGGCCGCCTGGTGTTGTGACTTTGATCACATCGCCCACTGACTTGCCAATGAGTGCGCGGGAGAGGGGAGCCTGGATCGAAAGGCGGTTCTCTTCGATCTTGGCTTCATAATGGCCGACGATGGCATAGGTTTCAGTCTGCTCGGTTTGCTCGTTATACACCTCGACCTTGGCGCCAAAGCGGATGACCGTATCCCCATCAAATTGTGTCGGATCAATCATTTCAGCGCGGCTGATCACAGCTTCCAGTTCCTGGATGCGGCCCTCGATAAAGCCCTGACGTTCACGTGCGGCATGGTATTCAGCATTTTCTTTGAGATCGCCATGCTCCCGCGCTTCGGCGATGGCCTGAATCACTTTAGGACGCTCGGTCTCTTTTAATTGCAGCAATTCAACTTGCAGGCTGTTATAACCGCTCAGGGTCATGGGGACTTTGTCCATGGGACTCTCGGGAAAAAATAAGTGAACAGACAAAAAGACCGGTCACACTGCGCACAGACAGCGCGTGATGCCGGTCTTTTCAATGGTTAACCCATTATAAACAGACAGTTTACGGAACGCAAGCTAAAAGCCGCCGCATCAAACGGACGCTTTGATGAACTGAATCAAAACCAGGAAAAGAAAAAAACCAATTAAAACAACAACGCCAAACAAAGTTGCTAGGGAGGTTATAATTTCGATCCACATGGAGTTCTTCCCGCATCGCTAAAGGTCATTATCAGTCGATACCGGATGTATTTAAAGTGATTTGTATGGTGTGGCAAGATAAAATCTTTGTGCCATGCACGATAAAATGTAACACCAAAAAACATACCTTTTCAATGGGATTTTAGCGTTTGTCAGCTTCCGATTCAAAGCCTTTTGGTGCTTTGAAAATAAACAGACGCGGGTCGATACGGATATCGGCTTGAATTTTATACAAACTCACTTCCGTCATCGCATTCGTGCCATCAATAATGCGCCAGCGGATCAAACGCATCGGATTTTTGTCAAACAATAATGTCAGCTTGCCAGCGTTTGGATCAGCTGTCTGATTGAGTGTGACTAGCCAACGGTCGTCTGGCACGTCCTGCACAGATTGCACCGTTAAATCACCTGACAATTTAATATGTTTGCGCAACAGAAAATCGGCCAGGGTTGAACCAATGGGAGCATTCGAATAATTCTTGACCTCGTTATCCCAATAATGCACCAGCAACCCATCAGCGACGATATAGTCACCATTTGGCGGCGCATAGGCAAACCGCAACCGTCCCGGACGGTTTAAATAAAATGTCCCGTTATACCGGCTGCCATCACTGTGTGTTTGAATAAAGTCGGCCTGCAGGGTGGTAATGCTGTTAAGATAAGTCTCAATCTGTTTAACCGCCGCGTTGCGCGCGTCGTCTTTTAATGTGTCTTGGGCGTGAGCCTGAATTGCAAACAGCATTACTAACAGGGCTGTCACACCAAATTTTTTCAAACCTTGTAAATTCACACCAGACTCCTGTTTGGTTTCTCTTATTTAACGCTGATCAAAGATAATTCCAGCATTATGATGATCATCGCATGTGATTGCCGACCAGCACGTCGCGTTTGCCGACATGGTTGGCGCTGGAAATGACGCCGTCTTTTTCCATTTGTTCAATGATAGTGGCTGCGCGGTTATAGCCGATTTTCAGATGGCGTTGGATAAAGCTGGTTGAAGCTTTGCCTTCTGACATCACGACATCGATGGCTTTTTGATAGAGATCATCACCGCCAGACCCGCCTTCGCCAAACAGCCCACCGCCAAAGCCTTCGTCCGGATCGGCTGTGACGTCTTCGATATAGGCTGGCTCACCTTGGGCTTTCAAATGTTTCACAACTTTTTCGACTTCATCGTCGCTGACGAAGGGCCCGTGGACACGGGTCACACGGCCACCACCGGCCATATACAACATATCGCCTTTGCCCAATAAATTCTCGGCGCCGCTGTCACCTAAAATTGTGCGGCTATCAATGCGTGACGTGACCTGGAACGAAATGCGTGACGGGAAGTTGGCTTTGATGGTGCCGGTAATCACATCAACCGACGGGCGTTGTGTCGCCATAATCAAATGAATACCGGCCGCCCGGGCCATTTGCGCCAACCGTTGAATGGCGGCTTCAACATCCTTGCCAGCCACCAGCATGAGGTCGGCAAATTCATCGACGACGACGACGATAAATGGCAACTCTGTCATCGCCATATCCTGGTCTTCGAACATCGGCTTGCCGGTGTCGGGATCGAACCCGGTCTGTACACGGCGCGACAAGGTTTCGCCGCGTTTTAACGCTTCTTGAATGCGGGCATTATAGCCATCAATATTCCGCACCCCCAGTTTCGACATCATACGATAGCGGTCTTCCATTTCGCGCACGGCCCATTTCAACGCGACAATCGCCTTGGTCGGTTCGGTGACAACAGGCGTCAGCAAATGCGGGATGTCTTCATAGACTGACAGTTCCAGCATTTTCGGGTCGATGAGAATAAGACGGCATTGCGCCGGTGTCATGCGATAGAGCAACGATAAAATCATTGCGTTGACACCAACGGATTTGCCTGATCCCGTCGTTCCGGCCACCAATAAGTGCGGCATGCGCGCGAGGTCGGCAATAATCGGTTGACCGGAAATATCTTTGCCTAACACCAAATTCAAATGGCCCTTGGCCTCTGCAAACGCGTCGCTCGCCAGCAATTCGCGCAAGGCCACCATCTCACGGTCCTTGTTCGGCAATTCAATGCCGATCAAATTCTTGCCGGGAATAACAGCGACGCGCGCCGACACCGCATGCATCGACCGGGCGATATCATCGGACAAATTAATCACGCGTGATGATTTTAAACCGGGTGCCGGTTCCAGTTCATATTGTGTCACCACAGGTCCCGGATTGACGTGGGTGATGTCACCTTTGACACCGAAATCTTCCAGCACGGATTGCAGGATATCAGCATTTTTTTGCAACGCGCTGTCGCTGATTGTCACACGTTTCGCATCCGCTGTTTTAAGCAACGTCAAAGGCGGCAATTCAAATGGATCATCCTGATTGGCGATCAAGGATGGCTTGTCGCGCTCTGGTTTTTTGGCTTGTTTAATCGGTGCCGATGGCGGTTTGATTACGGCACGTTCGGCGGCTGAGACAGACACGTTGCGTTTTTTCGGCCGCGGCGACATATCACGCTGCCGTAAGATCTGCTCACGTGCATTGTCAACGTCATCGCCGGTGTCACGGTGTGGCAGCAAATGCCATTGCCTGGCTTGCCAACCGTCACGCAAGGCTGCCAGCCAATCATAGAGTGCAAACAAGCCATGCGACCAGCTGGAACGGCTGTAACCCAACGATTTGCCGCATAGCCAAAGAGATGCCACAGCACAAGCAACAGAAATGCCGACACGTACCCAGACGCCGCTGGCAACGATTTTAACCGGAACTTGCAGCCAATTCATCAACAATGTGCCAGCCATGCCACCCGGTTGGAAACTAAGCGAAACGTTAGATGGAATGACCGCAAAGCTGATGCTGAGAAAAACCGTGCTCAACAGCAACATCAAAAATTGGCCCCACCAGACGGTCCAAGTTTTAAAGCGCATGATTTGCTGCCCCCACACCATGATGGTGACGGGTAACAACAGAGATGCAAACCCTAGCGATTGCAGAAGGACGTCAGAGGTATAAGCGCCCGGAACACGCAACCAGTTTTTGACGTGTTCCGTGCCTGATCCGGTATTGGCGGATGGATCGCCAGAATCGTAACTGAGTAGCGCAATCAGAATACTGAGGCTAAGAGCGATAACGAGCAGACCTAAAAATTCCCACGCGCGGCGTTGCAGAAACAAGGTTGCCGCCGGCGGCAAGAGTGGCGGCTTGGCATATTTTTGATTGGTTTTGCGAACGGGCGCGCGCCGTGTGGCCATGGGTGACGTCCCTTTTAAACCGCTTGCGCGTCTTCTTCGCCGGTGCGAATGCGAATGGCGCGTTCCAGATCGAGGACAAAAATCTTGCCATCACCAACACGGCCCGTGCTGGCGGCGGTTTTTATCGCATCGACCACGGCGTCGGCTTTGTCTGCGGTCACAGCCACTTCGATCTTAACCTTGGGCAAAAACGTAATTTTATAGTCGCTGCCACGGTGAATTTCCGCCTGGCCCTTCTGCTGGCCATAGCCCTTGACTTCCATGGCTGTCATGCCCTCGATACCGATGGCAGTCAGGGCTTCACGGACATCATCGAGTTTAAACGGTTTGATCACGGCAGTGATGAGTTTCATGGAAAAGCCTATGGGTTTAGCAAGTGTTGCTTGAGAGAATAAGATAGTTCTTTATACTGGAAAACAACGTAAACTCCTAGAGGCTGGCAGTGACATAATGACACAAAAACAACGGTTCGACAGTGACGTGATCATTATCGGTTCCGGCCCGACGGGGCTGACCCTGGCCGGGTTATTGGCCAAGCGTGGTGTATCGTCAATCATCGTCGATCGTGTGCATCCGCGTGATCTGGCAAGACCAACACATGACACGCGCACAACGGCTCTGTCATACGGCACCGTGCAATTGCTGCAGCAGCTTGGCTTTTGGGAGAATGATCTCGTCACGCGTGCCCAACCCATCACGACCATCGATATTCTGGATGGCACAGCGCCGTTGCTGTTGCATTTTGGTACAGATGTCACAGCCGAAATTGCAGGTGGTGAAACACCGGACACGGTGTCAGACATGGGCTGGATCGTTGAAAATTCCGATTTGCGGCTGTGTTTGTGGCAGGCAGTCGAAGGGGAAAGCAAACTCTGCCGTGTCATGACGCCGCATAATGTGATTGATTATACAGCTGATACAGATGGCGTGACGGTGACGTTAGATAATGATCAAACCTTACGCGCGCAGTTGTTGATTGGCGCTGATGGCCGCATGTCAGCGGTGCGTGATCTGGCCGGAATTAATGTGGTGGCGCTGGATTACCAGCAAATCGCGACGGTTGGTTTAGTTGCGCATGACCATCCGCATGACGGACGTGCGGTTGAACATTTCCTGAGCGACGGGCCGTTTGCAGTTTTGCCGTTTACGGATACGACAGATGGCACCCATCGTTCCGCCATTTTCTGGACGCGTCCGCTCGATGCGCGTCAACGACGGCTGGTGAATAAACGCGATCTGTCGGAAGTCAAATTGTCGCATGATGATTTGCGGATTGAGATCAGCAACCGGATCGATAAACGCTATGGTGACATCGACATTATCGGCACGTGGGAGCATTACCCGCTGTCATTGTATCACGCGACCGCTATGATCGCTGACCGTGTTGCCTTAATTGGCGACGCCGCCCATGCCATTCATCCGATCGCCGGGCAGGGGTTAAATGTGGGGATGCAGGATATTGCCTGTCTGGTGAATCTGCTGAGTTCTATGAAAGAGGCTCGTGGCGATTTGGGTGATGTCAATGTGCTGCGTGATTACCAAACGGAACGCCGCTTTAAAGTCTTTACCATGGTGGCGGCGACGGATGGATTGAACCGTCTTTTCGGGATTACGGCTCTACCACTGAAACTGCTTCGCACGCTAGGTCTGGGTGCCGTACAGGCGACGCCATTGCTCAAGCGGTTCTTTGTCAAACGGGCGATGGGGTTGTAAAGCAACAATTTTTATTAGGATTAAATTCCTATAAATTATTGATTTTCCTTTATAAAAGGGCAAATGTTTCACGTGAAACATTTCCAATCACGGTGCAATACTGCCGATGGCCAGTTTTAATCGGCCGCCGTTGTCGACGCGCAGGCTGCCGATGTTGGCAGATGTTGAAACGTTGGCAATGGGTGTGCGGCCTTCGCCGACGACGCTGCCGACAGATAATTCCAGCGAGCCGCTGTTGCGGACATCGAGGCCACCCATTGTGGCGGATGTGTTGACGCCCGATCCGACATTGCCGACAGCCGAGCCGACAGCAATAACGGCATCACCCTGATTGCTGACATTGACGTCGCCGTACACGTTGGCTTGCGCGCTGCTGTTGCTGATATCAGCATGCGCATCAGCCGCCATGATAAGTAAAGACAAGGAAAGGAAAAAAAGTTTAATCACGATGGTGTCTCCTGAAGGTTAAAACGATTAGTGAATAAGGCTGCCGCTTTTGAGTGTGCGGGTTTCGGATGAGTATTGCGCGCGGTAACGGCCATGAGGTGTATCGATGATGCCATCGCCGGTTGGGTTGCCGCGTTCAAACGCCCCGGTGTAGGTTTGATGTTGATCTTGGTAATCCAGTCGGCCGGAGCCGTGCATTTGTCCAGCTTCCATCGACCCCAAATATTTGTATTTCAGTTGATTATCGACATAGATACGCAATTGCCCTTCGCCTTCGGCGAGATTACTGCCATCGCAGGTGCCGTTCCAGTCATAGCGCCAGTTGGTAGGCATTGTCGGTGTGCCCAAGACGATGCGGCAATTGGTCCCAATTGTACCTGTTGCACTGGACGCGGATGGAGAGGATGTGTCGGTCGTTACAACGGGCTGGCTAGCGTCTGGTGCGATGCCAATCTCTTTGTCACTGTTTGGATCTTTGTTTTGGTAATATTGCGGAATGCTGACGTCTTTGAAATCAGCTTGTTCTTTATACACTTGTTCAAAGCAATTGCTGGCGTTGATGTGATACAGTTTGGCAATCAAGACAGCGGTGGCCGTTTCCACCAGCAACCGCTGGGCGGCATGAATGCCTTCCTTGGTGCGGAAGCCGATGGCAATGACACCGGAATTCGTGCTGCCTGGTGAGACAGATAGATTGCCGTCGCGATTGTTGTTTTGCAGGCTGATGCTGACACTGACCGTCATGCCATTGACTAAACGACCATTGCGGGTCAGGCCCAAGTCGAGCGCGATATGATTCCATTCCGCATCGTTGCCCATGTCGAATTCAAACGCGCCCAGGCGTGCTGAACCGCCCAAAGCTGTCGAATTGTAGGTGCGGTTGAGTTCAGTAAAAGCACCAACGAGCTGATAGGTCGGGCGATCTTTGACGGCACCGCTGGAGCCGATCACCGTGATTTTGTTGGTATTGAGACGATCGACGGCAACGGTTGCCATCATGGTGTTGTCGGTTGCCAGCAAGCCAGGCACTTCGACGGGTTTCGTCTGGTCACGTACGCCGGAGACAATCAGATCCATGTCTGGTGCATCGGATTTATTGATGGCATCACCGATGCAGGCCAGGACATTGCTGGCGCGTGTGGTATTGAAATGCGGATCTTCTTTGGCAAACAGATTGGCGCGTGGGTCTTTGTCGTTAAAACCGTTTGGCAACATGCTGCAAGCGGTTTGTGACAAGCAGAGGACAAGGATAAGAATTTTTTTCATGACGCCTCACAAATTGCCGCAATTGATGATGAAATCCTGATCGATGTTGACGTTGATATCGACACTGCCAATGATGCGGGCGTCTTTGCCGATACCACCGATATTGATCTGATCTGGGCAGCCCCTGTTGCGGGTGCCTGAAAAACCCGGGAAACTGTTAGCCTGGTCTTTGAAACGGTCGGTTGCAGGCAGGAGACGGTAATCAAGTTCCCGTGTTGTGACGGCACGGTAATACTGGTCCGGGCTTTCATAGTCTTGTGCAGGACAATGACGTGGCATGGCAGCGAAAGAAAACCCCAACAAGACAAAAAGAAATAAATTTTTTTTCATGTGAACTTTACCTTTGTTACAAAAATATATGTGTCATACAGAAAAATACGGTTCTCAGAAAAAAGTCATGCTGGTCGCATTGACCAGCATGACCCAAAATTTAGCGCGGACGGTTGTAGTCAGCACCTTTAAGCGAGCCAACTAGCAAAGTGGATCGTGCATCGTTGCCAGTATTGCTGTGAACTACTTCGCCTTTGACATGTGCAGAAGCCGAAGCCGCATTTTCCATGCTGTCAACAGATCCGATATCGGTTGTCATGCGGGCTCTTTGCGCTGTGTTTAGCACCGTTAAGTCGCCTTCAATAAATGCGTAGGCTGCCATGTCCCGCACCGGTGCTCTTGTAGATACGGAACCAACCAGCGTATCCAAAGTGGCATTATCGCCGCCTGCACTGTTGTGAATCAGTACATCACCACCGACGTTTGCGATGCTGGATACACGGCCTGCATTCGGGTCGTCAGTTCTGGAAGAGCCTATCAGTGTATACAGTTCGGCATCGTCAGCATTGTTAAATTGGCGAATGCTGCCATCAACATTGGCAAATGAATGGCTGCTGCTGGCAGAGCCAATATCTGCCATGCCTTGTGCGGAGGCCTGATGGCCACAAGCCAAAACAGCACCGATGATAGCGAGAGTATAAGTTAGGGATTTAACGGTCATAGGGATCTCCTTTGCAAGTTGCCCATGAACTTAACATATCATTAACATTACATATTGTCAATTTAAATAAAATTTTATATAAATATTAAGTAAATTTGATTTTATTGATGATTATCAAAGTTATGAATTTTATAAGGAGCGTTATCAATACACCTTCATTTTCAAAAATCTGATCATTTTAAACCAGTTTTTGAGGATATTCTTTTACGTTTAGAGGTGATTGATGCTGGCCCGGCCAAACGAAAAATCCCGGTACTGAGACCGGGATTTCAAAGTTTACACTGAAAAATTTAGGCCGTTTTTTCTTTTGGCACGGACTTTTTCTTCTTTGGTGCATCTTCAGAACTATGCACTAATAGTGGCGGTGTACCGTTATCGACGGTGTCTTTGGTGATAACGACTTTTTCGAGATCTTTCAAATCCGGCAGGTCGAACATGGTGCCAAGCAGCAAGCCTTCCATGATGGAGCGCAGGCCACGCGCACCCGTATTCCGCTTGATGGCCTGGCTGGCAATCGCGGTGAGGGCGTCCGGCTCGAACTCGAGTTGCGCCCCTTCCATCGTGAACAAGGTGCTGTATTGCTTGACCAGCGCGTTTTTCGGTTCGGTCAGGATTTTGACCAGAGCCGCTTCGTCCAAGTCGCCAAGCGATGCGATCACCGGTGTCCGGCCAATGAATTCCGGGATCATCCCGAATTTGACCAGATCTTCCGGTTGCACGTCATTCAACATCTCGCCGACTTTGCGTTTTTCGCTGTCTGTGACAGATGCACCAAAACCGATCGATGTCGCGCCTTTTTTGCGCTCACCAATAATCTTTTCAAGACCGGCAAACGCGCCGCCGCAGATAAACAAAATGTTTGTTGTATCAACCTGCAGAAATTCTTGTTGCGGATGCTTGCGGCCACCTTGTGGTGGGACAGAGGCAATCGTACCTTCCATCAATTTTAGCAAAGCTTGTTGCACGCCTTCACCGGAGACGTCGCGGGTGATAGACGGGTTGTCGCCTTTGCGTGAGATTTTGTCGATCTCATCGATATAGACAATGCCTTTTTGTGCGGCTTCGACGTTGTAGTCACAAGCCTGCAGCAATTTGAGGACGATGTTTTCAACGTCTTCCCCGACATAACCGGCTTCGGTCAATGTTGTAGCATCGGCCATGGTGAACGGCACATCAATGATGCGGGCAATGGTTTGCGCCAGCAACGTTTTACCGGAACCTGTCGGTCCCAACACCATGATGTTCGATTTTGCCAGCTCGACGTCCGACTTGCCTGAATTCATATGCTCGATACGTTTATAATGGTTATGCACGGCAACGGAGAGCATGCGCTTGGCTTTTTCCTGGCCGATGACGTAATCATCAAGGAACGTTTTGATCTCACGTGGCGTTGGGATGCCGTCGCCGGACTTGATAAGCTCGGTGCGGTCTTCTTCGCGGATGATGTCGACGCACAGCTCAACACACTCGTTACAGATGAACACATTTGGTCCGGCAATGAGCTTGCGCACCTCATGCTGGCTTTTGCCGCAAAAGGAACAATACAAAGTGTTTTTTTCATCTTCAGGTTGCTTGCTCATCTCTGGCCTACTTTTCTCAACGTCCGGTTCTTGTCGATTGTATGAATAAATCCTAACATAGCATTCTTCTGTCTTTATCAAACCCCATGGTTGGTAAAGGGGGGCTTAACAAAACGCTGTTCCCGATGTGTTTTGCAGTTTTTATGCCATATCAACGAGTAAGGTTATCCATTTCCCGCGATGTCTGATTTACATACCATTTCCGATCGCGATCTCATCGCGCACATGGGCCTGCTGGACGGGTGGGAAGAGCGCTATGGCTACCTCATCGAGCTTGGCCGCCAGTTGCCACCCATGCCAGACGCATTAAAGACCGAGGCATCTTTGGTGCGCGGCTGTACGTCGCAAGTCTGGCTGGTGCGGCAACCGCCACGCGGTGGATCGTCGCTAAACGAACATCTTTTGACATTCTGGGCTGACAGCGACGCACACATCGTCAAAGGCTTGATTGCTGTCTTGTATATTGTTTTTGACAATCAAGCGGCGGATAAAGTTAAAACATTCGATGTCGAGCAATATTTTTTGGAACTGGGCCTGTCAGAGCATCTGACCCCCAACCGGCGGAATGGGTTCTTTAGTATGGTGGAAAAGCTGAAAAGCCTGTCAGTCTAGTGAATACGACCGCTGGTCTGTTGCACATGCGACAAGAATAATGATTTTTCAATGTCCGACACATTGTGCAATGGGACTGTAAAGAAACTGGATCGTCCCAAAATCACCAACCACATATCGTCATACCGCCACACAGAGCGAATCGTCTGCCACGGCATCACGGTTGCGCCGATCGTGAAGTCGGCATCGCCAATAATGAATTCTCCGCCCGCTGGGCCCATCCTATTCAACTTTTCCAATCTAAAACAATAATGAACGGTGTAAGTGATGATCTGTAACAAGAATATGAGAGCGGTTCCTGTCAGCAGAGCTACGGTCGAAATATTGAACGGAAAAAATGTCAGCCTGATCAGATTGCAAATCATCAACAATGAGATCGCCATCCAGTATGACCAGCCTTGTGCGCGCCAAACAAAGCGAAACACGGCACGGTGCAAGATTTTTTTAGTGTAACGCAGTATAATGGTGTGAGACGTCATATCAGAGAGTGACTTAATTGTATGAAAACATGATGCGACAATTCAACTTCTTAGCAACCAGGACCATAATCGGCGCTCAATTGCGCTTTCCCCGCTTCATTGTAGCCTGGGATCCAGCCGTTGATCTGTGCATCGTCCGGACTTGCGCCTGATTTGATGGCGTCTTCATCATAAAATTCAAGATAAAACCAAGGTTGGTGTCCGACGATTTTTTTTCGCAAGAAACCGGAACTGAAAGCCATTGGATTGCTGTTATCAGCCAAAATAGTTTCAGTATTTTTCAAAGTACGTTTATGTGCATTTAAATCAGCATGAGCGTAAATAATTCCATTCCACTCCAGTGTAGGCTGAATTATCCAGCCTAGGGTATAATCGCCATTGCGTGTTTCAGTCTGCCGTGTTGTCAAATCGTTCCAGGCAAAATCATGTTGCCAGATTTGAGGTACTTTGAAAGTGCCAGCTAAACAAGGTGTAGTGATCAAAAGAGCCATAAAAGCAAAGTGCCACATCATCAATACCCGCCTCGATCAATAAAGCGACGCTCTGCGGCTTTGACAAGAGCCGGGCGGTAATTGCCGATGAAAAATAATCGCACACGGCGAAAAGCAACGGGCAATGTCATACCAAATCGTTCCATGATGGCGCATAAAACCAAAACGCCGATCATCAATAATAAGGTCCATAGCCGGATGTGAACGATGAACAGCAATACAACGAGACATGCGCGCGCATCGACCGAAAAAAAACGCGCGGGGCGGGCTGTATTACGCCAGTGACTGGAACTTTGAGCCATTATCGATCACGCTTTATCATAGGGGTGCCGCACTTTCTGGTGACGGGTCGATGGGCACTGCTTCACTCGGTAAAGGTGTGTTGGCAGTTTCGGTTGCTGACGCAGCGGCCACACGTGCTATCAAGCGATAGGTATGTTCGCTGATAATTTTTTGTTCATACAATATGCGTGCGCTTTCACTCATCGGGTGGCCTTTCGCGCGGACCAGTTTGATAAGAGCTGCTGGCCATTTATCGGGCGACATCTCGAGTAATTCTTCACGCATCTTATCGTCAAAGACCATCCATTCCCGCAAACCGATCCGGCCGCCACCTTCTTTGGCAACCAGAATTTGCGTGACGATCATGCGCATGGTTTCCATCAGCGCATAGGCACGTTCGGAGCGTTCACTCGATTCAAAGGTCGCCACCATCCGGCGGATGGTGGCTGCCACACCGATGGTATGCACAGTGGAATAAACGGCGTGACCAGTCTGCCCAGCCTCGATACACGCAGAAATAGTTTCACGATCCCGCGCTTCACCAACCAAGATAATATTGGGTTTGCGGCGCAGGGCGTTGCGTACGCCGGCATCGAACGATTTCAAATGCCGCGGAACTTCCGATTGGGCCACCAGGCTGTTTTCACTGGTGATGCTGTCATAGACAAATTCGATGGGTGCTTCATAGCACAACATTTTGCCGCAACCGTTTTTGCGTTCGATCATCATGCGGTTGCCAGCAGCCAAAAGCGTCGATTTCCCGGAACCCGTTGGGCCGGTGATCAACACCAAACCATCGCGCGGTGCCCAGTTATCGATGATGTCCTGTTCAATGCCCAAATCTTGCAAGCGTGGCGGCTCGTCCGGCAAAATCCGCATGGTGATCTGCGCGGCGTCACGGCCTTTACTCAAAATTGGTGTGATATTGACCCGGAAGCGTACGCGCTTGAAACGGTCAGGCCGAATTTCATAAGATAGATCGAGGTCGGTGCCGGATGCCAAACGCGCCAGCGCATCAGCGCCATAAATGCGGGTGAGCAGGACGGCCATGTCGGCGCTGTCGAGCGGGCGTTTGGTGCCCGGACGTAACGTGCCGGCGATATCATTATAAAGCGGGCGGTCGGATTGAAACGAAATATCCGATGATTTTTGCTTCACACACCACAACAACAACTCATCGACTTCGGCATCCTGCAACCGCATGGATTCGTTGGGATAGGTGGCGTTGTAATCGACTTCGCTCGTGTTGTACAAGCCGCCGATGGAAGAGGAAGATGACATGGGGCCGCTTTCTGTTATTGACGCTGTGGCGGGTTCCAGGTTTCTTCACGCGTGATCAATTGAGCCGGACCGGAAATGCGCACGGCGCGATCACCAATACGCATTTCACCGCCACCACCGGTAATACCCCGATCCTGCAACACAGCATACGGTGCCGAGACTTTGCCTTGTGACAAAAGATTGCGATAGCGCACCATGCCTTCAAAATCGGCTGTCAAACGGTTGAGATCAGACTGGAATGTGTCATCCGCCTGTGCCACGCCTTGCTCCCAGCCTTCATTGATCCAGGTGCGCCAGTGACGGCGTTCGGCTTCACTTTCCGGCAACAAAATATCAGGTGGCGGTGGGACTGTATCCCAGCTCCGTTCCAAATATTGGCGCCAATGACGAGGGGCTGCCACGATACGTGCCTGACGTGAAATGTTATAGACAGCATCAGACACGGCGGCTTCGCTGCCTGTGCCATTCACGACGAAAGCATTTAAGGCTTCGGTAATAACGGGAGGCTCGATCAGCAAATTGGATGGTGCGGAAATCAGCAGGCGACGGAAGTTAAATGTCTTGTCCAGTGCCGGGGCACTGGTATTGATCTTATTCGTGATCTGGTGTGTTTGCCATGCCAAACCACCGCGCGCGCCATAAGACAAGGCAGCTTCTTTCATCGAGTCCTGACGAATTTTCGTGGCAATCTGTTCATCCTGATCTTTGCCCGACGCTTGCTGAAATTCTTTTGACTTTTCGCGATTTTGCAAGGCGCTGAGATCAGATGGATTATCGTCAACAGGCAAAGTGGCAGACATCGGCGCCGTCGTTGCATTTACGGTGTTGCCGCTGTTATCGCCGCGTGACGATTTGCTGACAATGTGGTGCGCGGGCGTTGCCGCGATGGCAATTGCTGGCAGCATGACTAGCGCACAGATCAAAAGGCTGGATTTAAAACGGTGAAGCGGGCAGTGCATCCGATGCATCCTCCGCAGTTGGGGTGGCGAGTGTTTCGCTGGCGATTGAAGCTATCGGCATGGCCGGTCCAGCGATGGCCGGTGACTCTGTCGCAAATTCAAACTGGCGGCCATCGGCACTCGTCATGCTTTGCATTGTGCGGCTGGTAATGGGTGGCGGAATGATCGGGCCATAGACCAATTCGATAGTTTGTGTTGATGGATCAACCTGTAACGTTGCACGGTTATCCAGTTGCAGACCCAAATTGCGTAACACCTCGATCAGTGGCTCATTGCGAACACGCAAGGTGACTACCATCGGTACGGCGGGCGGCTGGCCGCTCATTTTGAATTGATAGGACGCGCGGTCAGCCAGTTGACGCACCAGAGGTTCGGCAGAGCCGACCCAATCGACTGTGATGGCGCGACGTAATTCGACCGGCGCACCACTGACAAGCGGCGGAATATCGGTTGGCGTACGCGTATTTTCGATGGCCGCCAGCTCATCCAAAGCGTTGGCGGCACGGTCGGCAGCGGCGGCCAAACGTGCTGTGACACCATCGGGTTCAGCGACCAGTTGCGGCTTTGGAAATCCTTCCAGACGGCTGCAAGCGGTGAGTGAAACAGCCATACAGACTAAAAAGCCTGCAATGCGTGTCGTTGTCCAAAGATGATGTTGTGCAGCCATGTTTTTCTAATCCTGTATCAAATCCATACGACGCATGGCCCCAATGACTTTGCGTGCGTAAACGTAACCAAAGCGTGGCGTTTTTGAGTGGTAATGCGCAATCGCCAAGGTCAAATTTCCAGACTCATTCAAACGCTGACGCAAAATCCAGGCTGCTACCGTGACATTCACACACGGATCGTCGCGCACCATCGTCAACGCCGTTTGATGCGGTACCCGCCAATAGGATGCCAGACGTGGCACCCACATCGTGTTAATCTGCATCGGCCCCAGATCGTATGTACCATTATCATTTGGGCCAACAGACTGCCCCACGCGCCCGCCTTCGACATGCATAATCCCCACCATAACGGCCGGAGGCACGTTATAAGTTTGGGATGCTAGCATCAAACAGGCAGCAAGCATTGGTTGCACGGCCATAAGCCTTTATCCTCGTTATCTTTTTCCATCCTGTGTAGGATCTGCCTCATATTGTGCCAAGAGACTCTGGGTAAAAGGTTAAGAAATCAAAATTTTATTCATTATTTGGCCATATCATGGATTTATCACTGCTGTTTCTATACCAGCATCCTGCCAGAACGCTGTTATATCTTTTGGTGCACCCAAGACAATTTTTATCTTGCCATCCCGTTTACTACGGTAAATCAGTGTTGGCGTTTGAGTCAATTTGTAGTCACCCGCAATTTTTTGATTGCCAACAAAAGCAGCAATCCCAGCCTGGGTCATATCCGTTATGTCCTGACCATTCATGTGGTTTATCCAGGCTTTGGCTGGGTCAGCCTGACTGAGCAAGGCAGACGCCGCTTTTTCTGATGGGCGGCCCAAAATCGCAATTGGCAGTAACTTAACCTGTAACGTATGGCCTGCCAGGGCTGGCTGCAGTTTCTGCCACATCGCACGGCAATGATCACATTTCATATCAACGATCATATACAGTAAAGGTGCCGCCGATGTGCCAAATGTTGCAGTATGTGCTGATGTCAGGTCTGACCAGAGTTGTTCAGATTTACTTGCTGATGTGTCAGTTTGACCAGATGATGATGGTACGGGACGAACCGTTTGCAACATTGTGGTAGCACGATCAGGGTTAGCCACAACAAAGGCCTGTTGCAGAACAGCGGTCAGGTTTTTGTTATCCGGTCCGATCAGTACACCCTCGAAAATCATCGCCTGTTTGTCAGCCGTGGTGTAAATCAGATCCATCGCACCATTACGTGTCGCAATCCAGACATCCATGCCGTGTTGTGACCCGATATAATCGAGATTGGCATGGGTGGATTGTTGCCAGTCCTGCAAGGGTTTGATATCGGCAATCGCCGGTGCAGTGCTTTTGTGTGTGTCTGTCGCGGCATGTGCCGGGACGCCAAACGCGAGGCAAGACATCCAGACAGCAAATGTCAGAAAGTATAAGGGCAAACGCATCAATAACCTCAGTCAAGTCTTTATCCGGTCAGGATACCATACATTTTAGATAAAAGCGAGGGAATGTATAGGGTGTATTTTAAATTACAGCGCAATAAAAAACCGCTTCGCGACAGATGTCAGGAAGCGGTTTGATATTAGAAAAAGCAACGGTTAACGACGGCTGCCCATGATGCTCAACATGAATTGGAACAGATTGATAAAGTTCAAATACAAACCCAAAGCGCTAAAGACGGCCAGTTTGCGATTTGTGTCGTCATTGGCGGAGCCGGCGTATAGACGCTTCGCGTTTTGTGCGTCAAATGCAATCAAGCCCGTAAAGACCAAAACACCAACCCAGGAAATGACAAACGCCATGCCCGAGCTGCGCAAGAACAGGTTGACGGCAGATGCGATGATCAAACCGATCAAACCCATCATCAAAAATGTGCCGATGCTGGTCAAGTTACGTTTGGTGGTGTAGCCGTACAGGCTGGTTCCCAAAAACATGGCAGCCGTGATAAAGAACACGCGGGCCAGGCTTTCATGGCTATAAACAACGAAAACGTAGGCCATTGTGGCGCCAAGGGCTGCTGTGAAAATATAATACTTCAACTGCAAACCGGCAACCGATTGCGTCATCATTTTGTTCGGGTTCATGGCGACCATCAAAAAGATCACCATGCCGATGGTCAGGCCGATAGACACAACCGGGTTCATAAAGAACATCGCAAGGGGCGGTACACTGGCCACCAGAAATGCCACGGCACCGGAAATGCCCAGGCCGATGCCGACCGTGTTGAAAATACGAATCATATGTGAGCGCAAGCCTTCATCAAAGCTCTTGGCGCCAGCAAACGCGGTACCGCTTTGCATGAAATTATTGTCTTGAGTCATGGGGTTCCTCCTGATTGAAACCTGATGTAATCGCCAAATGGCCGGTTACTCGTCACTCTAATATAACACGGCCACCTGTTGGCGACAAGGAATAGTGGTTTGATACTATCTTGCGTTGCAGCAACAACGCCTTAGTTTAGGGACATCTTTAATTGATGGACGGCTGACATGAAAACGACAAAACTCGGTTTTTCCGGCATGGATGTGTCGCGCATTTGTCTGGGGACGATGACCTGGGGTGAGCAGAACACGCAAGCCGAGGCGTTTGAACAGATGGATTACGCGTTGGCGCAAGGCGTCAATTTTTGGGATACGGCGGAGGTTTATGCCGTGCCGCCCAAGGCCGAAACCTATGGCCGGACCGAAGAAATGATTGGCGCGTATCTGACACAGCATCAGGGGCGGGATAAAATCGTTTTGGCCAGCAAAGTTGTTGGCCGCACGCCGCATCAGCGTCCGCCAGGCAGCGGCACGCATCATCACGCCCTGACCTGGGTCCGGGATGGCAAGGCGAACCATGACCGTGCCAATATCATGGAGGCAATTGACGGGTCGTTGCGCCGTTTGAATACCGATTATCTGGATCTCTATCAGTTGCACTGGCCAGACCGCCCGGCGCAACGTTTCGGTGTGCGTGATTTCTTTGTTGTCGAAGATGAGATGGTGCCGGATGCGAATTATACGCCGCGCATGATCGCCATTCTGGAAACGATGCAGGATTTGATCCAAGCCGGTAAAATCCGCAGCTGGGGCCTGTCAAATGAAACGGGCTGGGGTGTCATGAAATACCTCATGTTGGCTGAAACCCACAGCCTGCCGAAACCGGTAGCAGTGCAAAACCCGTATAGCTTACTGGATCGTCGCGATGAAGGCGCATTGGCAGAAATTTGCCTGCGTGAAAATATTGCGTATCTGCCGTATTCACCATTAGGTGCCGGTGCCTTAAGCGGCAAATATTTGCACAACACCTGGCCGGAAAAAGCCCGCTTTACGCTAGGCGGCAAAAAGGGACGTTACTACAACCCCAATTGTGAAAAAGCTGTGGCGCATTATGTCGGTATTGCCCGGGCGCATGGCCTCGATCCGTGCCAGATGGCCCTGGCGTTTTGTCTGCAGCAACCGTTTGTGACGGCACCCATTATTGGAGCGACAACGCTGGAGCAATTGCAGGTGAATATTGCCAGTCATGATTTAGTGTTATCGGATGAGGTGATGGCGGCGATCAATGTTGTACACAATGATAATCCGAATCCGGGGCCTTAACTCTTAGCAACATCCTCAAACAACCCATCCGGCAATTCAACGACAATTCGTTTTTCGCTCACCGACACAAATGGCACATTTTCTTTGGTAAAGAGCAGCAATTCCGTTTGCTGTGTTTCGCCACGATTGAACTCGATCAATAAGGCATCGCCTTGGGCCAGGGCCAGCACGTCGCGTACGATGCCGATCATGTTGCCATCGGTATTTTCGACTTTGAGACCCAGCAAGTCGCGGTGATAATATTCATCGTCGCTGGCAGGCGGCAATTTGTTTGCTACGATGAATAGCTTGATACCGCGTATCTTTTCGGCCTCGGTGCGCGTGGTGATTCCTTTCGCGCGGCAGATGAAATCCTTGTCCTTCGGCCCGTTGATCGTCAGTGTAAATTGCATGTCGCCGATTGCATCCTGCAATGGGCCGTAAGCGGTTAAGCTATCCGCCTGGCCGGAATAAGCATGCACCAGCAACGCGCCTTGCAAACCGTGGGCTGCGCGAATAAAACCGATGGGAACGAGGTCGTTAGGGTCAGTCATGATTGTCTTTCATAAAACCGCTGCACGGCGGCAGGCTGCAGCTGGTTGCTGGCGTGAAGTTTCTGTGTTGTCGGGTGTGTCAGCCAAAATTCCAGATCGTGCAGATCGCTGATGGGGATGATGTCCAGATAAGCTGACACACGGGGCATGCCGGTCAGGTCATGTTCACGTAAAATGCCGTCCCTCTGGTATTGCAGGGCATTGTTGATCATGGATCGGTAATACGGATGTGTATTCGCTGGCAAATCATTTGTTGGGAAAAATGTTTGTTTGATGGCCTCGTCGGTCAATTGCAACGTCGAGAGATCATCAATGCGGCAGATGTAACAATGCAGGATGGCATCGTGAACAGTCTCGCCATTATGTTCCGTCCAGCGGTGATAGATGCCGAATAAGCTTGCATTGCTAATATGCAGGCCGGCTTCTTCCTGCACTTCACGCGCGATAGCTTGAGAAAACAATTCATTGGCATCAACACCACCGCCGGGAATTTCCCAAAGCGGAAAATCGGCGCGCAGTTGCATGAACACTGCATTGTGGGCGTCAAAGATAATACCACGCACATAGGCTTTAAATAGGGTCATCGCGCATCCATAAAAAAAGACCCTGCCAATTGAGCAGGGTCTTTGATAAAATATTCGATCCAGTTAAGCCGCGGCTTCTTCGGTGGCCGCGTCTGCAGCTGGTGCTTCTGGCTCAGCTGGTTTCGCTTTGGCAGCAGCTTCCGCTTCAGCCAAAGCTGTTGCTTTCTTCGCTTTTTCGTCAGCGCGATCCTGCGATTTTTTCTTCGGCTTGGCCTGCGTTGGCTGCTCGGCATAAACCGGCATAGGAATCGCACCCAGTTTGCCCATGATCTTGGCAACACGGTCGGTCGGCTGCGCGCCTTTGGTCATCCATTCCTTGGCTTTGTCAGTATTGAATGACAGGCGTTTTTCGCTTTCCGCCGGAGCGGTCGGGTCGTAGTAGCCCAATTTTTCGATGTAATTCCCATCACGCGGACTGCGGCTGTCGGCCACAACGATGTGATAAAATGGGGCGTTGGTTGTGCCGCGGCGGGCGAGGCGGATTTTTAATGCCATGATCTTAGTCCTTATTATTGCGTGTTAGTGGTTGGTTTAAAGTTATCATGAAAAACGTCCGCCCATTTTGAATGGATTGAGGCCGCCAGTCAGCGCCCCCATGCCCATTTTGGCCAACCCCTTGGGGCCACCCATCTTGCGCAGGCGTTTCATCATGTCTTGCATTTGCTGATGTTGCTTCAGCAATTGGTTGAGGGTCTGCACATTCGTGCCGGACCCCATCGCAATGCGGCGTTTACGCGACGCATTGAGAATGTCGGGTTTCTTGCGTTCTTTTGGCGTCATCGAACTGATCATTGCCATTTGACGCTTGAAAATATTTTCGTCAATCGGATTGGCGGCCATCGCGTCTTTGATCTTGCCCATACCTGGCAGTAGATTCATGATGCCGCCCATGCCGCCCATATTTTGCATTTGCTTCAATTGTGCGGCGTAATCTTCAAGGTCAAACTGACCTTTTTCCATCTTGGCGGCCATTTTCGCCGCTTCGACCTGGTCAATTTCGGCCGCGACTTTTTCGACCAGCGACACGACGTCACCCATATCGAGAATACGGCCAGCCAGACGGTCGGGATGGAATATTTCAAGGGCGTCGAGTTTCTCGCCAGTGCCAAGCAATTTGATCGGCTTGCCGGTGATCATGCGCATGGAAAGCGCTGCACCGCCGCGCGCATCGCCATCAATACGAGTGAGGACGATGCCGGTGATGCCGATTTGCTCGTCAAAGTTGCGCGCGGTGTTGACAGCGTCTTGGCCGGTCATACTGTCGGCGACCAATAACGTTTCGATCGGGTTTGAGAGTTGCTTAACGGCTTTGATTTCAGCCATCAAGGCGTCATCGATCGAGAGGCGACCAGCAGAGTCTAATAAGAGAACATCATAACCACCTTTACGTGCGGCATCGATGGCGCGGCGAGTAATCTCAAGGGGCTGTTCGTTGGCAACGATCGGCAGGCTGTCAACGGAGGTCTGTGTTCCCAACTGTGCCAATTGCTGTTGCGCGCCGGGACGGGCAACGTCGAGCGAGGCCATCAATACACGTTTTTTTTGTGCTGTTAGGCGTTTGGCCAGTTTGCCGGTCGTGGTGGTTTTACCCGACCCTTGCAGGCCAATCATAAGGTAGACAGACGGGCTGGCTGTAAATTCCAGATCAACCGTGCTGCCCAAGCTTTCCAACAAAATATCATGGACGATTTTGACGATCTGCTGGCCGGGCGTGATGGATTTGAGAACGTCCTGGCCAATGGCGCGTTTGGAGGCTTTTGCAATAAAATCTTTGACAACAGGCAGGGCAACATCGGCCTCAAGCAGCGCAACGCGAATCTCACGCATGGCAGCGGCGACATCAACTTCCGACAACGATGCCTGGCGTTTCAGCCGATCGAAGACATTAGTCAGTTTATTGGTTAGGCCGTCGAACAAATTTTATCCTGTTGAATCAAGTATTTGACCGTTTCAAAAAATCCATAGCGAAAGGGCACCTGTGAGCAGACAATGCCGACAGATGGCGACCCAGAGCCGTGAGTTTATATACCCGGTCGAGAAGATGGGTTGTTTATAGGCCAAAAGCGTGGAAATGTCAAAGAATGATTGAATTTATGAAGATGCACGGCCTGGGCAACGATTTTATCGTGATCGATACGCGTGACCAACAGGTGTCGGACGATGCGTCGTTTTACAAAGCGATTTGTGACCGCAAGCGTGGAATTGGCTGTGATCAGCTGGTGTTGATCTGTGCGCCGCGTGATGACAAAAGCGATCTCTATGTGCGCTTGATCAATCGGGAAGACGGTTTGGAAGTCGGCATGTGTGGCAATGCGTTGCGTTGTGTGGCGGGGGCGTTTTGGGATGTGGTGGAGCGGCGTGATCCGGAACAGCTGATCATTGCAACACAATCGGGGCATTATCCAGCGCGCAAGATCGACGAACAGATAGCCCAAGTGATGATGGGGCAAGCGAAAACGGGATGGCAGGAGATCCCGTTGCGCGAGGCACAGGATACGTTAAACATCATATTGAGTGATATGCCGCAACTGCCCGTGGCTGGCGCCATGAATATTGGCAATCCGCATATCGCTTTTGTGACGAATGATGTCATGAGTGTGCCGTTGACCGAATGGGGGCCGCAGATCGAGCATCACCCGCTATTGCCGGAACGTGCCAATGTCGAATTTATCCAGGTGATGGACAGGCACACCTTGCGGATGCGGGTGTGGGAACGCTCTGCCGGGATCACCGAAGCGTGCGGCAGCGGAGCCTGTGCCGCAGCCTGGATTGCCGCACAGCGTGGTCTCGTGCAGTCACCCGTCACTGTCATCATGGACGGCGGCCGTTTGACGATTACGATCGATAGCGACGGCACTATTCACCAGACCGGGCCGTATGCGTTGGCTTTTACGGGGCAAATTGCCCTCTAGTTGAAACTTTCGCCATCTGTGCCATCTTAGGCGGCATGGCATTCTGGACAAAAAAATCGACGCGTGATGAGGATAAACCGGCTGTGAGCGAACAGCCGGCGGCATTTATTGCTGACATCATGGAAGATAAAAGCTGGCTGTCGCGTTTGACATCCGGCCTGTCGGCCTCATCGCAAAAACTGACCGGCGGGCTGGTCGATCTTGTCACCAAGCGTCCACTGGATCAGGCGATGCTGGACGCGCTGGAAGAGGCGCTTATTGCTGGTGATCTGGGGCCATCTGTTGCTGTGCAACTGGTCGATGATTTTGCGACGACACGCTTTGGCAAGGATGTCAGCGCCGATGAGATCAAACAGGCACTGGCGGCACAGGTGACACAGTTGTTGATGCCGGTGGCGAAACCGTTGGTCATTCCAGCCGATAAAAAACCGTTCGTGATGTTGATGGTCGGCGTGAATGGCAGTGGCAAAACCACAACCATCGGCAAACTGGCCACGCAATTTGGCGGGCAGGGGCATAAAATTATTGTGGCTGCCGGTGATACCTTCCGTGCGGCGGCGGTGGAGCAATTGACCGTTTGGTCAGAGCGCAGCGGTGCGACGATCGTGGAAAAAGGGTTGAACAGTGACCCGGCCGCCGTGGCGTTTGCCGCACTGGAGCAAGCAGAACGCGAAGGCACAGATATCGTCATGATCGATACCGCCGGACGTTTGCAGAACCAGCAAAATCTGATGGAGGAACTGGCGAAAATCCGCCGGGTGATCGAAAAGAAAATCCCTGACGCACCACATGCCGTGATTTTGACGCTAGATGCCACGATCGGCCAAAACGCCATTCCGCAGATTGAGTTGTTCAACTCCATTGTGCCGATTACCGGATTGGTCATCACCAAACTGGACGGGTCGGCGCGGGCCGGTGTTGTGGTGGCCATTGCACAAAAATTCAAAATTCCGATTATCGCGGTTGGCGTTGGTGAGAAAGCGGCTGATTTACAGGCGTTTGATGCGGCAGAGTTTGCGAAGGCACTGGTGGGGTAGTTCCTCGCTCGTCCTTATTCCGGAAGATGCACCAGCATCTATCCGGAATAACGGCTAAGTGGATAGTTTCAATTGGTACATATACTCATCACTATTTTCGCCTTTAAAAAAATCGGCATTTTCGATTGTTCTGATACGTTGCAAACCTAAACGTTCTAGCAGAGAGATGGAACGTTTGTTCCGTGTATCGACCTAGGCTTGCACAGTCGTGACGCTGTAATCGTTTTGGAGCGTATTGATCATTGCAAGGCAAGCTTCGGTAGCAAAACCTTTTCCTTGAAACGCGGGCGAGAGTTCATAGGCTATGGACACCGTTCGGTCCAATAAAATCGTAGCTTCTAATTTGCCGATCAAAAGATTGTCCAGACTGTTCAGCTGAATAAACCAGTTTAGCCAGATTTCCTTGCCATCCGATGACTTGCCTACGTATATCTGTTTATATCTATCGGCCATGACTTCAAGCGATTTAGGTGGATCACGTGGAATATAGGTATAAAGCGTCGGATCACTGGCAATATGATAATATTGAGCAGCGTGATCCACTGTCAGAGGTTTAAGAGACAGATTTTCAGTATACAATGTTTTCAATTTGTTTTCTCTTCCACCAGCCACTCACAGCGATGCTGTGCCGATTCATCCTGACCCAATTGCTGCACAAGATAATCGCCAATCTCACTAATGGTATTCTCGAACTGCCACGGCGGGTTGATCAGCATTAATCCTGACCCCACCATGCCGATGCGTTCGCCGGAGGCATTGTTTTGATCGCTGACAATCACTTGACTGTGCAGGGTTTTGGTTGGAATGTGTTTTTGAAACAGGTCGAGCATCGTTTGATGATGTCTGGCTGGTAATATAGGGTACCAAATCAAATACACGCCATGCGAGAATTTTTTCAATGCCCAAGCGCAAGCGTCGACTAAAATAGTGTAATCGCTTTTGACTTCATAGGCCGGGTCTAAAACAACCAGACCGCGTGGCGTTTTGTCATTCTCACCGCGTGGCGGAATGAGGGCCTGCATGGCTTCCCAGGCGTCGCGTTCGTGCAAGGCAATGCGGGTGTCATTCGGAAGTGATTGTTGCAGGGCGTGAAACTCTTGGGGATGGGCGTCGTTGCAGATCAAGCGGTCTTGCAGACGCAAAGTCTGTTGTATGAATAGCGGTGATCCCGGATAGGTTTTTAAATCATGTGTCAGGTTTAGCGCTGCGATGTGCGACAGATAAGGTTGCAAAATGGCCGGTGGCGCAATTTTTGTGTTCCACAGTTTCGCAATGCCGTTGATATATTCACCGGTCTTGTTGGCCTCCGGACTGGCGAGGGAATACAGGCCGCGTCCGGCGAAAAAATCGTAAAAGGTGATGCCGCTGTCTTTGGTTTGCAGAACGGCAATCAAGGCGCACAGCACAGCGTGCTTGTGACAATCGGCAAAGTTGCCGGCATGATAGGCATGTTGGTACGACAGCATAGGCCCTTATAAACGAAACCGGGCTGCAGTGAAACTACAGCCCGGCGCCTTTTGTGACTTGCGGCAGCTTGACCGCTCAAATGTTATGAGGTGTATGACTTGATGTTGGTCAGCATGTAGTGAATGCCGGACAGGCCGATCAGGAAGTACACCAGTTTGGCCACGACATCCGCCCCACCAAAGATCGTGCCGACCAGATTGACACCGGACAGGCCCAGGACGGCTGTTGTCATGGTGCCGACGACAATCAGAATAAAGGTAATGAGGTTGAGAGTTTTCATGACGCGTTCTCCTATGTGGCAGTTTTTTCAAAACCTGTTGCGGTGCAACATATAAATTATTGATCCAACTGCATAATTTAAGGATATCACTATAAGTGTTACCAAGATATGAAAATAACGCGGTTGCACAACGGGATTGGTGCAATGCGAATAGAAACGATTGCCGCATGACATTTTTATGCGGATGCGTATAGTAAATGCGCAAGTCAAAAAATAAAATTCCAAGGAGTTCCCATGTTACGCTCGTCTCTATTGCGTTCGTTTTCCATTATGACTGTCATGTTATCAGCGTTGCTGCTCAGTGCGTGTGGCGTCAATAATATTCCAACGCTGGATGAACAGGTCAGTGCTGCGTGGGCGCAAGTGGAGAACAACTACAAACGCCGGGCAGATTTGATTCCGAATTTGGTGCAGACGGTTAAAGGTTATGCGAGCCATGAGAAAGAGACGTTGACCGCCGTCATCGAAGCGCGCGCCAAGGCGACACAAATGACCTTGCCAGCCGAAGCGTTGAGTGACCCGGCCGCCGTGCAGAAATATGAAGCGGCGCAAGGTCAGCTGAGCCAGGCGTTGGGACGTTTGATGGTGGTGTCGGAGCAGTACCCGAATTTGAAAGCTGACCAGAATTTTATTGCGCTGCAATCGCAATTGGAAGGCACCGAAAACCGAATTGCTGTGGCGCGCAAAGATTACATCGAAGCAGTACAGCGATATAACACCAACGTGCGTACTTTCCCCGGTATGCTGTGGGCGTTTGTTTATAAGGCGAAGCCAAAGCAAACATTTGCCGCGCCAGCAGGCAGTGATGTAGCACCCGCTGTCACCTTTTAATTACTGTCAGCCATGACACGTTGTCTCGCCATTATAGTCCTTTTGATTTGTTTGGTCGGAACGGCGTTTGGCGCGCATGCAGCGGATGTAAAATTTCCGGAACTGACCGGGCGTATCGTTGATAATGCCCAGGTGTTGTCTGCACAAACAACAGCGCAGTTAGAGCAACATTTGGCTGCATTTGAACAGCAGACCGGACATCAGGTTGTTGTCGTGACCTTGCCTGAAATCGGCGACAATGACATTGCCGATTACGGCTATCAATTGGGTCGTCATTGGCAGATTGGGCAACAAGGCAAAAATGACGGTGTGATCGTTTTGCTGGTGCCATCGACGCGGCAGGTGCGAATTGAAGTCGGCTACGGCCTTGAGGGCGATCTAACGGATGCGGCAAGCAGTGTTATTATTAACAATGTGATGATTCCACTGTTCAAGGCGGGCGACATGGAAGCCGGATTGGTGCAGGGAACATTGGCTGTGATGTCGGTGGTCAGTCACGATGGACAGATGGCGGTCAGACCCGCTGGAAAACAGCATGACAATCTGATGAAATATCTGTTTATCGCGTTTATCATTTTCTGGATTTTTGCCCGCGCCCGTGGTGGCCGCTCTTCCGGGATCGCACCGTTTATTCTGGGCAGCATGTTGGGCAGCGGACGCAGTTCAGGTGGCTTTGGCGGGTTCGGCGGCGGTGGCGGCAGCTTTGGCGGCGGGGGCGCATCGGGGCGATGGTAGAGACTTTGTTCAAAGAAGCGGCACCCGATACGGTACATGGCGTGACCTGGGCCGACCAGCAATTCCTGCAACAGGAAATTGCAAAGGCTGAACGCGTGACGCAGTCTGAAATTATCGTGGGTGTGGCCAAGCGCAGCAGCAATTATGATTTTGTCGCACTGCTCATGGCGCTGGCTGTCACGTTGGCATTAGCGTTCAGCTTGTTATGGTTCAAATTCTGGCCGTATTCATATATCGCGCTGCAACTGGCGCAGATATGTTTGACGCTGGTGTTGCAAACGTTTTTTGTGAAGTCAGGCATGGTGATGCAATGCGTTCCAAACACGCACCAGCACCGCACTGCCCACCGCGTAGCGCGTGACATGTTCTATGACTACGATCTGCAGACCACACACAGCCGCAACGCCTTATTGATTTTTGTGTCGTTACAGGAGCGCATGATCATTTTGCTGCCGGACAAAGCTCTGCGCCAAAAAGTGCCGTTTGCCTTGTGGGATGAGCTGGTCAAACAGGCCCTGGCGCAAAAGGGCAAGGACAATACATCCATGTGGCTGGCCCATACTATCCGTAACTGTGCCAAGGCGTTGCACCGTTATGATCCGGCCACGAGCGTTAACGAAGATGAGATTTCCAACGCGATTCGGTTTGTCTGATCAGTATTAACGGCATTTTACGATTTTTGTTGCAATGTCAGGCCGCTTTGCTGTATAAGAGTGACGAGTTTAGAGAAAACTCTTGTCCGATGTCATCCTGAGACAATATTTATTGGCGGGATTGAATTCGAGAGAACGGCTTTTAGGGCATTCATTGACCCGAATTGATTTTATCACGTTGATTTAATCAAGCCAAGCCAGCCTTTCCTGCATTAGCCAAAGAGTTTCCATTGCGTCACAGCCTGTGTTTACGAACCAGGTTGCCCTTGGCATTGCGCTAATGGCTGGCAATGGGTTACGACGCTCGCAGGTTGGTTTGCTTTATCTTGAAGCAGGCTGTTCTTTTTTATCTAGACAAAGGTCTTTCATTTATCATGACTAAAACATTTTCAGATTTCGGCTTGCCACACCAGTTGATGCAAGCTCTTGAGCGCGCCAAATTCACGACGCCAACCCCGGTCCAGGAACAAGCCATTCCGTTGGCCATGCAAGGCCAGGACGTGTTGGGTTCGGCCCAAACCGGGACCGGTAAAACCGGTGCGTTCGGTATTCCGCTGATTGCCAAATTGATGGAACAGCCGGATGCCACCGCGCTGATCCTGACGCCGACCCGCGAATTGGCGGCCCAGGTGATGGCAGCACTCCAGCAATGGATTGCCGTGCCAAACATCAAAACCGCGTTGCTGATCGGTGGGGAAGCCATGCCGAAACAATACCGCCAATTGCAAATGAAACCGCGTTTGATCGTCGGCACACCGGGCCGCGTCAATGACCATTTGCTGCGCAAAACCTTGCACCTCAATAACACACGTTTTCTGGTGCTGGATGAAACCGACCGTATGCTGGACATGGGTTTTGGTATTCAATTGGATGCCATTTTAAACTTCCTGCCACAGGAACGTCAGACCATGATGTTCTCGGCTACGTTGCCAGCCAACATCATCAAACTGTCGAGCAAATACTTGCATCAGCCACAACGCGTGGCTGTGGGTAACTCGAACGTTGCCGCACCGAAAATCAAACAGGAAATGATTCCAACCAGCGACGCCGATAAATATGGCGAGCTGATCAACCAGCTGGAAAAAAATGCCGATGGTACGGTGATCGTGTTCGTGAAAACGAAGTTTGGTGCCGATAAACTGGCGACGAAATTATGTCGGGCTGAAATCAAAGCCGATGCCATTCACGGTGATTTGAAACAGTCACGCCGTGACCGCGTGATCCAGGATTACCGCGCGAAGAAATTCCGCGTGCTGGTGGCCACCGATGTGGCGGCCCGTGGTCTGGATATTCCGCACATTGAATTGGTCGTCAATTACGACATGCCACAATGCCCGGAAGATTACATTCACCGTATTGGCCGTACGGCCCGTGCGGGGGCAGAAGGTCACGCCGTTAATCTGGTGGCCCCGATCGACAGCAGCAAATGGAAAGCCATTCACCGCATGATGAATCCGGATGCGAAACCAGAAGCCGGTTCGCGTTCGAACGACGCGCGTGGCCCACGTCAAGGTGGCGGCGGTGGTTATCGTCAAGGCAACAGTTTCGGTGGTCAACGCTCCGGTAACGGCTTTGGCGGCGAGCGTCGCAGCAATGGCGGCGGTTTCGGCGGCGGCAATTCCCGCAGCGGCAGCAGCTTCCCAGGCTTTGAAAACAAACAGCGCAGCAATGACGGTTACGCGCCACGCAACAATGACGGTTATGTAGCCGGCGGACATCGCGATGAATATCGTGGCGAGACGACAGCCTATGACAACCGCGCCCCGCGCGATGGTTATCGTGGTGATGCCCGTCCGCAACAGCCGCGCGATGATCGCCCGCAACGTGATGGTTATGCCCCACGTCCAGCGTTTGGCGATCGCCCGGCCCAAAGTGCAAAACCAGCTGGCCCGTTCGGTCCAAAATCCGGTGGCTTTAAAGGCAGACCGTCCTTTGCTAAACCAGCGGGTGCAGCTCAGGGTGGAGCATCTGCACCGCGTCGCTTTGCAAAAAAACCAACTAAATTTGCAGCGTAATATTTTGATGATTTAAGTTTTAAAAAGGCACCTTCACCAGGTGCCTTTTTTGATTCAATCAATATCGTTCAGATACTTGACCATTGCACAGCGTGTAAGCGGATTAGCGCCGTGCACTATTTCACTTTGGAGTTTTTGCGACAAAGCTGGATAAGACTGCATATCTGTCAATTCTGTGAAGCCTAATGTCGTGTAAAACGGTTTGTTCCACACCAGATCGCGTTGTGTTGTCAGGCCGATAGCTGAATAATTTTTCGGCATGGCGTAATCCAGCACAGTCTCCATCAAACGGCGGCCAATGCCCTGTTTTTGCTGGGGCAAAGCGACGGAAATTTCATGAATGTAGAGTAACTCCTGCATCGTAGTGCAGCCGACAAAACCAACAGGTGTATCCTGTTTATTGACAGCCACCCATAATAAATTGTTATGTATCATGTCCAGCAAGGTTTCAGTGGGCACCGTGCGATTGCCTGACACATGATCCGGCAAGACACGAAACGCCTCGGCGGCGGAACGTTCAACTGTGGCGAGTGCGGCAATGTCGTTTGGCCGAGCTAAGCGAATGGTGATGGTCATAATATGAAACGGGTCTTTTTATTGATTTTGCAGTCATTTTAAGGTATTGCAAGATATCTTCCTCTTTCGTTAAGCCAGATCTTTGCAGAAATTTTAATCATGAAACAGACCAAACTATTTAATAAATTAGAAACTGCGTTACAAACAGATGCCCAACATCACATCGATCATTTTTATAAAACCTGGAAAACCAGAGAACCAGTTCTGGCATTTTGTTTTTATTTTGACTCTGAAAACGGGTCTGTTGATTATTTGCTGTTACCGGAATCACGCTTTGTGACACATCCCGATGTTTCTGACATCGCAGCCTGGGCCTATGCCCAACCCTATGTGTCTGGAGCAAAATCAGACAAGTTTCTCGAACTGCTCGAGCAATATAGCGAACTGCGTTTTGCTGACGATACAACGGCTGAAATGTCCTCGGATTTGAGCCAAAACTTTGTTGATTTATTATTGCGCGTTTTAAATACCTTATCCTTTGACACTATTGTCAAACATGCCGATTTCATGATGTTTGCCGAATCTATTGATGAAGATTGGAATCTGACTCCACAAACGGTCGATGCCAAATTGCGCAAAAAATATTTCGGTGGATGTTAAAAGGCTTAAGAGAACGTCTTGAAATGTAAGCTATCTAATTGCAATCCAGCATGATTGCGAAGTATGGCGTCCCCAAGGGGATTCGAACCCCTGTCGCCTCCGTGAAAGGGAGGTGTCCTAGGCCTCTAGACGATGGGGACTAGAAGCAAGTGAAAGAGACTATACAGGGCAAGGGTAGAATTGCAAGTGATATATAAATGAAATTATTATACATAATATTAAAAACTGTAGCGATCGCGGACACGCATGAGGCGGGTATGGTCAGGATCAAACGCGTCGATCGCTTCACCTGTAATGCCAAATGATAAGCCATTATCAACCGCCTGATTAACGAGGCCAAGCAATTTAGAGTCGCCTTTTTTGACAGAAATAATGCCTTTGTATTTACCAAGCGGCTTGTCTTTAAATAAGGGCTTTAATTGATTTAGATTATTTTTATTGAATGCAGCAAAGCTGCCCGGTTCCCCGATTGCAACATCTGCTTTTTTTGTTGAGACATTGAGAAACAGTTGTGCCACATCTGTTGTCGCTGGCATGCTCGAAAGTTTAGCTTGAGGAAATAAACGTTGGACAAGATCAGCTGATAGATCGCCATCAATGCTGGTAAAATGAACTGTGTTATTATTTAAATCGCTTTTTGTTTTAAAACGATTATCGTCTTGCCTGACATACGGGTAAACAAGAGTTGCATATAGCGGATCAGAGTATTCAACGAATTTGCCGGCTGATAATGTCCATGGTCCATCACCACAAATGGCGTCAACGCGGCCTGAGTTTAAATCCTGAACCTGATTACCGGGAACAACTTCTTTAAATGTCACTTTAAGATCAAGAGTCGCAAATAACTTGCGCATTAATTGAACCGTAAAGCCACTCCATTGCTTCGTATTGGGATCTAAAACAGCATAAGGTGCCCAAGCCATGACACCGCATGTGATTTCATTTTTAGCAATAACGTGATCATAAGCTGATGGATCTTGTGCTGATGCAAAAAAAGGCCATAACAACAACACACAGATTATAAGAAATTTCACGTTACTTCCTTTTGTAGATCAGATAATTGTATTCTTTTTAGATTAAAATACAATAATATATAAAAATTCTTACATGGATATACGAAAAATGCAAAACAAGCATGCCGAAGATGTTAACTCAAAACGTTGGGATGAATTAGCTGCACTTCATGCCAAATCAGATTATTATCGCGTCAATGATTTCTTGAATGATCCTGGCTTTTCTACTTTGAGTGTTATTGAACAAGATGAAATCGGGGATATCGAAAACAAAACTCTTTTACATCTACAATGTCACATTGGAATTGATACATTATCACTTGCAAGACGTGGTGCCAAAGTTACAGGCATTGATTTCTCTTTGAAAAGTATTGAAGAGGCAAAATTGATCGCAGAAAAAAGCAAGTTAACCTCACGTTTTATCACATCAAATATTTATCAGTTGCAAAACGTTCTCAATGAAAAATTTGATATTGTGTATGTGAATTGGGGGTCATTATGCTGGCTCAAAGATTTAGGATTGTGGGCAACGATTATCTGTGATTATTTGAAACCTGGCGGTATGCTTTACCTGGCAGAAATTCATCCCTTTGGTTTGCTGTATTCGCGTGACAGCAAGTATACGGTCCAGGACACTCCGTCTTATTTTCAAAATAAAGAAAAATCTATCCACCATTACGCGTATGATAAAACATACACGGAACAAGGTAATATTCTGCAGAATAAAGATTTTTATCAGTGGACATACACTATCGGTGATGTTGTTAACAGCATTTGCCAGCAAAATCTGCATATTGAATTTTTGCATGAGCATCCGTTCGCTGTATATATGCAGATGCCAAACATGTTGAGATTAGACAACGGATTGTATGTCTTACCTTCAGATCAGCCACAAGTACCTTTGAGTTTTACAATCAAGGCAAGCAAATCTTAAATTGATCCCGTCAGATCACTGGCAAACGCTGCATCCTCAATCGTAAACTGCGCTGAGCTGCGGCCTTGCCATTGGTTGACGCGAAGTGTTCCCATGACGTGGAGCAGTTCTTTTTGTTGCATGGCTTTTTGCAAGGCGTTGCCCAGGGGTGTGCCGATGGCGTTGAAGACCATTGACGTTAACCGCAAGCCACCGTCATCGACGCCATAGACGCGCAAGTGTTTGTCCTTGATCACGTCAAAGCCCTGGATGCGGAGATTTTTAATGACAAGCTTGGGCGTCGGGTTGCCCTGGCCGAACGGTTCCAGCAATTCCATTTCCTGTGCCAATTGCAACGTTGCACCATGACACGTAATGATGCCGTCGACTGTGACGGTTTCAACTAATCGTTCGCCTTTGAGATGGTCGCGGATGGTGAGTTTGAGGAAGTCGTGTAACTCACTGATCTTGCTGCGCATGACTTTAAAACCGGCGGCCATGGCGTGACCACCGCCTTGAATGATCAAACCCTGCTGACGCGCCCGCAAGACTAATTGCCCCAGATCGATACCGGTCATGGAACGTGCTGAGGCTTTGGCGTAATCACCGTCATACGTCATGGCGATGGCCGGCCGCTGGAATTGTTCTTTTAAACGCGAGGCCAGCAAGCCGATAATGCCGGCGTGATAATCGGTATGGCCGATGCAAATAATCGGATCGTGATTATCCAGTTCGCCAGCCACTAGACCTAAAGCGTGTTCCAGTTGCGAACGCTCCATGTCCTGCCGCTGACGGTTGTTGTCGTCGAGCTGCAGAGCGAGGGCCTGGGCAATAATCGGGTCGTGCGTACACAACAATTCCGCACCGAGATGCGAGCTGGCAATCCGTCCGGCGGCGTTCAGGCGTGGGCCCAGCACAAACCCGGCGTGATAGGTGGTGGGCATCTGGTCGAGTTTGACCTGATCCATCAAGGCACAGAGACCCGCTTGCTGGCGCATGGCCAAAACCTTGAGGCCTTGCACCACGAAAGCGCGGTTGATATCACGCAACGGCATGACGTCGCACACAGTGCCGAGGGCAACGAGATCCAGCCACTGCATGAGATTGGGAATAGTACGCGCCGGATCGGTTTTTTTGAGTGCGCTGTTCAATGCAACGAGGGTGAGAAATGTGACACCAACAGCCGCCAGATGTTTACACGAGGAGTCTTCGTCGATGCGATTGGGATTCACCACCGCAATCGCCTCCGGCAATTGCGCTTCGCCCTGATGGTGGTCGATGACGATCACATCAAGACCCATCTCTTTGGCATGAGCCAGTGGTTCAAAGGCTGTAATGCCGCAATCGAGACAGAGCATCAACGTGTGACCGGATGCCACCAGTTGATCAACAGCCTCAGAATTTGGGCCATAGCCTTCGAGAATACGGTCGGGCAGATAACGCGTGGCATTGATGCCAAGTGCATGGAGGTAACGCCACATCAGTGATGTGCTGGTGATGCCATCAACATCATAATCACCAAAGATCACGATTTTTTCGTTATTCTGGATAGCTGTCACCAGACGTGGAATGGCTTTATCCATATCCAGCAGATGCATCGGGTCGGGCAAGAAGTCGCGCAAGCGGGGTTGCAGAAATGCTTCGACATGATCGAGCGCTACGCCACGTCCGGCCAGCAACGACGCGGTCAGCGGCGAGAGTTTGTGACGTTGCTGAATGGCCAGCGACGTGCGCGCATCGGCATCCAGCCAGCGCCATTTTTTTCCTTTGACGGAATTAGCGACCAGAATGGTTTCATTCCATACCGGATGGGGACTATTAGTGTGAGGCTGCGCACCGGTGTGCGAGGCTGTTGTTGTCATTATTGCCCGATCAACACATCAACACGGCGCGCGGCAGCTTCAGATGGCGCCTGACGGGCATCGACATCACCAAGTGCTGTGGCGTTGATCTGTTGTGATGGTACGCCTTGTTTTGTTAAAGCTTGCAGCACATGTTCCGTACGGTCAGCCGACACTTTCAGATTGATGGCTTTGGCTTTGGCAACCGATTTTGCCTTGGTGCGTGTCGAGGCATGGCCAACCAGTTTCACCGGCCGGTTTGTGCTTTTTGCGGTAGCGGCAAAGGACGCCAGTTTTTTGCGATCGTTTGGTGACAGGCGTGTCGAACCATGTTTGAAATAAATCGCCGGCATGTTCGACAGGGTGCCATCCGGCATGCCCGGACGGCGCAAGCCGTAACCGCCACCAAACCTTGGGCCGCCCAACAGCGAACCACCGAGCGCACTCATATCAACGGTCACATTTTGATTGTTGACGGGAATAGTGGAGGCAGGAATGGGCACGCTGCCATTGGCGTTCATTTGTTGACGGAATTGAACACCGCTGCGGCCATAGACATAGTCAGGCGATGATTGCGCCATCGCATAGGGGCGAACTGGAGTGTTGATCTGCACCGATGGCGGCACGTAAACTGGCCAGGTCGGCAAGGCACCCGCCACAGCGTTTGGATTAACAGTGTTCGGGTTTGCCATCGCCGGTGCGGGCGCGAGCGCAGCAGGCATTTGCAGTGCCGTTGGCAAGCCCATCGCGGTTGGCGGTGTGGTGCTGATAGCGGATGGCATATTCATCGCTGTGGCATTGGCACCAACCGGCGGCAGATTATCACTGGCAACATCGCCGGAGCTGATCGGCGCCAGAGGAGCAACGCTGCCGTTCATGGTGTTTTTGTCAGCCTGGGCCTGGGTGTAAGCAGCATTGCGGTCGGCGGCCAGTTTTGTTTGCAGATCCTGCATGTCCTGACGTGCCTGAGACACATCAGGTGAGGCCGGAATGTCAGCGAGGTTTGGCTTGCTGGTTTCAGATGGCGCTGTATCTGCCGGCGGTACGTCGCGCCAAAAGGCATAACGATCCGGTGTCGTGCTGCACGCGCTGAGCAACACGGCGCAACCGGCTAACAGGCAAAAACGGGAGATCAGAAAACAGGACGAACGCATCACAAAACCTTATACCTTTTATTATCAAGGCATCTTATCAGTATCCCGCACCTTCGCAAAGCCCCTGTCTGCATAGATTTTTACGGGAAACGGGGTATAAATAACCCTATGGCTCAAGCATCATCTCCCTCTGCACCGTCTGATCCGCTCATCTCACATTTTGCTGCCTGGTCAGAGGTCGCGCCGCAATTGTGGGAGAAGCAACAGCAACTGCTGGAGATGCTGAATGCGCGTGCCCAGCACTGGACGACACAGTCAGATTCGCTGGACCCGCTTAATCTGGGTGAGGACTGGCAACAGCTGCTGGGATTGTTGTGGGCGCAGCCGGACAAATTATTCGCGGCGCAAATCGAGTTTTGGCAACGTTATACGAATATTGCGCAACAGTCGGACGCGGCAAAGCCATCAACCGATCGCCGGTTTCGCGACCCGCGCTGGCAGACACACCCCTATTTTTCCCATCTGCGGCAGAGTTATGATCTGCTAGCGAATTGGTGGCAGGAGCGCATTGCCACGCTGGACACCATCGACGCCAAAACGCGGATGCGACTGCAATTTGCCGTGCGGCAGGCAACTGATGCTATGGCACCGACCAATGTCTGGTGGAACAATCCAGAAGTGCTGGATGCAACGCTGGAACAGCGTGGGCAGAATTTAGTCAAAGGCATGCAGCAATTGCTGGACGATTTTGGCGGCGCAGCAAAGGCCGGGCGTCCGCGTATTACGATGGCAAAACCGTACGCCTTTGCGATCGGCGAGAATTTGGCGATGACGCCGGGCAGTGTGGTGTTTGAAAATGATCTGATGCAGGTCATTCAATATACGCCGCAAACGAAAACGGTGTATCAAACGCCGCTGGTCATTATTCCGCCCTGGATCAATAAATATTATATTCTGGATTTGCAGGCCGAAAATTCGTTTGTGAACTGGGCGGTGCAACAGGGGCATACGGTGTTTATGGTGTCGTGGGCATCGGCTGACGCGCGGCACCGCGAGACGCAATTTACCGATTATCTGAAGCAGGGGCTGTGGGCCGCAGTTGATGTGGCGCAACGGGCAACGGGTGAGACAGACGTGAATGTGATTGGCTATTGCATTGGCGGCACCTTGACGACGATGGGGCTGGCAGAATTGGCTGCGCGCAAAGAGAAATCACCGATCAAATCCGTGACTTTTTTTACCACTCTAATTGATTTTGAAAATGCCGGAGAATTGACGCTATTTACCGACGAAAAACACATTGCGCGCATTGAAAAACTGATGGCGGAAAACGGCTATCTGGATGCCTGGCATTTGCATACGACGTTTAATCTCCTGCGTGCTAATGATTTGATCTGGTCATTTGTCGTCAATAATTACTTGCTGGGCAAAGACCTATTTCCGTTCGATCTGTTGCATTGGAACAGTGACAGCACACACATTCCGGCCAAGGCGCACAGTTTTTATCTGCGGGAAATGTATCTGCACAATAAGCTGGCGAAACCGAACCAGATGGTGATCAACGAGACACCACTGGATGTCAGCAAGATCAAAACACCGGCCTATTTTATTTCGACGCGGGAAGATCATATTGCACCATGGGAGGCGACGTATCACGGGGCGCAATTGTGGGGTGGGCCGCTGGATTTTGTGCTGGCTGGCTCCGGCCACATTGCCGGCATCGTCAACCCGCCGAACAAAGAGAAATACGGCTATTGGATAGATGAGGCAAAATCGGGCAAGGTTTTACCACTTGATCCAGCAGAATGGCTGGCGAAAGCCACGCCACAAAACGGCTCCTGGTGGCCGCATTGGGAACGGTGGTTACGCGGGTTCAGCGGCAAAAAAATTGCCGCCACGGCACGGCTACTTGGCGGCAAAAAATTGAAAGTGATTGAACCTGCACCGGGACGTTATGTGCGGGTGAAGGCGCTTTAGAAAAATAGTTGTGGAGCCTTAAGATTGCTGCGTTTAATAATTTCGTCATGTGACAAATATTTTTTTCCATCAATCGGATCAAAATTCTCGTCCGTCAAAGGCTTGAAATACCTGTTCTGGTTTCGCTTGCTATAATCACGTGGAACCATACTGCAATCGAAATAAGCGTTCCAAAGACGGTTTGCATCGTAATAATCTTTATGTGCTTCAAAGACATATTCCTGTTGCGCTGTTGTTAATAACATTAGTTCGTTATAAGCAAAAATTCGCTCACCTGTTCTAAAGGTTCTGGATGTCTCGTTTTCTGATAAAATAATTTCAACGTACGCAGCTAGATCCTCTTTATTCAAAACTAAAAATTCAAAAGGGCTGCTCTCTTTGCCTTTTTGATGACGAGGGCTAACATAGGTTTCATCGGTATAGTGTGGGCCAAAAACAGCAACTATCGCACCAGCTTTGTTATCCTTGTAATCGTGAGTCAGTTGCATCCAGCCGTAATATGCATCATCTTGTAAATTAACGCCCATGTTTGGCCCCCTTTATGAAACTCACTAAAAATTACATAGATTTTTTTAATATGTCAACATAAAATTCATTTTTCAAACCTATTCCTTAACAACCTCTTGCTTTTTCCTTAAATATCGGTATAAATGCCTGTATCTGATCAATATATTTTCCACTTTTATATTTCTGTGAGACACAATCATGAGCCAAGAGCCTGCCACGATTACCCGTGCCGACATTGCTGAAGCTGTTTACGAACAGGTTGGTTTGTCGCGTGTGGAGACCGCAACTTTGGTCGAGCAAGTTCTCGACACCTTGATTGATGGTTTGAAGCAGGGCGAAAACGTCAAGATTTCGTCTTTCGCCAGCTTTAACATCCGCCAGAAAACGCAGCGTATCGGCCGCAACCCGAAGACCGGGGAAGAAGTGCCGATCGAGCCGCGTAAAGTCATTTCATTCCGCGCTAGCCATGTGCTGAAAAAAGCGGTTGGTGCAGCGGCGGATGCTGTTGGTGCCAAATCAAAACCAGCAGATTAACGCACAGGTCACGCCGCCAATTTTTACGCGTAGGTCACGTCGCTAATTTTTACAAGGACATCCGGTTATGAGTGCTTCTGTTGCCCCTTATTTGCCTGATGCGACACTGACCGCGGGACCAAAACGTGGCAAGGCGGACGATGCCTATCGCACCATTAGTGAAGTGGCCGATGAGTTGCATGTCGCGCAACATGTGTTGCGGTTTTGGGAAAGCAAGTTCAAACAGATTGATCCACTAAAACGTGCCGGTGGCCGCCGTTACTACCGCCGCGACGATGTCGATCTGTTGAAACGCATTCATTATCTGCTGTATAACCAGGGCTATACCATCAAGGGTGTGCAGAAATTATTGGTCAAAGACCGTCAATTGTTGCATGCCGTACCAGCCATTACACCAAAAGATACTTCGGCATCCGCCAGTTGGATCGCGCCACCGGTTGCGCCGACAGCGGCAAATATATCTGTTGCCGATGCCGAACCTGTTGTTGTAGACGCGTCAACCGATCCGCTTAATTTGTTCACTGCGTCTGACCGGATTTTGTTGAGCGACGTGTTGCGCCGGTTGAAACTGGTGCGCGATACCTTGCATGCTTAACCCCGAGATCGTTTTGACATTATACGTAAAATCTTGCCCCGCTGTGTGAAACTCGTATAATATCTTAGTTTCAAAATCATATTTACCCAGAGGCTGTCATGCCGACAAAAAAATCCGATGCTACCACTAAGCCAGCCTCGACTAAACCGGCTCTTGCTAAAACAGCTGCTGACAAAAAGGCCAAGGATTCGAAAAAAGACTTAAAAATCGTTTATGCATCGGATGGTACCCCGGTCTTGCCATTGGACTACGAGCCGACTGACAGCGAAGAGTTTATGAACCCGCTGATGAAACATTACTTCCGTCAGCGTTTGCTGGACTGGAAACATGAAATATTGCGGGAATCCAATGAAACGCTGCATTCCCTGCAAGAAGAGGGCAACATGCAGAAGCCCGATTTAACGGATCGGGCATCGGAAGAAACCGACCGCGCCATCGAATTCCGCACCCGCGACCGGGAACGCAAATTGCTGAGCAAGATCGATGAAGCTATCGGCCGCGTCGATGACGGGTCGTACGGTTATTGCGAAGAAACCGGCGACCCAATCCCGGTCAAACGCTTGATGGCTTATCCAAAAGCGACCATGACGGTCGAAGCCCAGGAAATGCACGAACGCCGCGAACGCACCCAGCGGGATGTTTACGAGTAATTTTATGACACGTAACAGCATTGTTACAAAATTTTCCTTTGACAAGCGGTGTATTATGAGTATTGTTTCCTCATGTTTTTAACATAGAGGAGATAAAACATGGCAGACCGTAAAAAAAATGAAGTGACTGCTTTTAACATTGAAGGTTTCAAAAAAATTCACCCAGAGTTAAGCCAGCCAATCACTGGTTTGAAACCAATTGAAGAAAAGAAAGTCACTACAGCTTGTCCAGCTGTTCGATTTGCAAATACATTATCAAGAGCTCCTGCTCCTTCTTTCTAAGCTAAAAAAACCGGCTTACTGCCGGTTTTTTTAATCTTACAAATTACTTGAAAGACAAACGATGCGTAAAAACATTAAAACAATGACCGATTACCTGTCGTATGCGTTGGGGCTAATCAAGCCTATGCAGAATTCAACCACACCGTCGCAAGACGTGTTTGTTGACAATACAAAAGCAAAAAAATCAGTGGATCAAAAAAGAGGTCCCAATTTTTGGGACGCGCTAGCTATGTTTGGCTAGTAAAAAAACCGGCTTCACCGCCGTTTTTTTTACATCTTGATTATATACCCTATAGGGGTATATAATCAATTATGAAGAGAATTTCCAAGTTTCTATTATCGGGCGCAATTATTTTGCTGAAAACTGTTGTGTACGCTAATCCCATTTCCTATCCGGGCGGCCCAATGGTTATGTTGGAAAACGATACGATGCAGAATAGCGCGTTGGTGAATTATACGCTGACGCCACAGGATGCTATAGGTTATCGTCTGCTGTACGACCGCGACAGTCAGGCAACATTTCATGGTGCACAATGGGATCATTTAATCAAGCGCTGGAACAATCCAGATTCGCAAGCTAATATTTATGCGTTTGGTGCAGCGGGTGTCATTGATGAACCGCACCAAGCCGATTATGACTTTGCGCCCGCAGCAATGACAGGCCTGCAAGCCGATTGGGAGAGCCGACGCTATTTTGTGTTATACGAAAATAAATTGAAACTGGCAGACGATCAAAATTTTCAGCAATTCACGCAAACCGCCCGAATAGGTATTGCACCCTATGTGGCTGAATCTGGCGCGTTGCACACATGGTTAATGGTGCAAATTGATCACCGGCCGGAACGTGACGATCAGATCACGACAACGCCATTAGTCCGGTTTTTTTACAGCAATTATCTGGTTGAGGCTGGTTATAATGTGGATGACCACACACCGCTGATCAATGCCACCATACGTTTTTAATCACTTACAAAAGGAACTGACCATGTTACGCCGCATTTTATTAGCCACTTTTTGTCTAACCATTTTGGCTATGCCAGCAATGGCTAAATCGCCGCAAACAGTGAATTCAATAAAAGCCCATGCGACAGCGCCGCAAACCGAAAAAATTATTCACGTCGGTGTAAACGGCATGGTGTGTGATTTCTGTGCGCAGACGTTGAAAAAAACCTTTGGCAAACAGCCAGGCGTCAAACAAGTGGACATCAGTCTCGAAGATAAACTGGTGACGTTGCATACAGCACCAAATAGCAGCTTGAGCGATGCCGAGATCACCAAACTGATCAGCCACGCCGGTTATGCCGTAACGACCATTCACCGGATGTAGCACATGGATCATTGCCACAATGCAAACATCCCGATCACCGCAATGAACTGCCGCGTTTGAACCGCGTTGGCGGGCAGATAGAGGGCATCAAAAAGATGATTGGTGAGGGGCGTTATTGCCCGGATATTCTGACCCAATTGCGTGCGGCCCGGGCTGCCTTGCGCACTGTGGAAGCGGCCATTCTGGAACGTCATCTGGACGGTTGCGTGACCCAAGCCATGCAACAAGGTGATGCCAAGGACCGGACTATCAAAATTGCCGAGATCGTGACGCTGTTTAAGCGGTATGATGAGTAAACTTTCATCCACGGTTTAACAACTCCGTTACTATTTTGCCATAAGATAAAGAGGTAACTGGAGAATTGTGCTATGCGGAAGAATTCGCGATTCAGCCTTTGCTTTAGCTTGTGCCTGACGATCGGTGCGGGATTAATCATCGGCTTAAACCCCCATCCTGTGTTGGCAAACGAAGAGGAAGGCCCCAAGCCTGAAATCTCGATGTTTGTCAAAATGAGTCCGATCAATGTGCCGATCATCCGCAAAAATGGCACGACCAGTATTCTAGCGATTGATATTATTGCCGAATGCAAGGATGAAGACGCCAAGGAAAAAGTCGAAGCCCAAAAACCACGCCTGCGTGACGGCTTTATACGCGCGCTGTACGGCAATATCGAGATCAACAAACTGGTCAAAGCTGATGGCGCCCTGGACATGGACCGCGTCAAAGAACGCCTGATGCAAGGCAGTCTTTATGTGATGAAAGAACCAGCCATCGTCGATATCCTGTTCAACGGCGTCAGCCACCGGGCGTTTTAACGCCCTGGATTGCCGCCATTGCCAGTGTTCATCTGGTTAGTATTAAACTTGCCCAGATTGCTGATGAATTGCTGGAAAACGTTCATTTTCTGGCCGCCGGATTGCGTGGTTTTGCCGACCATGGCGACATCCTTGCCGGATTTTTCGTCGACTTCGGCCATATTTTTCAGCATGCCGGTGTCGTCGAATTCCACTTTGATCACGCGGCGTGCGGTGACATCCGGCATAAAGAACGCTTTGGTTTCCGTTTTTTCGCCGATGTAGAACCAGGTGTTTTTGTTGAACGGGTCGGTAGCGGTCGGGCTGCCCAATTTTTGCGTGATCTCCTGTTGGCTGGTCACGCCGTTGGTAAAGCCTTGCAACCGGGTCGGTTCCAGGAAATTACCGCGGGTGTTCAGGGTCGGGGCGCAAGCCGTTAAGGCTGTCATCAAACCGATGACACAGAAAACAGGCAAAAAAGTCAGAAAACGGGTCATGGCAGCTTGTCGCAGGTCAAAAAACAGAAGATATTTATAGCGTAAAAACCTCTTCAGGCAAAGCAGCGGGCAACACGTTCCATGATTTCTTTATTATCACGTCTGGCGACACGTCTTTTGCCATCCCAGGATACAGTGCCGATTGCCCCAGCCCAACAGCTTTACCCGGCGCTGGCTGCATTGGCACGCCGACCGGCGTTTTACCAGGCGCCCTATGATGTGCCAGATACGCTGGAGGGACGCTTCGATCTGTTAAGCCTGATTGTGGGTACGCTGTGTTTGTCGCTTAGTCAAAACCAAAACCCGGATCTGGCACAAAGCACATTCAATCTCATGTTTCAGCATCTGGAGCGCAATTTGCGCGAAGCGGGGGTGGGTGATCTATCGGTGCCGAAACAGATGCGCCGTATGATCCAGGCATTTTATGGCCGCAACAGCCAGTATGCTGAAGTTTTGCTACAGGCTGAACCGGATAAACAATCTCTTGTTATGTTGTTGGCAAACAATATTTACAATGGTCAGGACGTATCCGATCAATCAACCGAAGCGTTGGCCGCATGGGTGTTAGAGAGTTGGTGGCCAAATTTACAGCAACACTATGATGCCAATACCATCAAGCGTTTAATTGACAATCTGCAGAATAGGGTTTAAGAGTGTAGCATGACAAACGAACCTGAATTAACGGTCATTCCGTATGTATCTGAATTTTCACGCAGCATTAGTTTAACCAGTGTGCGCGACCGCCGGCGTTATACGGATAGTATCACGGCCAATTCGGTTGAACTCAAAGCCTTAGCCAAGCGGTATCACATTCTGGCCGTCAATGATTTGCAAGCTGATGTGACATTGGAGCCATTGGGTGCCGATCTGATCCAGTTACGGACCGTGATCAAGGCCGAGGTGGTGCAGGCGTGTGGTATGTCCATGGTGCCGGTGACGCAACAGATTGACGAAACCGAAGCTGAAATTCTGACAACGTCGGCCGAGATGTTGACGCCGCTGGAAGACGGCCCACCTGATGACAGCGCACCGACTGAATTGATTACCGGTGATGTGATCGATTACGGTGAAATTGTGGCACAGATTGTGGCCCTGGCGATTGACCCGTTTCCACGCAGTGAAACGGCGAATGACACATCGCATATTGAACACAACACCAACCCCTTTGCGGTGCTGCAAACTTTACAGCCAAAGCCCAAAAAGTAATTAGCTGCCGTTCAGCATGGCGCCAACGCGTTGGCGTAGAGTGTCCAGATCGAACGGCTTCGTCATGACTTCATGAACCAATTCGTCCAGATTGTGCGCGCGCTGGCGTTCATGCGCGTAACCGGTCATCAGCAAAATTTTCATGGTCGGGAAATCGCGTTCGGCTTGTAACGACAGGCTGATCCCGTCCATGCCGGGCATGGCGATATCCGTCAGCAACACGTCGAATGAGCGTTCCCGCAGCGCGCTCATCGCGGCATAGCCGTCAAACGTGCTGGTGACTTCATGGCCGTCGGCTTTCAACGCCCGTTCAATAAATAAACGGACATCGGGTTCGTCATCAACAACCAGAATACGGGCCATGGGTCTATCTCTGCGGGTAAAGTGAAAAACGGGAAGTCATGTTATGGTGCATGTTACGCGTCTACGAAGCGAAAAGTCAAACTATGCGCTTCCATTGGCACCTGGGGCAGGGTGTAGTCAAAGCCCAGACTTTTCAGGCCGCCGATATAATTCATGGTCTGCAACGGAATGGCCCAGTCTTTCAGCCAGATGCCTTTGGCGTCAAACAGCCGGGCCTGCAGAATGGGCAAGGCTACAGCATGGTCTGTCATATTGGTAAAGCTGCCGGTGACATGCAAACGCGGCGGCACAGCGTCAGGCAACATCACAACCTTGGCATCGGGGCTGAATTTCAAGCCGGTACCGGCGGCGGCTTCGGGATAACCGATTGTTTCAAAGAACAAATTGCTGGGTGGCCAGACACGCGCCAAATCGTCACGCAGGTAAATAAGCGCAATCCAGGTGGCCAAGGCAAAGCCCAGCAACCACAGCACAGTGCGCCGTAAGAAAACCCAAACAGATACCGGCGGGTGGGCGATGGCCGCGATATCAGCCTGCAACGCCTGTTGCCAGCGCAAATTATGCGCCATATCCGCGGCACTAACCGTGGGTTCGTCGTCATATCTGGTGGATTCAACAGGTGCCGGTGGCGGTGTCAGGTCAATTTCCGTCACGTCAATCGGGTTTTGTCGCCAGCTATAGCCACAGGCGGCGCATTTCACCGTGCGTGGCTTACGGCCCAGTGATCCTTCGGGAACAATATATTGTGTCTGACAGGCCGGACAGGTTAAAATCATAGCGCAATCTTAAAAGGATACGAACGTCATGACCAGATGATTCTAGCCGAAATGATGTCTCACCATGGGTATAAATTATTAAGAAATGCGTTCTAAGCTGAGCGGAGCGGTAAATTAACCTTTCCGCAATAAAAAGACTTCTAATTTGTATAAAATTTTAGTAGAATGAGAAATAAGCAGAGTCGAGACGCCGCGAGCCGGTTCGAATTTGCGCCATTATTAACCGCCAGGATGCATCATGTCAGCCAAAGCAACACCGTTAAGCGCCGAAACCTACGCCTATTTGTCGCATGTCGCACCTTCACTGCTGCGGCCTTACCTTAAAGAAGTGATGCAAAAATCGACGACGCCTGCCACAAAAAATAAAGCCTTCACTAAAATTGCCTTGAAACTGTCACGGACATAGAAATCGTTTTCCATGGATCAAACACCAAACACGCAGAACACCCATATGTCAGACCGGTATAACAATATCGGCTTTAAATCCGTTGCAAAATACGCGCTGTTACCGGGGATTATTCCGTTATTAAAGCGTATTATTGGACGCTTTGGTGAATTTTTGCATATGTTTACGATGATTTTTGGTACGGTGGGTTTGATTGATAGACATCATCCGTGTATGCGACCAGAAAATATTGGCCGCTATCGTTTTGTGGACATCATCGGATTGGCGGCACACAATGTTGTATTTGATCGCAAGCATTTGCCACAGACGATCATGTTTTTTTCAGTTTTGCTGGCAATAGTACTTTGTATTGCATTTGTCGTTATATCACTTTTATACTCGACAACATTAGTTAGTGCAGCCCACGCGCAATATTATTCTGAACCAGTTGCATCTGGATATACAAGGCAAACTGACTGGGCCTTCATTTTTTTAAACAATGTTTTTGGTAAAACGGGGATCGGTAATTTAATATGGACATTATCAGATACTGATCCGGGTAATGGTTCATCAAAATTGCAAATGATGTTTCGTGCCATGTTGGCACAGTATGCATTTGCGCTTTTAGTTTTAGCTGTTTTCCAATTAATTTACATTATGGTGACAACCTTAATCGAAACAGCCCAAACAGGCGCACCATTTGGCAAAAAATTCAACAATGTATGGGCACCTATCCGTTTAGCATTAGCTATTGGTTTGATGGTACCAATCTCTGCAGGGTATAACGCTGCCCAATTGATTGTGTTTCAAATGTCTGACTGGGGCAGCAATCTTGCAACTAACGTCTGGGTAACGGGATTAGACCAATTAAAAAATGATAAATTCTTACAAGCTACAACACCGGATCGTGGTTACCGATTTATTCGTGGTTTATGGTTAGCTGAAGTTTGTATGGCTTCATGGAACAAGCACAACGGGAGTGGTGGAACAACTTTGCCTAACACGCATTTGGGTATGGGAGTGTGGTCAGCGAGTATTACGTTGCCGCCTCGTGACCAAGTAATGCCAAATAAGGCTTGGTTTGGGGACAATATTTATGTAGAAGCTCGTTATGGAACGCAAGTGAATCCTACATACTGTGGCAGTTTTCGTATTCCAGTGAAGCAGGGTAATGTTAAAATTAAAGATGGCAATGGACAAGAAGTTATTGTCAATAAATTTGGTGTTGCTATCTCTGAACAATACGACAAAATTTTTGAAGATTTACACAACGATATGCGTCCAGCTGCTGAATTATTTGTGAAAAAGATTAACGAAGATTGTGCATTGAATGAGGTGCAAGCTCTTAAATATAAGCACTATCGCTGGATTATGAATGGCTACTGGAAAAACCTTGGATATAATTTGCCATTGTATACAGGTGAAAAAGGAACTTACGTTAAGGTTAACTTGCCAATAAATTCAGTTAAAAAATTAAGCCTACTAGGAAAAACAATGACTTCACCAGCAGTCGATTTTCCAAAAGAAATTAATGATACAAACAGTGCAATGTTGCAATTAATACAAAACGCGCACCAAGGGGGTTGGGCTTCTGCTGGTGCTTTTTATATGACAATATCATACGCAAATGGAGCGTTGCATAATGCAGTTACAGCAATTCCAACAGTTGTAGAACTACCTAAACCACTTGGTGGACCTAAATTTACGCCAAATCAACCAAGTGTAACAAACAAAGATGACGACGATGGTTTTCTATCATGGTTATTTAGTTCTAGAGATCAAAGAGCATTGGACGCAGCTAAGAAAACGTACAGCGATTTGCAAAAAGCGGATGCATGGTTTGCTCTAGCACCACTTGACAATGACTATATGATGTCTTGGTTGGGTGATCAGTACCGTTCTACCATCATGAGCGATCAAAGTAGGTCATCACAACAGCAAAATGCCGATACCGCAACCGATCAGAAAATCCGCCCGCTACTTTATGATGGGATGTTTGGCGTAGCAAGTGGCGATGTAAACCCATTGGGACGTTTGGTTAGTCTCGGTGGGCGTTTCATGAGTATAGCTATGTTACTATACGGGATGAGTATTGTCGGCAGTATTGCTTTAACAGGTGGCTCATCAGCTTTAGGCTCTCTTTTAGCTTCTGTCGGTACATTGTTCGGCATGGCTGGGTTTGCTCTGGCTTTATATCTACCAATGTTACCATTTATCTTTTTCACTTTTGCTGTAATTGAATGGGTCATGAGTATTTTAGAGGCTGTTATTGGTATGCCGCTATGGGCATTGTCAATGATTACAGTTCAAGGCGAAGGAATTGGACAAACCGCTGAAAAAGGTTTTATGAAGATGATTGGTATACTTTTACAGCCAACAATTATCGTGATTACGTTAGTTGCGTCGCTAATTATGTTTTCTGCAGCATTGACGTTCTTTAATGGAGCCTTTGCTATGTTTACAAGTTCTTATTCTGATACAGCTGGTGGCGGAGGTGGTGGTAATATAACGGGTATTGAGTCATTTGGCGCCAGTATGGTGGGCATGGTTGGCTTTACATTTTTATATGTCTTTGCATGTTATAGTATCGGCCAATCGTGTTTCAAACTTATTCCAAAAATCTCTAATGGTTTTATGGATTGGATTGGTGGGCCACGACCATTCTCCGATGTTATGGACGCAGGTTTGGCGGGTTACAACAATTATGTGGCTATGAATCAACTGAAGGATTTACAAGGTGGTATTTCTGGAAGTATCAAGGGTGTCGGCGGTGATGTAATGAAAGGAGCTAAAGACAGAAAAGATAAAGCTGATCAAAGTGAAAGCTTGCAAACGTCTTACAATATGATGCCAGATGATCAAAAAGGCCAATTCCAAACAGATGGCAAGTACGATGAAGATAAATTCAAGAAACATGCTACACGCTATAACTCAGACAGCATCTATCGACAAGGATATGATGCGAAAAACGCACAGAATGCTCAAAATAACCCAGGTGGTTTAAATGCACAGCGTAATAATGGGAACCGTGGAGTTGATCCAAGTGACAGAGCTGGTTCATCGCGGGACGATGATGACACACAGGGTGGCAGAACAAGCAACTCAGGTAATTATCACGATGCTACAAGCGCGCAATGGTCAACTAACAGTACAGCCGCACAGCAACCAACATCTGCTGATCCAGTTCCTACACCTTCAGGCACATCGCAGCAGCCGTTGACAGAAGGTCAACAGAGATTGCAACGAACACGTGAGGAACTGGCGCGTATTCGTGATGCACGCAACAGACCGGGCGGTAATGATGATGACAATGGCGGCAATACTCCGCCAGCGGGTGGCAGTCCACCACCATCGACACCGCCAACCGGCGCACCACCGACGCCACCAGCAAACCCGCCATCTAATAGCGGCGCTGGTCCAACCGGGAGCAATGCTAACTTCACACCGCCATCATCTGGTAGCAGCGGATATACTATTCCGCGCCCAAGCGGAGGTTATTCATCGACGACAACAGGGCCTGGCCGGCCATCTGATACGTCTGCAAATAATCCTCCAACATCAGGTCGGACTAATAAAGACAATGATGATGACAACGATAAAAACAATCCAGACCCGACTAAAACATAAGGAAGGCAAAGGCAATGCCGCGCATGTTTCGGGTCTGTTTTATTCTAGTGGCGATGTGTTTCGTCGTTGCTGAGTTCCAAACGTCAGCTCATGCTCAGACTGGAGTTTTGCAAGACCATCTGACCTGGACACCATGGCTGCAAGCGGGAGATCGTATCTGGGGAGCCGTCATGCGGATCGAGCCGAAATTGAAAAATGTTATTGGTGACGGACAGCATATTGCGGTGAGTGTTGCCGATCTCGATCATGATGGCCGTAATGATATTATTCTCAATTTTTGGGATCCTGACAGCTGCGGTGCAGATGGCTGTGCGTATCTGGTGCTGAGCAATAACGGGCGTTTGAAACGCAGCTTTATCGCGCGCGACTTCAAGCGGCAGGGAAACGGCGTCAATATTGACGGCCGTTATTATCCGTTATGATGGCGCGTTTCGGTTTTCGCTTGAAGCATACTGTCCTCATAATCGTTATGCTGTTGTGTCCGGTTCTAACCTTGGCGCAAAACTATGATGATGTGCAACCGAATGGTGCCGAAAAATTCCAGACCTGCCTGCGGCAATTTGGCAGTACGGTTCAGGCGTATGATGCGCAGGATGATTTTGGTGGCTTGGGCAGCTATCGCTTGAGTGTCAATAATTTGTTTGCCGCCAATGTCTGCCGTGGCGCGGCACCAAAATATGTGTCATACAACTGGAATTATTGTGATTTCAAAGGGCCACCTGCGGTCTATAACAGATTGTTCAGCGTTGGCAATTTGCTGGCCCGGCCCGCCATGCAGGACAAGCTGGTGCAGCAATTGATCATCGCAAAATCGGTGAACCAGAAAGATTTGTTGTTGCAAGACGCCATGCAGCCGCTGCAACGGTTTCAAAATTCCGCCGATCTGCTAGGCGGATTGTTATACCGCAAAGGTGTGACAGCCGTTAAACTATTAGCAATAGCGGATATCAACAGTTTTGATGGCCTGGGGTATTCGACGCGGGACTACGTGAATTTTTACGCGCAGTGTGCCGGAGACAATACAGCTGGCCAACGGCGGGCGCTGTTCGATGCAGAGACCCTGCCAAAGACCCAAACCAATGTACCGACAATTGCATTAAATTGGCTGAAGCTGAGTGACATGCCAGCATCCTTAAAAGAAAAACTATTGGCAAAAGTTCCAGAATTGCGTCTGGTGTTTAACCCGCGCGAGGAGCATCGCTATGCAACATTCACCTTTGGCGCCGAAACGACACAATCTATCCTTGTTGGCCTGACAGGCGTCGACTTTTGTAATGATACGCGTTGCACTTACTATTTGTTTCGCAATAACTTCGCCGATGCGCTAACCTTTTATGCAGGGGCCGTACAAGGTGCGGGCAACCAAAAAGGATTTTACATTGACGGGTTTTACAAGCCTGTCGAGGAACTGAACAAATGAGTAAAATAATTATTTTTCTGGTAGGCATCGTGATAACAATTTGCTCTGGCACACCTGTTTGGGCTGTTGAAGAAATGATCAAATTTGATCCGTTTGCGCGCGGTTTGGGCGCGCGTTTGGTTCAGGAAAAAATCAAAAACGAAGTAGAAAGTCAAGCCATGTTTAACCAGTTTGGCTTAACACCACGTTTTACTATCGCTTACATTGATCTCAATAATGACAACATCAATGAAATTTTGGCTTTTTTTGATGACGAATATTTTGGCTTGTATGATGGAAAAAATATTAATATGTACCGCTTTTCCGTTTACAGGGTTAACCATGGTCAATTAGTCGAAATAGGCCGTTTTTTTGCCGATGGTGTGACAATTTCTGATCAGCGCATCAAAGGTTATTACTCTTTTGTTTCTTATGATGACCAGAGCAGACGACAAACGCACGTCTGGACAGGCCAGTCATATGATTAAAAAATTTCTTTGCAGCTTTGTATTAATTTTGTTTCTGACGGCTGAAGTTTTTGCCGCTTGTGGTGCGGCATTTGGGTATAAAGCCCCAAGCGGCGCAATTACCGATGTTGTTGGGACATGGCGGCCTAATAAAAGTGGTACGGGCGGACATTATCATCAAGGGACAGATATTGACCGTGGCAAAGAAAATCCAAACACTAATTCTGCTCATTCTGGCGTAGTAAAGGAAACCGGATGGTCGGATACATCAGGCTATTATGTGATTGTTGAAAGCGGCGGTGTACAGACGGTTTATATGCATGCCGGGAGCATCAGTGTAAAAAAAGGCGATGTCGTGAATTCTGGTACATCATTGGGGAATTGGGGCACCTGTACCGGGCGCTGTAACAGTAAAGCGAATGGCAATTGTCTTGGAACGCAAAGCAACCCATGCAGCAGTGGACAGCATGTACACATGGAGATTCAGGTAAATACATCAACGGGTTTAAAATCAGTCGACAAAGCCGTTTTCGAAAAGATGATAGCTGAAGGCAAAGATCCGTGCGATCCAAATTTTGGCAATGAGGCTTGGCAGCGCACCCAAGCCAAGATCCCCAATTTTCAAAGCCAGCCCTTTACGGGAACAGGAAACATTTTTCTTCCAGGTGGAGGGAACGGCACACCCGTCCCCTCCGGCGGCATGTGTGCGCCATAACCCTTCCTTAACTTGATTCCCGGCATGATCTTGGTATTTTAAACGGTATCGTTAACCAGAAGAGTGCCCCATGAACCTCGATAAAATCGCCATTGGCAAAAACCCTCCGCATGAGATCAACGTCGTCATTGAAATTCCCATGGGCGGCGATCCGATCAAGTATGAGATTGATAAAGAATCCGGCGCGTTGTTTCTGGATCGTATCATGCATTCGGGTATGCGTTATCCATGCAATTACGGCTTTGTGCCGCACACGCTGTCGGAAGATGGTGACCCGGTGGATGTGCTGGTGGTTGCACCCTATCAGTTTTTCCCGACGTCTGTTGTCAAATGCCGTCCGATTGGCGTGTTGATGACCGAGGACGAAAAAGGCGGCGATGAAAAAATTCTGGCCGTGCCGGATGCCAAAGTCTATCCGCATTATGCGCATATCAAGGACTATACCGATCTGCCCGAGATCGTGCGTCAGGAAATTCAGCATTTTTATGAGCATTACAAAGATCTCGAAAAAGGCAAATGGGTTAAAGTGACCGAATGGCGCGATGCCAAAGCGGCAGAAGATGTCATTGTCCAATCCATCGCACGTTACAAAAAATAAACTTCAACACAACAGGTGATCCCGGTGCCGAAACAATCCACTGATACGGCTGTGTCCACCGGACACCAAACTTCCAGTCATGTTGCACATAGTGCGACGCGAGCAGTGCCAAAAGGCAAAAAGCTTTGGGGTCTGATGCTGGCGGCGACCGGTATCGTGTATGGCGATATCGGAACCAGTCCGCTTTATGCATTCAAGGAATCGCTGAGTCATCATCATGCCATCGATACAACCCCCGAGAATATATTGGGAATATTGTCGTTGGTGTTGTGGTCACTGCTGTTGGTCGTCACGGTCAAATATATCATGGTCGTCTTGCGTGCCGACAACCGGGGCGAAGGCGGCACGATGGCGCTGATGGCTTTGGTACAGCGGGCCATGGGTAATCAGGCGCATTGGGCGATGCTGTTGGGCTTGGCCGGGGCGGCACTGCTCTATGGTGACGGCATTATTACGCCGGCCATTTCTGTGCTTAGTGCGGTTGAAGGGTTGTCATTGATCGTGCCGAATATCCAGCAGAATATTATTTTGCTGATCACGGTGACAATTATCGTGTTTCTGTTTGCGTTCCAGAGTAATGGCACCGAACGGATCGGCAAATTTTTTGGGCCGATTATGGTGCTGTGGTTTGCGGTCTTGGCGGTTGCTGGGGTGCATCAAATCATTCAACATCCGTTCGTACTGACGGCGTTTAACCCTTATCACGGTTATTGGTTCCTGACGAACCATTCCTGGTTGTCCTTTGTGTTATTGGGTACTATTGTGCTGGCGATTACCGGTGTCGAGGCGCTGTATGCCGATATGGGACATTTCGGCAAACGGCCGATCCGTTTGACATGGCTGGGGCTGGTGATGCCGGCTCTCATGCTGAATTATCTGGGGCAGGGTGCCTTGGTGTTGAGTAACCCGGCGACAATTGGCAATCCGTTCTTTTTATTATTTCCGGAATGGGCGACATTGCCTATGGTTATCTTGGCTACGGCCGCGACGGTGATTGCCTCGCAAGCGATGATTTCAGGCGCGTTTTCCTTGACGCAACAAGCGATCCAATTGGGATTTGCACCACGTTTCGCTATTCAGCATACGTCGGCACATCAAATCGGTCAGATCTATCTGCCGCGTTTGAATATGCTGATGTTTATTGGTGTCGTGATTTTGGTCTTGACGTTCAAGACCTCCAGCAATCTGGCTGCGGCTTATGGTATTGCCGTGACAGGAACCATTTTAATTACGACCTGTTTGATCGTCATTGTCGCGCGGTATAAATGGCAATGGGCCTGGTGGAAAATCGTTGCTTTGTTTGTGCCGCTGTTCGTCATTGATGCTGCATTTTTTGGCGCGAATTTGCTGAAAATCAAAGATGGTGGTTGGTTGCCCTTAATGCTGGGTGCCGCGATTTTTATTTTGATGGTGACATGGCGCGATGGGCAAGCGTTGACCTATCGCCGGCGCGGGCAGGATGGAGAACGTCTGCCGCATTTCCTGAAACATCTCAAAGCCTATCCGGTCATCCGCACAGAGGGCCGCGCGGCGTATTTATCACGTGACATTGATCATGTGCCGTATGCGCTGGCATTGAACGTGAAGCACAACAAAGTGCTGCATGGCCAGGTGTTTCTGGTGCGCGTTGATATTCTGGATGTGCCGCGGGTGTTGGAACATGACCGGTTGCAGATCAAGGATATGGGGCAAGGGGTTTTCCAGGTCATCATTCAATATGGTTTTATGCAGGAACCAAACGTGCCGCGTGCCTTGAGCTTAGCCGACACAATCGGTATTGAACTGGACGTGAAAACGCTGTCTTATTTTCTGGGCCGGGAAACCGTGGTGCCGACAAAACTGCCGGGCATGGCCTTGTGGCGGGAGCGTTTATTTGCGGCGATGTCGCACAATGCGGCATCAGCCGCCGACTTTTATAATCTGCCGCACAACCGCGTCATCGAAATCGGACGACAGATCGCGATTTAGAAAAGTGGCTTTAGTTGCTTAACGTCTGATCCGGGTTACGCACACCAGCCCAAATGTTGATGACTTCAACAAAAGCTGCAAATGCCATAGCCGCATAAATATAGGAATGTGGAATCGCATAGCCGATGCTGTCGCTGACCAGTAGAATACCAACCAGCAAGATAAAGCCGATGGCCAGCGTTTTGATCGACGGATAGCGTTGGATAAAGCTTGATACGGCACCCGTGGCAAAGATCATGGCCGCAATGGCGATCATGATGGCAATGATGATCAACGGGATATTTCGTGTTAAACCCACGGCTGTAATTACACTGTCAAACGACAGCACCAGATCAATAAACATGATCTGGATGATGGTACTCGTCAAACTGGTTTTGCGTTTTGGCGTGCCGTCATGCGCGTTGTCAGTGAATAAATCACGCACGCCGGTGATGGACTTATAGACCAGGAATAAACCACCGACGAGCATTAGCAGATCACGACCGGAAAACTCACGCCCCAAAACGGTCAACACTGGTTCAGTCAGCCGCAGCATCCAGGAAATCGTGAACAGCAACAGGATGCGCAAAATCAGGGCAAAGCCCAGACCAATAGCGCGCACCTGTTTCGATGTCTTCTCCGGTAGGTCTTGGACCAGCAACGCAATAAACACGACGTTATCGACACCCAGTACGATTTCGAGCATTGTTAACGACAGGAGAATCATCAGGCCGGGGAGAGTTAACAGCTGCGCTAGATCGGTGAGCATGATGTTGGCCTTCTGAGAGAAAAGAATAAGATGTTTGAACTGTAAAGGAATTGCCTTTTTTGTAAAGATTTGATATAATATGGCAATGAATAGCCTCTTTAAAAATTTTCTATTAAATAGCCTGGCCATTGGTGCAGTCGCTGTCGGGCATGTTGAGGCACAGACAAAAAGTAAAATGGAGTTGTCAAAGCCGGCGATACCTCCATCTATGGTTATATTTACAGCTGATGTCGCGGATGGTGATACATCAAAGTATCAAAACATTTGGCAGCCGCAAATGAAAATGATGGCCTATAGTTTTTCCCGCCGTATGAGCGTTTTGGAAATTGGCGACGGCAAGACACGCCCACGCAATTATGAAGCAAAAGAAGACAGTATGAATGCTGTCATGCTGAAAGAAGGTTTGCTGAATTATTATTTTCATGCACACGGAACAGATCAAAGTATGAAGGCAAACCATGAAGTTTATTTGGGACTTGATAGTTTGGACCATGACAACGGATTCTCTCCGACGATTACTGTATTGCGCGATGTGTTGGATCAGTCGATTCACAATCAGATCCCTCTGCATTTAGTTATTGAGGCGTGTAATTCGGATATGTTTTTGAGAGATATTGAAATCGATCATCTAATGAACAAAACAACACCTAGTCAAAAAACCTATCCACCCGGCACGCAAATATTTGTATCGTCTCAAGGAAACGACGTTACTTTTACAAGTCCAAGTAAAAACACAGCATTAAGGCTGGGGGCAGTGCAAAAGCCCTTGCGTGATTTATTAGATTACACACACACCTACAATGGTCTGCTATACGACCAAACTGATGCAAAAAACGATGAGGAACGTCATATCCATACATCAAGTGGCGGATCACTTTTAATTGTTGAAGAAAATAGTGATATAAATGTGATCAGTCCACGTCATGCGCTAAAACAACGGCTTGGGATAGGCTTGCAAGAAAGTGAGCGAGTCACTATCAGCAAAAATTATCAGCACTATTTGGATCGTATGGCCCCTGGTACAATCGGGGCAGAATCTTTTACAGACAATATTGAAACATATTCTCAGATTTTGAAACAAAAAACGTCCATGCGGACTATTGATCCCTCTGATCAAAATAAATTATTGCATTACTTGTCTTTCCTGGAAGAGAAAATACCACTGTCGACTTTTTCCAGTTTTCTGAAAGCGGAACATGAAGAGAATTTAGTATGGTCTAAGTTGAAGAATATTAGTCCAATATTGCCATCTATCCTGTTGTTACGTCCCTAATTCGCCCAGACGATAAACCCATTTAAGTAAACCGCGAATGTCAACCAGGCCAGATAAGGCAATAACATTACAGCAGCAAAACGGTCATAGCGTTTTATCCATACAGCCAACACAATGGCAGACAGCCAGACAGCCAGCAGCCAGATGAACCCGAGTGTTGCGTTCTGGCTGGCGAAGAAGGCGTAAGACCAGCTCCAGTTCAATAGCATGTGCCCAATGGCAAAGGCCCAGAAATCCGGTGCCCAGATTTTGAATGTGGTGAGATCGTTATGCGGTGGACGGTTGTTACCCAGTGACCAAACCCGCCATAAGGCATAGGCGATCAAACCGTAAAGAATTGTCCATGCCAGTGGAAATATAAACGCTGGCGGGTTCAGCGGCGATTTGATTAAGCCGGCATACCAATTTTGAATCTGCGGATTGCCGGGGTTCGGGCTGGCAAAAGAACCGATCAGCATCGAGATGCCTTCAAAGACAACCAGCCAGGGCAGGAACGAGAAAAACTTTTTAATGGTGGTCATGACTGTGAAACTCTGCGCCAGAAAAAACCCGCCGAAAGGGGCGGGTTTAAATCTAATGGATTTTGCCTTGAAAGCAAAGCTTGCCGCGCAAACTACTCGGCGGCTTGGGCCAAGCTGGATTTTTTCTTGTTCGGCATGTTGGCGGTATCGCGGCCAGTCGTACGCTCGGAAATACGCGCTGACTTGCCTTGGCGATCGCGCAAATAGTACAATTTCGCGCGGCGGACTTTACCCTTGCGCAGCACTTCGATGGAATCGATACGGTTGGAATAAAGCGGGAACACACGCTCGACGCCTTCACCATAGGAAATTTTGCGGACAGTGAATGATGAGTTCAAACCGGTGCCGGAACGGCCAACGCAAACGCCTTCATAGGCCTGGATACGCTCACGGTTGCCTTCAGCGACTTTGACGTTGACTTTCAACGTGTCGCCAGAGGAGAAATCAGGAGTTATTTTATTGTCGGTCAGTTTGGCAAGCTGTGCTTGTTCAACGATAGCGATTAACGGGTTTTGCATGGCACACCTTGCTTCTTGTGTCGGCGCGTGGCGGCGACTCAATAGGAAATTTGAATGTCCCATCAGTCTACCACGACTATGTTAATTTTGTCTAGTTGTTTTGCTTAAGGTTTCCGTTTGATAAACGCATCCCAGAGGTCCGGGCGGCGCTTGGCGGTGAGGGTCTCGGCTTCAGCTTGCCGCCACTGGCGGATTTCGGCGTGATGCCCACTCAGCAAAACGAGTGGAGTATGGTGTGAGACCCCATTTTTGTCAAGCCAATTCGCAGGTCGCGTGTAATGCGGATATTCCAGCAGGCCATTGTAAAAACTTTCCTCATGATGGGTGTCGGCATTACCCAAAACACCGGGCAGCAGGCGTAAAACCGCGTCAATCAGCACCATGGCCGCCATTTCACCACCGGTCAGGACGTAATCGCCGATACTGACCTCGGTAAAGTCATGAGCGTCCAGCACCCGTTGGTCCACGCCTTCATAGCGCCCGCATAATAATGTCAGGGCTGATTCGGCAGCCAGTTGTGTGGCCAAGGCTTGCGTCAGCGGCGTGCCGCGTGGGCTGAGATAAATCCGCTTGCCGCGTTTATCGTCAGGGATGGAGAACAAGGCGTTTTCAATGATATCCGGTTTCATCACCATGCCAGCCCCGCCACCGAATGGCGTGTCGTCCACCGTTTTGTGTTTGTCCGTCGCAAAATCCCGGATATTGATGGCGTTTAATTGCCATTTGTTTTGCTGCAAGGCTTGCCCGGTCAGGCTGGCACCCAAGGGGCCAGGGAAGAGATCAGGGAAAAGGGTGAGGATGGAGATATGCATGATTAAATTTTCTGATAGTTCGCAGCAACCATACGGTATTCTACCGCGTTTTCCTGCATGTGCTTGACATCGGCCTCGGTCAATTGCCGCACGCAACGCGCCGGGCTGCCCATCCACAATTCACCGCGCCGCACGATCTTGTTGGGCGTCACGAGGCTGCCGGCTGCCACCATGGCGAACGACTCCACGATCGCGCCATCCATGACGCAGGCTCTCATGCCGACGAAGCAATCATCCTGAAGCTCGCAGGCATGGATCAAAGCTTGATGGCCGATGGTGATATTGTCGCCGATCGTCGTTTGGCCAGTTGGCGTGCGCGAGACATGGACGACTGTGCCGTCCTGAATATTCGTGCCCGACCCAATGCGGATGGTGTTCACATCACCGCGAATTAGGACGTGATGCCATATGGACGTATTTGGGCCCACAGTGACATCACCCAAAATCACAGCCGTTTCGGTAATGTAGGCCGCGGGGTCGATGGTGGGGCTGATGCCCTGATAAGGCCCGATCAACGGGTGAGATGTGTTCATACGGGCGTAACCTCTCGCATGTGCGGGATAGAGTTCATGCACTGCACCATCGTAAAGGGATTCGGGCCCAGCGAAAGTCTGGTAGACTAGGGATAGTGTTTCAATTCGTTCCGTTTTAGGAGATCGTTATGGCTTCGCAACCGCTCACCCCGTCTCAGGCTTTGTGGCAACATTATAATATCGCGCCAGTAGACAAGGCGCCAAGCCTTGTGCAACACAATCCGGTTGCGCAAAAAGAATTGTATGTCCGCCTGCAAAAGATGGGCCGTGACATGTCACGCACCGCCAGCATGGGCCATCTGGCCAAACGTCTTGCCGCATCGACAAACAGCAACTGGCATGATGTGTCTCAACGTGAGGATGAAGGTTTGGGGTTGAGCGAAATGTAGTTTTTAATTATGACTTGAATAAAAAACCCCGCACATGGCGGGGTTTTTTGTATCCAGAAATAAAACGACTTAACGTTTTTTCCATTGCTTCGAACGACGCGCTTTGCGCAAGCCGTATTTTTTACGCTCGACCATACGCGCATCACGGGTCAGGAAACCTTCTTTTTTCAAGGCTGGACGTAAGGTAGGGTCGTAATAGGTCAGGGCGCGGGAAATGCCGTGACGCACAGCGCCAGCTTGGCCTGACAAGCCGGAACCAGCAACGGTGCAAATAACGTCAAATTCGGTATCGCGACCAACTAGGATCATTGGCTGTTGGATCACCATACGCTGGGTTGGACGGCCGAAATATTCTGTTTGGTCTTTGCCATTAATGATGATCTTGCCGGTGCCGCGTTTAACCCAGACACGAGCCGTGGCGGTTTTACGGCGACCGGTTGCATAGGCGCGACCTTGCTTGTCGAGACGTGGCTCGGTTGGCACAACATTGGCCGTCGAGTTGCGTTTTGGCGCATCGGTGCCACCGGCGGCTGGAGCTGCTTTGGCTTCCGGTGCCTTGTTCAGGTCAGACAATGTCTTCACTTTTGATGTGACTTTTTTCTCAACAATCGGAGCGGCTTTTGTCGTTTTGTCAGCGGCTGGCTTTTTCGCAGCGGCCGCCGCAGGGGTGGACCCCTCCGTTTTCTTCGGAGCGGCTTTGGCGTCATTTTTTGCAGCGCCGGTTGTCGGTTTCGTGTCTTTTTGATCGGCCATGATTAGTCTCTCTTCGTGTTTTTAGCGTTTTGAGCAGCGAAATCGAACACAACAGGCTGTTGAGCCGTGTGTGGGTGATCGGTGCCGGCATAGACGCGCAGATTTTTCATCTGATAACGGGACAGGGTGTTTTTTGGCAGCATGCGCTCAACGGCTTTTTCAAGCACGCGCTCTGGAAAACGACCTTCAAGAATCTGGCCCTTGCTGCGGCCTTTGATCCCACCTGGATATCCCGTGTGCCAGTAAAACATATCATCTTCGGCTTTGTTGCCGGTCAAATGCACTTTGTCTGCGTTGATAACGATCACGTTATCGCCGCAATCGACGTGTGGCGTAAAGAACGCTTTGTTTTTGCCGCGCAGGATCAGCGCGATTTGGGTGGCCAAACGGCCCAGAACAACATCTTTCGCGTCGATCAGCACCCATTGCTTGTTAACCTCGGAAGGTTTGATGGAACGTGTTTGTAGCATAGTGTCCTCGTGTGGAATTGCTTGCGGACAATACGGAGTTATATGCTGCAAGTCAAGTAATATAACGTGTTTTTATATGGGGTATTATGATACCGTGTATAAGAGTACAAAAAATCCTCTTTTTATTTGACTTATGTATATAAAATCTGTATCTTTTAAAAACAGTTCAAGTTTAAGAGGAAACAAATGACTTCTGTCACTGATGCCAAAGATATATGTGGTAAACTGGTTCGTAAAAACGGGGATGATTTGGCTTTGCTTTGGGATGTGAATGGAGTTGGGTTTTCAACTGCACTGGACATGCATACAAATGTACTGATATTCAAATATGCGGCTAGTTCTTTTGTCAAGCCAGATGCACTTAAAATGACTGATCATGATCTGGAAAATGCCGAGATGCTGGTAAAATATAATGCCCGTTTTCGCAAAGGTGTCATGAAACAACTCAACATACTTACAGAATGTGCGGAAAGCTATAATAATCGAGCGGCAAATACGCATGACTCCTTGAGTAGTAACCAACAAGATATTGACGATGACATCGGTTATGTAGAATGGAGATACACAAAAGGCAGAGAAAAATGGGAAGACAAAAATCTTGCCCTTAAAAAAGAAGGAGCATTAGCTTTTTTAAAGAATGTCAATGAATTTCGCAGCAAAATTCCGGCTGAAATTGTGGTGCCAAATGCAGAACTTTTGTCTTTAGAGAAAATTGATTTATTGTCGAAATATTTATCTGCTGGAATTGCTAATGAAACGGAAAAGCAGAGACCAATATTAACTGATGAAGAAAAGCAACAAGCCGATAATTGGCTTAGACATGATATTAACTTTCACACAGGCGCATTAAAAGGGATTATAGAATTTAGAGACCATGCAATTAAAGCACGTCTTATGAAAAGAAATATTGCATCTGAGGTTGCAGCGGGAAATAAGTATGCACTGCAAGTGAATGCATTTCGTCAAAATATTCCAACCTTTGATGGGCCTGTAACTGAAAAGGTTAAAGAGCTTAACAGCAAATTAGGTCGTCCGTAGGCTTATAATGTTTTCAAACCGCATAAATGCCCTTTACCCCAATCGCCGCTTTGCCGTTGAGCAGATCTTCTGCCTGGCGGCCGAAGGCGTCGTAGCGCCAACCAATCAGCAGGCGCGTCTCGCCTGATTTCCGCACGAAATCCATTAAATCGTCGCTATCGGCCAATAAACGCGGCGCGACATTGAGTTGGCGGGCGCTGATTTTGAGGGCGAGGCGGAGAAGATCGAGTTGGTCTTCTTCCGGGCCGGTCAAACGCTGGCTGTCGGTTTTGGCTGGCACGTCGGACGGTACCGCGGTTGCAATGGCTTCGCGGCAGATAGCGATAATCGGGTCGGCGGATTTGCTTTTTGCGGTGCCGCCTATACCGCGAATTTGAGCCAATTCATCGATTGAGCGTGGACAGGTCAAGGCGATTTGCGCCAGCACTTCGTCTTTCATGAAAAAACTGCGCGGACGGTTCAGGCGCATGGCTTCACGCTCCCGCCACGCGGCCAGCATTTTCAGTGCTTTCCAAGGCACAGCCTTGTGGCTGCGCAATTTGATTTTCTGCCAGACCTCATCGGGTGCGGGTTCATAAACAGCTGAATCAACCAGATCGGCCATCAGATCCGCCGTCCAGTCCAACCGGCCGGTGCGATCTAATTCCGCCAGCATATGATCATAAACATGACGCAATTCCGTGACATCGCTCAACGCATAGGTCAGTTGGCTGTCTTTCAGTGGGCGCTTGCTCCAGTCGGTATATTGCTGGGTTTTGTCGATTTGCTGGCCCGTAACGTTCTCCACCAGCGCGGCATAGCCGATTTGTTCCGTATAGCCCAAGGCCATAGCAGCGATTTGCGTGTCAAACACATTGGCGGGCAGGGATTTGTCCATCAGATGATAGAAAATCTCCAAATCTTGTTTGCCGGCATGAAAGACTTTGCGAATGGCAGAATTGCGCAAGATCGCCCACAACGGGGTCAGGTCGATATCAGATGCGAGCGGATCGATGATCGCGGCATCTTGTTCCCCAGCGATCTGAATCAAGCAAAGCTGGGCAAAATAGGTGCGTTCACGCAAAAATTCCGTATCGACCGCGATATAGGTGTCATGGGCAATGGCGTTGCAGAATTGCTCGAGTGCGGCGGTATTGGTAATGACGTTAATATTGTCCATGCTTTCGGCCTGTAAACGTTTGGAATAAGACTTGTCTTTGCGCGGCTTATCGTGAAGAATAGGCGGCATAATACCACAATATCCCGGCAATACCACCAAGATAAAAGAGAAGAACGCCAATGCATTTATACCGTACCCACACATGCGGCGAACTCCGTGCCGAGCATATTGGCGAAACCGTTAAATTGTCGGGCTGGATTCACCGCAAACGCGATCATGGCGGTGTGTTGTTTATTGATTTGCGCGATCATTACGGTTTGACACAAGTGGTGGTGAATGCTGACAGCCCGCATCTGGAAACGCTGGAGCGTTTGCGCGTTGAATCTGTTGTCACAATTTCCGGCCAGGTGCTGGCGCGCCCGGGTGAAACGGTGAACGATAAAATGCCAACAGGCGCGATTGAAGTGTCGGTGCAGGATCTGGCCATTCAAAGCTCCGCCGACCAGGTGCCGTTGCAGGTGAATGCCATGGATGACGCCGGCGAGGATATCCGCTTGAAATACCGTTATCTCGATCTGCGCCGTGAGAAAATGCAAAAGAATATTTTGCTGCGCTCCAAAGTGATGCGCTCTTTACGGCAACGTATGGTCGACCAAGGCTTTAATGAATTCCAGACACCGATTATTACGGCCAGCTCACCCGAAGGTGCGCGTGATTACGTCGTGCCATCGCGTTTGCATCCGGGTAAGTTTTACGCGCTGCCACAGGCTCCACAACAATTCAAACAATTGCTGATGGTCGGCGGGTTTGACCGTTATTTCCAGATCGCCCCTTGCTTCCGTGACGAAGACGGCCGCGCTGATCGTCTGGCGGAGTTTTATCAGCTTGATGTTGAAATGTCGTTTGTGACACGCGAAGATGTCTTCCGCACGATGGAAGATGTTGTTGGTGGCTTGTTTGAAGAATTCAGCGATTTCCAAGGTACGCAATATACGGTTACCAAAGGTCCGTTCCCGCAAATTACTTACAAAGAGGCGATGCTGACCTATGGGTCCGATAAACCGGATTTGCGTAATCCGCTGGTTATCGTCGATGTGACGGAAGTCTTCAGACGCGATGATGTTACTTTTAATGCTTTTAGAGGGATGATTGACAAAGGCGGTATTGTTCGCGCTATTCGGGCACCAAACGTTTCCGATCGTCCGCGTTCGTTTTTTGATAAATTAAATGACTGGGCGCGCGGTGAAGGCGCACCGGGTCTTGGTTATATCGTTTTTGAAGGTGAAGAAGCAAAAGGCCCGATTGCGAAATTTGTACCAAACGCAGCGATGATCGAATTGAAACAGGTCGCTGGTTTACACGCTGGCGATGCGATCTTCTTCGTTTGTGATTTCCCAGCCAAAGCTGTGAAACTGGCTGGCAAGGCACGGACGAAAATCTGTGATGAGATCGGCGATATCAAAGAGCAGCACGTCTTCAAACTGTGTTGGATTGTCGACTTCCCGATGTATCAGGAAGAAGACGGCAAGATCGATTTCGAGCACAATCCATTCTCAATGCCACAGGGTGGTCTCGAAGCGTTAGAGAACAAATCGCCATTGGATATCCTAGCGGCTGGTTATGATTGCGTCTGCAACGGGTTTGAACTGTGTTCGGGTGCTATCCGTAATCATCGTCCCGAGATCATGGCGAAAGCCTTTGAGATTGCCGGATACAGCCGTGACGATCTGGAGAAAAAATTCGGCGGCATGCTTAACGCGTTTCGTTTCGGCCCGCCGCCGCATGGTGGGTGCGCGTTTGGGATCGACCGCATGATCATGCTGATTGCGAATGAGCCTAACCTGCGTGAGGTCTATGCCTTTGTCATGAACGGGAACTATGAAGACCCGATGATGAATGCGCCGGGAACCTTGACCGATCAGCAACTGAAAGATTTGCACATCAAAGTCGCGCTGCCGATCAAGGTTGAGCCAAAAGCCGCGAACGGTTAATTCATATTTTCAAGTGTTCATAGAATCAGCCTGACCTTGTTAGGCTGATTTTTGTATGACACACACTGTTGCCCGTATTATTATTAGCGGCGGTAGAGGGTAAACCTTCTGCCGGTCAAAGCCGTTGTCGGGTGTTACAACGCAATTTTCAAAAATTCTCCTGAATTGATACTGCTTTTAAAAGCAGTTTGACGTAGAAGTTGATCTCATGAATAATTTCATACTCCCTGAGTTTTCAGCAGTTGCTACGCAAAGTTTTCTTACAATGCCACAGGCTGGTATGCAAAAACTGGCCAGCAGCTAAAGGGTGCACAAACACAGTATCTCCAGCATTTTTATACCCAGCTCTGCAACCCGCCCAATTTTCACTGGCAAAAAGATCAAACAGCTTTATCGGGAAGCCAGTTTTATAACCGCAGCCCAATCGAACATTATTTCCGTGAAACGCAGGATACAGCGTTTCAACAATTTCGGCGTAATTTGCCGTTGACTGCACAGTGCCACCCGCATAATGCGGCAGATGCCATGCAATATTACAAAGGCTATGAATTTCAAATCGCACAACACTTTATGTTGGCGCATCGTGACAAGGATGCACAGGTACAAGCTAAAAGCCAGGTTATAACCATCGGCACTGTATGTTTTTTGCATGACAATTTAGCGGATATATTAGCGTTGGTGCCGAAAGCAACGCATCGTTTAGCGCTACACATGCACAGCATGATCCGGCTGGATGCACGTTATCGCTATTTTACCGGGTGATGAAAAATCATGTTGACAAGTTTCCCCCGATTCGTTTACGCTTGTGATATGACAGACATAACGACCGCAATTGTGGGCATGACCACCACCAAACGCAGCGGCAGAGGGTAGGCCCTCTGCCGAGCCAAGCCGCTGTCTGTCACTTCACAGCGCAAAATGTTTCAAAATTAAATCTATAACCGGCTCAAACGCCGTCTGCCCTGTGAAAGAATATCATGTTAGCTTTTGTTCCCCAACCATTCGCCGTTCAAAATGAATTCAGCGACAACCAATCTGATTTAGAAGACATCGCGCAATCTGCTTACATTCAGCTCAAACAAGGTCAAACCGAAATTGAATTAGCGGGTAAAATAATATCTCCCAATCCAGTTCTAGCGCAAAGAATAAAAGATTTTCAGGCCTATGGCAGGTATCAGCGTCAGCACCAATTACATGTTTTGATGATCGATACCATGTCGAAAGATTTGTTTGTAAATGGCTTTGTCCAAGGTCATTTAGATGCCAGATTATCAAGAAATGATGGTGAAATTGCCTATCAACAGCAAAAAGCAAATTTCATTCTTTCTGAAATTCGTGATTCGGCTTTGCATACTCAGGCACCTGTTCTTCCCGCGCCGTCACGTACACGCCGACGCCTCCGTGAATTTGCAGAAATGGATCTTGGGCAAAAGAAGACTGCCCTGCGCGAGGATCATGCAGACCATGTGACTGATCAAGCGCGCACCGTGGCAAATGGCGCACGTCATTTGGGTGCGCAATTCTATGCACTAACGCTTTAGATAACCAGGCGAGTAAGATGTTTCATTGGATCACTATGATTACCGGAACCGGCAGGGGGAAAGCCCTCTGCCGATCCTAGTCGCTGCCGTGTTCTCGCAGTGCAATCTTCTTCAAAATTGCACGATGATCAAGCGAGAGACTTATGTTACAAGACGTTCAAACCGAACCACAACTGGCCGAAAAACCACTTTTATCATTCTTTGATGCTGTCGTGGAGAGCCCGTACTACGCGATGGGTCAAAACGCCATTGTGTTTTACTGCGGTGAAGGCCAGCAGAAGCATTCTGCTTTGAATACAAAAGACAGTGAGGACCAGTGCTGTTTATTTGCTAGGGCAAAGACTTATTTGTCACCGTGCGAATTTGAAGACGCAAAACAACTGGCATTAGCTGTGTTTGTATCAAACATGGATCCGGTTTTACAACACAACCATGATCTGACAACAGCGCCGCGTGTGGCACATCCCAACCCCGTTATTCAGCAGAGTCACGATTATATGACGATAAAAAGCAACCGGGAGCTGCAAGATGCGCAGCACACACTCCATAAAAACTGGCTAAACACAGCCAGCCGGCAACAAAAATTAGCTTGTATCTGTGACGGTCAGCTGTTCCCAAACTGGGAAAATACGGCCAGCGTTTTGTTCCAGCACAATGTGACGCCTATGATGCGTTATGCGGCGATTGATGGCGTCAAATCAAATAACCGACAGAGAGTTTCAAGCAAAACCGTTGCGGATTTTGAACTGACATTTTGATCAATGAATTACAGCTATTAAAAATCCATGTCGTTATTTTATTCTATTATTTTCCTGACCAGATGCGGCAGAGGGTAGGCCCTTTGCCGGTCAGTGTGCGCTCATTTTTACCAGTGCAATCAATTTCTTTCTTATCTACAAAATGAAGGTTTTGCCATGAACAAACTGCTTCCTCAAAATATTGGTTACTCAAGTCACCTACAACTACCTAATAGTTTTATTAAGTCCGATCCTGAAAAAATGATATTATTCGAAACCAACGAACCAATGTTGAACTTTTATGGATATATATCTTCGTCTGCAGCGATAAATGATATGAAACCGCTCAATTATGATGCAATACCTGATCTATCCGTTCAAAATAAAATGGACGCAACTTATGCACGAAAAGATCAGATTAATGTCAATGACGCATATTTTCCAGCTGCTTTATTAGCTTGGCGCTTTTATCAAGGTGAGCATAATGGATATAAGCCTCAGTTGTCTTATTATAATCAGCATATTCAGTTTGGACTACTAGAAAAGTTTCGCCGCTTTGTTCCACAAGAACATACTCAAGATGTAGCTTTTTTATTTTTCAGATCCTATCTAGCTGGATCGTTTTATGATGCTAAAGCAAACTATGGCGAGCATTATTACCATCCACAGCGTATTAATGAAGAACCTGACATCCTTCAAGCCAAACACGATATTTGCGACAGTATGCAACGTCGTGATTTGATCTATGTACAATCTTATTTATCTGAAATTGAAGACGCACGACCTGACTGTCGTATTAATTTATATCAGCTAGCTGGAGATGAATTAAGCCGAATGTGTCATTTATCTTGTCAGGAAGCCTATTTCCACAGACATTATTTGAATATTGAAAAACCCAGTTGATTATTTCTTAAAGGACAATATTTTAGGCTGACATCGTAATTTGTGTCAGCCTAAACTTTTTTATTGACACAATTTCGTTGAATCGTTTACCCTCAATACATGACGATCTTCGCAGCCCATATTATTGTGGTGGTACGAAGCGGCAGAGGGTAGGCCCTCTGCCGGGCGAAGTCGCTGTTGTGAACTCACAGTGCAAATCAAGCTTATATTTTCTTCTTGATCGGCCTATGGCCTTAGCTGTCGAGTTACACCCATGTCAAAAAATCCATTTCCCCTGAGCGGGCAACAATCACATTCTGCAGATTTTGAGCAGAACAGCCGCGGCCTCCTGATGAATTCAGCACAGCAAGTCTATAAATGGCTGTTTAGCCCGCACGATTATGATCTGCAGATGGCGCTGTCACCATCCGGTTACATGTATCATTTGCGCGACGGCGCGACAGCTGTCGAAAGCGTTGCTTATTTTTCCAGTTTGAGGACAACGTACAGTAATATTGCGTCAGTACAGATCGAGATGCTGGCAACAACGCCACTCACGATTTTTTATGATGCATTTGCCGAAGGTGCGGGCCTGAAATCAATGCCGTTTGCCGGCATGAATGATTATCAGCCAACGCTGGAAAACAAGATCAAGCAGGCCCACAAGACTGCAGCCAATATTGTGCCAGAAGAATCGAATACAGTGGCTGAAAAGCTGGAAGCGTTTGTGTGTTACGCCATGATGCAAGGTACGCATAGTGCTCAGGAAATTTCCAGATCCAACAAACACCCGTCGCCATAGCTGTAGAATCGGTAGGCTTGTGTGATGGCATGCTCATATAATTGCCGTGTCGCGTCAAAGCCGATAAAAGCCGATACCAAAATTAACAAGGTCGATTGCGGCAAATGAAAATTGGTGATCAACCGGTTGGCCACGTGGAATTTGAAACCGGGGGTGATAAAGATATCAGTGTCGCCCGTAAAGGGCTGCAGCGTCCCGCTCAATGCAGCACTCTCCAGCAACCGTAGGCTGGTGGTGCCAACAGGAATCACCTTGCCGCCGCGCGCTTTGGTCTGGCTGATGAGATCGACGGTGGCTTGATCCACGCGGCCAAATTCGCTGTGCATTTTGTGGTCGTGAATGGAATTGAGCTGGCTGTACATGGGTTGAAACGTGCCAGCCCCGACATGCAACGTGACTTCAGCCGTGTGAATACCAGCGGCTTTTAAATTATTAATGAGTGTGTCAGAGAAATGCAGACCAGCGGTGGGGGCCGCAACCGAGCCTTTTTCCTTGGCGTAAACAGTCTGGTAATCCTGCTTGTCGTGCGCATCGGTTTGATCGCGTGGAATATACGGGGGCAGGGGCATTTCACCTTGTGTCTCGATAAAGTCTTCGGTTTCTGAAGCACTGGCATTGAAGCGAACCACAATTGTTTGTTCACGCCGTTCGATAATGTCGGCGGTCATGCCTTCGGCAAAATGTAAAGACTGGCCCACACGCAACCGTTTCGTTTTTTGCGCGAATACCTCCCATGTTTGGAAGTCACTAATGGGGCGATGCAGCAGAATTTCAGTTTGCAAAGCCTCATGCTGGCCATTCTCGCTGGGACGTATGCAACGCAGCCGCGCCGGGATGACGCGGGAGTTATTGAACACTAAAAGATCACCAGCATTTAAAAGGCGCGGCAAATCCGCAAAGGTGAGATCATCACGGACGTCTGGCCAAGTCAACAAACGCGCCGCTTCGCGCGGCAACAGCGGGTGTGCAGCGATCAGAGTGTCGGGCAGGTGGTAATCGTAATCAGCAGGCTTATCCATGGATTTATCATGCCGTAAAAGTGCGCGTGAAAGAATCCCTGTTAGGACAAAAAATCTTAAATCTGATTGTTACAGATAAGTCAAAATTTCCTCTGTATGCTCTCAATATGGTGTTTTTTTATTTGATCGCTTACTTGAGTGTAAAGGTAAAGCTTATTGTAAATATCGTTTATTTCTATTGTTGATAAGTTATTCATTTGTGTTTGAGCGGTTATTTGAGTAATAATCGACCTGACGTTACAGCGATTTACAACATAAACATTGCTGCTCTGCACTGTGATATCTTTGAGAGTGCATCTATCTGAAAAAACAATGATCGGCCAGATGGGAATATTCTTGTCAATAAAACGTCTGATTGTGTCAATGTGAAGTCTGTTTTGTTTTATAGGATTATAAAACAGATTTTTATGACTTTGATGTCGGGCTTTTGGAAAAATTTGCACCCATTTCGTATGCGCTTCATTTCCAAAAACCCAACCACCATAATTTTTATTTTCGAAAATAAATAGGCCTTTCGAATTTATTAGAAGCATATCGATTTCTGTTGTTTCACTATTGTTTTTCGGCAAATGAATATTGAATAAAAACTTTTCATTGTCGCTTTCGAGGTATTGCAAACATTTATAAAGCAAATATTCGCCAAATGTCCCTTTGTCCATGAACCAGCGCGATTTTCTTGTTATTTGATAATAAGTAGTTTTTTTGTAGCGCCTATTCATGTAAAAAATGACAGCTATACATGCTAAAACAACTGACAGAAAAACAACGTTCAATTTATTCTCTATCAATGTGTTTATATTTATTCTGAAAGACAAGGGTGTATCCTATGCACTAGTAGAGCAACTTTAAGTCTTGTTACTAGCTTGTTCTGTACATACATAAAAAATTAGCCGCTTATCTATTAAGACAGCGGCTAATTAAACTAAATGCAACGCAATTCTTAGCGTGAGGCTGTGGTAATCGGACCCTTGCGCAGTGCCGTCTTCATCTGGGTTTCCAGCGAACCGATGCGCAGCCTGAATTTGTGCATTTCGCCACCGGCCAGTTGCGTTCCCATCGGAACCTTGACACCCATGGGGTTAATCGGCTTGCCGGCCATGTGGACTTCGTAATGGAGGTGGGCACCGGTCGAACGGCCCGTCGTACCAACATAACCAATAACCTGACCCTGTTTGACCTTGGACCCGCCATGAATACCCGTGGCAAAACGGCTCATATGGGCATAGGCGGTTTCCATGCCATTGCTGTGCTTGATCAGGACGTAATTGCCGTAGGTGCTGAACCAATTCGCGCGGTTCACAACACCATCACCAGCCGCTAAAATCGGGGTGCCAACTTTCGCGCTAAAATCGATACCGGTGTGCATCTTGGAATAGCCCAGGATCGGGTGCAGGCGGAAACCAAAACCGGAGGTGATCTTGACGCCATCAATCGGGGTTTTTAACAGGCTGCGACGAATGCTTTGGCCATTGGCTTTGAAATATTCGTTAGTGCCAGCAGCGTTCTTGTACAGATAGACCGGCTGTTCTTCATCATCGAGGATCAAGCGGGCATACACCAGGTCGCCTGTGCGGAACGGGCGCCCTTTGTCGTCGACTTCAGCTTCATACAAAACTTCGAATTTGTCACCTTCGTTGATATCGCGCTGGAAATCAACGGTGTAAGAATAGGCTTTGATCATCTGGCTCAAGATGGCGTGTGGTACACCGGCCTTGGCTGCAGCACCTGACAGGGAGCCAACGATTGTGCCACCTTTGGCAACCAGGGCTTTATGCAGATCTTTTTCGATCACTTTGGTCGAAAATTCGCCAGTGCCTTTTTCATCATAGACAACAATGTCACGCAAAGAATCAGGGGAAAAGCGATAGCCCGTAAACTCACGCTCGCCATCCTCGGTCGGCTTAAACATCAAGGTAATTTGCTGGCCGGCTTTGATCGCGCGCGGACTGAATTTATCCTGCATGCTCTCAATGGCTTGCAGGGCCATCTCCGTTGGCACTTCGAATTTTTCCAGGAGGCTGTTCAAGGTTTGACCGTTACGCAGGGCAACCGTTTCACGGTCGCTGTGGCGAACGGGTGTGGCAGCCACTTGAAATGCCTTGCGGACTTGCGGGATCAGTTCAGTCAATGACCCTTGTGCTGTCACAGCAGGCGTCATGGCAACATTGGTGCGGTCAGAGGCATAGGCAAAAGCAATCGTATCGGATTCGCTTTGCTGGCTGGTGGTCTGATGCATCGCGATGTGCTGCACGCGCGCTGGTTTCGCAACCGGCGTGTCAGACGAAAAAGCGGTAAAGGCCAAAGCACCGGTGACGGCGATAAAACCAAAGGCACAAGCGGTCACAAAAAGTTTTTGATCACAACGCTTACGACGAAAAATAGAACGCATTCAAGAAGCTCTTGAGTTGTTGCAGGAAAAGTTCGGGTCGAGGATTTAGATAGATGTGTGTGCGTAATTAACAGCAGCTCAATGGTGTGACGACAACTATGTCAGAGAGCTGTAGCGCGGGGTCTTACAGGTCCAATAGGGCAGATATCCTCTGTGGTGGAACCAACGAACTGGGGTCACTATACCCAAGCTGCGTCTATTGAAAACCCTAAAAATAAATAATTCGTAAATCCCTTGTTATTTCAGTTAATTAATAGAGGTCAAACCGGAGTAATTTAACCGTAATCTAAGCCAAAAAGCAGTTCAGAATCGCCGGCTTTCCAGATGGACTCGTTGCGCGTGTGGAAAACAGACTCATCTGACTACACGACACGCTGGGATTAATATGGTAGACCCTATAATGTAACAACGTGAATTACGGTGAATTTATGCGGTCTTCAGCTCGATCTGTTTTAGCTTATTCAATTGCTGCCATGCCATTCTTGGTCACATCAAGTTGCATCTTTGGCGATGTGACGCGCGGACCAATTCAGTTTTCTGCACAATCCGTTACGCTTATACATGGTGTAAACAATCATCTGACCGAGATTGCGGTTATAGGTCCCAATAATCAATATGGTCTGCATCTCACAACCAAAGCGCAGAACAGCGATGATGTTCCGGTCACACTGTCAAAAGTCGATAAGGGAATCATGGCGGCGTTTAATCACTTCTCTCATACAGGGAGGGATACCACGCTATCCGTACCTGTAAATCAACCGGCTTTTTCCATTGATGATACAAAAAAAGTGACTGTAAATATTATTGATGGAACTGCGAATACAGAAACGCATCGTTATACTGGAATCAACTTGGCGCTTGTTGAAAATGGGACGATCATGACACAGTCAAATACGACAGGTGTTATCAAGACAGCTAACAAAACGCCAGATGCGGGATTTGCACAAACCTTCTTTATGCCAGCATCATTGGGCGTCACATTAAAATAGTAAGTATTATTCAGCTTCACGTATGTGCGGTTAAAGTTGCACGCGTGCCCAGACTTTCCGCAAAGCGCAACAGATAACCATCTGGGTCTTGCACGATAAATTGCCGGCATCCTAAACAGAGGTCATCGGCACGATACCATTTATTTTCAATCGGCAAAAAGATTGTGGAGCCTGATTTTTGGACCGTTTCATACAATGTCATGACATGATCGGTTTCGATCTGCAAATTGATGCCCCGCCCGAATGGGTATTCTAGTGCGGCTGGCAACCACGTACGGTCAACGCCAATTTGATCCAGC
>CBDFFU010000006.1:500000-735054 GCA_965246875.1 Alphaproteobacteria bacterium
CAAGTCTTGCCAGGCCCACCATTTACAATTGGTAACACGAAGATCCTGAACGGGGACGTAGCTCAGTTGGTAGAGCGCCTGATTTGCATTCAGGAGGTAGTCGGTTCGATCCCGATCGTCTCCACCATTTGGTCACATAAACTAAATTTAGACATGAAAACAATGGTTTTCATCTTTAAGTTTAGAAATAAGCTTAGGTTCTATTGACATCGTAAATAAGAATTCGACACCAATTAATTATTGAATACCGCATTGTCTCCAGTTCAAGGGCAATGCGTAATATGTTGCTGAGTAATAACATTGAGCACACAACGTGACCTTGTCACTGTGTGTGATCATATCAAGCGCAATAAGAGCATCTGGTGGATGCCTTGGCATCAAATGGCGATGAAGGACGTGCTACGCTGCGATAAGTTACGGGGAGTTGCGATGAAACTGTGATCCGTAAATGTCCGAATGGGGAAACCCACCACGCAAGTGGTATCTTTGACTGAATACATAGGTTTAGGAAGCAAACTCAGGGAATTGAAACATCTCAGTACCTGAAGGAAAAGAAATCAAACGAGATTCCGTTAGTAGTGGCGAGCGAACGCGGAACAGGCCTGTGGTCATAGATTAAGAACGGGAACAACATGGAAATGTTGGCCAAAGTGGGTGATAGCCCCGTACCGGTAGAAATTTTTATGATCCTCGAGTAGGGCGGGACACGTGAAATCCTGTCTGAACATGGGGGGACCCTCCTCCAAGCCTAAATACATTTTGATGACCGATAGTGCACTAGTACCGTGAGGGAAAGGTGAAAAGTACCCCTATAAGGGGAGTGAAACAGACCTGAAACCGGATGCTTACAAACAGTCGGAGCGGACTTAGTTCCGTGACGGCGTACCTTTTGTATAATGGGTCAGCGAGTTAATTTTGCATGCCAGCTTAAGTCGTTAGACGTAGGCGCAGCGAAAGCGAGTCTGAATAGGGCGCTTAGTATGCAGGATTAGACCCGAAACCCGGTGATCTAACCATGGCCAGGCTGAAAGTTGGGTAACACCAGCTGGAGGGCCGAACGCACGTCTGTTGAAAAAGACGGCGATGAGCTGTGGTTAGGGGTGAAAGGCCAATCAAACCGGGTAATAGCTGGTTCTTCGCGAAAGCTATTTAGGTAGCGCGTCGGACGAATTCCATTGGGGGTAGAGCACTGGATCGGCTAGGGGGTCGCAAGGCTTACCAAACCTAACCAAACTCCGAATACCAATGAGAAATATCCGGCAGACAGACTTAGGGTGATAAGGTCCTAGGTCGAGAGGGAAACAGCCCAGACCACCATCTAAGGTCCCCAAATAATGGCTAAGTGGGAAACGATGTGGGAACTCCAAGACAGCCAGGAGGTTGGCTTAGAAGCAGCCATCCTTTAAAGAAAGCGTAATAGCTCACTGGTCTAGTTAAGAGTTCCTGCGCGGAAAATGTAACGGGGCTCAAGCCATTTACCGAAGATGTGGGTGCATCATTCAATTGATGCGCGGTAGCGAAGCATTGTGTAAGCCTGCGAAGGTGAACCGTGAGGTTTGCTGGAGGTATCACAAGAGATTATGCTGACATGAGTAGCGACAAAGAGTGTGAGAAACACTCTCACCGAAAGCACAAGGTTTCCTGCGTAAAGCTAATCTGCGCAGGGTTAGTCGGCCCCTAAGGCGAGGCTGAAAAGCGTAGTCGATGGGAATCAGGTTAAGATTCCTGAACCTGCTGGTAGTGACGGCGTCCCCCCGTAGTGAGATCTGATTGGATTGATCTTGCTGCTTCGGACGTCCAGGAAATAGCTCCAGCGCTATAGACCGTACCCCAAACCGACACAGGTGTGCTGGTAGAGAATACCAAGGTGCTTGAGAGAACTATATTGAAGGAACTCGGCAAATTACTCCCGTAACTTCGGAAGAAGGGAGCCCCATTGATACGCAAGTATTGGTGGGGGGCACAAATCAGGGGGTGGCGACTGTTTATCTAAAACACAGGGCTCTGCGAAGTCGAAAGACGACGTATAGGGTCTGACGCCTGCCCGGTGCTGGAAGGTTAAGAGGAGATGTGCAAGCATTGAATTGAAGCCCCAGTAAACGGCGGCCGTAACTATAACGGTCCTAAGGTAGCGAAATTCCTTGTCGGGTAAGTTCCGACCTGCACGAATGGCGTAACGATCTCCCCACTGTCTCCAATATAGACTCAGCGAAATTGAACTCCCCGTGAAGATGCGGGGTTCCCATGGTCAGACGGAAAGACCCCATGAACCTTTACTATAGCTTTGCAGTGGCCGTAGGTTTAACATGTGTAGGATAGGTGGGAGGCTTTGAAGCATCGGCGCTAGCCGGTGTGGAGCCTACCTTGAAATACCACCCTTGTTAGATTTACGGTCTAACCGCGGCCAGTTATCCTGGTCCGGGACCCTGCATGGTGGGTAGTTTGACTGGGGCGGTCGCCTCCTAAAGCGTAACGGAGGCGTACAAAGGTTTGCTCAGGTTGGTCGGATATCAACCGTCGAGTGCAATGGCATAAGCAAGCTTGACTGCGAAGACAGACAAGTCGAGCAGAGACGAAAGTCGGTCATAGTGATCCGGTGGTCCCGTACGGAAGGGCCATCGCTCAACGAATAAAAGGTACTCTGGGGATAACAGGCTGATCGCGCCCAAGCGTCCACAGCGACGGCGCGGTTTGGCACCTCGATGTCGGCTCATCTCATCCTGGGGCTGTAGTAGGTCCCAAGGGTATGGCTGTTCGCCATTTAAAGAGGTACGTGAGCTGGGTTCAGAACGTCGTGAGACAGTTCGGTCCCTATCTGCCATGGGTGTTGGATACTTGAGAGGAGCTGCCCTTAGTACGAGAGGACCGGGGTGGACATACCACTGGTGGACCAGTTGTCGTGCCAACGGCACAGCTGGGTAGCTATGTATGGAACGGATAACTGCTGAAAGCATCTAAAGCAGGAAGCCTCCCTCAAAACAAGGTATCCCTATATAGAGCCGTGGAAGACTACCACGTTGATAGGATGGGTGTGGAAGTGCGGTAACGCATGAAGCTAACCATTACTAATAGCTCGATCGGCTTGATATGCACACACAGTGACAAGCTCACTGTTTGCTCAGGTTATTATACGGCAACATTGTATTCCTTGATTAAGTCGAATTCTTATAACGAATGTTCAAACCCATCAAACACGGTTTTGTGATGATGTGGTGGTCATAGCGTTAGTGCAACACCCGATCCCATTCCGAACTCGGACGTGAAAAGCTAATAGCGCCGATGGTAGTCTGTCTTAAGGCACGCGAGAGTAGGTCACCGCCATATCTTCACAAAACCGTTTTTTGTTGCGCGGAATTTAGAAAAATCATGCTGACAATCAAAAGCATTTTTCCCAAATTATCTCGGGATGAATTATTCAAGTACGAGAATTGTTATCTCGGTGTAAGTCTTGATAACAAATATATTCAAGACCCTTATTTTCCGATTATATTGCAGTGGATTAATACGCATTTTAAAAAATGCGTCGTTATCATTGGTGATTATTTAAATAGACATAATTCTTATATCGCTCAAGGGCATTTAGATGCCGCAACAATCAATCAAAATTTAGAAGCTGGTCAAACTGTTGCGCAATATATGCAACAATATCTTTTAGCTCAGTCTCAGTGCGAATTTGAAATTATAAGATGGCAAGACTTTCTAATTACAAACAATGATTTTGTGAAGACTAAAAATTTCTATGAGGAAAGCTACAAAGTAAATCCCGACTTTGCAGCAAGCTTGAATCAAACAGCTAAAAAATTTGTTACAAGTAAAAATGATAAAGGTTTAGTCAAAATTCCCATTGCTGAAGCCTTAAACGTTTCTATCCAATACCTGCTCGAAGAAATCGCTGTGTTTGATTTACTGGAAGCACAAGGTTTCAAAGTCAAAATCTACCCAGGCACAATATTGCCAACACTAAAAGACATAGTAAATAAAAAGATCTTGAATTTAGGATCTCATTTTAAAGATGCTGTTTGTGTCGAAATAAGCGTTAGGTCGGCCTTAATGAGCATTATGTTGACCATCTTCTGTTATTTTTTTAATAAGTTGTAATGTTATGCGGAATTAATTTTTATGCTACTTTTGCAGACAGATCGGCACAGATATCGCATGGCGAAACATATTGTTGTTGCTTCCATAAAATATTATGTCTATACTTCTCCGAAAAAGGAACTATAAGGCATGTCAATTATCAACGCCAAATATGATCACGGCAACCCTAGTCCAGCAGTTCAACAAGGCGACGGGCATTTTGCAAAACCAAAACCGCGATGCAACAATCTTTGCCGGGCGAGAGTCCGACGCCTATGATTTGGCCGCTTGTTTTTTGCTCAATGTTGTGCAGACGAAATTTTCTGATCCAAAAAATTCTTTACGTCTATAACAATAAGAGACATAAAAGCCTATTGCATAAATCATATTTAATGCCATAATAAAAAAATCATTGTATAAGGAGACGCCATGTCAGAAGTGTGGGAAAATGTTCATCGAACACTACACGAATCTATTGGCGTATTACGATCGAGTGCTATAGAATTACGGCAAAACTTGCACGATTATTCTGAACATATAACATCGGATGAGCAAGATTATTATACACATGCTGCACAGAAGTTAAGTCACTACGCTGCAGTTCAAAGCATGGCGTTTTTTTTCTTAAATGAGATGCAAAACCAAGGGTGCTTTGACGATATACATATCATTCAAGACAGTAGCCAAAATTCTGAAAGGGACTTAAATTTAGTAGATGTAAACGCTAATACTATAGTTGAGCCTTTCTATTTTAGAACCACCATCAACAGTTTTTTGGATAAATCAAAGATTGTGCATAATGAGGTCGTTCACTATCAAACCGGTGAAACACTGTTTCCTGAAAAGCTGATGCCGGTTTTTGACACGGCACAGCATTTAATTGATGTAAGTTATACAAATGCAGACCGTGACTGCATGCCGTATTTTGAGCATTTATCGGTAATTCATGCCACGTATAATATAAAATCTAATTTGCAGAACGATGATAATGCAATGGCTAGAGCTTCTTATGAAGAAGAACTCGATGTGATGAGAAAGTTTTTTAAAACAAATAATTTTGCTGCGTACAGGAGTGGCATTGTTTTAAAAGAATATCCACTCGTTGAGGACATAGCCACATGGGCCGAAAAACAATACGTGATATCCCCATTACCCAAATTTATTTACAGCAATTAGTATTTAAACTAAACTCTTATTCGACGTTTTTTTGTATTGGAAAGATCATGAAACCATTTGCCACGCTCTGCATTGCCGCCTTGACCGGCATCATGGCTGCCTACGTGACCGTCAAAATCACCACACCACACGCAACGGCGACGACAGGCACAAACACCGAATCCGCTTACGCCCGCGTGATGCGTACGGGCATTATCCGTTGCGGCTATGGCATTTCCCCGCCGGTGTTGGTCAAGGATGTGAATACAGGTAAGGTCTCCGGCATCGCGTTCGACATGTGGGAACAGATCGGCAAGCAGCTGGGACTCAAAATAGAGTGGGCAGAAGAGGCGGGCTGGGGCAACTTCATCGAAGGCCTGCGCACGCACCGTTATGATGCCTGGTGCACGGGCATGTGGCCTGACCAGGCGCGGTCGAAATTCCTGACGCTCAGCCTGCCCACCGTTTATTCGCTGCTCGGAACCTATGTGCGCACCGACGATCATCGTTTTGATACTGCCGGACTGGATAGTTTCAACGACGGCAAAGTAACGATCCCGGCAATCGATGGCGACGTGTCGGTGACGCTGGCGCAAAACCGTTTCCCGAACGCCAAAATTCTGACCTTGCCGCAAACGAATACGGTGTCGGACATGTTCCTGTCGGTCATGACGAAAAAAGCCGACGTGATTTTCGTCGATCAGGCGATGTTCGTCACATTGGAAAAAGAGAATCACGGCGCCTTGCGCAAAATCGACAATTTGCCACCCGCTTTCGTATTCGCCTCGCGCTATGGGTATAATCACGGCGAATTCGCCTTGCGCGATATGGTCGATATCGCCCTGCGCGGCATGATTGACGATGGCACAATTGAAAAAATCGCGCATCGCTATTCCGCCGATTACATTCCGGCCAGCAAAAATTATCAGCCTTAGGCGGCCCAATAACTATGCAAGTTCATTCCTTATTTACGTACCCCGTTAAATCCTGTCAGGGTATTTCTCATCAAGTCATCACCGTTGAACCGCGTGGTTTACTGCGTGACCGGCGTTGGGTTGTTGTCAATGCAGTGCAGAATAACAAAGCACTTACGCAACGGTCGCATGGCCGGCTGGCGCAGATTACGCCGTCCTTTAATGCTGCCGGAGAGCTGGTTTTAGCGCATAACGAACAGACGAACTTAACCGTTCCGGCATCGTTTCATGACGAACATTACATCACCGTATGGGACGATACGGTGTCAGCCTATGATATGGGTAACGCGGCGGCGGCTTGGTTGCAAACAGTGCTGCAAGATACTGCCATTCAGCCCCGGCTATATTATCAGGGCGATCAGCATTTTCGCCCGGTCGATCCAGCCTATGGCCAGCCGGATGATGCGGTCAGCTTTGCAGATGGTTCACCATTGTTATTGACGTCTGCAGAGTCGCTGGACGATCTCAATCAGCGTATGCAACAACCGGCACCGATGGAGCGGTTTCGCCCGAACATCGTGATTGCCGGTTTTGCACCCTATGCAGAAGATTTTTTCACGCAGATCCGCATTGGCGATGTCGTGTTTGATGTCGTCAATGGTTGCGAACGCTGTAAGATCGTGACATTGGAACAAGAGACCGGCTTGCCTGGACCTATGGAGAATAATCCACTCAAGACATTAGCCGACTATCGCCGCGGCGCAAAAAACAAAACCTATTTCGGTGTCGACTTGATCCCGCGCACGACTGGCATCATCAGACAAGGCGATGCCGTCGAAGTTCTGTCACGTCAAGATGTAGCACATCATTTAAAGGCGGCATAAAACGAAAAGTGTATCAAGGCCACTTCGCTTCGGGCGGCAGTGACATTAAAATCGCTTCAACGTTGCCGCCGGTTTTGAGGCCAAACGTGGTGCCGCGGTCATAGAGCAAATTGAATTCAGCATAATAACCACGCTTGATGAGTTGTGTTTCTTTTTCCTCTGGTGTCCAGACTTCGTGCATGCGGCGGCGAACTAATTGTGGATAGATGTCCAGAAACGCCTTGCCGATGCTTTGCGTAAAAGCGAAATCGTTTTCCCAATCGCCGGTGTTGTGATAGTCGTAAAAAATCCCGCCAACACCGCGTGCCATGTTACGGTGCTTGATATAAAAATACTCGTCGCACCAGTCTTTGTATTTTGGGAAGAGAGCGGGGTCGAACGTGTCACAAGCGGTTTGAAAGGCGCCCAGGAAATCTGCAGTGTCTTCGGCAAACGGGATGGCCGGATTCAAATCGCCGCCGCCGCCAAACCATTGTTTGCCGGTGATGATCTGGCGCGTGTTGATATGGACGGCAGGCACGCGCGGGTTGCGCATGTGGGCGACCAGCGAAATGCCGGCGGCCCAGTAGTGGCCATCGCTGTCATCGGCACCCGGAATGGCGGAGCGGAATTCCGGGGAGAAGACGCCTTCAACGGTGGAGATATTGACACCGACTTTTTCAAACACGCGGCCATGCATCACACTCATGACGCCGCCACCGCCTTGTTGCGCCGTGTCACTGTCGTGTGCTGCGCCGCGTTGCCAGTCTTTGCGCACAAACCGCCCGGCTGGCAAGTCGGCAAACGGGCCAGTGGCTAGTTCATCTTCGATTCGCTCAAATTCAGCACAGATGAGGTCACGCAGCTGAGCAAACCATGCCGTAGAGCGCGTTTTCTTTACCTCAAATGTTGGATCATCAGTCATGATTTAGTCTAGCAAAAGAAAAGGATATTGTTAGGTGAGTAATTTTCTTACCTTTCAAGACCGTTTAAATCTGCTTCCGAACTTTTTTATTGACAAATACTATAAACTAAAATACAATTACATAAAACATAAATAAAGTTAAGACTTAAAGAGAGTTTGAAATGAAAGAATTAGCGCCGCCATTTTTTGCTGGATATGATAAAGACGATATTGCGAAAGAGTCGCAAGTTAGAGAATATCTGACTCATTATGCACAAATGAAACAACAGGAACCTGAAAAGTTTACTGGCTTCACCCACGAGGTATTTTACGATCTGGTTGATACGTATCTCAATCTTAAAGGTGATATGGGTTTAGACGACGTCAACGGGCGTTTTTCTCATATTATGCAACAGGATTACAGTTTTAAAAAAGAAAATGCTGATCGCTTTGCCATTGTGGCTGACGTATTAGTTGCCGGAATGGAACTGAAATCACACAACGACGAAATGATTGCATTGATGCGGACGTTCGACGTTGGCGCGGAAGAGCATAAGCATCACATATATGCGTTTTGCGAAGGAAAAACCAAGTATGCTTGATCGGATATTTGGGCATGCCGGAGAAGTTGTTCCTGTATTAAAGGACACAGGATTGAGAATACGAAATAGAAAACATATCGATATCCAATAATTACTTCAGCTCAACAAGATCACCCAAATCAACACACCCAAAATCAAGCGGTAAATCACAAACGCGGTAAAAGTATGCGTCTGCAGATAGCGCAGTAAAAAGTGAATCACAACAAGCGCGATGAAAAATGTCAGCGCGGCGACGATAAAGAAATCTTGGATTTGTCCAGCGGGAAAGGGTTGATGTTCCGCGTATTTGAGGCCCATTTTTAAAAATTCATATAGAACAGCGGCGGCCGTGACAGGGATCGATAACAACATCGAAAACCGTGCGGCCTGGCTGCGCTCAAACCCCATAAAGCGGGCAGCGGTCATGGTAATGCCGCTGCGGCTGGTGCCGGGAATCAGAGCCAGCACTTGTGACAGGCCAATGATGGCGGCGCGTTTGATCGTGAGACCCGTTTCAATGGTGTAACGGTTGACGCTTTGTTTGTCGGCGAACCACAGCAATAAACCAAACACGATGCTGGTCGTGCCAATGATCCAGATATGGCGCATCATTTCTTCGTTATAGGCCGTAATCAATGCACCGCCGACCAGGCCCGGAATCGTGCCGACAATCAAGGCATACACAAGCGTCGTGTCAAATGTTTTTGTCTTGCGGAAAATAATCTCACCAAAGCCACGCCACATTTGCAGCAAACGTTGATGAAAATACAGCATCACAGCGGCCAGCGTTCCCAAATGCGCGCCGATATCAATCATCAAACCCTGGTCTGGCATGTGCAGCACATACGGCACCAAAATCAAATGCGCGCTGGAGCTGATCGGCAGGAATTCAGTAATGCCCTGAACGATAGACAGAACGAACAAATGCAAAAAGGTCATAGGCTGGGCCAAAGGTTATGGGTGAGGGGTATACGGGTTTCAATTCGGGTCTTGTCTTGTTAAATTAGCCCCAGTTGCCCTGTATAATCAACATAGGCAACCGATGGTGCGTCATTAATGGCGTAGAAAAAGAAAGGGCTAGGCGATGTTTGTGTATGGGCTGGTCGGTTTTTTAATCGGCATGATTGTGGGTGGTTTTATCAACCGCATCCTGTTGCGCCATGTGCCATCTGCCGAATGGCGCAAAAATCGGAATATTAAACTTAAATACGGTGCGTTTAACTGGCTATGCGGCCTTTTAGGCCTTATTGCAGCCTTGTACCTGGCGCGGTTTGTGTGACCATGGCTGTCCATCCTGTTCAATCCTTATATGATACCGCTTGTGCAGACGGACGTTTGCGTCCGGATATAGCGCAACAAAACGCTGTTCATATTTTAGACCAGCGTTATAACGCTATCCCGGTTTCAAAAGCACCGAAATCATTCGGGCAGCGTCTGCGGCAAAAACCAGTGCAACCGGTTACGGGCGTTTATGTGTATGGCGATGTCGGCCGGGGCAAATCAATGCTCATGCAATTTTTTATTGACGCCGTACAGCAGCGCAATCAACAACAGCCGGCACGCACCTGGCGGATCGAGCGGCAGCATTTTCACAGCTTTATGCTGGGGTTGCACAGCCAATTGCATGCACAAAATGATTCGGATGACCGGCTGCACAACCGCTTGGCTGATCTGGCAGATAATCTGGCTGATCGGCTAGATATTTTGTGCTTCGATGAATTTCATGTAACGGATGTCACCGATGCCATGTTGCTGATGCCGTACTTTACCCGGCTGTGGGAACGTGGTGTCACTGTGATTGCCACTAGTAATTTTGCCCCACCGGATCTGTATAAAAACGGTTTACAGCGTGAGCGTTTTTTGCCGTTTATTGCGCTGCTGCAACAACGCATGCAAGTTGTTGCTCTACACAGTGCGCAGGATTACCGCCTATTGCAGTGGCAGAGTGAGGCAAAGAAACACGATCACTGGCTGCAACCGTTGAATGCGGCTACAGAAGCGGAGTTGAATGAGATTTTCAAATCTTTGGTTGGGTATGATCATGTGGTGCCAGAAACAATCGCGATTGCCGCGCAGGATCGCAGTATAATAATCCCTCAGGCCAGTCGGCATGTGGCCATGCTGGATATTGAAAACATGCTGACAGATGCCATTGGTGCGGCCGATTTCATTGCATTGGCTGCGCGCTTCCCGATTATTCTACTGGATCGTGTACCAAGGTTTGCCGCCAATGAAAATGATCGCGCCAAACGATTCATGTTGCTGATCGACAGTTTATATGAGGCGGGAACGCAGCTTTATATACGTGGTGCTGTAGTGCCGGAAAATTTATATCCGGCAGACGGGCGATTGGCGTTTGAATTTGCACGAACCGTGAGCCGCCTGCAGGAAATGCGTTTTAAAGACGTGACTAACTAATTAGTTAGCTGGACGATATTTTTCCAACAAGGCCATGACATCGTCACGCATATCGTGACGGGCAAGAGAAAACGCAATGTTCGCTTCGATAAAACCAAGTTTATGTCCGCAATCGTAACGACGTCCATTATAAATCTGACCGTAGAATTTTTGCGTTTTAGCCAGAGTATTCATAGCGTCGATTAATTGAATCTCGCCACCAACACCCGGCTCTTGGTTAGCCAAAACATCGAAAATCTCCGGCTGTAAAATATAACGGCCTGGGCCAGCTAAGCGTGATGGTGCTTTGGCAAGTGTTGGTTTTTCAACAACACCTGTGATTGGCAAAATATGCGGCTGGTTTTCTTTGACAGGCTTATCGACCGCATATATCCCGTATTTTGAGACGTCATTATCCGGCACTTCGATCAGAGATACGATGTTGTCACCGTATTGATTATAAGCCTCCATCATCTGCGCCAGACAACCTTTTTCACTAAGAAACAATTCATCTGGCAAGACAACGGCAAATGGTTCGTTGCCAATTAAATGACGCGCACAATAAACAGCGTGACCTAAACCTAAAGCGGTGTGTTGACGCACAGCCAGCATTTCACCACTTGGAATTTCAGCGGCTAATGCAACGCCTAGGGCTTCCTGCTTGTTGCGGCGTTCCAGTGTGCTGATTAAATGGTGTTGGCGATCAAAATGGTCCTCGATCAAGCTTTTACCGCTTGAAGTAATAAAAATAAACTCAGTAATCCCGGCTTCTTTGGCTTCTTCAACGACGTGTTGAATAAGCGGACGATCCACCAGCGTCAGCATTTCTTTCGGCATGGCTTTGGTGGCTGGCAGCAAACGTGTGCCCATACCGGCAACAGGGAAAACAGCTTTACGTACAGGGCGAATGGCCATGAGAAACCTCGGTGTAAATTTTTAAACTCAGAAGAAAAAAAAGACCCAAGCCTAAGCCCGGGTCTTTATCGTTAAACGGCTGCTCGGAAGAAAATCTTCGTCGCAGCAACGTTCTTATTCGTTGGTATCAGCAGCTGGCTCAGTCGTTGTGGTGGTCGACTCAGTTGTTGTTGCTGGTGCCATGGCCGCGTCAGGAGCTGGCTCAGTGGTTGTTGTGGTCGTTGTCGTTGTATTAGCAGCTGGCTCAGCCATTTTAGCATCAACAGCGGCTTTGGCTTCGTCTGCTTTGGCTTTAACAGCGTCAGCCGCGTTATCAACAGCAGCACCGGCTTGATCAGCAGCTTTGGATGCGTTGTCTTTAGCAGCATCGAATGCAGCGTCCGCTTTGGCTTCGCTGGCAGCAGCTTGTTCATTAGCAGCCTGCTCGTCTTTTTTCGGACCGCAGGCAACCAGAGCCAGAGCCAATGGCAAAACCAGCAATAATTTCCACATTTTCATGAGATGTTCCTTTGAGTAGTAAGTTAATGTGACTAGTAGGGTATCCACTGCCGCCAATATATAAGCGGAGACCGGAGAATTCCTACCCCTTTTGTATGATTTTTTAAGGAGTTGTGCAAGGCCACAGCTACAGAAAGGCATAAAAATTTGAATAGGTTTTAAAAAAAATCGTTGTTTTACGGGTTAATATTGATGATGGTGAAAATGTTCAATCACCATAACGACGATTACGGCAATCGCTAGATTGACTGCATAACGCCGCCAGAAACCAGCATTTGAATGATTAACTGGGCACGGTGCGCAAGTGCTGCAGTCGGTTTGATGGACTGGCTTATGACAGACAACAGCAAAATGCCCACGCTGATGCTGCCAATGGTGGAATTTATCTTCCAATTGCAGGCACAACCACACGATTAGAGGCGCGAGACCCAAAGCCAGATAAATGTGTGATCGTTCCGATAAGGCCAACAAACTTGTTAATAATCCGATCGAACCAACGGTCTTTAACAGCAATGGCACAATGACACAGCAGCCCAGATGTTGTTTTAACGGTACGATAATCAAGCTGGTGAGGCTAATCGTACGCTTTTTCGGCTGAATGACAGGTGTGGCGGCAAGGTCGTGCATTGATAAGATTTAACACATCACCCGCCTGATAGCCAGACTTATTTAAAGACTGGCGGACGCGGCAAAATCAGGCGAATGCCGTAAGCGACTAAGGTTAGAAAGAGAAACCCAACCAGATACAGTGTGATCAGCCACAGCCAGTTTTTCGCGCGAGGCCAGCGGTTGTAAAATTGGTCCAGCCGCGTGGTCAACGCATCAATACCCATGATCATAGCCTTCATGCGTGACTTTGCCGCGAAAGACCCAATAGACGTAAAGCGTATAAGCCAGCACAACCGGCAAGACGATGGCAGTGCCGACCAGCAACAGTGATAGTGTCTCCGGTGGTGATGCCGTCTGCCAAATGGTCAAACTATGCGGCACGGCATACGGGAAAATGCTGATTGCTAAACCCAAAAACGCACAGCCAAACAACGCCATCGTCAAGAAAAATGGTTTGTAAGTCGCTTCATTTTGCAGGCCGCGATAGATATTGACCGCGATGATGAGTGACGCAATTGGCAATGGCGACAGGTACAACATGTTATGACCATCAAACCAGCGTGCTTTGATATCAGCGTCCAAGAACGGCACCCACAGGCTGACAAGGCCAAACATAATCAGCACTAAGACTAATAAATATTGCGCACAGCGCCGTGCCCAGGCATTCGTCTCGCCCTCGGTTTTTTTGACCAGCCACGTGGCGCCAATCAAGCCATAGCCGCAGACCAGCGCAATGCCACAGAAAATGGGAAAGGCCTGCAGCCAGTCCAATGGCCCGCCTGAAAATTTGGCATTGGTCACGGTGATGCCTTGCACAAAACTGCCCAAGACAAGCCCTTGGGCAAAAGTTGCAATCAATGAGCCAAAATGAAACGCGATGTCCCATAAATAGCGCGAGCTGTCCGCTTTGAAACGAAATTCAAAGGCGACACCGCGAAAGATAAGAGCAATCAGCATGATAATGATAGGCATATACACCGCTGGAATAATCACGGCAAACGCTGTTGGAAAGGCGATTAATAAACCGCCACCGCCCATGACCAGCCAGGTTTCATTGCCATCCCAAAACGGCGCAACCGAATACATGATCTTATCGCGGCATTGATGAGACGGGGCAAAGGGAAACAAAATTCCGCAACCCAGATCAAAACCATCAAGCAGCACATAGAGAAAGACGGCCAGCCCGATAATGCCGCTCCAGATCAAGGGCAAATCAAGAAAAGAGTCGAATGAGAACATGGGAATTTCCTGTTTTTAAAACGGCATCGTCGGGTCAAGTGTTGGTGCAACGTCCACAGTACGATCTTCTGTTTCTGTCATGGGAACGGCCCAGCCGGTAGCTTGTGCATGCAACGGTAAGAACATGCGCGCATTGGCTGGCGCACCAAATGTGTCGATCCATTTGCCAGCAGTGGGTCCGCGGCGGATCAATTTGAACATGTAATAGACGCCACTGCCAAACACGATGGCATAGGCGACGATGTAGAGTGCCAGTGATATCGCGACCTCTTGCCCGGTAATGGGTGACAGCGCGTCTTTGGTGCGCATGACGCCATACAGGACATACGGTTGACGGCCGATCTCAGTCGTAAACCAGCCCGCCAAAATCGCGATAATGCCGCTGGGCGCCATCGCGATCAGCCACGGATACAGCCAGCGGCTGTCGAACAAGCGACCACGCAGCCACAACGTTCCGGCCACAACACCGGTCAGCAGCATTAACATGCCAATTCCCACCATCGTGCGAAACGCAAAAAAGACGGGCAGGACAGGTGGACGTTCCTCTTTCGGCCAGTGTTTCAGCCCTTTGATCTCGCCGCCAAAATGATGTGTCAAAATCATGCTGGCCCCGCCGGGTACAGACAATAAAGTATGTGTTTTTTCTTGCTTGCTATCCGGGTAACCCAACAAGACAAGCGGCGCATGATCACGTGTTTCCCACAACCCCTCCATGGCCGCAATTTTGACCGGTTGGTGTTCCAGCGTGTTTAGCCCGTGCCAATCGCCAACGGCAATCTGCACTGGTGTAACAAACGCCGCCATCAATAACGCCATGCCCACCATAATGCGTGCATGGGCCGTATGCTGCCGCCGCCAGAGATACCAGGCACCCGTGGCACCCACCAGAAATGCCGTCGACAGAAACGCGGCCAATAGCATGTGAATGAAACGCGGCGCAAAGCTTGGGTTGAAAATAATTTCCAGCCAATTGGTGGGACGCATCAACCCGTTGGCATCAATGGCAAAACCTTGCGGAGTTTGCATCCAGCTGTTGGCGGAAATGATCCAGAACGCGGACATCATGGTACCGATGCTGACCGTGACGGTGGCGGCAAAATGCATCTTCGCGCTGACCTTGCTCCAGCCGAACAGCATTATGGACAGGAACGACGCTTCCAAGAAGAATGCCACCAGCACTTCGAAGCCCATCAATGGCCCGATCACGCGGCCGACCTGTTCCGCGTAAGGCGCCCAGTTGGTGCCGAATTGGTAGGGCATGGTAATGCCAGAGACCACACCAATGCCAAAACACACCGCAAACAATTTCATCCAGAACAGATACAGTTCTTTGTACACCGGATGTTTTGTTTTCAGAAACAACCCTTCCAGCACGGCAAGATAGGCCGCTAAACCGATGGTAATAGCCGGAAAAATAATGTGAAATGCAATCACAAACGCAAATTGAATGCGCGATAGGATAAGCGGGTCAAGGTGAACCATAACAGACTCAATGCATCAAGAATAATAGATGTCCTGAATGTTACGCCTTTAGAGAGTGGAAATGCAAGTTCGGAGAATGAGAATTATTTTTAATCTGCTTTTTGCTGTCTGTAAACGTTTTTCAAATGTATAAAATCTCATAAATCAAAAAGATTTATATAATACCGAATTTTAAGGCTTATGGTGTATTCTTGTGACTTTATTCATGCGAAAATAATGTTCAGGATGTGTTGATTCAACATCATTCATTTCGTCTTGATGCCCCTTTTTCCAGGTGTCAATAACTTCACTGCTAGAAAGGCTTTTTTTGTGTTTGGCAAAATCAAAGCTGGTGAAACATTTGATAGCAGCTTTGAAGTTTGAATGTGTGACACCGATGGAATCGGCATCAAGTTCTTCGAGTTTGCTCTTGATAAAAAAGATTTCATTATGAGGTTCCTCAATATCTTTAATTTCAAATTTGTTTAAAAGAAAGTTTTTTAATTTTTCACCGAGGGCGTGAAACATTCCTTTTTCGTCAGATGATATTTTATGATGGCCAAGTTCATGTGCTGATGTGAAATCCAACTCTTCTGTGGATTGGCTGTTTAGTGTTCCCACACTAATTGCCGTCCAGCGGTCATAATTCCATGATGAAGGTTTTGTGCCTGCATAAGCTTCAAAGTCGCTTGATGATAGCACGTATAATGGTATATCTTGGTTAAGATCTAGCTGTGTTTTAACGTCACTATAGTGTTTCTGAATATATTCAGCGTTTGCCAAAGGCATTCGAAAGCCTGACGCTGGTTCTTGGCGATAGGTAAACAGGATGGATTTCTTATCAAGTGTCTTGGCATCGCTGATGACCTCTCTCAAATCAACAGAGTCCGCATCTGCATTATTACTGGGAGACGCATCAAACGTGAAAATATATGTGCTGTCAGCCAACTTTTGATTGTTTTTAACAGGAAAATTTACTTTTTGTGCCGCGGCTTCATCGTTACTATCATAAAAACCAGACGTTATTTGCGCGACCTTTTTCATTTCCGCTTGGCTATGAGGCGAGTTAAATATTGAATTTTCCATTGATTTATAATGCACAGAGGTTTTTAGTTTGTTGTATGTTGGATACATACAAACAAAACTGGCCAAGCCCAAGAAACAAGTTTTAGAAAAAGAATGTCTGCTCATCTTAAATACCCAAGTTCATTTTATATGTTAAATATTTGAATTGCAAGTTAATTTTCAAATGACTTAAGCTAAGTGTAAATCGGAAATGTCAGTGCGATATGATCCCGGCAAAATAACTCCCGCCGAACTCAACCGCACCGAGTGCAAACGGCCATCCAGTTCACGCTGCCAGAAATCCATGAACTTATTGAATAAAAGAAATTGCGGCGCCTGGTCGTAATCCTGCCACAAATAGGTTTGCAACAGCGTCGGGTAATCCGGATAATAGTAAAAAATCTCGGCGGTTGTCAGCAGACGGTTGTGCAACTGTGGGATAAGGTTAGCCATTGGGGCATCCTGTATCTGTTGTCCGTTCCCCCACTGTAACGGCAATCTTTCAATAATCCGTAAACGTCAGATAAAATGATGAATGGCGGCCAGCATGTGCGGGTACAGGGCTTGCCAGAAAAAATACAGGGCGCTGTGAGCCAGAATCACGATAACTCCAACGATCCACATGATGCCATCTGCATTGATCAATGCCAGACATAGAAATAAAGCTGCCAAAGATGGCGTTGAGTTGATAAACGGAATCGGCAACGCAACAATGACCGCCAACAAAAACAACAGCCACAGCGTCACATATTTGATAGTCTGATGCCGCATCACCCACAACAGACGCGGATGCGAGATTTTTTCTAACCGATACAGTATTGGCAGCCATTTATCCAACAACTTACGGGTTCGCACAGCAGACAATTGATAGACGCGCCAACGACGTGGCAACCAGAAACTTTGCCGTTGGCGTAACAAAGCCAGCGTAATCATGATCTGCACGAAGCCCAGCGGCAGGGAAATGCCCTGGATGGGTGACAAAACGATGTTCAGCAAAGCGAGAAGGGCGTTTAACGCTAACAGCCCGTCTTGTCCCAATACTGTAATGACCGTTTGCAGGCGAATATTGTTTTGATAACGGGCCGTCTTGCGCAAACGTAAAAACGCGCGGGTCAGGCCGGCAGCTTTATGCGTTTTTTCACTATAAACAGGTGGAGGCGGGGCAGTCGGCAGGATCATGGCTTGTGACCGTAAAGATCACACTGCATATTGGCAACATGGATGTAAATCACGCTAAGCGGCCAAAGGTTAACACTTTCTTGTATTTTTATGTTGCATTTACCCCGATTCTGTGATATCATCTTACAAGTTTTCAAATACAAATCAAAAGCTTATATTGCTTTTTTGAGTATTATGACATTCTAAAAACGTCACTCTTAAAGTTAATTCGGAAAGTGAGTTACCATGCCCGCCAAAAGCGCTGCTGCCAAAAAACCTGTCGCTAAAAACGTCAAAGTTACAAAGCCAACACCAAAAAAATCTGTTGCCAATAAAAATGCCAGACCGGCACCTAAAGTGGTGTCAAAAAGTTCTGCCAAAGCACCCGTGAAAAAACCGGTGGCTAAAGCACTTGTGAAAAAGCCTGTTGCAAGAACAACTGTTAAAGCTGCAGCCAAAACGACTGTAAAGGCGAAAGTGCCTATTGCAAAAGCACCCGTTAAAGCCGCCGCGAAAGCACCCGTCAAAGCTATGCAAAAAACACCGACCAAAGCCGTCACACAAGCGGCCAGCAAGGCTGTGGCAGCAAAATCCTCGACCAAATCCAGCAAGCCAGACTTGTCCGTTGAAGAAGCGGTTGCCCGCGTGATGGGTGTGGTTGGCAAAAAAGAAACCAAAGCGACAAAACCAGCCGCTCCGGCAAAAAATGACAATGCAGCTGCTATGGCCGTCTCATCTGTGGCAACAGCCAAAGTGGCGACCAAGGCTGTCGCACCAAAACCAGCCAAGAACGACAACGCGTCTTTGGATTACAAACCCGGCGATATGGTTGTCTATCCAGCCCACGGCGTTGGTCAGGTTGACGGCGTTGAAACGCTGACAATCGGTGGCATTGAAGTGACCCTGTACACGATCACCTTTGCTAAAGATCGCATGCGTTTGAAATTGCCGTTGCACAAGATCAAGACATCGGGCCTGCGTCCCTTATCGACCAAAGACCAGATGCAAACCGCCTTGCAAACCATGCGTGGCCGCGCCCGGATCAAACGCGTGATGTGGTCACGTCGCGCGCAGGAGTATGAAGCGAAAATCAATTCCGGCAGTCCGGTCCAGGTCGCTGAAGTGTTGCGCGATCTGCGTCGTAACGCGACCGGTGCGGAGAACTCGTACTCCGAGCGTCAGATTTTCCAATCGGCTTTGGAACGCTTGGCCAGTGAATTAGCCGCCATTGAGAAAATCGGTGAAGCCGATGCAGCGATCAAACTGCAAAACGTCTTGACCGAAGCAGCATAAGCTAAAATGTCGTCACACTAAAATTTAAAAAGGAGCTGGTGACAGCTCCTTTTTTGTTATCTGAAATAACTTTTATTTTTCGATCAAAGCCAGAAAATAATGTGATCGATAAGGCTGTAATGCCACTATATGATACTTGCCAAGCGCATCCGCTGAACGAACCTGCGTGATAACCAGACCATCGGGATGCTGCGTGAAAAACCCGTCGATTACTCTCACTTCATCTGGTGGTAAAATTATGAGCGGCTTTATCAACCGTGCTGTATAATTAAAGTCACCTTGATAACGGATGGTTGTCGTCGCAACGATGCGGTGCGGGGCTACACTCAGTTGCTGCACAAGTGCATTAGCAATTGATTGTGTCGAGAACCGATCAAATCCAGAAAATTGTCCAGCCAGATAAATACCGATAACTGTAAATGCTGTCGCAAAAGCGAGTGGTGCCAGTAATTTACGCCGCCGCCAGGCATAAGTGAAACACAACACCATTGTCGCCATGTACAGACACGGCAATATCACCGGATAGTCCAGGAAATCGCGCAGCATACCGTTATAATGACCGTGCAGGGCGCGGACATATAAAACATCCCACGCCATGCTGAGCACTAAAAATGGCATAAATGCCCACATAATGTGTCGGCGCGTAAGGTCTGTCGGTTCCTGATACAGATGTGCGATCAATAACAAGATTGCGGGCCAAATTGGCAGCAGATAATGCAATTGCTTGCCACTAATAATGCTGAAGGTCACAAATACCGGAATGATCCAGCACAACAGGAAACGGATTGTCCGATCAGTTTTGACCGTTTTAAGCAGGGAAAGCTTTTGCCAGAGGGTCGGAATAAACAGCCATGGCAAGAGCAACACCGGCCCCATCGCTAAATAATACCACCACGGTTCCTGATGATTAAACGCTTTGACGACGCGGTGAGTCGTTTGTTGCAACAAAATCCAGCGCGCATAATCTTTGCCGCCTTGCAGTGCGGCGGGTACCGCCCAAGAAAATGCGATGGCCGCACCCAACACAGCGCTGAACAACAACTTGCCATACCAACGTCCCCAAGAGGCACGCGGCACAGGACTCCACGCTGGCGCTAAAAAAGCCAGCGGCAAAATATGCAACAAGATCACCGGTCCTTTGGTCAGCCCGCCCAAACCAAACATGATCGCCAGGCCAAAGAAATAGCGTCGTTTGTCGGTGTGCAGGGCCTGTAACATCATAGTGATGCCGCCCAGCACAAAAAATGTCAGCATCATGTCGTAGAAAATCAGCAGGCCGAACAATTGCAACACAACACTGCCTACCGCCAGCCATACAGCTTGTCTGGCGCGATTGCTGTCAGCAGGCCAAATCAATCGTGCCAAAGCCCAGATCCACACAACGCAGCCAAAGCCAAATAAACCGACAACCAACGTACCGACCCAATCGTGGATGCCAGCCACACTCCAGCCGGCATTAATCAGCCACGCCAGCAACGGCGGTTTTTGTGTATAGGGCATAAAATTCAAACTGGGAACCACGAAATCGCCGCGCACATGCATGTCCCATGCCACTGACATGGCACGTGTTTCAATCGTATTGAATAATGGCCGTGTCATCACAATAATGGCAAAGAGGGCAAACCACAGCAATCCGCTGAGGATCAACGGATGGAGCGTTGATAATCTGTTCATGACACTATGTTCCTAAAGGGATGTTTCAGCAGCGATTTTTTCGTCCTGCAAAGTGGCTGCCGATGGACGATGGATGAAATAGATATTACGCATATAGATCAACAGACCCGGACCTTGCCCCAGGATGAACACAGGGTCTTGGCGGTAAATCGCATAAGCCAGTAAAATCGCGCTGCCGGCAATACTGAAATACCAGAAACTGTGTGGAATGACGCTTTTCCTGGCTTTTTCCGAAGCCAACCATTGCAGGAAAAACCGCGCTGTAAACATGGCCTGACCAAAAAAACCGATCCCGATCCAAATTTCAGCATTTGTCAGATGATGGTGCATCAATTGATACATGGCGCGACCTATTTAATAATGAACAATATTGGTAACACGGCGGCGGCGATGGCCCAGCCATAACATCCCAAACAAATCGACAATGCCCGGCACCAGACGATTCCACAGGCCATATTTTGCGACACCTGCCACCCGTGGACGATGATTGACATCAACCAAAACGAGCTCAAAGCCATTTTGCAGGGCGAGTGCCGAAATGAAACGGTGCATATTGCCAAAAAATGGCAAAGACAAGTAGTCATCGCGGCGGCACAGACGCACACCACAGCCACTATCACGTGTATCGTCTTTTAACAGAGCTTTACGAATCCGGTTGGCTGTTTTTGACGAGCTGCGGCGCAGCCAGTCATCATGACGTTGCGCCCGCTGCCCAATCACAAAAACATGCTTATGCTCATTTTGGCTGGCCTGCTGATAAGCCTTTAGCAAAGCCGGGATATCAGCAGGGTCGTTTTGCCGATCGCCATCAAGTGTGAGGACAAGTTCAGCTTTTGCGGCCTGTATGCCATACCATTGTGCAGAACTTTTCCCAGTATTCTTTACCAAATGAACAATCCGTAGCCAGGGATAAGTCATACGAGCTGTTTTCAAAACACTCAACGTCTGGTCTGTACTGCCATCATCGATAATAATCGTTTCCAATATGTCAGACATAATCCCTTTAACGTCTGCAATTTCACTCAGGAGAGCATCAATATTATCGACTTCGTTGTATACAGGTATAATGAGCGCCAATGAACCAGGGATGCATGAGGAGAGAGACGGTGACATGACGGGCAAACCTTTAGTTTTATTGTTTAGCGTTCATCTTGAGATGTGGGGCATTATAGCCATTATCCCAAACGGATAAAGGGCCAAAACCCGGCGGACATCCGCTTGAAATGACAATGTTTTTTAATCCCGGCGCACTCGACGCATGGCACAAAATCGGCTAGACTGAGCAGGTCTTTTGAACGGGGTAGTGGTTACCTTTTATCCCGTTGCATTTTCACTCTTTTTTCTGATTTATCCCATGGCCGAACCGTTGCAAAAAATGACCGAAAATCCTGCTCTTCCGACTGAGGCCTATGGCGCTGAGTCGATCAAAGTTCTCAAAGGTCTGGATGCTGTTCGCAAGCGCCCCGGGATGTACATTGGTGATACAGATGACGGGTCCGGTTTGCACCACATGGTGTACGAAGTCGTCGATAATGCGATCGATGAAACATTGGCTGGTCATTGTGACCGTATCGATGTCGTGATCAATGCTGATGGCTCGTGCACCATCCGTGATAACGGGCGTGGTGTACCGGTTGGCATTCACAAGGAAGAGGGTGTCTCCGCCGCCGAAGTTATCATGACGCAATTGCATGCGGGCGGTAAATTTGACCAGAATTCCTATAAAGTCTCTGGCGGTCTGCATGGGGTGGGTGTCTCGGTTGTTAACGCGCTGTCGACTTACCTCGATTTACGTGTCTGGCGTGAAGGCAAGGAATGGTACATGCGTTTTCGTGACGGTGTAGCCGAAGCACCGTTGAAAGCTGTTGGTGACAGCGGCCGCACCGGTACCGAGGTCACATTTCTGCCATCGCCAAATACATTCACCATGACGGAGTTCAGTTTTACGACATTGGAACACCGTTTCCGCGAACTGGCGTTTCTGAACTCCGGTGTCTTTATTTCGCTGTCTGATTTGCGTGGCAAAGAGACGCGCCAAAGCGATTTACAATTTGCCGGCGGTATTGAAGCCTTTGTGCAATATCTTGACCGTTCCAAAACACCGATTCACACACCGCCGATTGCCCTTATTCATCATGATAAAAATTCCGGCATCACCGTTGAAGTCGCGATGGAATGGACCGATGCGTTTCATGAAAACACCCTGTGCTTTACCAATAACATCCCGCAACGCGATGGCGGCACCCATTTGGCTGGTTTTCGTGCGGCCTTGACACGTACGATCAACACCTATGCTGGCACCATGAGCAGCGCGAAAAAAGAAAAGATCGAGCTGAACGGCGAAGACATGCGCGAAGGTTTGACTTCCGTGTTGTCAGTCAAAGTGCCAGACCCGAAATTCTCGTCACAGACCAAAGACAAATTGGTGTCGTCCGAAGTGCGTCCGGTTGTTGAAAACTCCGTCAGCGAAGCGCTGGCGACATGGCTGGAAGAACATCCAGCAGAAGCCAAACGCATTATTGGCAAAGTCATTGATGCGGCAGCGGCACGTGAAGCGGCGCGTAAAGCGCGTGACTTGACCCGCCGCAAAGGCGTACTGGATGTTGCAAGCTTACCAGGAAAATTGGCCGATTGTTCGGAACGCGACCCGTCCATGTGCGAAATGTTTATCGTTGAGGGTGACTCGGCTGGTGGTTCCGCCAAGCAAGCGCGTGACCGGAAATTCCAGGCGATCTTGCCATTACGCGGGAAAATCCTGAATGTCGAACGCGCCCGTTTTGACAAAATGCTGGCCAGCAATGAGATTGGCACGCTGATTACAGCACTCGGCACCAGCATTGGCCGCGACGATTTCAAGATCGACAAGCTGCGTTATCACAAAATCATCATCATGACCGATGCGGATGTCGATGGTTCACACATTCGCACACTGTTGCTGACGTTTTTCTTCCGTCAAATGCCGGAATTGATTGAACGCGGGCATCTCTACATCGCGCAACCGCCGTTATACAAAGTCAAACGCGGCAAGGCCGAGCAATATCTAAAAAATGACCGTGCGTTGGAAAATTATCTGCTGCAATATGCCATGGAAAGCGCCGTGTTAAAAACGGAACAAGGCCAACATGGCGGCGATGAGTTGGCAGAAATTGTCAAACAGGCACACAATCAGGCGCGTCATATCGAAACATTGAACCGAACACTTGGTTCATTGACGATCACGCAACAAGCCGCCATCGCTGATGCCTTTAATCATGACAAGCCGCTGGCCGACCGTGCCTCGGAACTGGCGGCGCGTTTGAACGTGGTTTACACCGACGAACAGTGGAGTGGGGCGGTCGATGGCAAGCATCTGATTTTGACCCGCGAAGTGCAGGGTTTAAGAGAACACCGCACCTTGAGCGGCGATTTGCTGAACACACCAGAAGCACAAGCGTTGCATGCGTCACAAGCCATGTTGCAAGAGTATTTCAAAGTGCCAAGCACACTGCACATGGGAAATACTTCTGAGACCGTGCATGGCCCGGTTGATCTCTATAATGCCGTCATGGCGTTTGGCCGCAAAGGTTTGACCATCCAGCGCTATAAAGGTTTGGGTGAAATGAACCCGGATCAATTGTGGGAAACGACATTAGATCCATCGGTGCGGACACTGGTGCGTGTCAAAGTCGACATGATGGATAAGGCTGATGAGATTTTTTCGACCTTGATGGGCGACATCGTTGAGCCACGCCGCGACTTTATTCAAGACAATTCGTTACAGGTGAACAACCTCGACGTTTAAGAATTGTATCACGCGCCAGACCTTGACAGATTAAGTGTTTAAGCGCGAGATACGCTGCAAAATTGCTTTATAACGAAGATCACGACAATGTTACATCCCCGTTCTTTAATTTTTGGTACCCGCGCCAGTAAGATGGCGCGCATGATGGCGCATGATGCCAAATTGCTGATCGAAGCAGCTCATCCAGGATGTGAAATTACGGTGCAGGAATATCTATCTGATGGCTGCAAAATTCCTGGTGATCTCAGATTGTTCGGCGGCAAAGGTACGTTTGTCAAAGACCTTGAAAAACGTTTGCTGAACAAGGAAATTGATGTTGCCATTCATTGCCTGAAAGATATGCCCGGCGACGAACCGATGCATCCCGATTTGCAACTCTTTTGTTTTCTCAACCGCAGCGACCCGCGTGACGTGTTGATCATGCGCCCCGGCATGAGTGAGCCGACCAAAAATCAGACATGTGTGTTAGCCACATCATCACCGCGCCGTCAGGCGATTTTAAAAAAATTATATCCGATGGCGACCATCGTGCCAGTGCGCGGCAATGTGGACACGCGTTTGCAGAAACTCAATAACGGTGAATTTGATGGCATGGTGTTGTCACGGGCCGGATTGGGTTATCTGCACATGGAAGAGTATATCACCAAGACCTATGATCCGTCGGAAATGTTGCCGTCCGTCACCCAAGGCGTTTTGGCGTTGCAGGTCCGCAAGGAAGACGCTGAAAAATGCAGCCATTTGCGGAGCATTAATTCTGCAACGACAGAGCGTATTGTGGCCGCTGAACGCGCCATGCTGATGCATTTGCAAGGCACCTGTTATGCGGCCATTGCCGGTTTCTGCGAAGAGACAGCACAAGGTTTGACCATGCAAGGCATGGTCATGTCACCAGACGGCCAGACGATTATTACAGCTGAAGCCAAACAAGCGGCCGATTTGCCACCCGCTGCCCTAGGCATGGTGATTGCGCATCAATTGTTGCAACAAGGTGCGCGCGAACTGATCGATGCGCATGGGTAAATGTTGTGCCTGGCTTGTCATCTGCGTTGCCATCGTCTTCGGCAGCACATCCACCCATGCCCAAAGCTTGATCCGCGATACAGAGATTGAAACCGATCTGCATGACATGGCAACGCCGATTTGGCAACAGGCCGGTCTGCAACCCAACAATATCCGCATCGTCATATTACAAGACAGCACATTGAATGCCTTTGTCGCCGGTGGACAAAATATCTTTCTCTATACCGGTCTTATCCTTGATACGCATGATATCGGCGAATTGCTGGGCGTTATTGCCCATGAAACGGGTCATATTACAGGCGGACATTTGATCCGCAGCCGACAGAATGCCGAAAATGCATCCGTTGAATCGATCCTGGGCGGGTTGGCCGGCATTGCAGCAGGGGTCGCAGCCGGTGATGCAGGGGCCGGTATCGCCGCTATTTCAGCCAGCCAGCAAATGACGATGAACCGCATGCTGAAAAACAGCCGCACCTATGAATCATCTGCCGATCAAGCGGGTCTTAGCTATCTGGATGGTGCCGGCTATTCCGCACAAGGCACGGCAAATTTTCTGGCGCGTCTCGCCAACCAAGAAATGCTGCCGGACATTCAACAATCACAATATATGCAGACGCACCCGCTATCATCACAGCGTTTGGACAGTGTCAAAGCGTTCGTGGCACACAGCCGGAACAGTAGCAAAGACTATCCGGCCAGTTTTGTCGCCATGCATGCGCGGATCAAAGCGAAAATCCAAGCTTTTATGAATCCGCAACTTGCCATGCAGGATTTTAAAGACAAGGATGATTTTGCCAGCCGCTATGGTTACGCTATTGCCCTCTACCGCACCAGCAAAGTTGATGACGCGTTGAGACAATTGGCGATTTTGCAAAAAGAACATCCGGATGACGGATTTATCCCCGAAATGCGCGGACAAATTTTGTTTGAAAATGGCCGCATCGACGAGGCTATCAAAGCCGAAGAAACAGCCTCGGCACTGTTGCCTAAAGCTGATCTCATCCGCTTGAGTTTGGGGCAGGCGTATTTGGAGTCGCGTGACCTTCGCGGTAACAGCAAAGCCATCGCCGTTCTCAATCAGGCCCGGCAGACCGAAAACCGGACACCGCTGTTATTTCGCCTGTTGGCCACGGCCTATGGCAGGGACGGGCAAGAAGGCATGGCCAAATTATCGCTGGCCGAAGAGGCCTTGCTGAAAAACGATAAATCCTTTGCCACGCAACAGGCCAGTGCCGCCCAACGACAATTGCCCAAGACGGCCACAGCGTCCCGCCAGCGCGCCCAGGACATCATTGTATTTGTCCAACAAAGTCCCACAACAAAAAACTGATAAACAATAGAATCGATTAAAGGTTAAAATTAAATAAAATTTTATTGACATTATGCGTAATTAGCCTTATGTTTATTAATATGTAATTAATTTTAAGGAGATAAACATGCTGGAATTTTTAAAACCAAAATTTATCGCTCATTCTTCTTTATCCCAAAACAAGGTACCACCGCTCGAGGTTGTTTCCTACGATAGTTGCATGTTTCTGCCACTAAATGCTTGCTGTGAACATGAACAACAGAATCCAACAACTCCGTCTATGGACGGTTATAATTTCGACATTACCGGCAGCGTGCAATTGCCGCATCAATCGCATCTGTCTGCGGTGCATTACGCGCATCCTTACATGGAACGTGTCATGATCTGTATTAAACGGTTTGACGAAAGCCAGATCAATTTTGAACACGCGCTGAATGCCGACATCAAAAAAGCGATTGCGGAATGCAATGCGTCCTGCCAGTCACAAAGCGTCGAGAAAATTTATGCGTCAGGACAGCATCTGATCCGGCTGGATATCATTCGCAACATTGTCCGCAAGGGCAATCTGGCGCAACCGGGTGCTGACATTTTGGCCAAACTGGCCATGCCGCATTGCATGACCGAACACGGCGCCTTAAAACCCGGCATTCTCTATATGAGCTGTATCAGACGCCAATTCGATTAACGCGGAATGTCTTCCGTGCCGCGACATGGTGCTGCTGTTGCGTCATAGGATTCAACCGTATCGATTTGCGCCTGTCGCTGCTCACGCACCGGTTCGATATGATGATGAATCACGTTCATTTGATTATCCAATGCATCTTTTAAACGTTGATACATGGCGTCCTGTTCAGTGACGGAAACGCCGCCCAGCATACCGGTTTTCATCACATATTCAGTCAATGTTTGCGTGATGATCGGCTGGAAATCACGTAACAATTCGCGGTCGATATCGGCGTGGCGCAATTCATGTTTCAACACTGCGGCTTCGTAACAGGAATGCGGCTGAATTTCTTTGGCGATATAAATTTCCGGTTTGAGCTGAATAGTCAAATTCAAATTGGCATACCAGTAACAGCTTTTTTTCGTCAGCGGATTGGTCTGTGATGCAATCTTCGAATCCGCCATAAAAATAATCGGCCCGGACTTCATGCCATAGGTATGCGACAATTGATCGCTGGGGTAAGGCGAGGGATGCGATTTCATGCCGTCCAGTTCACGGAACGAGTAGTTGCGGTAGACAGGCGGGTCGAACATGGCAACCGACACCCGAATATCGGCATGTGGCATCTCTTTCGGACATTCTTGCAATAAATCAGACGGGCTGAACGCAAAGCCTGTAACTGGACACAATAAAGCCAGACCAAACATAAACAGGAAACACAGGCGCATCATGATATCAGTATGACCACAAGCGCTTAACGCTTTCTCAAATTTGACAATGTGATCACTGATCCTGTTGCCGACGCGCAAAATCCAAAGCGTGATAGGTCAATATCACATCGGCACCCGCGCGCTTGAACGCGGTCAGGGTCTCATCGACGACACGCGCTTCATCAATCCAGCCGTTAGCCGCAGCTGCTTTCACCATGCTGTATTCACCCGACACATTATAGACCGCAATCGGCAGGTCGCACCGTTCACGCGCATCACGTACAATGTCCAGATACGCCAAACCCGGTTTGACCATGATGATATCGGCACCTTCTGCGATATCCAGCGCAATTTCCCGCATCGCTTCACGACGGTTAGGGGCTGCCATTTGATAGGTGCGGCGGTCGCCAAATTGTGGTGTGCTGCCGGCCGCTTCACGAAACGGCCCGTAAAAACCGCTGGCGAATTTCGCACTGTAAGCCATGATCGGCATGTTTGAAAACCCATTGCCATCCAAAGCCGAGCGGATAGCGCCAATGCGCCCGTCCATCATGTCCGACGGTGCAATCATATCGGCACCGGCTGCGGCATAACATAGGGCCGCACGCGCCAGTAGGGCAACGCTTGCATCGTTCGCAACATTACCATTCTCAATCACGCCGCAATGCCCGTGTGACGTGTATTCGCACAGGCATACATCCGGCACGATCAACAATTCATTGCCAACCGCTTTGCGGATCGCGCGAATGGTTGACGGCACAATCCCGTCATCGGCATAACCGGTGCTGCCAAACTCATCTTTGTGATAGGGAATGCCAAATAACATGATGGCTGAAATGCCCAGCCGCACAGCCTCTTCGGCCTGATGACAGGCATCGTCGATGGTCAGGCGTGATATGCCGGGCATTGACGGAATAGGCGTTGTCTCAGACTCTTCTGTCACAAACATCGGATATAATAAATCATCTGTCGTCACAATTGTTTCGCGCACCATGCGGCGGATCAGAGGAGAGCTGCGTAGACGGCGTGGTCGGTTGAGCAAATCAAGCATCATACTGTCTTTCAAAAACGGTCATCAATAAATACATGACCGGCTTATACGGTCATTGATATTCCATGCCATCCAGTTCGCACTGGTCAGCGACCCGGTTATATTCGGTCAACGAGTCGATTTTCGCTTGTCGCTCAATCCGGTCCTGACGCATATGGTAATGAATCGTTTGCACCTGATCCGACAAATCATCCATCAATTGTTTTTGAGCAATTTTCTCATCACCGAACGGGCTATGATCGATACGGCCATTTTTCTGCGTAAAGTTTTCGACCGTGTCATACAAAATATTCTGATAGTCACGCACCAATCCACGATCCACTTCGACATGTTTCATTTCATGCTCGATGATCGCATTGTAATAACAGGTGTCTTCTGGAATTTCACGTGCGACGTAGATTGTCGGCTTCAAACGCAAGGTCAACGTAATAGTACGATACCAGAAACAGTTCTGCCGCACCTGTGGATTGTTCTGCCAGGCGATCGTCGTGTTAGTCTTGAGTTCGACCGGACCGCGCATCAGGCCGTTAACATGCGTCATACTGTTTTCACCATAGGGTGATTTTGTCGACACGCTAAAATCCCGCAGCTCGTCACGCGATTTGGCGTGATTGATCAATGGTTCCGGCATCTCCAGATTGACATGGATAATCGTTTCCATCGCTGAATTCGACGGACAAATCGAGACATTGGGATTGGTTGGGAGTGTTTGGGCATAGCCGTGAACCGTCAGGGTCAGGCAAAACGCCATAACCCAGCTCATCCGCAACAGACATTGAGAGATCCACCGATTCAGCATGTCATTGATATAAGGGCGTTAGCGGGTGGCTGCAAGCGCAACAAGGCGTGGAAAACACTGTATCTTGTGAAAAAAGTGCAAGTGTGTCACCTTGGTGACAGTTTAACCGATGCCGGCCATCATGGCATCCCCCTTGAAAGGTCTGACATGCCAAATCCTGTTTTCTATTTGATCTTGGTGCTGTGCGACATCGTGTTTTGGGTGGTGCTGGTATCGGTAATCGTGTCATGGCTGGTGGCATTCCGGGTTTTGAATTTGTCCCATCCCGGCATTCGCCGTGCCTATGAATTTATTACCGGCGTGACAGACCGTCTCTACGCGCCGATCCGCCGTGTCATGCCAACCGTGTTTGGTGGCGTCGATATTTCGCCAGTTGTCGTCCTGATCATTCTGAAATTGATCCAGTATACGATCGTGTGGCTCTCAACGCGGTTCGGTTTATAGAGCTTTCTCAGTATGACCGCACAGATTATTGACGGCCGCGCGCTAGCGGCCAAGCTGAATGACGAAACACAACAACATGCTGCAGTCTTTACGGCAAATATGGGTGTTGAACCGGGTTTGGCTGTGATCTTGATTGGCCATCATGCGCCGAGCGAAATCTATGTGCGCGTCAAATCAAAAGCGGCAGAGGCCGCTGGCATTAACGCTATTATTCACCGCTTTGATGCGGATATTGATCAAAATGCTATCGCGGATCTGATCACGGAATTAAATGCCGACCGGCATGTTCAGGGCATTTTGTTGCAATTGCCGTTGCCGCAACATTTGTCACAACAACAGCTGTTGAATTTAATTGCACCATCAAAAGACGTAGATGGCTTGACTATTTTAAACGCAGGTCGCCGTGGTCTGGGATTGCCGGCACATTTGCCTTGCACACCAAAAGGCGCGTTGCGCCTGATTAAATCGGTGCGCTCCGATTTAACCGGCTTACATGCCGTCGTCATTGGCCGTTCTGATCTGGTGGGCAAACCTATGGCGCAACTGTTGCTGGCCGAAAATTGCACCGTGACACAAGCGCATCGCTACACACGCGACCTGCCGGAATTGTGTCGTCAAGCGGATATTCTTGTAGCGGCCGTCGGACAGGCACATCTGGTCAAAGGCAACTGGATCAAACCGGGTGCCATCGTCATTGATGTCGGGATCAACCGCATGGCTGACAACAGTTTACAAGGCGATGTCGATTTTGCCGAAGCACAGCAAACAGCCGGTTATATCACTCCGGTTCCGGGCGGCGTTGGCCCGATGACGGTGGCGTGCTTGCTGGAAAATTGTGTCGCGGTGATCGCGGATTAAACCACGATATTCACATACGATCCGCGTGGTGCGTTGGGATCAATCGTTGATGATGTCGACACAAAATACTCTTTAAAGCCATCTTCTTTGGTCACAGACCGTGGCTGGGCAGATAATGTTTCGTCAGCCGCATTAAATTCGCTTTTACCAGACTGGTCGACTTGCGTGGCAAAATTCTGGCTGCTTTTCTCGCGGGTCGTATTACGCTCAATGCCGGCAAACCGGGTGAGGGCCGTATAGGCCTGGGACAAACCGCCTTGTGGCAAGAAATCGCTCATACAACACCTTTTGCTTACTCTACACAGTATAAACCCGAAGATTTAAAAATATTTGAATAACATAAGCATTAAGACGTCGAAAATCAAGCCATGCCCGCCCGATTCATCTTCTATCAATTATGATTCGCTATAATGAAAGGGTAGAAAACCAAATAATATGAATAGTTTAACGGAAATTTACGCATGGACAACCCCATTATGGACTTTTCCAAACCCGAATATTTATACCGCCTGGCGCGCAGCGGCAGCGCCCATGACCGTATGGAACTGGCCACGTCGCTTCAGGATATCGTCCAGACCGAGCATCGGCAAACGGCCGTCGATATTTTGCTGTTGCTCCTCAAAGAAGCCGAACAGGATTTACGGATTGCGCTGGCAACGCAATTAGCAACGCAGCCGCACTGTCCGATGGAGCTGATTCAGTTCCTGATTTATCAAAATCCATTTCCAGTCGCTGATCCGGTGTTGCGTTTGTCACCGTTACTTGATAACGCAGAATTACTCAAAGTGCTGGATCATTTTGCGCATGATCCGGCTTATGCCCAAGCCGTTGCGCAACGCAAAATGATTTCAGCACAAATCGCGGCCCGTGTTCTGGAACAGGATAACAATGAGACCGCATATTTATTGTTGTTGCGCAATCCGGGTACGCAATTAAATGACATTTGCCTGGACTACCTGACCGATATCGCCAAAAAACGCCCGTTGTTGCAACAGCCATTTTTGCAACGCAAGGAAGTCACACCAGAAATCGCAGCCAAACTATTCTGGCATGTGTCGGTAAAGTTGCGCCAGTTCATTCTCGATCAATTCCCGATGAGTGCGCTCAAGCTGGATCAATTGATGGATGAAGCAATCCAGCAGCGCGTCAATCTGAAAAGCGGTGTGTTCGCACTGACTGATCAGGCGAAAATCAAGGCGGAACGCGTTCAAGCAAATGGTGCCATTACGTCACGCCAGCCAATGGAAGCCTTGCGTCATGGCGATGTGCCGCTGTTCACCTGCTTGATTGCGCTACTGACACAAACCAAACCGGAACGTGTGCTTGATTTGCTGTTACAGGATACCACTGAAACACTGGCGGTCATCGCGCATACTTTGCGGTTAACGCGCGGTGACTTTAACGGGCTGTATCTGCTGTGGCGTCGGCAAGCCGAATCACACAGCGTTCTGCACGAAAAGGACATTATCAGTGCCCAAGACCGCTTTGCGATGGTCACACCCCATTACGCGCGCGAAGCCATTGCGAAATGGCAACATAACAATGATTAGATTAGGCGCTTAAGCGGCTTTGCGTTCTAACACTTGAACGCCCGGCAAAGTTTTGCCTTCCAACCATTCCAAAAATGCGCCACCAGCGGTCGAGACGTAGGAGAAATCGTCAATCGCACCGGCTTGTTCCAACGCAGACACCGTATCGCCACCACCTGCGACGCTTTGCAACTGGCCAGATTTGGTCAATTCGGCAACAGCTTTGGCGAGGTCATTGGTGCCTTTGTCAAACGGCTTCACTTCGAACACACCCATCGGCCCGTTCCACAACACGGTCTTGCAGGTTTTGAGAATGTCGCGCAAATTCTCAACGGTCGCTGGGCCAATATCCACGCCTTCTTGATCGGCTGGCAATTGATCGAATGGCACGATTGTGAATGGCACGTTTGCGCCGAATTCTTTAACGGCCACACGGTCCAGCGGCAAAACAATTTTGCAGCCCGCTTTTTCAGCGGTCGCCATGATTTTTTTGGCCTCCGGAATCATGTCGCGCTCGCACAAGGATTTGCCGACTTCGACATTCTGTGCGGCAAAAAACGTGTTCTGCATCCCGCCACCCAATACCAGATAATCTACTTTTTTCACCAGATTATCGAGGACGGAGAGTTTCGTCGAAATTTTCGAACCGCCGACAATCGCCATGACCGGACGTGTCGGGTTTTCCAGACCGGCTTGCAATGCATCCAGCTCTTCCTGCATCAAACGACCGGCATAGGCTGGCAGCAATTTGGCAATGCCTTCGATGGACGCATGCGCGCGGTGGGCCACGGAAAAGGCATCGCTCACATAGATATCACCAAGTGCTGCCAGCTGTTTGGCAAAACCGGCATCGTTCTGTTCTTCTTCGGCATAAAAACGCAGATTTTCCAGCATGGCCACATCGCCGTTTTTCAATTGGGCAATCGCGGTCTTCGCCGTGTCACCAATGCAATCGGCAATGAAGGTGACATTCTGGCCCAGCAATTCAGATAATTTTGTCGCAATCGGCTGAACTGACAAGGTTGCGTCCTTGCCCTTTGGACGACCCAAATGGGTCAGGATAATGACAATCGCGCCTTTGTCTTTGAGTTCCTGAATGGTGGCCAGGCCGCGCTCTAAGCGGGTGGCATCCTGAATCACGCCATCTTTGACCGGCACGTCAAATCCGGTGCGCAGCAGGATTTTCTTGCCGGTGACGTTTGTCAGGTCGGATAGGGTATTGAATGCCATTGTCTGCTCCAGAGAATAATCTATTATGGTTGGGCAAATTATGAGCCTCCTGCGACCGTGGCGCAAGTAGGTTAAGGCCCGAAAAAGGATATGCAAATGCCGTTTACACTCCGCCAATCTGTTTTGGTTCTCAGCCTGTTGACGTTGATTTTGCCATTACAGGCCTGCTCAACAAATGCTGCGACGGGGAAATCGATCTTTGCCGGTCTCATGAGTCCGCAAGACGAGCAAACGACCGGTGATGAACAGCATAGCGACATCGTCAAACAATATGGCGGGGTCAGCGATAATACGGCCTTGAACCAGTATATCACCATGATTGGCACGAAGCTGGTGCCCTACACCGAACGTCGTGACGTGCCGAATTATACCTTTACCGTATTAAACACCGACGATATCAATGCCTTTGCCGTACCGGGCGGATATATTTATGTGACCCGCGGCCTGTTGAATCTGGCACAAAACGAAGCACAAGTCGCTGGCGTCGTAGCGCATGAATTGGGTCATATTCAGGCGCGTCACTCGGCACAGCAATATAGCCAAACCGCTGTCGCCAATATTGGGGTTGGGCTGCTGGGGTCGGTGCTGGGCGGTGCAACGGGTCAGCTGGCCAGTCAGGTTGCCGGTTTTGGCGCGCAGGCAGGCTTGTTGAAGTATTCGCGTGAAGATGAATATGAAGCCGATAGTTTGGGTATTCGCTATATGCAGCTGGCGAACTACGACCCGACCGAAATGGCGCATTTCCTGGAAATGCTGGAGCGTAACACACAATTTGAAAACAGCATCAGCAAAAGCGGCGGCGGTTCACAGCTGACATTCATGTCGACGCACCCTTCGACGCCAGCCCGTATTTCGCGTGCTTACGCCCTCGCATCACGTGCGCCACAGGCGCAATATAATCTGGGTCGTGACGCCTATTTAGCGGCCATTGACGGCACAACCTACGGCGGCAGTACGACCTCTGGTTTTGTGCGCGGCAATGACTATATCCATCCCGGGATCGGCGTGCGCTTTACGGTGCCGGACGGATTTAATATACAAAATGGCGACAAACAGGTCGTGGCCGAAAACGGTCATGGTGCGATCATCGTTTTTGACAGTGGCAAAGGAACAACAAACGACCCGCAAGCCTATCTGGCGCAAACCTGGCTGGCCAGTCAAAACCCGTCAAATGTCGAAACGATCACGGTCAATAATCTGCCAGCCGCGACCGGCGTCGCGCAGGTCAACACCTCTGGCGGGACGAAAGACGGACGTTTTGTTGCGTTAGCTGGTGACGGCGGTGAATTTTACCGTCTGGCGTTCCTGACCAATGTGGGTGACCAGGCAAAATACGCGGATGCGTTTAAACGCAGCACCTATAGTTTCAAAGCCTTAACCGCTGCAGACCGCGCCGCGCTCAGTCCAAACCGTGTCCGTTTGACGACAGTGCAAAGCGGCGATACCGTGGCGTCACTGGCACAAAAAATGGTTGTGCCAGATCATGCGGTTGACCGGTTTTGCCTGTTGAACGGCGTGACGCCGGAAACGGCATTAACTGCTGGCAGCAAAATGAAAATTGTACAGGGCCACTAACGCTCTTTGTATTAAGGAAAACATCGGCTCTGCTGCTAACGGTTCTTTCATAAGTTAGCCGCTACAGCTAGACTATAACGACACATAGTTTGAAGGTAACATCTTATGGCTCACGATCCAATTACAAGCATGCTCGTCCCGATGGTCATCGAACAGACCAACCGCGGCGAACGTTCATACGATATTTTCTCGCGTCTGCTCAAAGAACGCATTATTTTTCTGACCGGCGAAGTGAATGACCAGGTTTCGGCTTTGATCTGCGCGCAGCTGTTGTTCCTGGAATCGGAAAGCCCGTCCAAAGACATATCCTTTTACATCAACTCACCCGGTGGCGTTGTGACCTCCGGTATGGCGATGTATGACACGATGCAATACATCAAATGCGATGTCTCGACTGTCTGTATCGGTCAGGCCTGTTCCATGGGGTCGTTGCTCTTGACCGCTGGTGCTGCCGGCAAACGCTATTGCTTGCCACACTCGCGTGTAATGGTGCATCAGCCACTGGGCGGTGCCCAAGGGCAGGCAACAGATATTCTGATCCACGCTGAAGAAATCCGCAAAATGCGTAAAACCCTGTATGACGTCTATGTGCGTCACACCGGCCGCAGCTATGCGGAGATCGAACTGGCTCTAGAACGCGACAATTTCATGTCCGCCGAACAAGCCAAAGAGTTTGGCCTGATTGACCATGTCGTCGACAGCCGTCCGGTTCCTGTTGTCTAAATCAGCCAGTTAATTACCGGTACCCGGTTAAGATAAAACGCTAGTTGAAATCTTAACAACTCATCCCATATCATGTATAATAGATCTTAGACGAGCAATGTCTCTTTTGAGTTGCTCGTCGTCATCTGCTTGCCGCTTCGCGGGAGCATCACCGGAGAGTATATATGACTGCAGAAATCCCATCAGAAAAAATCGTGACCGGCAATGTTTTCGCCGAAACGCCGCCTGCGCGGATACCTGTTCTGCCGTTACGCGATATTGTCGTGTTTCCGCATATGATCGTGCCGCTGTTTGTGGGACGTGAAAAATCCATTCAAGCGTTGGAAAGCGTGATGAAGGGCGACAAAAAAGTCATGCTTCTGACCCAAAAAGACATTGATCAGGTGCAACCCGAGGCAGACGATTTGTATCGCGTTGGCACGGTTGCGCACATCCTGCAATTGCTGAAATTATCGGATGGCACCGTCAAGGTCCTGATTGAAGGCTTGCACCGTGCCGAAGCCAGAGATTTAAACAATGGTGAACCATTCTTCACAGCACAAATCAGTGCTTTGAGTGATGATGCAGCCAATCCGGATGAAGACATAGATGCCTTGCGCCGTGCCGCTCTCAACGCTGTCGAAAGTTATGCCAAGCTCAATAAAAAAATCCCGGCGGATACGTTGACAACCTTGCAACAGATGGACGATGAAGCAAAATTGGCTGATACACTGGCTGCCCATTTGCCACTCAAAATTCCGCAAAAGCAGCAAGTGCTGGAACTGAAAACGCCGTTTTCGCGTCTGGAAAAACTCTTCACCTTTATGGAAGAAGAGTTGGAATTGTTACAGGTCGAGCAAAAAATCCGCAAGCGTGTCAAAACGCAGATGGAGAAAAATCAGCGCGATTATTTTCTGAACGAGCAGATCAAGGCCATTCAAAAAGAATTGAACGAAGGCGATGATAACTCGACCGATCTCAAAGAACTGGAAGATAAGATCAAAAACCTCGCCGGTGTAATGCCGGAAGAGGTCAAGAAAAAAGCCGCTGATGAATTTAAAAAGCTTAAGGTCATGAACCCGATGGCAGGCGAATATTCAACCGTACGCAACTATCTCGACTGGTTGATCGCTGTGCCATGGGGCAAGAAAACACGTTTGCAGAAGAGCCTGAAAAAAGCCCAAACGGTGCTGGACAACGATCATTACGGTCTGGACAAAATCAAGGAACGGATCGTTGAATATATTGCTGTGCAGCAACGTACCGAAAAGGTACGCTCATCCATCATGTGTTTGATCGGGCCACCAGGTGTTGGTAAAACGTCGCTCGGCAAATCCATTGCCAAAGCGACAGGCCGTAAATTTATCCGTGTCGCTCTAGGGGGCGTGCACGACGAGTCTGAAATCCGTGGTCATCGCCGGACTTATGTTGGTGCCATGCCCGGCAAGATTGTGCAAAGCATGAAAAAAGTTGGCGTCAATAATCCGGTCTTTATGCTGGATGAAATTGACAAAATGGGATCTGATTTCCGTGGCGATCCTGCAGCGGCATTGCTGGAGGTGTTAGACCCGGAACAAAACAACACATTCAACGATCACTATCTCGATGTGGATTACGATCTGTCTGATGTCATGTTTATCTGTACGGCAAACTCGACCAACATTGCCCGGCCACTGCTCGACCGGATGGAAGTGATCCGGATTGCGGGTTACACCGAAGATGAAAAACTCGAAATTGCAAAAACCCATTTGATCGAAAAGCAAATCGATATGAATGGTTTGCGCAAGGATGAATTGGTCATTGCCGATGAGGCCATCCGTGACTTGGTGCGCTATTACACGCGTGAAAGTGGCGTGCGAAATCTGGAACGCGAAATTGCCAACATTGCGCGCAAAGCGGTGAAACGCATTTTGCTGAAAGATACAAAACAGGTCACCGTCGACAGTACCAATCTCGGTGATTTTGCCGGTGTGCGTAAACATCGCTTTGGTGAGATTGAAACCAACGATCTGGCTGGCATTGTCACCGGCCTGGCGTGGACGGAAGTCGGCGGCGATCTGCTCTCTATCGAGGCTGTGACACTGCCAGGCGAAGGCAAAGTGACGACGACCGGGAAACTGGGCGAGGTCATGAAAGAATCGGTGATAGCGGCCGAGATGCTCATCAAATCGCGCGCCAAGGATTTCGGTATTGTCTATGATGAGCTGAAAACCAAAAACGTGCATGTTCACGTTCCTGAAGGGGCCACACCAAAGGATGGTCCATCAGCCGGTATTGCCATGGTCACGTCGATCGTCTCAATTTTGACGGGCATTCCGGTGCGCCGTGATATTGCGATGACGGGCGAAATCACCTTGCGTGGTCGCGTCTTTCCTATCGGTGGCTTGAAAGAAAAACTGCTGGCGGCTTTGCGTGGTGGTGTCAAAACGGTGTTGATCCCGTATGATAATGTTAAAGATCTGGCCGACATTCCGGACAATGTGAAAAACGGTTTGGAAATCATTCCGGTTGAAATGATCGACCAAGTGCTGAAACATGCACTGGTTCGACCGATCACACCGTTGCCAGACCCGGCACTAAAAAGTGATTTGCCGTTAAATGCCGGTGAATCTGCTGCAGAAACACCGATCCATCATTGAATTTATTGTAAAATCAGGTAAGACAGAAGGGCGGTTCCATTGGAATCGCCCTTCTTAATATATGTAACAAAGGGGAACCCCTGTGAATAAACTCGAACTCGCGACATATGTCGCCGAACAAGCCGGCATCAGCCAGGCCGCTGCACAAAAAGCTCTGGATGCAGCTTTTGAAGGCATTACCGTTTCGCTGCAAAAAGGCAACGACGTCCGCCTCGTTGGCTTTGGCACATTTTCAAAGTCGCACCGCAAAGCCCGCGATGGCCGTAACCCAGCCACCGGTGCCACGATTAAAATCGCCGCGTCGAACCAGGCCAAATTCACTGCTGGTAAAGGCCTGAAAGACGCTGTCAACGATACGAACACGACAGCCACCAAAACAAATGGCACGAAATAAATTTCGTTCCCGTTTTAAGGGCGCCGGACAGAGTAATTTGTCCGGCGTTTTTTTTAGCTACAGGATTTTACTGTGATAGACGATAATCCCCACACCGACACCCCTTATATTACGGCTGGCCTGTTTGTGCTGACGATTGTGTTGTGTATGTGGATTACCATTGACCCCATTCATCATGCGGCCCTGTTTCAACAGGGCAGCTTTTGGCCAGGCACAGGGTTTGGCCGGCGCCGTTTATTTCGTGAGGCTGTGTCTATTCATCGCATGACACCAGAAAACCGCATTATTACCGTTACAATTTTTCACAGCTTTTTCAATATTTTTGCTTTGGCGGTGTTTGGCGATAACGTCGAATATGCGATGGGCCGTGGGCGTTACATCATTTTTATTCTGATTGCAGCCGTGATGACCATGTTTGCACAATTCTGTTTGCAAAGCGGGTCGCATAATCTGCAGATCGGTATCGGCGGCATTGTCGCAGCAATCATGGGCGCCTATGTCTGGATCTTTCCAGGGCAGGACATCATCATGGGCTGGGGCTATAACTTGCCTAACCGTTTGTGGCGCTGGAACCTTGATGATGACGGATTTCGCATCAATGTCATGTTTCTGGTCGGGTTCTTCTTTTTGCTCAACCTCGCGTTTGCGTTCATCATGTCCCGTCACCCAAATGGCTTGAGCTATTGGGCACAAGTCAGCGGCTTTGTGATTGGCTATATTTTGGCGCGGTTTTTTCGTGATCCCACCGTGTCACTCGAAGAAGCGTTGCCTTACATCCCGGAAAAAGACACACGCTGGGATTATCTGAAAACGCTCAAAGGCAAACCAATGCCCTATCAAAAATATAAATATCAGGACTATGCAATTCAAGCGGATGATACGCCTCTTACCTTGGAGGATGATCAAGCTGCAAATGAGGTGACGGATAGTCGTTAAAATGTCACGAATAGCTATTTTAATATGGCAAAAATCATAGATTGACATTTGCCTGACGTCTGTCTAGCCTGTCGGCTTCAAAGCAGCGATGTTTTGCGGGCAGTTAGCTCAGCGGTAGAGCGTTTCGTTTACACCGAAGTGGTCGGGGGTTCGATCCCCTCACTGCCCACCACTTCCCCAGATGATGTTGGGCGTATGGCTCAGCGGTAGAGCGTTCCCTTCACACGGGAGAGGTCACAGGTTCAATCCCTGTTACGCCCACCAGATTTCAAGCACTTAATTAGCACGCCATCTTGAATTTATCTCTAGTTCTACCTTAGTGCTACCGCAAAAATTAATTGCTAATCTTAGAGTTTGTCAGGAATATTGTATCTGACTGCTGGCCCTCTTAGTCCTGTCTATCCAGGTCGGATTTTCTTTTTGCACCAAAGCCAATTTTTGCACAGACAGCCATTCCAATGCGTCTAACGTAAGGCGTCACGCCTGAAGTGGCGATCCGTTCGAGTACAACTTTTGCCAACACTACACTAGAATTTTGGCTGGCGGTGCAGGGGAATTACCCATCCTTGAGTGGGACGTGTCATACCGATCGGGATGCAATGGGTCATTACTGCTGTTTTGTGCCGATCGACAAGGCTCTTTTGTCTGTCGGTTGATGTACGATGTCAGCGTAGCCCTTCCGCCCGTGATGACGCTTACACAACAAATATTGTGCTGCAAACCAATAATCTGGCACCGTTTTTCGATAAATGCGTAACCGGAACCTGCATGGAAGAAGCAGGCAAACGGGATAAACCGTCTGCTGATATGATTGATCATCTGGTGGCGCGTTTTCATCTCGATAAACACAACGCAATTGTTGTCGGTGATACAACACACGATATCCACATGGCACAAGCCGCGAATATTCCCGTCATCGCCATCAGCCACGGCAGCCATGATAGTGAACGCCTGACGAATGCCAAGCCAGATCATCTGGTGCATTCGATTGCGGAATTGAATGATTTGTTGTTAAGTTTGTAATCATGCCCATCAAAATTCCCCAAACACTCCCCGGCCGTGCGGTTCTTGAACAAGAACATGTGTCATTCATTCTGGAAGACCGCGCGATGCGGCAGGATATTCGGCCTTTGCAGGTTGCCATTCTTAATCTGATGCCGGACAAGGTGACGACGGAAACGCAATTGTTGCGTGCGCTCGGTAACTCGCCATTGCAGGTGGAGATCACCTTGCTCCACATGGCCAGCCACACCAGCAAGAATACAACACAAGACCATCTGGCGGCGTTTTACCAGACCTTTGCCGACGTCAAACACCGCAATTTCGATGCGCTGATTGTCACCGGCGCACCGGTTGAACATGTGCCGTTTGAAGAGATTACCTATTGGGATGAACTGACGCAGATCCTCGACTGGGCCAAAACCCATGTCTACAGCAGCCTGTTCTTATGCTGGGCCGCGTTTGCCGGCCTGTATTATTATAATGACGTACCGAAATACAGCCTGCCGCAGAAAATGTCTGGCGTGTACCGCCACAAATTGCTGACACCGTTTGTGCCGCTGATGGCCGGGTTTGACGACCGGTTTGATGTGCCGGTGTCACGCAACACGGAAATCCGTGCCGCTGATATTGCGCTGCATGCTGCGCTGGAAATTTTAACCGCGTCCGAAGAGTCCGGCATTTTCATTGTCGAGGACGCTGCGCATCGCCGTGTCTATATTCTCAATCATCTGGAGTATGACGCTGACACGCTGCAAAAAGAATATGCGCGCGATGTCGCAACCGGCCTCAACCCGCATGTGCCGCACAATTATTTTCCCGATAACGACCCGACCCTGCCGCCACGCATCACCTGGCGCGCGCACCGCACGTTGCTGTTTTGCAACTGGCTGAACATGGTGTATCAGGGTACACCGTTTGATTTAGCCGAACTGGGATAAGTTATGCGCCAACGTTTTACGCTGTTTGATAACAAACCCCACGGCATCCGCGCCGCGGGTATCGTCATTCACAACGATCAGATTTTGCTAATGCACCGGATCAAAGACGGCCAGGAATTTTATGTGCTGCCGGGTGGCGGGGTGGAGGCTGGCGATACCATTCAACACACCATCATTCGTGAAATCGCCGAAGAAACCTGTCAACAGGTCACTGTCAATTACATTGCCTATCATCTCGATTTTCCCGATAACAGCGATCACTATATCGGCGTCTGCACCTATATTGGCGGTGGCGAGGTGAAGCTAGGCGGCGAGGAGGCAGACCGCCAGACGGAACAGAATCAATATCACCCACAATGGGTGCCACTCTCAGCCGTGCCGAATCTGACATTATACCCAGAACGCCTGGCCGATTGGCTGCGCGATGATCTGCCTGCCTTGCAACTTGGCGAGACGATCAGTCGGCATGACACGATTTTGTTTACGCGCTGATCAGGCCGTTAAATGCTTGGGAAAAAGCCCTAAGTAGCAGACAAATTTTCCGTTTGACACCCTTTGCAAAACCCCCTATGGTGTGCCTCTCTAATGCGGATGTAGCTCAGTTGGTTAGAGCGCCTGCCTGTCACGCAGGAGGTCGCGGGTTCAAGTCCCGTCATTCGCGCCATTTTTCTCTTAAATCTTCGTGACAGGATTTAAACCAAACCCATAGGGTTCGGTTTTTAAATTATATCGATTCGAGCTTGGCAAACGTTGCAAGCGCTTTTTCGCGGGTCTTTTCCATGAAATCTCTTAAAGTTCTTGGACGTTCTCTTTTTGAGGGTCTTGTACTCTTCGCGAAGTCAGCGTTGTGCCAAAACTGTCTTAGCATTTGTTCTTGATAGTTTTTTTTGGCATTCCATTTATTCGGTTGTTCATCAATTATTGCTGTACGTATCAAAGCATTCATAAACTCAGTATTTTCAGCAGAAGCTCCATAACTTTCTCTATTCAAAGAACGTAATTCTGTTTTAAGAACTTGAGCGGATGCTGGAATATCTTTCCAGTTATTATACTTTGTTTTCAATGAGTCATATCGATCTGCAATTTTTGCAGTGACATCAGGTTTTACGCGGCTTGCAAAATCGAGCATTTCGAAACCTGTGATACAAAGTCTGCTATCATAGTCTGATGTGCCAAGAGCATAGAAAAATTTAACATTTTCATCTGTTATCAGCTTTTCAGGATTCTGCTTAACAGAGGATGTTGCAATATTCATTAATAGGTCTTTTTCCATTCCCCATGTGTTGGTTTGATATACAGTTTTCGCGACATCAAATGTTACAGACGGGTCAAGGCTTTGAACGATCGAAAGTGCTTTTATCGCATGCTGTGACTTCTTTTGATGTTCAAAATAATTCTTGTAACAGATTTCTTCTGCTACCAGTTTCATATTTTCTGGTTTGTCTTTCAGCATTTCCATTAACAAGGCGAGGTGAGCATCGGCTTTTTTTATTGAAATATCACCTTTGTGTTGAGGCTTGTCTTTCAAAGGCAATTCAAAGACAAGATCATGCAAGACCTCTGACTCGCTCTCATACCCTGTAGGTACAACAATAGATGGTGTAGGATAAGTAAGCTGGCCCATGGTGACATCCTCGATAAGTAATTTTGAATTTAGTATAAGTGTTTACAATCTTATGTCAAGATATATATTGCTATATAGTTTTGCTATATCGGTGATTTAAAACAAATGAGAGGCCCCTTTAATATTGGACCGAGGCTGCCTATAATCACGGGCAGAACTTATGCTCAGGGCCATTCCCCAATGAAAACCGCGACACTTCATCACAATTATCAACCGGCAAGCTTTGCGTTTACGCCAGCGAACAGTGAGAAAATCAAAGAGATTTTCAGGCTCTATCCGGCGGATCGGCCCAAAAGTGCGATGATGCCCTTGCTGGATCTGGCCCAGCGCCAAGTTGCCGAAACCGGACCTTACGGTCCATATGCCACCGGTGGCGGCTGGATCCCGCGTGCGGCTATGGATGAAATTGCGCGCATCATTAATGTGCCGCCGATCAAAGTTTACGAAGTCGCCACCTTTTATTCGATGTATAATCTGCACCCGGTCGGCAAATTTTTGCTGCAAATTTGCACGACGACACCCTGTTTGCTAGGTGGCTGCGGTGCGCAGGCGATTTTGGATGCGGCGCGCGATCATTTGGGCATTGGCATTGATGAAACAACCGGCGACGGCTTGTTCACCATCAAAGATGTGGAATGTCTGGGTGCCTGCGTCAACGCACCGATGTTGCAGATCAATGATGATTATTACGAAGATTTGACACCTGAGAGCTTCAAACACATTCTGGATGAATTAAAAGCCGGACGCCAGCCGAAAACAGGCTCACAAACGGGCCGCACCGGGTCATGCCCATGCAACGGGCCAACAACACTCAAAGAATTTGTGGGAGCATAAATCATGGTCGAATTGCTCCAAGACAAGGACCGCATCTATACCAACCTTTATGGCTTCCAAAGCTTTTCACTTGAGGCTGCGCAAAAGCGTGGCGATTGGGATGGCACCAAGGATGTGCTGGCCAAAGGTCGTGACTGGATTATCGACGAGATGAAAGCCTCGGGTTTACGCGGACGCGGCGGCGCGGGTTTCCCGACCGGTACCAAATGGGGCTTCATGCCCAAGCCGGACGAAAACGGCAATTACAAAAAAACACATTATCTGGTCATCAATGCCGACGAATCTGAACCCGGTACCTGCAAAGACCGCGACATCCTGCGCAACGAACCGCACAAACTGATCGAAGGCGCATTATTGACGGCCTTCGCGATCGGCGCGCATCAGGCGTATATTTATATTCGCGGCGAATTTTGTAACGAAGCGTCTGAAACACGCCAAGCGATTGCCGAAGCCTATGCCAGCGGTTTGATCGGTAAAAACGCCTCCGGCTCCGGCTGGGATTTCGATATTGCCGTGCATCGGGGTGCTGGCGCCTATATTTGCGGCGAAGAATCCGCACTGCTGGAAAGCCTGGAAGGCAATCGCGGCATGCCGCGCAACAAGCCACCGTTCCCGGCCATGGCGGGTTTATATTCCCTGCCAACAACGGTGAACAATGTCGAAACCATTGCATCTGTTCCCGCCATCCTCAAACGCGGCGGTGCATGGTATGCACAATTCGGTACGGAAAAATCCAAAGGCACAAAACTGTTTTGCATGTCGGGCCATGTCAACACGCCGGGCAATGTCGAGGAAGTGATCAACATCCCTATGAAAGAGTTGATCGAACGTCACGGCGGCGGTGTGCGCGGCGGTTGGGATAATTTGCTGGCCGTCATTCCGGGCGGTTCGTCCTGTCCAATTCTACCAGCGCATTTGTGTGAAGACGTGTTGATGGATTACGAATCGCTGAAAGCAGCAGGGTCGTCATTGGGTACCGGCGGTTTGATCGTCATGGATAAATCGACGGATGTCGTCGCGGCCATTGCGCGCCTGTCGCGTTTCTATGCGCATGAAAGCTGCGGCCAATGTACGCCGTGCCGCGAAGGCACCGGCTGGATGATGCGCGTCATGAACCGCATGGTCACCGGCCAGGCCGACATTGCCGAGATCGACATGCTGATCGATATCTCGAAGGAAATCGAAGGCCACACGATCTGCGCCCACGGCGACGCCTCCGCCTGGCCGATCCAAGCGTTGGTCAAACATTTCCGACCCGAGATGGAAAAGCGGATCCTGGATTATCGTGCACGCTTGAAGGCTGCTTAATTTATTTACATATTGATATGTGTCGATTAAGCTGCGCTATAGTGTTCATCAGTGTGAGGTATCATGAGCAGCTTTTTGTTTGATATAGTCGATTTGACGCATACATTAAATGATAAAATTCCGACATGGAATGGCTCATGTGGTTTTGAGAAATGCTTGGTGCATCCCCATGACCCCGATGCGAAATTTTCATTTTTGATCTACGATTATCAATCAAAAGCAGGTGCTGGCACACACATCGATGCGCCGCTTCATTGCAATTCAACAGGTATGGCGGTTCACGAATTGCCTTTAGATCGTTTAATCGGACGACCGGCTGTTGTATTGAATATTGTTGACAAGGCACACGAGTTATACAGTTTATCCGTACAAGATATCCAAAATTTTGAAATACAGCATGGTCAGATTGCAACAGGCAGTTTTGTTTTTGTACACACGGGCTGGGATCAATTTTGGACTACACCCGATCAATACCGAAATAATCTACGCTTTCCATCGGTCTCGATAGATGCAGCACAAGTCTTGTTTGATAAAGGCGTTATCGGAATTGGTATCGACACATTATCACCTGATCGGGAAGAAGACGGTTTTCCAGTGCATAAATTATTTTTGGAAGCGGATTTGTGTCTTATTGAAAACGCCACAAATCTAAACGCTTTGCCGCCAATGGGTAGCTTCATTAATATCGGTGTCATGAAAATCGAAGGTGGGACAGAAGCACCTGTCCGCTTGACCGGCTTAATTCCAAAGACGATGCTGTAATGTTAGAAGTCGCCACCGCTCTGTTATTTGATCGCAACAACAAGTTGCTAATCTACCTGCGCGATGACAAACCAACCATTCCGTTTCCCAATCACTGGGATCTATTCGGCGGTTGGGTCGAAAAGGGCGAAACGCCGGAAGAAGCGCTGGAACGCGAGGTCATGGAGGAGCTCGGCATCACATTGAGCAATTATACCAGATGGCGCACGTTTGACTGCCCGACTGGTGATATCGTTCCAAACATCAAACATGTCTTTTTTGCGAAACTCGATGTCTTGCCCGAAGACCTCAAACTGCTCGAATGCGGGCAGCGTAGCACCAGTGTTCCCTTAGCCGAACGGCAGAATTATAAGTTCTGCAATATTCTAACGCAGATTATCGACGATTTTGTCAAAGAAAACAAAGATTTATAACATATACGAAATATATTGACATAGCATAAAAGACTGATTAGATTGTTTTTATTCTCAGGAGGAATATTATGACCGAAAAACTTGATTTCACACAAACAGAACAATACGCCCAAAATGGTTGGGCGGGTTATCTGCCATCCTTGATAGATAAATACATGGCAAAGTATCCTGAGGATAAAAAGGATGAAGATCAGGTTTTTTATCGTGCTTTATCATACGAAGTGAACGATGGCAAAATTACGATTGATAGCAAGGAATATTATAAATCAGGGCATATTACGGACTATTGGTCGGGACAATTTAGCGCGTTCGGTATTCCTCAGAAAGGTTATCAATTTGAAGATGTGGTATCTTATCAAGGCGGGGATTACACGCCAAGTTTCGATAGTTTAAAGCCTTTATATAATTTTGCTGAGCAAACTGATGTTGAAAACTTTAAAACATTTAAAGAAATTCAACAGCCGCAAATTGACTTGTTCAATGAATGCCGGGTAGAGCGGACCAAAGTATGTGATTTGCAGGAAAAACTTGCGGTATTCCAACGTGAGCATAAACTTTTGACTAGAAGTCCTTGGGGAAAGTTCACTGACTTTGTTGATACCATGCGCGATAACATCACAAGTAAAGTCAATAACTTTAACGATAGAGCATTTAACTTTCTCGACAGGCATCTGACGTAAAAAAATAATAGCTTAAGTCCAAGCAATCGCAAAAGGCCGTATTAAAGGCAGCTTTTTATGTCTTTGGCGACCCTAGGCAAACCTGAATTTACGCTTATGATATGAAGGTCATTATCCTCATGAGCGTATCCCATGCCTAAACTTAAAATCGACGGTGTTGAAATCGAAGTGGCCGACGGTTTGTCCGTCTTGCAGGCTTGCGAAACGGTCGGGGTCGAAATTCCGCGGTTTTGTTATCATGACCGTTTGACCGTGCCGGCCAATTGCCGCATGTGTCTGGTCGAACAGGTCGGCGCGCCAAAACCGGTGGCGTCCTGTTCCATCAAGGCCGCTGAGGGCATGGACATCAAAACCAGTTCTGACCTGGTGCATCGCGCGCGCCATGGCGTCATGGAATTTATGTTGATCAATCACCCGCTCGATTGCCCGATTTGCGACCAGGGTGGTGAATGCGATTTACAGGATCAAGCGGTCGCCTATGGTTATGACCGCAGCCGTTATCACGAAGAAAAACGCGCCGTCAAAGACAAAGATTTAGGGCCGCTGGTCAACACCACCATGACGCGCTGCATTCACTGCACCCGCTGCATCCGTTTTGGCGAAGAAATTGCCGGTGTTGCCGAACTCGGTTTACTGGGCCGTGGTGAAAATACCGAAGTCGGCACATTTATTGAAACATTCATCTCCAGCGAAGTGTCTGGCAACATCATCGATGTCTGCCCGGTTGGTGCTTTGACCAGCAAGCCCTATCAATTCAAAGCCCGCCCATGGGAAATGCGCAAAACGGAAACGATCGACGTCATGGACGCCGTGGGTTCCAACATCCGCGTCGACAGCCGCAGCAACGCGGAAGTGATGCGCGTCATTCCACGCCTGCACGAAGACGTCAACGAAGAATGGATCAGCGACAAAACGCGTTTCGCTTATGACGGCTTGAAAGTGCAGCGTCTGGATAAATGCTACCGTCCACAAGACGGCAAACTGGCACCCACGACATGGGAACTGGCGTTCGATTTTATCAAGACCGAATTAGCCAATGTCAAAGGCCATGAAATCGCGGCCATCGTCGGTGATCAGGTGGATTGCGAAGCGATCACAGCCCTCAAAGATTTGATGACAGCATTGGGATCGACCCATCTGGAATGCCGCACCGATGGCGCGACGTATGATGTGTCGAACCGCGCGCATTACATCATGAATTCGGGCATTAGCGGCCTTGATGAGGCCGACGCTGTCTTGCTGATCGGTGCCATGCCGAAACGCGAAGCGACGATGATCAACACGCGTCTCCGCCGCAACTTTGTCGAACGCCAGCTGGTCGTTGGCGTCATTGGTGAAAACGCTAATTATTCCTATGCCACCCATTATCTGGGCGATGGCCCAGTCGCTTTGTCGAATTTGATTGCTGGTAATGGCGCTTTCGCTGACGTGTTGAAAAATGCGAAAAACCCGATGATTATTGTCGGTGCCGGCGGTTTGGCACGTAAAGACAGCGCCGCCATTCAACAACTTTCCTTCCAGCTTTCTACGCAATACAATGTCGTGCGTGAGGGGTGGAATGGTTACAACGTCATGCAATTGGCAGCGTCGCGCGTTGGCGCGCTTGATCTGGGCTTTGTATCGCAAAACAACAAATCTTTGGCAGACATTTACGCCGGGTGCCAATCGGGTGCGATCAAAGCATTGTATGTTCTAGCCAGTGATGAGATTGACCCAACACAACTGGGCAATGCTTTTGTCATTTACCAAGGCCACCATGGCGACGTCATGGCACAACATGCCGACGTGATTTTGCCAGGTAGCGCCTACACCGAAAAAAATGCGTTGTACGTGAATACCGAAGGCCGTGTGCAACAAGGCCGTCAGGCCGCATTCCCGCCGGGTGACGCCAAAGAAGATTGGAAAATCCTGCGCGCCTTGGGTGAAACGCTTTTGACTGGCGGTGTTGCTGAACAGATGCCGTACAAAACCCTGGGTGAAATTCGCAGCCGTATGATTGCCATCAATCCGGTCTTTGCCCAGATTGATATGCTTCAGTCCGTTACAGGCTGGACAGTACCAAGCGTTAAATTTACACCGCGTTTTGATACGCATGCGTTTGTTTCGCCGGTGCAGAATTTCTACCAAACCTGTGCCATTTCACGCGCATCGATCACGATGGCGAAATGCGTGTCGGCCTTTCTGGAACAGCCTGTCGAACGTATCGCTGCGGAGTAAGTTGCATGAAAGTCATCGTCGCCTCAACCAATCCGGTCAAAATCAAGGCGACGCAAGACGCCTTTGCCGCAATGTTTCCTGAGCAGACATTTGAAACTGAAGGCCAGAATCCCGGCATTGACCTGCCAGCTCAGCCAATGAGCGATCTGGATACCAAAAATTGCGCGATTGCCCGCATGCAAGCCATCCATCAAAAATACACTGATGCCGATTATTGGGTGGCGATTGAAGGCGGGATTGAAGTTTTTGCAAACGGCCTCATCCACGCCGAACAATATCATTGCATCGCGTGGGTCGTTATCCAAAACAAAAACAATCAATGGGGTGAGGCGCGCACCGCCAGCTTCCCAATCCCGCATGAGGTTGGCCGTCTAATTCAATCCGGTGTTGAAATGGGTCACGCTAATGACCGTGTATTTGGTTTGGATAATTCCAAACATGGATTGGGCATGACCGGCATCGTCACCGATAATGCTGTTAACCGCACATCCTATTATACCCATGCTGTAACACTTGCGCTGGCACCGTTTAAAAATGCGGATATTTATTTTGCACTTCAACAAGATGCTGCTTCATGATCGACTGGACTGAACTTTTCGCATTTGACACACCAATCCTTGAGATTGTCGTGCGCGGCACTTGTGTCTATTGGGCCTTGTTCCTCATTATGCGATTTTTTCTCAAACGCGGCAATGGCGCGGTCGGCATTTCCGATTTACTGGTCGTTGTGTTGCTGGGCGATGCCATCCAAAATGCGATGGCGGGAGATTACAAATCGATCTCTGATGGCATTCTGTTGGTTCTTGTTATTGTTGGCTGGGATTACCTGTTTGATTGGATGTCTTACAAATCATTGACGTTGCGCCGTTTTATCCAGCCGCAAAAAACGTGTCTCGTTAAACATGGCCGTGTGCAGTGGAAAAACATGCAAGCTGAATTGATCAACAAAGAGGAGTTGATGGCGCAATTACGCTTGAACGACGCCAGGCAATTGTCTGATGTTAAAGAAGCTTATCTGGAACCAAACGGTGACATCAGCGTCATAAAATATGACTAAAACAACGCCGCCGCGGAAACCATCCTATTTGAACTTTGATAAAGACACTTACGCCTGGCGGCCCGATATCGATTACCGCGTGCATCCCGAACTTTATCGCACTGGCAAAGGCGAGCAGGGCGTCTTGATCTGCGAACCTTAAAATCAGAACTGACACCATATTGGCGTTTTAAAACACCGGACATTGCAAGCGACAGCAGCACCAAAATCTACGACATGTTTCTCAATTACCTCAAAAATGATGAATTTGTCGGCGCCGATATGGCGCGCAAATTTTTGCAAATGGGTTTCACCCGCGCCCGGCGCTACGCCAACTACAAAGGCGGTAAGAAATACGACAAAGCGCACGATTACGCGCCGCTGGAAAAAGGCACCGGCGACCCCGAAAAAGCAGTCAGCGCCCAGATATTTTATGATAAATGGCAGGAGGCGGAAGCTAACCCGGCTTATCAAAAACAAAAAGCCGCCTGGACAGAAAAATATGGCTAAAGCCCGTCTTTTAAACGGCCACCAACTTTTCACATGCACTGGCCCGTGCTAGTCTGGCCCAAACAGGATTACCGAATGACCGAATTTCTCAATACCTATATCCTCCCGCTCGTGATCATTCTTGGCCGCATCTTGCTGGTCACGGTGCCGCTCATCTTGGCAATGGCGTATTTGACTTATGCCGAGCGTAAAGTCTTGGCCGCCATGCAATTGCGTCAGGGACCAATGACGGTCGGGCCGTTTGGTCTGTTGCAGCCTTTGGCAGATGGTATCAAATTGTTGTCTAAAGAAATCATCATCCCGTCCGGCGCGAACAAGGTGATTTTCGTCATCGCGCCGATGATCACCTTTGCCCTGGCACTTGTTGCCTGGGCCGTGATTCCAATGACCCCGACATTCGTGCTGGCCGATATCAATGTCGGCATGCTGTATCTGTTTGCCATGTCGTCGCTTGGCGTCTATGGCATTTTGATGGCCGGCTGGGCGTCAAACTCGCGCTATGCATTTCTGGGCGGCCTGCGTTCAGCGGCACAAATGGTGTCATACGAAGTCTCCATCGGCCTCGTGATCATTACCGTTATCTTGTCTGTCGGCAGTTTTCGCCTCATCGACATCGTACAAATTGAACGTCCATGGTGGATGACGATCGTATTGTTGCCGATGCTGGTGATTTTCTTTATTTCCGCTTTGGCTGAAACCAACCGGGCGCCGTTTGATTTACCAGAAGGCGAAAGTGAATTGGTCGGCGGTTATAACGTTGAATATTCCGCCATGACGTTTGCGCTATTCTTCCTCGGCGAATATATGAACATGATTCTCATGTCGGCTATGACCGCCATTCTGTTTCTCGGTGGTTGGCAACCGCCATTTAATCTGGATTGGGTGGTGTGGAACTGGGTGCCGCCGTTTATCTGGTTTGCCGGCAAAATCTGTTTCGTGCTCTTTTTCTTTTTGTGGGCCAGAGCGACCTTGCCACGTTATCGGTATGACCAACTGATGCGGCTGGGCTGGAAAATATTCCTGCCGTTTTCACTGTTATATGTGGTGTTTATATCAGGCCTGCTACTCTACACTCATCATTTGCCGAACATGGGACAATAATCATGAGAATGCTTGGAATTGTCCGTCAGTTTTTATTGCTCGATATTTTGCGCGGCTTCTGGCTGACATTTAAATATATGTTCAAGTCACGCGTGACACTAAACTATCCGTTTGAAAAAGGTCCGCTCAGCCCACGTTTTCGTGGCGAACATGCCTTGCGCCGCTACCCGAACGGCGAAGAACGCTGCATCGCCTGCAAATTGTGTGAAGCCGTTTGCCCGGCCGAAGCGATCACCATCGAAGCCGAACCGCGCGAAGACGGCTCCCGCCGCACGACGCGTTACGATATCGATATGACGAAATGCATCTATTGCGGCCTGTGCCAGGAAGCCTGCCCGGTCGATGCGATCGTGCAAGGCTCAAACTTTGAATTCGCCACCGAAACGCATGAAGAATTGTTGTATAACAAAGATAAACTGCTGGCCAACGGTGATCGCTGGGAAGCGCAATTGCAACAGAATATTATGGTTGAAGCGAAATATCGCTAATCTGTTTTAAAATTTTTGTATAAACGGTCTTTATATACACCGGAAATACGCTATATCTGCGTTATACAATGATACAATAACATGATTTGCCAAAAGGCCTTGATTACCATCAAAGCCTTTCAGTAAGACATCTCTTTGCAGAACGCAAATCAGGACAACAGGAGAAACCACATGGTTCGAGAAGCAAACACAATAATCAAATCAGAATCCGATTATAAAATTCTGCACAGCGAAACCTATAAGCTTGATGCGCAAATGACGCTTGCACAACTGGTCATCGCATGGATGCAACAGCAGGATGATGTCCTGGCCACCAAAGCGGTTGATGAAAAATCAGCCGCATTGGTGACTTACACATCACTGGGCGATACTATTACGAACGATACGGAAACGCTGTTCTATGATGTGCCACCAGCTACTCACGTCGCGATCCGTTTTGCATTTGATGACAACGGTGAAAAACGGCATGTGATGGTGCCACAGTCTGCAATCATGGATCTAGCCGGAGAACGCAAAGTCTGGCAAAGCGGGCAAGAGATCGATGCGCTCAATGTGGCAAAACTGATCGAACACAATATTCTAGACGTCGTTACACCCAAACAAAAAATCGCGCATCCAGAAACTGGACAGTCTTATGTTTTGGTTGCGTAATTTTAGCCCTGCAATTATAATCTGCACATGATGTTAGAACCCAATATTTTGATAGCCGCCCAAGCCATTTGGGATTACCACCATATTGGTCATGTTATAAAACCTTGTGATATTATGCTGGTATTGGGCAGCTATGATCTTCGTGTTGCTGATCATGCCGCATCATTGTATCAGCAAAATTTGGCACTACAGGTGATCATTTCTGGCGGTATCGCTCATACCGATGATTTGTTGACAACAGGCTGGAACAAACCGGAAGCCGATATCTTTGCCGAACGCATGATCGAACATGGTGTGCCAGCCGATAAGATCTTACGCGAAACAGCAGCAACCAATACCGGACAAAATTACAGTTTGGCCAAACAGGTGTTGGACACGGCAGGTCTCACGTTTGGATCGGCGTTGGTTGTCACAAAACCAGTCATGGAACGCCGCGCTATTGCGACTGCTGACATCCAATGGCCGGACAAAGATGTTGTCATTACATCCCCGCCAATTACAATGCAGGACTATTTCATTGGTTCACTAAAAGATGCGGCTATCGAAATCGCTATCATGGTTGGTGACATGCAACGGTTACAAACCTACCCAGAAAAAGGGTTTATGAGTCAGCAAGTAATTCCAGAAAATGTACTATCGTCTTATAAATATCTTGTGCAAAATGGGTTTGACGGAAACTTAGTATGATAGATATTATTGACAAAGTAAAATAATTGCGTAAAATATGAGTCATGTTAATCAGTAGGCGGCTATGACTTATCCAGATTTACCCCCATTCGATAAAATGCACGATCCGCACTATTATCAATACATGGTCTTCAATCCGGATTTGAACATGTATTTGGCCTGTAAGGATCAGGATATCGAACGTTATAATTCATGCCCTGAGCAAGATTTAGCAGCAGATATCTCACTGGATTTTCCATCGGTTTATCATGTTCAGGCTATTCGGTATGGCCAGACCGGTTGTACGATTTTATCAGTTTTTCGGCGTGATATTGATGACACTGAAATTGCTGAAGGCGCGTCCTTTATTGATCCGCACAATAATCTGACTGTCCGTCTGACCAAGGATGACATCGAGCTCAAGCAAATGCTGGGTCTGGCGTTTGAAGCAAACGGCGAAATCATGCTGGATTGTAATTTTCAAGACCGCTGGGATACGCTGATCAATTATTTGCAAAATAAACAAATCGGCCACCAGGAAAAGTCTGACCCAGACAATCATAGTGTGTCTTATGCTTTGCCATCTTTGAAACACGGGTAATTTTGTTATAATCAATCCATGACATTCCACTCCCCCTCCATGGATAACCGCATTCATATCCCCATGCCAAACGCTGATGGCCGGGTGTTATTGCACTCCTGTTGCGCGCCGTGCAGCGGTGAGGTAATGGAAGCCATGCTGGCGTCGGGGATGGATCTGACGATTTATTTTTACAATCCCAACATTCACCCGCGCAAAGAATATGAATTGCGCAAGGATGAAAACATCGAATTTGCCAAAAAAATGGGCATTCCGTTTGTCGATGCCGATTACGACACCGAAAACTGGTTTGCCCGCGTCAAAGGCATGGAACATGCGCCGGAACGTGGCGCGCGTTGCACCGAATGTTTCGATATGCGGTTTGAGCGCACGGCACTCTATGCCCATGAACATGGGTTCGATACCTTTGTCTCATGCCTGGCCATTTCGCGCTGGAAAGACATGGAGCAGATCAATGGCTGTGGTCATCGGGCTGCGGCGCGTTACCCCGATGTGAAATATTGGGATTATAACTGGCGTAAAGCTGGTGGCGGGGCGCGCATGATTGAAATTTCCAAACGCGAGCATTTCTACCAACAGGAATATTGCGGTTGTGTCTATTCGATGCGTGATACGAACAATTGGCGCGTGCAAAACGGCCGCGACAAAATCCAGATCGGCGTCAAATATTACGGTACCGCAGCCGAAGGCGACCTCACCAACGCAGATCGTATCGGGCCGGCTGTTTAAAATCGTCTTTCCTAAGGTTTCCAGATAATCGCTTATTTACGGTGACAGCATGAAAATCACCGTTTATCACAAAGAAATTGCGTTCATCGCCTGTGTCTTGGTTGTGCCGTTTTTCTTCGCGCCGAACATGCGCACAACCGAACTCATTGCTGCTGCTGCCGTCTTCTTTACGTTCCTTCACGCGCAAATGAGCAACCGGATGCAGGATCGGATGCTGCGAAAGACCAGCCCAAGCGTCAAAGGCTCCTGGAAAATCGTCATTTATCAGATTTTAAAAGAAGGCCTGTAGGGTTTATTTTCCAGCATGACCTTAAGCCTGGGCCGCCTTGTTGGGTGCCATCGTCTTTTTCTGCTATCCCTTCTGGCGGAAACAATACCGCAAACGGCATCCGGTAAAATCAATCTAAAGATATTGCGCCACCGGCTTAAAACTCTGCCGATGTGCCTGGCAGGGGCCGTGGTCTGCCAAGGCTTGTAAATGTTTCGGCGTGCCATACCCGGCGTGATGGCTAAATCCATAGGCTGGATAGGCACTGCACAACTCCTGCATCAACCAATCACGCGTCACCTTGGCCAGAATAGACGCAGCGGCGATGGAATAAGACTGCTGGTCCCCTTTGACGATCGTCACAATCTCACACATCAAACCTTTAGGTTTCAGATTGCCGTCAACCAAAGCTACCAGTGCCTCATCAGGATAATCCAGCCCAGCCCGTGCCCGGCACATCGCCAGAAACGTCGCCTGCAAAATATTGAGGCTATCGATCTCCTCCACACTGGCCTGACCAATGCCAAACACGCATTCGCTTGTAATACGGTCATATAACGCACCACGCATCTCGGCTGACAGTAACTTGCTGTCGCGCAAATCATGAACCCAGGGTTGATCGCGAACATGATCAGGGACAATCACCGCTGCCGCAGTCACCGGCCCCGCCAACGGACCCCGTCCGGCCTCATCGATCCCGCAGACCATGCGTCCGGCAAAGTGCGTTTCATATTCGAAATGGGGTCGTGGAGTCTGCTTGGCCATGTTCGTGTTGTGCCAGAAAGGCCTGAATTGAGCAACCGAATCCATAGCTTTCCAGCTTTAAATCCCGTAATCTGCCATCCTATGGCTATCGATAAGAATTTCCTCAACGAACTGCGGTTGCGTCTGCCTTTGTCTGCGATCATCGGTCAGCGGATCAAGATCACGCGGGCAGGCCGGGAGTATAAGGCCTGTTGCCCGTTTCATGAGGAAAAGTCGCCGTCATTTTATGTGAATGATGACAAAGGGTTTTACCATTGCTTCGGCTGTGGCGCGCATGGGGATATTGTCGGTTTTCGCATGCGGTATGATAACACGTCATTCCGGGAAGCGGTCGAAGCTTTGGCTCGCGATGCCGGTCTGCCGATCCCCGATTACGCCCCCGTTGACCATGCGAAATACGACCATAACCGCACCTTGCAGAAAGTCATGGAGCTGGCAACGCTCTGGTTCGAAAGCCAGCTGCGCCTGCCGGCCAACAAGTTTGCGCTGGATTATCTCACCAATCGTGGCCTGACATCCGAGACCATGGCGGGCTTCCGCATCGGCTTCGCGCCGAACAATTGGGATGCGATGCGTGAGGCTATGGTCAAGCAGGATATCCCGCTTGATCAACTGGTTGAAACGGGTCTGTTAAAGTCATCAGACAAGAATGATCGCCCGCCCTATAGCTTTTTCCGCGGTCGCATCATGTTCCCGGTCGCTGACCGCCAAGGCATGACCATTGCGTTTGGTGGCCGCCATTTAGACGCGGCTTTCAATCCTTCAGATTTTACCTCAGGATCTGATTTTAAACCTGCGAAATATATCAACTCTGTTGAATATTCTTTATTCAACAAAGGCAGCCAGCTCTACAGCTTGTCGCGCGCGCGCGGCAGTTTGAAAAACCAGCCTTTGCTGATCGTCGAAGGGTTTATGGATGTGATTGCCTTGCATCAGGCCGGTTTCAAAACCGCCGTGGCACCGCTTGGCACCGCTCTGACCGAGCAGCAAATTCAGCTGGCTTGGCAGGTTTCAGGTGCTGATGCCAACGGGTCATCAAGACCGCCAACGCTCTGTTTCGATGGAGACAGTGCTGGCCTCAATGCTGCTTATCGTGCGTTGGATCGCATGTTGCCCTTCCTGACCGCTGACCGTCAGGCGCAGTTTGCCTTCCTGCCGCAAGGGGAAGATCCCGACAGTCTGGTCAAAGCCAACGGGGCCAAAGCGTTCCAAACCATCCTCGACCAGGCCAAAACCGTATTTGATGTGCTGTGGCAGCGCGCCATCAACGCCCACGGCACGTCCACCCCCGAAGCGCAGGCCAAAATTCAGACAGACATCAATGAAAGCATTGGCTTAATGACCGATAAAGCCTTGCAAGGCGCTTATGGCAGTGAAATGTGGAACCGCCTCAAACAATTGCGCAAGCCGGCCTTTGTCCCTTTCGCCAAGGGCTACAGCCGCACGGCTCCGGTGCATCACCCGGTTGCCATGACGTCACCCAAACAGGTTGGCAAGGATAATCTGCAAACACAAATTTTGTTCGCCACCATCATCAATCATCCGTTCCTGTTGACCGATCACCGGGGTGATTTTGCCCAGGTGCCGATGCCCGATGGCGACCATGAAAACACCTTCCACGATCTGCAACATGCGATCCTGGAGTGGGAGCCAAACACTGCATCCGCCACACCCAACCAAAATGACACAGACCCGCGGGAAAATCTGCTGGAATACTTGTCAAACCAAGGGTTTGACCCTATTGTTAACCACCTGTTGACCGAACGCATTTATAAACATGCGAGGTTCGCCAGATTAACGGCAGAGCCGACCGATGTGCTGGAGGGCTGGCACAATGTGTGGAACGCCATACAAAAAGATCGGGTGCAACTCGACGTAACGGAAATGAAACGACTGGCCAAAGATTCCCTGACCCATGCCGAACGCTTGTGGGAATTGAAACGCCAGGAACTGCAAGGTGAAGACGACCCGTATTAACCGCTTTGTACCCCCCTTTAAAAATTTTGCTTTGCCAAAATGACTGTGAAAGATAGACCCCACGATGGTTGCTAAAAAAGATTTAAACGACACCATGATCGACGAGTCCAACGATGACGCCGGCGCGCCAATGGCCGAAAAAATCACGAAGGCCGTCAAGCGCATGATCGAACGTGGTAAGACCCGCGGTTACATCACCTACAACGCGTTGAACAAAACGCTGCCGGACGATCAATATACCTCCGAACAGATCGAAGACATCATGTCGATGCTCTCCGATATGGGCATCAACGTGATTGACAGCGAAGAGGAAGAAGAAGACGAAGCGGCAGACAGCGCCGCAGATAGCGACGAAGACGGTGGCAAGCCACGTGGCAATGTCGAAGACAGCTCAAGCCGCACCGACGACCCGGTCCGCATGTATTTGCGCGAAATGGGAACGGTCGATCTGCTCTCCCGCGAAGGTGAAATTGCGTTAGCCAAACGGATTGAAGCCGGCCGCGAAACCATGATCAACGGCATCTGCGAAAGCCCGATGGCTATTCGCGCGATTATCGGCTGGCACGATGCGCTTGAAGAAGGCCGCATCTTGTTGCGCGACGTTATCGACCTCGAAGCGACCTACAGCGCCGACCATGGCGGTGGCCCGGTCACCCCACCGGTTGTGGCTCCTGCGCGTGATCGCGATCTGGAACTGGCAGCCAGCGGTGAAGAAGGCGAAGGCGAGGGCATCGAAGAAGAAGCCGACGAAATGGCGTTGTCATTCTCCGCCATGGAAGCTGAAATTCGCCCGCAGGTTCTCGAAAGCTTTACGGCCATTCACAAGATTTACAAGGAACTGTCAAAGGTTCAACAGCAACGCGTACAGACCATTTCGGAAGGCAAAAAACCGACCCCGAATGTCGAGAAGAAATTTTTCGATCTGAAAACACGCCTCGTTGAGTTGATGCAGAAAACCTATCTCAACCCGCACCGGTTCCAGGAATTGATCGGCCAGCATTACACGCTCAACCGCCGCCTGGTGACGCTGGAAGGCAAGATGTTGCGTCTGGCGATTGATAATGGCGTGAAGCGTGACGAATTTCTGGACGTGTATTACAAAAACGATCACGACAAAAACTGGATCGATCATCTGGCTGTAGCCAACCCGAAACACAAAGGCTGGGTTGCCTTTGCCACCAAGAAATCGGATGTCGAAAAAGTGCAGGGCGAGATCAACGAGATTATTGATGAATCCGGCCTGCCCATTCCGGAATTCCGCCGGATTGTTACGATGATTCAAAAAGGCGAAAAAGAAATGAATCGCGGCAAGAAAGAAATGATCGAGGCTAACTTGCGTCTCGTGATTTCGCTGGCCAAGAAATACACCAACCGCGGTTTGCAATTCCTGGATTTGATCCAGGAAGGCAATATCGGTTTGATGAAGGCGGTGGATAAATTCGAATACCGCCGCGGTTATAAATTCTCGACCTATGCCACCTGGTGGATTCGTCAGGCCATCACGCGTTCGATCGCGGATCAGGCGCGCACCATTCGGATTCCGGTGCACATGATCGAAACGATCCACAAGATCGTGCGGACTTCGCGCCAGATGCTCAATGACATCGGCCGCGAACCGACACCGGAAGAGCTGGCCGCACGTTTGCACATGCCACTGGAAAAAGTCCGCAAGGTCATGAAAATCGCCAAGGAGCCGGTCTCGCTGGAAACACCTGTCGGTGACGAGGAAGACTCCCAGCTGGGCGATTTCATCGAAGACAAAAACGCCGTCCAACCGCTGGAAGCTGCCATCATCGGCAACCTCCGCGAAACTGTGACGCGTGTGCTGTCAAGTTTGACGCCACGCGAAGAACGTGTCCTGCGCATGCGCTTCGGCATCGGTATGAACACCGACCACACGCTGGAAGAGGTGGGCCAACAATTCACCGTGACGCGTGAACGGATTCGTCAGATCGAAGCGAAAGCCTTGCGGAAGCTGAAGCATCCGTCGAGGTCGAAGAAGTTGCGGAGTTTCTTGGATACTTAAAGTTGAAGAAACCTGAGCTAAGGCGCAACTCCGACTAAAACTAAGGGTACCGCAGGAATCCCGCGGCCCTGTCTAATAAGGTTATACAATTCTCCCTCGTAATAACCAGGACCAGAAGACATATGTGCTTGTAGTTCTTTCATGGGAAGAATTTCGATCCCTAAATCAATTACATCTCCGACATAAAATGCCATATGTTTTACAAATAAATCAAAAGCTACAAATGCGTATTTACCAAATTGAACTTCTACAGCTACCCTATCTTTAACAAAATCCGTCTGGTTATAAGAAAAAATGGGAGTTTCTCCAGAATCTTCAATTTCTTTCTTTTGCTCAGAAGTTTCTAAATTCATAGTCTTTCTAATTAGTTTTGCGTCTTTCGTAACCCAGTAAGATGTGCGCGATTCTTTCCAATCTCTGCCATCAAAAGCATCTTTCATGGCTTTGTTAATTTCTATGGGTGAGTAAAGTTCTTTACCCATCATAGTTTTTTCTTTTGATATTTTGGTTTTATATTTCTGTGCATCAATACATGCAACCACATCTTTGATTTCTTGCCAAAGATGTGGTTTGTGAACGAGCAAATACTCAAGGCCATTCAAATGTGAATATGTTTCTACAATTCTCATTTATTGCCCGCCATTTGGTAAACTGGGATCGTAAATAGGAGTATGAATCTCTCTTGTTTTAAGAAGACCTTTTTCTAAAGCTTCAACTCTCTCAACAGCAATTTGAAAATACTCTTTTGAAATATCGCACCCCATACCTACTCTATCATTCTTAACGGCAGCGATTATCGAAGAGCCAACACCCATATAAGGGTCAAAAACTTTCTGACCTTTTTGAGTCATAGATAAAATAAGTCTCTCCACCAATTCAACAGGGAACTGACAGGGATGAATCGTTTTTTCAACATGATTGCTTTTTACATTTGGAATATTCCAAACATCACCTGGATTTTTTCCTAGTGGATTACTTGATAGTTGACCTTTTTTAGGTCCTTTGTAGTATTTTTTCCCAGGGTATTTTGTTGGAACTCTAATTAAATCAACATCAAATGTATAACTGTTTTCTTTGGTAAACCAAAGTATAGTTTCATGCCTACCGGAAAGACGTTTCGTACAGTGTAATCCATGTCCAAATTGCCAAACGATTCTGTTTCGTAACTTTAATCCTGCTTCTTTAAAAATAGGATATAGAATAATATCTAATGGATAAATTTCTCCGTTATCAATATGGTTTCCAACTTGCCAACAAATGGATCCATTAGGAGCTAAAAGCTCAACACATTTTTTTATAACTTTTTTTTGATCCTCTATGTATGCATCGAGTGACTTTTTAGCTTCATAAGATTTTCCAATGTTATAGGGAGGAGAAGTAACAATTAAATCTATACTTTCCTTTGCAAGACTATTCATAAATTGTAGGTTATCTTGACACGCTAACATATGACTATGTTTCTGTTCGATTAACTTAACAGAGTTTTTAATAGAGGGTTTTTTTATATTTTTAGTGGCTTGGCTAAAGCTATAAGGGCTTTGAGTGCTAGTTATATTTATAATAGATTTTGTTGTATTAATTTTGTCGGAATATTTTTTGATTGCTTGAGCTTTCATAACTTACATCTCCGGCTAATGTTAGTCTTGATTATATGGATGTTATATTCAAACGCAATCAAATTACTCGCTTCCCAAAATATATCTGTATAATTATTATCTTGAAATATAAAACAATCTAAGATTATTTGTTTGATTAATAAATTAGATTAACGCGGGCCTGTCACACCCGCGCCAACTTACTTCCTCCCACCCTTCGCCACACGCCCACCACTAAACCCAATCGCACAACCTTTCTTCCGCGAGGCCGCTTCCAGCGCATCGAACTCGCCTTTCAATCGCGCGTATTCGGCGGCTTGTGGGGTGTTGCCGTCGAGGAAGAAGAGAGTGGGCCAGAGCAAGATCAGGCCGACGCCCATTTGCACGCTGTCGGTGCTGGCCTGGTCGTCGACGACGGCGCCGACTTCGGAGGCTTTGCGCGACACGGCGGCCATCTCCTCCTCGATCTGTTTGCACGTATAAGAATTATACTCCATCGGCGACACATATTGTGGGGAGATGTCTTCGGTGTGATGCGCGCACGCGGCAACGGACATGCCGAGCAACAGGACAGACACAAATCGAACGGGGGCTTGTTTAAAAGAGAGTGATTGTTTCACTGGTTATAACTCCTGACTTTGGTGTCGGGGAGTTAGAAAACCTACTACATGAGAGGCCGCATTAGCCTTTACCCGTTGCCGGGTTGGACATACGCCAATGCCTCCCCGACGCAAAGATCGAGGAGCATGAGTAACGGTCATACTTATGCCGCATGTAGTAGAGGTTTCTAAGGCCCCAAAGCCAAACAGATTGGCTTCACAATTACGCTAACCGCGAATCAACAGGGATGCAAGGAATTAAGGAGATGCGCGTTTAAGCTGGCAAAACTTTGGCAACAGACTCCGCGGCATTGGCGCGGCGTAATGGGTCGAGGAAATGCTTGGTGCGTTTGAACGCATCCTGACGGCTGTCTGCGTTTTGCACTGCAATAGCGTTTTTGTTAGCTTCAAACTGTTCTGCAGCCATTGGCGTCCATTTTTTATGCTGGCGCAATTGTTGATGCCGTTTGTGCAGTTTTTCGAAAGGCGAATTGTCACTTGCAATAAAATCGACGCTGTATTTGACCACAGGCGATAACGCAAATCCCAGTCCAACCCCAATTGCCAGGCCAGTCCAGCCTTTTCCGGCAAAGACACCAAGAAGTGCGCCATACCATGTGTTGGCATAGGCGGCCCCTGCCATGTCATCGGAAAATTGAATGGCTTGGGAGGTGATATTGTGCCAATGGCGCGCAGGAGCTTGAATTAAAGCTTTATCGATAAGGGTATCCATCATGATCTTTCAGAAAAATGGTCTGAAACGGCATGCTATAAATTTCATGTCGCTTTTAATAACCATATTATTAAATATGTCTCATCTGTCAACATCCTGTTCATTGACGGCAGGCTGACATTGCGGTTTGATTAAACTACGTTTTCAGGATTAACCCATGCCCAAAACCGCCACCACCGCATTCGACAAAATCGCTCTTGACGTTATCGACACGTGGCTGGCCTACCGCATCCGGCACACCGATTTGCCCGGCGTGCAAATTTGCATTCGCAAAAAGGGTACGGTGATTTTCTCCAAAGCCTATGGCGTGGCCAATACAAAAACCAAACGTGCATTGAAAACAACCGATCTGTTCCACATCGCGTCACATTCCAAAATGTTCACCTCCTGTGCATTGCTGATGTTGCAAGAGCAGGAACGTTTGAATATTGCCGATAAAATCGTCACTTACATTCCCGAACTGCGCCAACATGCAGACAAACGTTTTAAAGACATCACGATCCGCGATTTGCTGTCGAACCGCTCGGGCATTTTCCGTGACGGTGTCGATTGCGAATTCTGGCGCCTGCAAAAACCGTTTTTGAACAAAAAGCGATTGCTGGATGAGGTCCTGTCTACCGACCTGATTTATGAGCCGAACACCCATACAAAATATTCCAATATCGGCCATTCATTACTCGGGCTGATTATTGAACAGGTCACAGGCCAATCGTATGCCGATGCATTAAATGACTTGGTTTTAAGAAAATTAAAAACTAAAAATCTGCTGCCCGATTATCGCACCGATACCAAACACAGTTTTGCCGATGGTCACAGTCGTCCTTACAACAATCAGCCACGTCAGACATTCAAACACGCTGCTGCCGCTGCGATGGCATCAGCAACGGGATTTTGTGGCACAGCAGGAGATACCAGTTTGTTTCTCTATCAGTTTCTCTATGGAACACAATTGATTTCAAAAGCCAGTCAAAAAGAATTGATGAATTTGTTGTGGCCTATTCAAAACAGCAAGACCGAAACATATGGTTTAGGCTTAGACGTCGAAAACGATAAGGACAGTGTATACATGGGGCATGGCGGTGGTTACCCCGGCTATACCACGCAAACACACTCTGTTAAAGATACAGATTTTATCATCAGTGCATTCATCCATACGAATGTAGGATTCAGTATGGATATCATAAAATTCTGCTCGTCGCTTTTCAAGAAAATGGACAGTTATTTTAAAGAAAAAAAACCAAAAAATATCACGATTAGCCCGATCATGTTGAATAATTGGAACAGTCAATTGTATGTATTGGGCAAAGACAAAGCCTTGCGTTTTGATCTCGACAGCTGGAACCCGCTATCCAGCGTTGCGGAACTGACAGCGAAAGGTAAAAATATATATCTGGATGAGAAGGAAAAGGGCTATAATTATCCGGGGGAACACAAGGTCTTGTTTTATGATGCAACGAAGAAAATCAAATCTATTAAAGTTGGCGGCTCATCAATTGCGACAGAACAGGATTTCTTGAAAAAGACCTTGCCGAAAATGTTGGCGCGCGATTGATCGGCATATTACACTTATATGTTCCTTATATGTTTTTTGGAAACCTCTATCGTAAAGCTATGAGCATGGCGGCACAGTGGTGACAATTATCCAACCCATATAGGCTGGATTTAACCACCAAAAAGAAAGATTCCCATGCCATTTTTTCCGCGCGCCGCAATGACCTTGACGGCGATAGCTTTGACAACAGGCGCAATTGCCGCTTGTTCCCATCAATCTTATCAAACGGATATGACGTCATCGACGTCTTCATCCTCCACGCATTATAATAGCCAGCAAATGGCGATGGCGACACCGGATGCGGACATGCAGAAAGTGCTGGATGCACAAGCAAGCCTCAAGCCAAAGCCGATTGAAACATTAACAGCAGCACAAGCCCGTTTGCAGCCAACACCGGCTGACGGCGTCAAAAAAATCATGCGCCAGATGGGCAAAAACCCGAATGCTTCAATGGGCATTATGACTAAAAACATCATGGTTAGCGGCGGTGCCGGCACTATTCCGGCGCGTTTGTATTGGCCAAAAGACGCCAAGAAATCGGATAAACCGTTACCGGTTGTGGTGTATTATCACGGCGGTGGCTGGGTCATTGCCACCAATGATACCTATGATGCAACGCCACGTTCACTGTCAAAACAATTGAACGCCTTGGTAGTATCTGTTGAATACCGCAAAGCACCCGAGCATAAGTTTCCGGCAGCCCACGATGACGCCTTTGCTGTATATAAATGGACACTGAAAAATGCTGGTAAATATCATGGTAATAGCGGCAAAATTGCGCTAGTTGGTGAATCCGCTGGTGGCAATTTAGCGATCAACACGGCGATCAAAGCCCGTGATGCCGGTATCCAGATGCCGGGTTATGAAGCATTGATTTATCCGGTTGCAGGTGTTGACATGAATACGCCATCCTACATCGAAAATGCCAATGCCAAGCCATTGAACAAGGCGATGATGGGTTGGTTTGTCAAAAACACAATCCGCACACCGGCGGATAAAACAGACCCGCGTCTGGATATTGTCGGTCGTGCTGATCTGCGTGATTTGCCGCCAACAACCATAATTACTGCGCAAATTGATCCATTGCGCAGCGATGGTGAAATGCTGGCCGATAAGCTGGCAAAAGCGGGCGTGCCGGTTGAGTATGAATCTTATAATGGTGTGACACATGAATTTTTTGGCATGGCACCACTGGTGGGAAATGCGAAAGATGCACAGTTCATCGTTGTACGTGATTTGACGAAAGCATTGGATTTATAAACCAGATCGAAGGTGAAATAAAAAGGGAGCTTAAAAGCTCCCTTTTTTGTATGCTATTTCAATTCCGGTTTTTGCGGCGGTGTGCCATTCCAGCTCATAGGTGCTATAACGGAAATCGATGTCGTTGGTGAGCCTTCAATAATCCGCGTTGTGCGGGCTACGTAAATCAAACTGCCATTTTTCGTGTCATACAAACGGTCAATCTGCAATGATTTAAAAATCAGCGACCGGCTTTCGTCGAACACTTCGGCGCCATTATCATCGGCATCAATCTTGCCTTTAAAGACAATCGGACCGGTTTGTGAACAGGACACGCTGGCAATGGACGGGTCCTCGGCTAAACCAACAGCCCCTTTCAAGCCGCCTGTTTTTGGCCGCGCCACGTAACAGGTAACGCCGCTGATTTGCGGGTCATCGAATGCCGTGATCAGAATTTTATGGTTTGGGCCAATCAGTTTGAACCCAGTACTCACCGCGCCAATATCGCGTGAATCGTCCGCATGAACAGACATCGGCAGGGCCACAGACATCAGCATTAATAAAACAAACAACTGCATCATTTACCTCATATAGTGTGGGATATATCTCACTCAGGCATAACGTGTTCCCGGATACTGTCAAGCGACAGTTATGTGGCTGCTGTAAAGTCAAATCCGGCGGCGTGACTCCATGGGCCGCCTTGATAATGCCACAGATCAAGACCAATAGCGTGCATAGTGTATGACTCAAATTCAGCCGACAGCTTGGCATACAAATCTTTTGCCACATCAGCACGCACTTTGTTTTGGACGGTGATATGCGGCACAAAATGATTTTTGCGATCTTGGGGAGCCAGCATGTCATCCCACGCAGACGCCAATTCCTGAAGCAATAGAAGAGCGTCTGGCGCTTCAACCCGGTAAGCAACGCCCGCACCAAAAAACAATAACTGGTCGGTCTGCATGTTGAAAATCATACGCTTTGCCGCAATCGTATTTAAAGTATTCATGATCCTGACCAATGAAGTGCCAGGTAATTTATGAAACAACGTGATATGCGCCGTCAAAAAATTCCGCTCAGGCGGAAAATAACTTTGCCGCAATGCCGTAAAGTGAGTTGCAGCAGCATCATTCATGCGCAGTGTGAGGATAAGTGGAGCAATAGAATCGTCAGTTGTATGCATCGGTTTTTAACAGCAGACAAAATCGAAGTAAAAAGTTGGTGGGCCCGGCCAGACTTGAACTGGCGACCAGACCGTTATGAGCGGCCGGCTCTAACCAACTGAGCTACAGGCCCGTAACCGTGGTCGATACAGGTTAACCTTATAACGGTGATATAAGGTTAAGGAAAGGGGTTTTAAAGGACTTGGCTGTTAGCTAACAGGCCGGTAGAATAGCTACTAAACCAAAGAGACGCCCGTGAATTCGATTCAGCATCAACCTTTTCCTGCCTTGCTCAATAAACAGGGCCAGCCAGCAACCATCTTGCAAGTGATCCCCAGCCTGAAATCCGGCGGGGCGGAGCGGTCGTGTATTGATGTCGCGGAGGGCATCACCAAAGCGGGTGGCAAGGCCATCATCGTCAGTTCCGGTGGCCGGTGGGTCGGTGAACTGGCACGCTTTCCAAACGCCATGCACATTCAACTGCCCGTCCACAGTAAAAACCCGCTGCATATCTGGCGCAACAAAAATATTCTCGCGAAGCTGATCCGTGAATATAATGTCGATATCATTCACGCCCGTTCACGCGCGCCGGCCTGGTCGGCTTATTTCGCCGCGAAAAAAACCGGCATTCCGTTTATTACGACATTTCATGCCGCCTATAAATTCAGCAGCAGCCTCAAGAAAAAATACAATGCGGTGATGGCCAAAGGTGTCCGCGTCATCGCCATATCACATTACATTGCACAGCATATCTGGGATAATTACGGTGTCGAAACCAAGGATATCCGCATCATCCATCGCGGTACGCCACTGGAGAAATTCAACCCGCTGTTCATTCACCCGGAGCGGATGATTAAACTGGCGCGAGCCTGGGGCCTGCCGGAAGACAAAGCCTTGATCCTGATGCCCAGCCGCTTGACGCGGATCAAGGGGCATCATGTCTTAATCGAAGCCCTGGCAAAACTGCAGCGACGCGACTGGTTTTGTGTGATTTGCGGCGCAGAAACCAGCAATCATGTGTATCAGGAAGAGTTGACCGACCTGATCCGCGCGCACGGCCTGGAAGAGCAAATCCGCATTGTCGGGCATCTGGACGATGTCCCGGCCGCGATGCGCCTGGCACAGATTACAGTGGCCCCCAGCATTGTCCCTGAAGGCTTTGGCCGCATGCCGGTGGAGGCCCAGGCGGTCGGTTGCCCGGTGGTCATCAGTAAAATCGGCGGTACGCCGGAAACAGTGCTGGACGGTGAAACTGGTATTCTAGTCGCCCCTGACGATGCTGACGATCTGGCCCGCGGCATCGAGACGGTGTTGAATATGACCGAAGATGAACGCAACCAGATGGCTGTGAAAGCTATGAATTTTGTACAAACCCATTTTAGCAAGGACGAAATGCAGGGCAAAACACTGGATGTGTACCGCGAAGTGTTGTGACGCGCCGCACCATAAACAGTGCTTAAGATCTTAATGCTTTTCCAGACTGTTCAGGCTATACTCCATTCATTATGACCGACACGTCCAATTCCTTTACAATCCTGTCCAATGCCCGTGCTGTGCCTGTTACAGAGCCGCACTGTGACGCCGCAATGACGCCGCATCACGACCCGCTGGCCCGAAAGCAGGAGCTGACACAGCTACGCCATCCGGGCAAGGCGCGTAAACCCGATAATCCGGTACAGCGCACGAAGCCGGACTGGATCCGTGCCAAGGCACCTGTCAGCGAAGGCTATAAGGCCACGCATCAGATCATGCGCAATCTGAATTTGACGACCGTGTGTGAAGAGGCAGCCTGTCCGAATATCGGCGAGTGCTGGTCAAAGAGCCATGCCACCTTCATGATCATGGGCGGTACCTGTACACGCGCCTGTTCGTTTTGCAATATTGCGACCGGCAAACCGGATGCACTCGACCGGTTTGAACCGCAACGTGTGGCTGTGGCCGTGATGGAATTGGGCCTCAAACATGTCGTCATTACCTCTGTCGACCGTGACGATTTGGAGGATGGCGGGGCTGAGCATTTCGTGCAAACCATCACGCGCATTCGTAATATGGCGCCGAACACCACGATTGAAATTCTGACACCGGATTTCCGCCGCAAGGAAGCGTCGATTGATACAGTCGCAAAGGCACGCCCGGATGTGTTTAATCACAATCTGGAAACCGTGCCGCGTCTTTATATGTCGGTGCGGCCGGGCGCGCGTTATTTCTCAAGCCTGCGCCTCCTGCAGCGTGTGAAAGAAATCGATCCGACGATTTTCACAAAGTCGGGTATCATGGTGGGCTTAGGTGAAACGAAAGAGGAGGTGCGCCAGGTGATGGACGACATGCGTGCTGCCGATGTCGATTTTCTGACGATCGGGCAATACCTGCAACCGACACCGAAACATGCCGCCGTCGACCGGTTCGTACACCCAGATGAATTTAAAGAATATGAATCCATGGCACGCGCCAAGGGATTTTTGTTGGTCTCTGCTACACCGATGACGCGTTCCAGCTATCACGCCGACGATGATTTCAACCGCCTCCGCGCCGCGCGCGAAGCCCAAATGGGTGTTGCGGCGGAGTGACCCGAAGGGTCACAGAACACAAAGCGCGCAGCGTTTCCTATAAGGTGAGCCAGGATATCACTTCAGGTCGATGCATTGAGATCATGGGTATCCGTTTCGCTTCTCCCGAGATGACGCTAAAAAGAAAGAAAAATATGAAACTGTATAACGTCGTCTCTGCTTTTATAGGTGATGTGGACAACAACATCCTGTTGATCAAACAACTCAAACCGCATCGCGCCGATGAAAAATTTGATCAAGGTGATGAGGATGATTTTTACTGGATGATCCCGGGCGGCAAAATGGACCCCGGTGAAACGCGCGAGGAATCCTTGGTGCGGGAAATTCGGGAAGAAACCGGTTTGACCGCATTGGCACCTTATGAACTGGTCAGCCGTTGCCAATACACGACGCTCAGCGGCGATTCACGCGCTGATGTTTACACTTATAAAATTAGCAACTGGCAAGGCGATATTCATGTCGACGACCCCTGCCGGCGCGTGATCGAGGCGAAATTTTTTCCACTGGCCGACGCCATTGCCAAGATCGATCTCATTGAATGGCGTTGTATGCGGGAACCTTTGCTGACCTATCTGCACAATGATCACACTACACAGGAATGGCACTACCAGTCACAAGCCGATGGCACTTATAAACCTGTGACGAAAGAGGATTATGCTTGCTTGATTGCAACAGCTGTTGCCAACGCGTGATCCAGTAAAATATTGACATATATTTCCAGAACGATACACTGGGCGCTTGCTAGGAGCCTAAGCCATGAATTCACTTACACTTTTTGATACGCAACCTATGCAGTGGCAGGGCGAAACCATCTATGGCCGGACATACAATTTGCCAGACGGTGTGCAAGCGGTTGTCGGCTATAGTAAGGCCGGCGTCAACCTGTTTCATCGCTTACAATTGCCCGGTGGCTTAGTAGCGCGAAAAAAATGGGTTGGCCATGGTCAAGTGGATAGTTTTGTACACACTGTCGCCGTTGCTCCTTTGAAATATCAAGCGACCTGGGATGGAGCTGGCCGGTTGAAACAGGAAGAGTTTCGCGCCGAGGGCGAAGCACCGTTGCTGCTTGATTATCTTCGCTATTACAACGGCGCGCATCTTGAGTTGACCCAAGCGGACGGTGAAAAAACCAGATACATGAAGCGGCCGAATATTGACGGCGCAACAGCGGATGAAGTGTTAAAGGTCGCATCAAACGCTCAAGCAACCATGGCGGCCAAACCAACTGAAGGTGTCGCAATCATCAGCGACGGCATTCAAACAGACATGCTGGTGCACACCGCGAACGGTACATCTTACACGCTGCGCTTTAATGAGGCAGCACGCCAAGTTAACATGCGCACATCAGGGAACAAACCTTGGCAAGTTCTGGACCCAGTGCCGCGTCCTTAAAATGTTTCACGTGAAACATTTGGCCTTTTTACACGTGAAATCAATTGTTTATAGGAATATAGTCCTAAGACAAAATGGGCTTTTTGCGGCCATACAGCAGGTAACCGAGCAGTAAACTGGCAGCCAGGACAAAGCTTCCCACGCTTAACAGTTGGGCTGGGAAGAGATAGTGCGGCGGGACGCCGGCCATGAAGCCGAGGAATTGGGTTACGGCGACGGATAGTAAAGCATCGGTGAAATTGACGATGGAGCCACAACTGGCACGCACGTTGGATGGTGTCACATGTTGCAAGACGACGCCCAAGCGGATCAACCACAGTTGATAGACAGCCAAAGCAAATAATAAGCAGCATGCCGACATGAAACCGTAATTGCCGCTGAAACCAATGACGAGGAAAGCTGCGATCAAAAAGCCAAATGTGAACAGCCAACGCCATTGATCGTGACGCCAGCGTGCGGAGAAAAAGCTGCCCACGCACAACGCAAGACTGCATCCGGCCACAAAGACGGTCGTTAATGTTGGGGACAGCGACCAATCTTTTGCCAGCAACGTACGGTACTCAAAGAACATATACACGAACCCAAAGCTGCAGCTATACAGCCCGATCCAGGCAATACGCGGTTGATCGCGCATAGCGTATATGCTGTCGCGGCATTGTTGGAGGAACGAAATATGATGGTCAGGTTTGATGCGGCCCACCTCTGGCATGCGATAGAGCATGATAAAACTTAAGATACGCACGGCCACACTGCACAAAATAATAATCGACCAACCGAATTCGTGATAAATCCAGATACCGGCGGCCGACAAGGTAACGCCGGCCCATTGTGCGATTTTAGCATAGCTGCGCACGCGACCAAAATATTCGGTACCATCATAATGCGCCAGTTCGTCATACATATAAGCGTCATACGTTCCGGAATACATCGTTGACCGTAATGACCACAGCACTAAGCCAATACCAAACCCGATGATATTTGGGAATAATCCCATCAAGGCAAAACCGGTGATGCATAAAATTCTGCCTGCAACAGCACTTTACGTCGCGAGAATTGATCGGCCCAGATACCGGATGGAATTTCAAACACAAAGCCAGTCAGATAATAAATCGACAAAAGCAAGCTGATCATCGTCGGTGCAAAACCGAAATCATTCATCGCCAGAATATATATCGGAAATAGCAGAACGACCGTGCTAAAGAATTGCTGCAAAATAAACAGACGCGCGATGGGGCGAATAGGAGCAGGGAAGGTTTGGGGCATTACAAAATATTGGACATCATGATCATGTCTTTACGCTCGGCTCCAACGTTTTGCCAGCTACGCATTACGCCTTCTTTTTCGAAGCCCGCAGTTTCTGCTGCCTTGATAGAAGCTGTATTCCATGGTTCAATATTTAGTTCTAGTCGCGGAATTTTTAAATCATGTTGTGCCCAACGGACAATTTCTTTTAAAGCAACAGATATTGCACCTTGTCCTCTTGCTGATTGTGCAATCCAATACCCTATTGAAGCACGGCCTTCTTTGATGGTGTTCAATGATAAACCAATAAAACCTATCGCTCTATCAGTTTTTGCATCAGCTATGGCGAACGAATAGCCTGTATTGTCTTCAAAACGGCTCCATTGCCGTTTGATATAAGCGAGACCTTCATCATCTGAAAAGATTGCTGGTACAGTTGTAACCAGAGGAATAAGTGGATCAGCTGAGACTTCGCGAATAAGTTCAATATCCGTAACTTTGAATTGACGCAGCCGATAAGGAGAAGCGGATAACGTGGGAAATAGTTTTGTCATTCTGCTTCTCAGGGGCGGATGTTGTTGGGGAGGGAGTTGAGCATCACAAAATATTTGACATCATAGTTATTTTATATTCGTTACTAGCTTTGTGTTGGGGAGATCGTCTTGAAAGCTTTTATAGTTTGATAAAGAGATGTTTTATCACATTAAATAGGATTGGGTGGTTTGTTACTCTGATATAAAATATGTTGTGGTTTGATTGACGCCATCGCTTCTTGCATAATCTTGCAAGCAGTGGGATGAAGATAGCGATTAGCAACAACAAATTCTGTTTCGTCAGCGGCAGTTAGTTTTAAAGGATTGCCATACATATCGGTGGCTAAATCGCCAGCTTCTTGCCGAATGAGAATACCAGCACCAGCGTCCCATAATTTGCGGGGATAGCCACATCCGGTAAATGTTCCTCTCAAGATATCAAGCCCACCACAGGCATAGGGACCTCTGGGACTTGCACCATAAGAGGTAGCTGTTTTCACAACAGCCATATAGTGATCCCATGGTACAGATGCATCTTGTATAAAATGTGTGCGTTGCATGTCGCGCCTTTGATTGGGGCCATGCCACGGCTCTCCATTCAGGTAAGCGCCTTTGTCTTTTTCTGCGTAATAAAGCTGGTTGTACATAGGCGCATAAGTAACACCGCTTTGTATCTCACCATCGTTACAATACGACAGGATTACACAAAAATCGTCGGATAAATTCAATATATTCGTTGTGCCATCAACCGGATCAACAACCCAAAATTGATCGCGGCTGTAATCGATATCAACTATTTCATTATTTTCTTCGCTTAAAATTTTGTCATCAGGGTAAAGACGTTTGATTGAGTTTTTGACATACGCATCGACTTCGGCATCCGCTGCGGTCGCGAAAGAATTGATCCGCGCGTAAGAATGATTAAAATCATCATCGCTGATCGGGCCATCATAAATGAGCTTGGTATGAACATCAAAATAATTATCATGTGTTCCTTGACGTTGTTTCATGACACGTGCGCGTAACAATTCACCAGCTTCATACGCGATCTGTATCGCGTGAATAGTCTTGGGATTAAACGTTGAAAAATCATAATTGAGCTGGTTAAAATGTAACAATTTAATCTCCTCTTTAAAAGCACTTGTAACGTAGTTGGAAAAAATACACCAATTTTTCTCAGTTATACATTTTTTGAAATTTCAGCTTGTTTTAATACGGTTTAATCCGTATTACAACTTTCTGTTCTGGGTCAAAATCATCCAGCACTTTGTCCATGATGCCCAGATTGACAGCGACTTCGACAGCATTGTTAAGAGTTTCATAAAGCTTGGCTTCATCTTTGGCAACGGTGAAACCGACTTTCAACAGGGCCGCGGGTTTATCGGACACGCGGGTAAGTTGACCGGGATTCGCTTTGGCAAAGCCATCACCATTTAGAACATCGGTCAAGGCAACATCGGCCTTTTTTGTCGTGACGTTCATTAATAACTGCGATGGGTCGGTGATGCTTGATAATGTCTGGATTTTTGCTCTTGGAAAAAATGTTCTGACAAGATCGATCGAGATATCGCCGTCAATACCGATGAAGGTAATGTTTGGATCGTTCAAACTCTTTGTATCAGTGATCTTGGGGTTGTCGGGTGATTTGTAAACGTAAGCCGGCAACAGATTAAAAGGAGCGGTAAAGGACAATTGTTTGACAGCAGAGGCAAACCACGGACCATCTGCACAAACGGCATCGACCTTGCCAGATTCTAAATCTTGTTTTTGCATCCCGAGTTGAATTTCAGTAAACTTTAATTTCAGATCGAGAAGTTGTGCGATCTTTTTGATAGATTCAACGTTGAAGCCTTTTAGCTCACCGGAATTGATATCTTTATCAATGAATGGTGGAAAAACGATCATGCCACAATTCAGCGTGCCTGTACGCATGACGCGGTCATAAGCGGATTCTTTTTGTTGAACATGTGCAACAACATTGTTGTGCTGAGGCATTGTGATTTTGACTGTTGTATAAGCAGCAACAAGAGCGACGATGGCAGACAGCAAAACAATCGACTGGAGTTTCATGGAATCCTCAAGGGTTTATCTGACTCCATCTTGATAAATTATGCTTATTTATCAAGCGAATTGTGGTTAACTCAAACTCTTCTCACCCATCTTCAGAAACTTCTCAGCGCGTTTTTGTTTGATGGCGATGCCGGAGAGGGGTTGCAGTTCGTCGAGGCTGCTTTCGATGGCAAGTCCCACCCGGTGGAAAGCTTCTTCGCGCAGACGGTGCGCACCGCCCATGGGTTCTTCGATGACACTGTCAATGACGCCGAGTTCCAGCAAGTCGCGTGCGGTGAGACGCAAAGCGGCGGCGGCTTGTTTCGCGTAGTCGGCGCTACGCCACAAAATGGACGCGCAGCCTTCCGGTGAAATGACGGAGTAGATGCTATATTCCAGCATAAAGACACGGTCGGCGGCCGCGATGGCAATCGCCCCACCGGACCCGCCTTCACCAATAACGGTGGCGACAATCGGCACCGGCGCGGCCAGGAAGACATCGACGCTTTTGGCAATGGCTTCGGACTGGCCGCGCGCCTCAGCTTCAACGCCAGGATAGGCACCAGCGGTATCGATAAAAGTAATGACCGGCAAATTAAATTGCGACGCCAGATGCACCAAGCGTTGCGCTTTGCGATAGCCTTCCGGTTTGGCCATGCCGAAATTGTGCTTGACGCGGGTCTCGGTGTCGAAGCCTTTTTCCTGCCCCATCACGACACACGGACGGCCACGGAATTTCCCAAGACCGCCCACAAGCGCATCATCTTCACCAAACAGGCGGTCACCGGCCAGTGGTGTGTAATCGGTCATAAGCGCACTGATGTAATCCAGGCAATGTGGACGCTCTGGATGGCGCGCCACCAGCATGATTTGCTCGGGACCCATATCTTTATACGTCTGCCGCAACAAACGTTCGACCTTGGATTGCAGGCGCGTGACCTCGGCGACAATATTGATCTGGCCATCATCAGACAGATGCCGCAATTCACGGATCTTGCTTTCAAGTTCGGCAATCGGTTTTTCAAATTCGAGGTATGTCGTGGCCATAATCTTTTACATCAGTTGGTGTGTATGAACAGGGTAAAGAGGTCAAGAAAGGAGGTCAAGTTCTCTGCAACTTTTAACAAAAAACGGCCCCGTGAAGGGCCGTTTTAAAACAGTGCTGCAATGGCTTAAGCCGCTTGTGTGCTTTTCGCTTTAGCTGCTGTCTTCGTGCCTTTTTTGGCGAGCGGGTGATGATCTTGCACGGCTTGCTTCATCTTGTCGTTCAGGATGTGCGTGTAGATCGTGGTCGTTGCGATGTCCGCATGGCCCAGCAGTTTCTGCACGGCGCGGAGATCGGCGCCACGGCTCAACATGTGGGTGGCAAACGCATGACGCAGCACGTGTGGTGATACGCGATCGCCAAGACCGGCATCGTCGCCCAGATCTTTGAGGATCTGTGCAAAACGCTGGCGGGTCAGGTGACCGATTTCAGACGTCCGGGATGGGAACAGCCATTTTTTCTGCGCGCTTTCGCGGGTCGGAATAATGAACAAATGACGCACATCCAGGTAGGCCGTCAACGCACGACGCGCTGGCTCGGACATTGGAATGGTGCGCTCTTTGCCGCTTTTGGTTTTGATCATGATCGACCGACGATCGGTGGTCAGAGCCGCCATTGGCAAGCCAACGAGTTCTGAGACGCGAAGACCGGTTGCATAGAGGATTTCCAGCAATGCAACCAAGCGCTTGCCATCGTGGCGTTTCTTCTTGCCAGCGGTCGCGATCAAGGTTTCGATCTCTTTTTCGCTCAAGACTTTTGGCAAGGTCCGGGTTTGTTTCGGGCTTTCGATCGGACCGGTTGGGTCATCTTTGCGTTTGTGTTCGCCCATCATGAATTGATAATATTGACGCATCGCGGACAGGCGACGGGCGATGGTGCGGACGGCCACATTAGCGCCACGCAAACCTTTATTCTTGCCACCAAGGTCGACAAGATAAGCGCGGAGATCGTCTGTACGGGCTTTGTCAATCGTGGTGTTACGAACTTTGAGGTATTTTTCGATGTCGGCAAGGTCGCGCTGGTAAGCAAAAACAGTGTTCTGCGCAGCACCGCGTTCTGCGGACAACATGGTCAGAAAGCCTTCAACAGTTGTGTGCTGTGGGGCTTTCGGTAGGGCGGGACGTCCTGGACGGGCCATGGGAGTTACTCCTTTGCGAGAGTCTTAAAGGTGAGTAGTGAGGTTAAATGGTTAAAAAAAGGTTTCCATATGTTCTTGACGGATCATATAACAGTTTGCATGGCGATTTCAACACTTATTTTTACATTTTCATTTCTGGCCCCGATTTTATTCAAACCGGTGAAAATCATGTTGAAAAATGAAGGATCGAATTTTCGCCATGGACGATCAGCGTAAAGATTGAGGGCAGCGACAACGCCATTGCCTCGTTCTTTTGCCGATACCGCTTGTTGAAAGGATTGCCAGACAGGATCCGCATTCAGGTTTGAAATCGAATCATTTATGCCTGTAATAGAAGCAGAAACCGGTGAAGCGTCGAACACAACAGAAGAATCTGTCGTGATTTCATCAGAGACACCAAGCATACGCGCAATCGCCATACCCGTATCTATACGCCATAATCCATCCTTTGGAAAGGTCTTTGCAATATCTTTCCGCCACTTAATAAAAAATTCGGGCGTTGCGTATTTATTATCATCAAAAAGGCGCAAGAAAGACACATAATGATTTTCAAGTGCGCCATATTCGTAATAATATTTCGCATCACCCCGATTACCACCGATTAGAACGACATAACCGGTTGGCGCGAACCACGCAATCTTATCTTTCTGCAAGGTCAGTTTCACAATGATCCAATGATACACGCCGCCCAATGCTGAATTTGCATTCGGCAATGACTTGATTGCTTTTTCCACAATCAGCGCACGGTCGTTGCCGGCAAAGGTGAAGCGGGCGGCTTGGTACATGCGTGGACGGGAGAGCACCGTGCCGGCTTTGATCTGCTGCACCATCGACGCCAGCTCGGCGTCAGATGGTTTGCCTTGTTCATCATAAAGCTTGCGCAACTGATCGCTGCTGATCGACCCTGCCAAGGCCGCGCGTTCACCGGCCGCCAAACGCAAGCCATACGGTACATGTGCGTTGATGGCGATAGCGGCCTGATCAGCCGGTGACAATTTTTTCAACGAGTCGATGCCAACTGTGGCACCTTTTGCCAGTAACAGCGTGCGCCACAATGGCGGCATGTTAACCGCAATGCTGCCGCTCATTTTATTGTCGCGCAGCATGCGGTACACGGTGCGGAAGCCGTCGCCGCCATTTTTCTCAGCGGCATCAAAGAGTTTGTCGGCCTTGGTTGTCTGGCCAAAATAAGCGGCGCACATGGCACCGTCCTGTAGCCAATTGTCAGAGCGTAAGCTGCCCAATGCCAGATTGACTTCCAGGCACGCGGCATCGGCAGACCCAGTGAGGGCCATCGCTTCAATGCCTTGTTCGGCAACTGATTCCGGGATGGGGTTCTCATCATTGTCCGCCATTTGGTAGAGACGGGCGGCTTCATCGAAAAAGCCCAGCGCGTTCAACACTTTCAAACGTTCCGTGAATAAAGCGACCTGTTGTGCATTGGCATCGCCATCTATTGTCAGGCCGGTGAATTCACCAAGCAGAATATTGCGCCACATTGTGCGCAGCGATGTCGAACCACGGACACCATGAAAGTTATTCAATAAGCCGAGAAGCATGCCAGCGGAGTTGCCGTTCCAGCGGCCACGGCTTGAATAACGTTCAAAACTTGGCAGGGTTGTGATGCCGCGATAATCATAGCGGCCGACTTCATCAATCAAGTTTTGCGGCACGTAGCGTTCATTGGGCTGACCCAACAGATCATCTAATGATGTGTTTTGTGCCGGAGCAGTCACGTTGACAGGTTCTTTAGCAGCCTCTTTAGCCGCAATGGCCGGGGATACAAAAGACGCGCCAAGCAAAGTTAAAACCAAGGCGACGATACATGAAGACGGAAGACGGATCATTGAGCGAAGAACTTTGCGGCTGGAATGGATGTTTCGACAGGTTTGGTTGGCGCCGGCACACGCGACAACCCCAAAAAGGCAATACCGCCTACAACCAGGATTACCAGACCAAGCAACGCATATTTCGCCATGAGACCAACCGTTTCGTAAAAATAAGGAATTATCGCTATTTAATCAGCTTTTTCAGTTCTTTCAAGAGCGGCAGTTTTGTTTATACTGTTGTCATACGATAAACACACACATTTGGATCATATTGCAATGAGTATTTTAGTGACGACCATTTTGGTGACAGTCTTAGTCGCCTTGTCAGGGTTTTTCTCGATGGCGGAAACGGCGCTGACCTCGGTCTCACGCGCCAAGATGGTCATGCTGTCCCAGGAAGGCAACTGGCGCGCCAAAACCGTGATCTTTCTGCTCAGTAAGGGCGATAAGATGCTGGCAGCGTTGTTGCTGGGCAATAACCTCATCAATATTCTGGCCTCCGCCATTACGACCGAACTCATGCTCCGCCTGTTCAGCCATAACGGGATTGCGATTGCGACCGTTCTCATGACCGTGATCGTATTAATCTTTGCCGAAGTGTTGCCAAAATCATTCGCTCTACATCGTTCAGATGCTGTGGCCTTGGCGATTGCGCCAGTGGTGCGCGTGATCTTGTTGATCTTGACGCCGATTACCACGGCACTGTCATGGATCGTGCGCAAAACCGCCGCGTTGTTTGGTGCCGATTTCGATCAGGTCAAATACAGCATCAGTATTGAAGAATTGCGCGGCGCGATTGAAATGCACCAGGGTGAGCATGACACCGAAGGCCAGGAAGAAACCGAAACGATCCGTCATGAACGTGCCATGATGCGGTCGGTGCTAGACCTCGCCGATGTCACGGTGTCTGAAGTGATGACCCATCGCCGCAACGCCGAAATGCTGGATGCCGGCATGACGCCGACCGATCTGATTGATCGCGCCTTGGCTAGCCCGTTTTCGCGCTTGCCGATCTATCAAGATAATCCAGAGAATATCGTTGGTGTTATCCACACCAAACTCTTGATGCGCCAGTTGCGCACGATGCAGGGGCAAAGCGATGAAGTGGATATTTTATCGCTGGTGTCAGAGCCGTGGTTTATCCCGGAGACCACAACATTGTTTGACCAATTGCAGCAATTCCGTGAGCGGCGTGAGCATTTTGCCTTGGTCGTCGATGAATACGGCACCTGGCTGGGGATTGTGACACTCGAAGATATTCTTGAAGAGATTGTTGGCCAGATTGACGATGAGCATGATCATGTGGCAAGCGGCGTCCACAATGACGGCGAGGGCCAGGGCAGTTACTTGATTGATGGCACCACCACCATTCGTGATTTAAACCGTCAGTTCGACTGGAACCTGCCAGACGAAGATTACGCGACCATCGCCGGATTGGTCTTATACGAATCCCACACCGTACCGGATGTCGGGCAGAGCTTTACATTTTACAATCACCAGTTCGACATTGTCGAACGTTACCGCCATCAGATTACCAAAGTGCGCGTGACACCGTTAAGCTAGATGTTGATAAAATCGATGATCGTTTGAATAACAGTATCGCGTTCAACTGGATTTCCGGCAAACCATTTGCTGAGCGGGTGTGGTGCGTTGGATAATATCACATACCGGTGCTGATGCGCCCGTGTTGCATGATCATGAAATGCTTGTGTCACACAGCTGGAATAATCTCGTCGCGGGCACCAATAATGTGCAGCAAATCACCGTTATAGCGTTGTAATACGTCAACAATAGGTGCATGCATTAAATCATGATGCAGCTGCTTATCGTTGCTGTTCATATCACTGTTTCAATGGGTATAAAAATAATTGGCACGCTCACCATAGAGGAGGCCGCATGCGTCTTGCGGACAGAGCGCCGGACAAAACAGAATCAATTTTCTAACGGTGATAAAGTCTGTCAGCTGGACCGCCAGATGGCCACCCATACTGCTGCCGATCAGTGTGATGGGTTTTTCTGTATCGAGTAAGGTGAGTGCTGTTTGCGCAGCGTATACCAAACTTTCGATGGTAGCCTCCGCAGAACCCGAACTCTCCCCATGGCCCGGCAAATCAAACCGAACACAGGAATGACCTGCAGGTGCCAGCCGCGCTGTGAGATAACGTTGACTTTGCTGGTTGCTTTACCGTGAGCCGTGCAAACATAAAAGTGTAGGCTTATCATGTTGCGCGTTGTCATAGATCGTACCAACAAGCGTTTCGTCGTTCGCTGTAAAACGAATCTGTTCAGAATGTGTCATCATCAAAGCTTTGTCCTTTAATATATTAAACAATAAGGGGGTTTGGTTTTCAAAAATAAGCCTTGACCTCAAAAGCAAAGCAGCTTACCTTACCTTTCTCACCAAAAATCGGTGTCTTCTGGTATCGCGGGGTGGAGCAGCCCGGTAGCTCGTCAGGCTCATAACCTGAAGGTCGTCAGTTCAAATCTGGCCCCCGCAACCAATTTTATTAAATCAATCGGTCATTGACTTTAAAAGATTCTGAAAAGAATTATCTGAAATATAGCTGGATTAATTACATTTTCTATTTCATCTAATATTTGTCGCATTGATTTTAATTGCGGCCTAACTGTTGAATATACTGACGGCATATTTTCAAATAACGGGAACAAATCTGGAATATCTTTGCTTCTCAGCCGTCTTGCTCAGTGACTATGGCTATGCTAAACCATTCTAGCCTCGAAAGGGTAAGGTGACGTGGCCGAGAGGCTGAAGGCGGCGGTTTGCTAAACCGTTATAGGGTTGAAAAGCCTTATCGAGGGTTCGAATCCCTCCGTCACCGCCATTGGCTCTTCCGAGAGCGTCCGAGAAAGTCCAATAATCATTTGAAATGAAGCTTTTAATCGGTTATGATGTCCATAGCCGTCCGACGGAATCCGCCTAAAGCCGAGTGCTGTGGGGGCATGTCAGGGGGCATCTTTTAAGCCTTTTGGAAAAATGCCCCCAGGATGAAACTATCAGACGTCGCATGCAAAACAGCCAAGTCAAACGGCAAGATCCAGAAGCTAGCCGACGGCAATGGTCTGTATCTCGAAATCACTCCGAGTGGTGACAAAAAATACTGGCGTTTCAAATATCGTTTCGGCGGTAAAGAGAAACGACTCTCTTTAGGGGTCTATGGCATTGTTGGCTTGAAAGTAGCAAGAGACAAAGTGCTAGCTGCGAAGCGTGCGTTAGACGCCGGCATTGATCCGGGCGTCCAGAAACAGGCATTCAAGCAAGCCGCACAGAATGCTGTCGAACACAGCTTTGAAGCAATGGCACGCGCCTGGCATGCACATCACAAGGGCCGTTGGGCCGAGAACACAGCAGCCAACAACATCCACCGGCTGGAAAGCGATGTCTTCTCGCTGATTGGTGACAAACCCATCAACGACATGACCATGCAGCAGATCTTACTGCCTATCCGCCAAATCGAGGCAAGGGGAGCGCATGAACTGGCCAGGCGAACATTGGGGCTATGCAGCCAGGTTTTCCGTTATGCCATCGTTGAAGGTGTAATTGATCGCAATCCGCTGGCCGAAATAAAGCCACTGGATGTTCTTAAGCCAGCTAAGAAAGGTCACTTTGCCGCGATTGAGAGCAAAGAACTGCCCGCCTTGGTAAAAGCCATTTATGAGAATAAGGCGCGCTTATACATGTCGACACGGCTCGCCCTTGAGTTGATGTTGCTGACATTTGTGCGAACCAGCGAATTGATCGAAGCAGAGTGGGAAGAGTTCGATCTTGACGCTAAGAGTTGGCTTATTCCGGCTGCACGTATGAAAATGCGCCGTGACCATATCGTCCCGTTGTCAGATCGTGCCATTAAGATCTTAAATGAACTCAAAGAGCTATCAGGCAGCCGCAGATACGTCTTTCCACATGTATCCGACCCGCGTAAGTATATGAGCAATAACACCATCCTCGCAGCCTTAGGGCGTCTCGGATACAAAGGGCAAATGACCGGTCACGGTTTCCGCGCTTTGGCTATGTCGACGATTAAAGAAGATTTGGGCTATCGACATGAGGTTATTGATCGTCAGCTAGCCCACGCTCACCGAAATAAGATTGATGCTGCTTATGATCGCGCTCAATTTTTGCCGGAGCGCAAGAAGATGATGCAGGAATGGGCCAATTATATAACACGGGTCAGTGCATAATATGAATAATTTTAATAATTCTCGTGAAGAATGGCACATTGCTCTTAAAAAAGCCGTAGGATCAAAAAAGTCCTATCACCCAGATCAAATTTTATCATTTTCAAATATTATATTTGATAATTGGGAGTATGCAGTTAATCATGCAGAAATGGAATTTCCGGATAACAACGTGGTTCAAGAAATTGGCGACCACGTTAAGAAGATTTCTGAAAGCTTAACTGCACTTGAAAATAAATTTAGTGATTGCCCGTTTTTTCGGGTATTACAGTGGGACGCCTCGACAAAGCGGGAAGATGATGGTGAAGTTGTAACTTTTAAGGGCTTGAGAAGATTTGTTACAATTTTAGAAACCGGTATCACTTATCAAAAGTCCTTAATACGTCCCGGAAGAAATAATAAAAGAGCTTTGTATTTCGCTGAAGATATTTGCTCGGCATATAAAATATGTTTTAATGAAGAGCCTACCATAGAACGTGAACGTACTCCTTATTCTCCAACTCCGTTTGAAAGAATTTGTGAGGCTATTTGCCAGCTAACTAACCAGGAAATACCTTGGACAACACAAAGTCAGGCTATCGAAACTTACAAGAAATATTTGCCTGACGCCTCTTAGTTAACACGGTTACAGCAGCTTATTTTTACGCGGTTAGTGGTCTCTTTTATCAATGCGGGAATGTAATTAAATTACCAACTGTTTGGCTTGGTTATTTCGCTGTTTGGAATCTTATCAGGCATTTGAGCGTTAATTAAATTACTTGGTTTGATGATCTTCTGAAAACTACTGTACATTTTATTCGTCACTCATATCTGGATTCTAGTATTGAGTCCATACATGCGTTAAGGGAATGGCCCGAAAGTTAACCTGATTCTATAACGGTGAGGAATTAGTCCCAAAATTTTTCGCTTATCCTCACCGCGAATTTTTTTTGGAATTCCGATGTAATCCTAGTTGGTTCAACACTCACCCATAGGATTTTACATGTTACCGCAACGTTTTTTACGTTTAAAAGAGGTTATCTCACGCACGGGTCTAAGCCGATCTGCAATTTATTCTTTAATGAACCAAAATAGCTTTCCGAAATCCGTTTTACTAGCGCAACGCAGCGTAGGATGGCTTGAGAGCGACATCGAGGCCTGGGTGAACGTAAAAGTTCAGCAAGGTCTGCAGCATGTCTAAACAGAAACCAGTTAAAAAAGCTGTCATACGTTCGTTAGATGCGGTCGCAACTGGACAATTTCTTATGATAGGTACCGCGACCCTTACGCAGCTTCGTATCAAAAAAGTGGGCCCGCCGTGGCGGCTATATAAGGGCGAACCTTATTATGCTTTCGATAAACTAGTTGAATGGTTCAACGCACATTTGGATGGCCAGAGGCAATCAACTAAATTTCTGAGCAAAGCTGAAATACGCAAATCTCTGTTAAATCTTGCTTGGGAAAGAAAGGCTAAGCGATAACCGCAAAATCAATTTTTTGGTCGGTACAAAGACGGCAGCAAGGAATTGATTAATTAATGGGTACTGTGGGGAGATTGGCGAGACCCGAGAGGCACCGCGAAAGTCAGATGCCGATGCCAATCCGATGGAGCCACGCTTGATGCGCCACCGAAAGAAGCTGACAAGTCACTAGCAAGGGCATGACTAGAGACGCCGAAGCCGACGGGCTAACTTTGGGGTAAACTACGGTTAACTGTTCGATCAGAGGCAGCGGGGATTCCTTAGTGTGAAAACGCTAGGGAGTTCCTGCTATGCCTTATCCGCCAAACTTCATTGAGGTAAAACTGTTTATTAGTATACCGTCTAACAAGTTATACGGCCGGAATTTTTATTTTAAACCATATCATAACGTTGATATAAGATAAGATTTCAAAGGGTTTTATCTTTACTCTTTCTTTAGTAACATTAACTAAATGCGGTTTGAAAAATTTATTCGTATTAGATATAATTAGTTTATAAACCATTTGCGAGTTCACTAATTTTACATGTATTTTTGACTAAAAATATATTAATTCTCATACAGTTTTCGAATATCAAAAAATATTGGCTCATAAACCGCGCCGTTGTTTTCAGATGCAGAATAATTTTGAAGTTCAGCTAAATATGACGATTTTTCTGATGCATAAGCGCCTTTTAAATTAGCGACGCAAGATCCATCATTGTCCATTATTATTTTACCGGTAACTGGAGATATTTTGACACTTTTTGTCGTCCCTAGGTCTTCGATATTGCACCAAATTATTCCTTCGGCAATGCAGTTCATGAAAGTAGTTGTTTCTATCTCAGATTTTGCAATAGATCCTAAAAAACATTGCTTTAAATCATTTGAGACTTTATTTCTCTCTTCTAATGAGTATTTTTGATCTTTTATCCGGCATATATCTTTTCTTACTTCAGTTTTTGCAGTTTCTTTTTCTTCTACTGAAGCCGCGTTCCAAGTATTATCACGAGTTGTAAACACTAAAACTTCTAGTGTTTTTCGGTTTAGTATATAATGTTGATATTGTCGATTTAACTGAATAAATAGTGTGTCACTTGGCTTGGGGAGTCTAGGCCAGTCAAAAGAAATTGTGTCATCGTTATGATATGTTATTGGAAGCTCGCCCGAAGAAGTTTGCGATGAATTGTAGCTAACTGTTGCAGTTCTATTATTCTTATTTTATTCAATAGTAGACGGTGGTGTCGTTAAGGCACTTAAGCTAGTGCAAAGAAGGGTCATAGGTTTTTCACTTAACTCATCAGCTAAAATGTTCACTTTTTGCTTTTCAACTGGTGAAATTCTATATGCTCCATTCTGATCAAGGCATACTTTGACAGGCTGCCCGTTTTTTGTCGTTTCGCTACACTCACCTGAGGACAACTGGTGATCAACTTTTATATCCGGTTGTTGTTGAATGCGATTGTTGTCAGATTCTTGAAGTGGCTTTAGTAAATCAACAAAAACAGCTTTCTCGTTAGTATTGTCTGGGCTATTGATTGCAAGCCATAGCGCCGTGTCAGCTGCGTGACATTTTGCTAAAGAGTTATTATCTCTTACACAGTATTCCACAAAAATGCTCTATTTGATGACTGCAAGCCTTAGGTGGTTCCAAGAAACTTCTATCACTATTTACGATTTTGGTGTCTATCTTTGATTGTAAAATAATGTGTTTATTAAAACAAACTTTCATTTCGGTGAAATGGGATTGTCATAGATTTTTGCCAATTTTTCTTGAAGTGTAATTTCTTGAAGTGTAATTTTATGATTCAAAGGAAGGAGCATAACACCTACTATGACTAAACTGAAAACACCTACGGCTGTAAACATTGCCAGTTTATTCATTTTAATCGTCATATCTCTCTCCCGAAATAAAAAAGCCACCAGAGAGATCTCTGGTGACCGGGAGTTTAGAAGCCGTAGATACACGACCGCGATAGCCTTTACCCGTAAAGCTTGAACATACGCCATCGCCTCCCGATCTAAATCGAGAAGGCGACGTGATGACGGACGTCATCCGGTATCTAAGAGGTTCTAAAGCCCCGGTTTGCTATCTCAGCAAACTGATAAGATTTTGGCTGATATGTCTCATTAGAGCAAGGCTGCAAATCAAATTATTTTAAGAACATAACTAATTTATTTCTAAGGCTTTTCTCGTTTTTTATATGACATTGCCAGATTGTTAAAGCCGTCCAACCTTCCGCCTTTAGCAGCTTTATCGCTTTCTTGTCACGACAGCGATTTTTATCTATCTTATCCGTCCAAAATTCGATATTTGACTTCGGTAATTTACCTTTAGAACAGTTATGACCATGCCAAAAACATCCGCTTACAAATATTACTTTTTTATATTTAGACAGTACAATGTCCGGAGTTCCAGGTAGCGTTTTATCATGTAAGCGGTATCTATACCCCATAGCCCATATAAGCTTCCTGACAGCCATTTCGGGGCCCGTATGCTTAACTTTTACAGACCGCATAATGTGGCTTCTTACCAAAGCAGAAGATTTATCCATCGAAAACTCAAAGTTCAACTTTATTCATTATCTAACCTTACTAACCGTCAATTAGATGAAAAGGATAAGAATGCAATCGATGTGTAAGGAATAGCCAAAACGATGTCTGTTGTTAGTTCGTCCAATAATATTATTTAAATGAATGAAAATAAGCATTAATATATTTGATAAAGGCTTTAAAAAAACGATCGACAATCTCACGTAAATCGGTTAGATTAGCTCTAAAGACTAGTTATGGGGTAATTTGAATGAGACCAATTGGTATTGACTTATTTGCAGGTGTGGGAGGCTTAAGCTTAGGTTTTGAGCAAGCCGGTTTTGACGTCGTTGCTGCAGTTGAAATAGATCCTGTTCATTGTGCGGTCCATAAATATAATTTTCCTGACACAGTCGTGATCCCACGTTCAGTAGTAGGCTTAACCGGAAAAGAGATCCGCAAATTGGCCAATATCGGCGACCAAACTGTGGACTGCGTCTTTGGTGGACCGCCATGTCAAGGTTTCTCTCTAATTGGGCAACGTGTTTTAGACGATCCGAGAAACAGTTTGGTTTTAGAATTCGTTCGTATTGTGGCTGAGTTGAAAGCTAAGACGTTTGTTTTCGAAAATGTCAAAGGTCTAACTATTGGGAAGCATAAAGCATTTTTGCAAGAATTAGTCGAAGCCTTCGATAAAGCTGGTTATAAAGTTAGACTACCTTGGCAAGTACTTAATGCAGCGAATTACGGTGTACCACAGAATCGTCAACGTTTGATACTTATGGGGGCGAGGAAGGGTTTAGTCGTTCCAGAGATGCCAAAATCTATAACTAATGCTGCCGGTGGAAAAAAGAGGATCGAAGGATTAGTAGCTGGCCCGACTTGTGCCGACGCCTTAGGCGATCTTCCAGATGTCGAGAAATTTCCTTCTCTTCTTTCTGAAGATTTTGTGATGGCTACATTTGGCAAACCATCTAAATATGCATCAGAAATGCGCGGCCTAACTGACGATGTTTGGCATTTCGGTTATATGCGAGAATGGAACCCTCGCCTTCTAACATCAAGTGCGCGTACAATTCATACAGAAATTTCACGAAACCGATTTAAAAGAACGGGACAGGGTGAAGTCGAGCCTATTAGTCGTTTCTTCAAATTATCGCCTTCTGGTCTATGCAATACGCTCCGGGCAGGGACAGATGGTGCTAGAGGAGCATTTACCAGTCCTCGGCCTATTCATTATAAATACCCCAGATGTATAACGGTCCGAGAAATGGCTAGATTACATGGTTTTCCGGATTGGTTTAGATTACACTCGACGAAATGGCACGGTGCAAGGCAAATAGGAAATGCCGTTCCTCCTCCTATGGCAAGATCGATTGCAAGTGAGATAATCAAGTCTCTTGGTGTTAAGCCAAAGCGTTCCAAAAAGGTTCTAAAGTTTGATGATAAAATCTTACTAAATATGGACATCACAGAAGCTGCAGCACACTTCGGCATCAAGGCGCCGTCGTCAAGACGTGATCGAAAAAGTGGTATAAAAAAACGTAAGCAGCACGAGATAGAAGATAATTACCTACAATTTAAGGCGGTGGCAAATGGAAGATAATTTATCTAATGGCTCCGAAGTCGTTCCTACCGTTGCGTTAAATCGATATAAATCTCTTATTGAGAAAATATTTTTTAATAAATACGTTTCTGGGCTAACTCTCATTCCTTTTGAACGTGGCGAATTGGAAGAGGCGGCGATAGCATTAGAGATGAAGCTTCCGAAAAATTTAGGAGATGTGATTTATGCTATTCGTTATCGTACTACACTACCAGAAACGGTTTTAGCTACTCAGCCGGATGGCCTTGAATGGATCATCGATGCTGTTGGCCGTGCTAAATATGCATTTAAGCTTGTAAAGTATAATCGCATCATTCCACTTCAGGAATTAACAACTATAAAGATTCCAGATGCAACACCTGAAATTATTTCATCTTACGCTTTAAACGATGAACAAGCTCTTCTTGCAATAGTTCGTTATAACAGACTGATCGATATTTTTCTTGGTATAACAACTTACAGTTTACAAAATCATTTGAGAACGACTTTGCTAAACGGCTCACAGATAGAAATTGATGAAATATATGTTGGTTTAGATCGCAGAGGCTGCCACTATATTATTCCCGTACAGGCCAAGGGTGGTTCAGATCAAATCTCAGTAGTTCAAACTAGACAAGATTTGCAATGTTGTTTGGAAAAGTTTCCAGGCATATCGTGTAGAGCTATCTCTGCACAGTTTATGGACGGCAATCGGATCGCAATGTTCGAGTTAGTGGTTGAAGACGATGAAGTTAAAGTGGTAGAAGAAAAGCAATATCGCCTCGTTCCATCTGCGGAATTAGATCAAGTGGCTATTAAAGATTATCGGCGTGTATAGTATTATTGCAGTTAGTGATGACGCTTGTGATGTTTCCGAACAGCTTGGGACTAAATTTAAATTTTGGTTTACAGATGATGATAAACAACAAACCCTTTACAAACAAGGTAGACACAATACTGGAGAAAACTGGTCTGAAAAGATTTGTTGTGAACTAGCTCAAATTTTAGGCATACCGCATGTCAATTATGATCTTGCTAATTGGCGTGGTAATCTTGGTGTTGTTTCTAAAAATATGGTCAATAGAGGGGAACGATTAGTTTTAGGCAATGAAGTTACGAGTCCTAACGTAATGCGTGCAGGTTATAAAACAAACCATCATTTAATTCGGAAAGTTACTGGCTTGTTAAGGCAGTCGATAATTCAAGTTCCGAAAGGATTCGATGAAATATCTGAAAATTTGAATGCAAATGATGTTTTTGTTGGGTATTTGGTGCTTGATGCTCTCGTCGGTAATACGGACCGACACGATGAGAATTGGGCAATAATTGTCTCTAAGCGTATCCAGCTTGCGCCAACCTATGATCATGCTTCTAGCCTCGGTAGAGAATTAACCGACGGGGAAAGACTCCGTCGTTTGACTACAAAAGATCAGCGATCCACTGTGGAAGCTTATGCAGCACGTGCTTATTCAGCGTTATTTGATTCTCCGAATGATAGTCATTCTTTAACCACTTTGGATGCATTCTTAAAAGCGGCAGAAACTTCACCTTTGGGAAAAGCTTTTTGGCTTCAAAAGTTGGAAATGATTAACGAAGCAAATATAGACGCTATCTTGACCCAAATACCTGATGATATAATGTCATATGCAGCGAAGGCTTTTGCGAAGCGATTGCTTCTCTTTAATAAAGATAGAATACAAAGGTCTGGTTTCCAATGAGACTATATGTAGGTTGGCAAGATGAAGAAACCAGACGTTGGTATACTGTAGGAGCTTTGTCTTCAAATAACGAATTTTACTATTTTTCTTATACAAAAGGTGCACAGCTAGCGCTACAAAATAGTAAATTTATTCCGTTCTCAAGAATGAATGATCTAGATAAACAATATAAATCGGAAGAGTTATTTCCTATCTTTTCAAACAGAATTTTACCCAAAAGCCGTCCTGATTATTCTGAGTATCTTGAATGGATGGGTTTGGAAGATCAAGAAATTGATCCATTGGCTATTTTGACTAGAAGTGGTGGTGAAAAAGCTACCGATAACTTACAAATTTATCCTATGCCTGAAAAAACTGAGGACGGGAAGTACAAAGCTTATTTTTTTGTAAATGGTATGCGATATTTACCAACTCCAGTTGTAGACTTAATTGAAAAATTAGAAATTGGATCTCAATTATTTCCTATGTTAGATTGCAATAATTCTAAAGATACTTTAGCAGTAGCACTAAGAGCTGATGATCCAACTGTACTAGTAGGATATTGTCCACGATATATTGCAGAAGAGATTGGTGAATTAGCGCAAAACCTAAATCATTCGCTGAAAATTACAGTTAATAGAATTAATAAGAGTGCGCCATCTCAAATGAAACTACGCTGTAAAGTAGAAGCTATTTGGCCAGAAGATTTTCAAGCGTGTAATCGAGAAGAATTTAAATTGTTATCTTCTATTCCCTAAATACACGTCAATATATAAACTTTTTAAATCGAGCGTTCGATTTTTTCTGTAACGAGAGTGCGGTGGGGGCATATTTGGGGGTATGTCTCAAATTTTTTGAAATGGATAAATTATTATAATCATATATTTATTTAATAAATGGTGATCCCTCCGTCCGCCATTGGCTCTTTCGTAGACGTTCATACAAGTTCACTAATCGTTTGAAAATAAAGGTTTAATCAGCTATAATCGTCATAGCTGCTCACCTCTGTTCGTCCCAATTCAGACGTGCTCGGGGTACAAGGTGGGGTATCAAAACCACTTTTCGATCTTACACCCCCAGATGTTGTCCGACCTCAAAATAAAGACCAGTAAACCCAGGGGTACGTCTCGCAACTTTTGAAATGAGTAAATTATTATAATCAAGTGCTTATTCATTCAATAGTGATCCATATTTCCTTATAAGTATCTGAAAAATATAGATAAATTCACAAAACGAAAGGTTGCGTTTTTCGTTATACTTGTTTGATCTAAGTCGCACTTAAGGCTAACTGCGCATGCTGTAAGCTATGAAACGTTTGCTCCTGAATTATTGCGCAAAAATTATGTTTGTGATGGTGCTGGCCAATGTGAACTCGGCGTGTACGACAGCACAAGAACCAGCTGCGCCACCTGCTTTAACAAGCTATAACGACATAGTCAGCCGCGATCTGCACAATCCAGATCTGCTAGCTTTTTTGCACAAAGTTGATGGACTGGCTCCAAATCAGGAGCTGTCGACAGGTTGGACGTTTAAGCAGCTTTATTGGGCTGCGATATACTATAATCCCGATCTGGCCGAGGCGAAGGCCCAATTTGAGGCAGTGCAGGCAGCTGAAATCACGGCGGGACAGTCGCCTAATCCAACATTGAGCCTAACCCCATCTTTTGATAATTCCACAACGCCTGATGCCTGGTTGTTTGGTGTTGGCTTAAGTGTGCCGATCGAAACGAATGGGAAGCGTGATCTGCGACTGGCTGCGGCACAGCGGCAAGCCTTGTCAGCGCAGGCTGCCATTGTTGGAAGAGCCTGGGATGTCCGCAGCAGAGTGTTGAATGCCACAATTGATCTGCTTTTGGCGAAAGAAACGATTGCAAAGACACAAAACTTATCACGCGTGTTGACGCAAATTCATGATGTTTACGCAGGGCGAGCTAACCAAGGTCAGATGCCCACGGCTTTGGCCAGCCAGAATGAAATTTTATATCAGCAAAGCCTGTTACAAGTGCAACAAGCCAGAACGGAGCTAATGCTCGCTCAAACGCGTTTGGCCGGCGCTATCGGTGTACCCATCAAAGCCCTTCAGGACATCAAGATCAGTGAGAGCTACCCCAACTTTAAACAGAAGAACGTTTCACGCCAGACGATTTTGTTGGAACATCCAGCCGTTTTGTCTGCATTCTATGATTATCACGTGGCACATGAAAACTTACGGCTTGAACTGGCCAAACAGGTGCCGGATATTACGCTGGGTCCGGGGTATGAATGGAACAGCCAGCAGGGTGGCAAGTTTTCGCTTGGTCTAAGTTTGATATTACCAATCCGCAACAATAATGCAGGTCCGGTAGCCGAAGCGCGAGCAAAGCGTGAAGTGGCAGCCAAACATTTTGAAACGATACAATTCAACGCCATTAATATGATTGAACAGGCAAGTACAGCTTATACGGCGACTACCCGTGAGATGCAGTCGGCCGACAAGATTGTATCCATGCAACAGGATAAGCAAAGCCGCCTGAAAAACATGCTGAGACAAGGAACTGCCGCCGATTTGCCATTGCTTTATGCGCAAACGGAAATTGCCAATGCGCAAATTGCGTCTTTGGGGACAAAGGCCAAATTGTTACACGCGGAGGCAGCATTGGAAGATGCCATGCGGCAGCCATTATTTGGGCCAGTTTGGTCTCAAAACAATATGTCACGGAAATAAGCCATGTTAAGAGCGATTCTTGAATTCTCCTTGAAGCACCGTTTTGCAGTCATTGCGACATCGTTTTTGATCTTGGGCATGGCGCTCTATCATTTGCAGAGTGCGACCTATGATGTCTTCCCGGAGTTCGCGCCACCACAAGTCATCGTGCAAACTGAAGCACCCGGGTTTTCAAGCGAGCAGGTGGAAACCCTGATTTCACAGGTGATTGAAAAAGCATTGGGCGGCGCCAACGGCATTACCGACATGCGCTCGACGTCCATTCAAGGCTTATCGGCTGTTCAGATCTTCTTTGATTTGCATTCCGATATTTTGGTTGATCGACAGATTATCAGCGAACGTTTAGCTGACATCAGCAGTTTATTACCGGCTGGGATTAAGCCGCCAAAACTTGGTCCGCTCGTCTCAACAACCCATATTGTTGTCGGGATTGGCCTGACGTCAGAAAAACTAAATCTGACTGAATTACGGACGATTGCAGACTGGCAGATCAGGCCACAGATTTTAGGGGTTTCTGGGATTGCCGATACGGAAAGTTACGGCGGATTTTTCCGGCAAATACAAATCCAGGTGAAGCCGGACAAACTGAAAACTTATGGATTAAGTTTTGACGACGTCATGAATGCTGCACGGCGTGCCACAGGTATTCGTGGGGCCGGTGTCATTGATACGGAACAGCAACGGATAACGATGAGCATCGCAACCGATGCTGAGACGCTGGATAATATAGCTAAAACACCGTTAACCCGTGGAAATGGTGAGACGTTGGATTTGAGTATTACCTTAAGCGACGTTGCCACGATCGTTGACGATCATCAAACACCGTTTGGTGCGGCGTCGATCATGGGTAAACCAGGTGTCTTGTTATTGGCCATCTCGCAATATGGCGCCAACACGCTGGATGTCACGAAGCGTTTAGAGGAACTGCTTTATCAAATGAAGCCAGCCCTGGAGAAACAAGGCATCATCATGCGTAGCGACTTGATTCGTCCGGCTAGTTTTATTGAGACATCTCTCCAAAACATGCAGCACGCGTTATGGATTGGTGCAGCCCTTGTCACAATGACGCTGTTGATATTCTTGTGGAATATACGGGCAGCTTTAATTTCGGCCTTGGCGATCCCGTTTTCCCTCATTATTGCGGCTGTAACACTGAATGTCTTTGGTATCAGCCTCAATATCATGAGTATCGGCGGCTTGGCCATTGCGGTTGGCCTGGTTGTCGATGATGCAGTTATCGATGTTGAGAATATACTTCGTCATCTGCGTGGCTCCGATCAAAATAACAAACTTGCACGTTACAAGATTTTGTTGGCCGCCTCACTGGAAGTACGCGTACCGGTTATTGTCGCAACAATTGCCGTTTTGCTGATTTCGATCCCGATCATGACTTTGTCTGGCATAGGCGGACGCCTGTTTGCGCCTTTGGGCATTGCTTATGCCACAGCAACCTTATTCTCATTGGTTGTGGCCTTAACGCTGACACCGGCGTTGTGTATGGTGTTCTTAAAAGAAAATAAAGCCCAGGCTCCAGCCTTGACGCAATGGCTGCAACGCAGTTATATCTCGATCTTGCGAAAGTCTGCACGCCTGTGGGTTCTGTTGGTCTGTTTAATGGTTGTGGCAACCGTTGCTGTCGGGATCGGTTTTTCGACTCTTAAAACAGAGTTTCTGCCAGAATTGCACGAAGGTCATTTCATTCTGCATATGGAAGCAGCGCCTGGTGCATCATTACAAGCGTCGACGGAGCTGGGCAATCAGGTCACCGCCAGCCTACTCAAGCTGCCGTTCATTGACGCCGTCGTGCAGCAAATCGGTCGGACAGAGAATGGCATCGACTTTTGGGGTACCCAGAGCAGTGAATTCAATATCGCTTTAAAACCAAACAGCGGTATGGATGAAAGTGTTGCTAAAGACAAGATTTTACAAGTGTTAGACGAATTCAAAGACAATGCCGAGTTCGAATTAGAGACATTCTTAACCGAGCGCATGCAGGAGGTTATTTCCGGCCATACGGCGGAAGCGTCTTTGAATGTCTATGGCGAAGATTTAAATCTCTTGGAGAAGGTATCAGAGAATTTAGCTGCCTATCTTAAAACCGTGCCCGAAATCCGTGATGTCCAAATTCCAGCCAAAACCGGGACACCACAGCTTGATATTACGCTTAGTCAAAGTGCGTTGTTAAAATGGGGGCTTAATCCCGTTTCTGTCTTAGACACGATCCATACGGCCTATCAGGGCGAGGTTGTTGGTCAGATTTACGATTTGCATCACCCTACGGATCTTGCCGTCATTTTAGATGGTACCACCCGCAATAATATCGATGACGTTGGATCGCTGCCCATTCTGACCCCATCGGGTGACTATATAGCGTTAAACGATGTTGCGAAGATCGAACGCAAAGCTGGGCGCTATCTCATCGAACATGAATCCGGCCGGCGCGTCCAATCGATTACGTTCAACATGAATAAACACAGCAAACATGTCTTGTTAAAGCATTTACGAGCAGAAATTGGCAAAATAAATCTGCCCCCTGGCGTTTATACCTCGATTGTCAGCCTGGCAGAGGAGCAAGTGAATGCCAGTAAGCAATTAATGGTACACAGCGGCATTGCCATGATTGCCATTGTCATTCTGTTGTCTTTAGTCATGCATCACCACAGTCAGATTTGGCTGGTTCTCGCCAATACACCATTGGCCTTAGCCGGCGGCGTAGTAGCCTTATTCTTTACGCAAAACAGCTTGAGCTTGGGCGCCATTGTGGGTTTTGTGACTTTAATCGGGATTACATTACGGAACTCGGTTCTGATGATCGCGCACTATAATCATGTCGTCGAACATGAAAAGCGGAAATGGGATACGGATACAGCCTTTACCGCTTCTGCCGAACGTCTCTTGCCAATCTTGATGACGGCGATTGTAACCGGGATTGGTTTGCTTCCCATTGCCCTGAATTCAGGCCAATCGGGACATGAGATTGAGGGGCCGATGGCCATTGTGATTATCGGTGGGCTGATTTCATCAACGATCTTGAATTTACTGTTCTTACCGATCTTGTCACTCCGGTTCGGTCAGTTTAGACTGCAGGAGATTGAGGGATAGGAAAGTGAACCGCTATGTGCAGGCCACGCTCATCTAATCCGGATCCCAGTGTGATCGTCGCATCGTGCTGGTCGGCAATAGTCTTGACGATCGACAAACCAAGCCCTGTGCCAGATATTTTCGTGCCAATTAAACGATAAAACCGGTCAAAGACGCGATCGTGATCATCGGTAGGGATGCCTGGTCCATTATCCGCAACACTTAGAATGATGTTCTTGTCGGTTTTACCAAGTGCCAAAACAATTTTTCCGTGATCGGGTGTATAACGGACAGCGTTATCAAGAAGGTTGCTGAGTAAAATCTGGATTTTATCTGCATTCCCATAGACAAAAAGATGTTTATCCGTTTTGCCAGCCGTGATTGTAATAAACTTTTCATGTGCTATGGGTTCAAACTGGTCGACCAAAGATGATACAAGACTGTTCATTTCAACAGAATTGAATGTATCTGGTAGTTGGTTGGATTCTGAATGAGCAGCTGTTAAAAGTTGCTTGGCTAAATGAATACTTCGTTTCACGCCGGCTTCTAATTTTCCTAACGCATGATTTCTCTCAGAATCGTTTTTTGCACGCATCAAAATTTCAAGTTGCAATTGAACAGCTGTTAAAGGGGTGCGTAATTCATGCGCCGCATCAGCTGTGAATTGCTTTTGCATGCTCAAAGCACTGTCAAGACGGATGAGCAAATTATTGAGTGCTAAGACGAGAGGTTGTATTTCACTGGGGACAGGCTGCATATTGATTGGCGCTAAAGAATCCGGTGTTCGCTCATGAATGGCAGACGAAATGCCGACCAGCGGCCGTAAACTGCGTCTGACAGCAAACCATATCGACAATCCCAATAATGGGAATTGTGCAATAATAGGAATCAGCATGCGAAAACTGATCTCACGCGCCATTTGATGACGGCCTTTCTGCGGCTGAGAGACTTGAATGGTTTTTAGGCCATCATGAATCGTGTAACTGCGCCATTTCTGATTTTGAACATGTTCGGTATGAAAACCATTTGTTCTATAGGGATTAGAAGAGATCTGAGGGTAAGACGAATAAACAAGATCATCCGTTTCCCAAATTTGGATCAGGAAATTATCCTCACCGTCAAATTTTAAAACATGTTTTTGATCCACATAACTCTTTAAAGTGCCGGTCAATAAAGGCTGCTGTCGGAGTACCGTTGCAATCTGTTTCAGGTGACCGTCAAACAGCTCATTCATTTCGTCTAAAGCACCGGTGTAAGAGGCAGTACACACGATCAACGTCACGATAAACAAAATCGTCATCAATGTGACTAAAAGATAGCGCTTGATCGAAATCATGACGTCTTTACCGTATAGCCGAGACCACGAACATTGTGGATAAGTTCTTTGCCAAATTTTTTTCGGAGTTGATGAATATGAACTTCGACAGCGTTACTGCCTATTTCTTCGTTCCATCCGTATAACTGATCTTCCAATTGTTCGCGTGACAGGAAAACACCTGGGTGCTTCAATAAACTGCTCATGATAGCGTATTCTTTTGCCGAGATTATCTCGGTTTTACCCCGGAATGACAGCTCTTTTGTTGCCGGATCAAGACGGGTGCCGCCATATTCAAAGACAGGGCGAGCCTGACCATGCGCGCGACGGAGTAGGGCGCGGATACGGGCTTCCACTTCTCCCAAACTAAACGGCTTAACCAGATAGTCATCAGCCCCGCTATCAAGGCCAAGGATGCGATCTTGATGCGTATCTTTGGCTGTCAGAATTAATGTCGGTATGGTGTTTTTAGCCTGGCGGAGCGTCGTCAGGACACATAATCCCGATTGTTGAGGCAGCCCCAAATCCAGGAGCATGAGATCGTAATGTTGGGTCGCAACGGCGTCTAAAGCCTCTTGGCCATCTTGCACCCAATCGATTGCATAGCCGCTTGTTTTCAGAGCGTGCTGCAGGCTCTCGCCGATCATGACATCATCTTCGACGATCAATATCCGCATGATCTGTGCCTATTTATTAAAAACCTGACTACTATAACAGATTAAGGCTTCTTGCTCCAGTTGCCCCATTGCGTGGCACCCTGATAATATGTCACAGCTTTGTCCAACATGATTTGCGACGCAGTGCAGTTCCGGATAAAATTATTTTGATCACGCGTGTAGAAATCAGTTTGTTTAACTGGTTTCAGCACGACAAGACCATCCTGGTTCATATACCCCAATTGTTGATAATTGGAAACAAAGGCACGGCCTGGTTTGTCGACCATGAGGTCCTTGCCATAGAACTGGCTGTCGTAGCTGATACCTATTAGACCCAAGAGGGTTGGTGCAACATCGATCTGGCTGGCCATCCAATCGACCTTAGCAGGCTTTACGATCTTCGGAGCGTAAATCAACATGGGGATATGGTACTTGGTCGGATCCAGATCGCTTTTACCCGAACTGCCGGCCGTATGATCGGCAACGATAACGAAGATTGTATGATCAAACCACGGATGCTTTTTGGCTTCGGCAAGGAATTCATTGATTGTATAGTCAGTATATTTAACGCCGCCAGCACGTCCAGTATGGGACGGAATATCGATCTTGCCGTCAGGATAAGTAAACGGCCGGTGGTTTGACGTGGTCATGATCATATCAAAGAACGGTCGTTTCTCGCTATATGCTTTATCATTTTCTTTGACCACCCGACGATAGAGATCGTCATCAGCAACACCCCAGACATTGGCAAAGTGAATTTCGTCTTTGCTGAGATTATTGCGGTCAACAATCTCATAGCCATTATTGGCAAAGAAGGCATTCATGTTGTCGAAATAGCCAAACCCGCCATAGATGAATTTCGTGGCATAGCCTTTGGATTGCAAAACACCGCCAAGACTGAATAGATTATCGTTGCCTGGACGACGTGCGATGGCGTTGCCGGGGACCGGCGGAATGCTAAGGGTCAATGCAGAAAGACCATAGACAGTTCGTGTGCCTGTTGCATACAGGTTGGTAAAGAACAGTGACTGATCCGCCAACGCGTCCAGATGCGGGGTTAAATTATCTTTGTTGCCAAACGCTTTAAAGAAATCCGCACTTAAACTTTCAACGGTGATCAGGACGAGATTATACTGATGCTCAGGCAGATGGGCAGTAACCGCGTGATGTAGGGGGGAGTTGGAAGGCGCTTGTGTACTGCCCAATTCTTTCTGCAAACCCTGTACGACATCAGGCAATGGTTTCGACACATAAAATTTCTCGTAGGATAATTCGTTGTGACGATAAGCGCTGAAAAGCTCGAAAAATCCATTACGCGCAATTTCAGTGATATAACGGTTTTGGCTGATCAGAGCGTAATTTCCGTTTACGGCAAAGAATGACGCAATCGCAAGACCACAGATGGCACTAAAAGCCAACAAACGCTTACGAAAATTCATCGGTTGAGCGAAATGGTAAAAGCGATAAAAAACCAGGCTTAAGAACAGCGACGCAAAAGCGATTACTGACATGATCATGCCAACTGGGTACGATTCACGAATGTTACCAATAACTTCTTGTGTATACACCAGATAGTCCACAGCAATGAAATTATAACGGGATTGAAACTCATCCCAAAAGAACCATTCACCAACCGAGGTGAATAATACGATATAAGAGAAAATAAAGAAGAAAACCGTATAAAAGACACGCTCAAACGCCCGGCCTTGAAAGCGGCTGGCAAGTGGCAGCGTCAATAATGTCAACGGAATTAAAAAGTAAACGAAAGTAGCCGTATCAAAGATTGACCCCGCAACCATGGCTTTCACAAGGTCGATAAAATTACCATCGATATTGGTGAGTTCACGACCAATCAAAACGAAGCGCAGGAGAGCCTCACAGATCAGAAAGAAAAAAAGATATGGTTTGAGGCGCTGCCACAGGATGCGGAATGTTGTCATTTCCGCGTTTTAGGAAACGAAACTTAGGTGTGGCTTAAGAATCTTCAAATGTGGCAAACCTAAGTTTACCTTAAGGATGTCTGGGGGCATATTTTTGGGGGGGTATGTCTCAAATTTTTTTGAAATGAATAGATTATTATAATCATAGACTTATTCATCCAATAGTGATCCTTCCGTCCTATTGTTATAATTTAATTTTCTGGCAAAATGACTCCTGTCAACAGGGAGTTTTGTCATGCGGTTTGTTGCATTTGTTTCTGCCTTGTTAATACCTTTCTCATGCGCGCAAGCTATGGATATTCATATCGCCATGTTGATCAAAGGATTGTCCAATCCATACTGGAAAACCATGCAGGAAGGTGCAACTGAAGCGGCTATCGGTAGATGCTGAAGTCAGCACGTTATCTGGTGGTCAACGTCAAGCCGTGGCAATCGCAAGAGCCCTATTGAATGTCCCAAAGCTGTTAATTTTGGATGAGCCAACTGCGGCACTAGGTGTCATTGAGAGTCAGAAAGTCATAGATCTCATCAAAAACTTGAGAACTAATGGTGTTACAATTCTGATTATTAGTCATGATATCCAAGAAATCACCGCTATAGCTGATCTGGTGATTGAATTAAAGCAAGGTAAGTTAGCTTCATTATAGATCAGAATGTGCATATATCGTATCCAGACATATCTTATGTAGTGGTTAGATTAGATCGTCAGGGATGTAGCTGATCAATTGAAAGATATTTAAGTCAAACTGCACCGCGGTTTGTAAGTCATAAAGCAAAAATTTTGCCAATCGTAGATTTAATTTTCGTATTGTGACTGAATTAATCTCTCCAGCACAATGTGTGGTACGTAGCGGCGCAGCGCGATTTCCCAGCCTGGAAAGCCAATCATCATTTTGACCATGGACGAGCTAATCCCCACTTTGTCGGCGTCGGCAATGAACAGATGTGTTTGCAAACGCGGAAGTTTTAAATCATCACAAATACTGTCATTAAGCGTCGAGAGCAAATTTTCTTCTTCAAAATCCTTGATATTGCGCACACCGCGTACCAATGACCCGCAGCCATAGGCGATTGCTGCACTAACCGAATAGTCAGTGTAAGAAATAATCTGGATTTTTGTTTGTAATTCCGAGGCGATCGGCGATGTATCGATAGAACGTTTGATTAAGTCCAGGCGCACATCCATGGGAAACAAATCTTTTTTGTTCGGATTATTTCCAATAGCAACAACCAGCCTATCAAAAGATTTAACGGCTTTTTCAATGACACTGAGATGGCCGTTGGTGAGCGGATCAAAACTGCCGGCGTAAAAGGCATTTTTGGCGCTGAGTTCCGTCATGCTGCGTGGTTGCTGTCTTTGAGGATTTTGCCGAGGATAGCGTCCAGTTGCTGGCGCGTGCTGGCCAGATCGCCGTTATTGTCGATGACATGATCAGACAAGGCACATTTTTCGCTGTTCGGCATTTGCCGGGCGAGGACGGCGGCAAATTTTTCCGGCGTCATGTTGGGGCGTGACAGCAAACGTTCGCTTTGCGTTGCCGGTGTCGTCGAGACGCAGATGATGGTATCGACATGGTATTCGGATTCGGTTTCAAACAATAGCGGAATATCGACCGCAATCATGCGATGACCCTGGGTCTGCATATCTTGTTTAAACCGCGTGATGGCATCAAACACCATGGGGTGAATAATGGTTTCCAGCAGTTTGATTTGCTTGTCATCAGATAAGGTTTTACTAAGGACACGTCGATCAATCGCATTATTTAGGCGCGCAGCCGGGAAGGCATGACCGACAGCAATGACAGCACCACCATTGGTGTCGAGTAATTCATGCACGATCGTGTCAGCAGAATGGGTGGGAATCCCCATCTCCTGCAACATATGCATAATCGTGGATTTCCCCATGCCGATCGAACCGGTAATGCCAAGCGTTATCATGACGCCGATCATACGCAATTTCTGTTAAAAGTCGATTGGTATATTATGTGCTAAAACCTGTAACAAAGCCTCTAAATCCAAGCGTTTGGTAAACATGGCTAGTTCACCATTATCGTTGCGCGGCCATTGATTATGCGGGCGATCCCAATAGAGTTCGACACCGTTACTATCTGGGTCGCGTAAATATAGCGCTTCGCTGACGCCGTGGTCTGCTGCACCGTCCAGCGTGATATTGGCATGTTGCAAACGTTGCAGTGCATCGGCCAATGCCGCGCGCGTGGGGTAGAGAATAGCGGCATGATACAGGCCCGTTGTGCCAACCGCGGGTGGCTCACCATTCAAACTGTCCCACGTGTTTAAGCCGATGTGATGATGGTAACCGCCAGCGGATAGAAACACGGCCTGTTGGCCGTAGCGTTGGGTCACGGTAAAACCAAGCACATCGCGGTAAAAGCCGAGTGCACGTTCCAGATCGGCCACCTTTAAATGAACGTGGCCGATCGTCACATCGGGGTGAATAGGGATAGTGAACATTTATGCGTGACGTGATTGCGCGCGCAAGGCATCCAGGCTCCAGACACCGGCGCCCGCAAACACAAAATAGAGAAACAGGAAGCAAAAAAGAATGGCGCCTTCGCCCTGGTTGAGGACCGGGAAGAAACCGTTTGGTGCATGCATCATGAAATAGGCAACGGCCATTTGCCCGGCCAGTAAAAAGGCTGTCGGGCGCGTAAATAAACCGAACGTGATCAACAACCCGCCAACAAACTCCAGAATGCCAGCCACGCCCATCAGCGACATGATCTGCAGATTATCGAACATGGCGACATGCGGAAAGTGAAAAAGCTTGGCTGTGCCGTGTTCGACATACAGCAGACCAGTGATAATGCGGAGAATACTCAGCACACGTGGCGACCAGACAGTGTGTTTATTGGATGGAAACATGATAGGAGCTTTCTGTGTTATTATACATTTGGTTGTTTTGGACCGGACGTCATGATACGATGCGCCATCTGTGTTGTATAGCAAGATAATAGATTAAATTCATTTTGTTAAATCTGAACTGAGGAATAAGCCATGCCGACTTTGGGGCAATTATATTTGCACATGACTACATATGCTAAAAATTTCATGCAAGCCTGATGCAAACGGATGTCATTATTATTGGTGCGGGTGCTGCCGGATTGATGTGCGCCTTGGCGGCGGGCCAGCGTGGCCGCCGTGTGATGTTGCTGGATCATGCGCCGAAGATTGCGGAGAAAATTCGTATCTCCGGTGGCGGGCGGTGTAATTTTACGAATATCAATTGCGCGCCGGATAAATATGTGTCGCAGAATCCGGACTTTTGTCGATCAGCTTTGCAGCATTACACACAACATGATTTTATTGCTCTGGTGAAGAAACATGGCATTGCCTATCATGAGAAAACGCTGGGTCAATTGTTCTGTGACCATTCGGCGCGTGATATTATCGACATGCTGTTGACGGAATGTGCCGATGCCGGAGTTGATGTGCGCTATCCGGTTAATGTTGATACAGTGTCGCGTGATGCGACAGGGGCTTTTAGTTTGCAAACCTCTCAGGGTGACATGACAGCGCAATCGTTGGTAATTGCAACGGGTGGTTTGTCGATCCCGAAAATCGGGGCGACTGGGTTTGGTTACACGATTGCCCAGCAATTTAACGTGCCGGTATTGCCGACGCGCGCCGGATTAGTGCCGCTGACGTTTGATCCATCCGTGCTGGACTATACCAAGGATCTCAGTGGTCTGGCGGTTGACCCGGTCAATGTCAGCAGTACAGCGGGGCAATTGTTTCGTGAAGCGATGTTGTTTACACACCGTGGTTTAAGCGGACCGTCAATTTTGCAAATTTCATCGTATTGGCAGCCCGGTGAAGAGATTACCATTAATCTGGTGCCGCATGGTGATGTGTTCAATTGGCTAAGAGACAAAAAAGACGAGCAGCCGCGTGCGATGTTGCAAACAATTGTCAGTGAACTTTTGCCGAAACGTCTGGCGCAACGCATCGTCGCAAATTTTGGTGATGACCGCCGCATGGCAGAATTGCCGAACAAAATGCTGCAAGGCGTTGCACAAGCTATAACCGCCTGGACTGTACTACCGGCAGGCAGTGAAGGTTATCGCACGGCAGAAGTCACATTGGGCGGTGTCGATACGCGCGCTTTGTCATCAAAAACATTTGCATGCCGTAACGTTCCGGGTTTGTATTTCATCGGTGAAGTTGTCGATGTGACAGGGCATCTAGGCGGCTATAATTTTCAATGGGCCTGGTCGTCCGGCTGGTGTGCCGGACAAGATGTATGATCAGCGATACTTAGCTAAACTGTAATTTTCATTCATTTTTTTCTTTGACTTTGAAATAAAATATGTTATAACCGAATCATGAATAACCAAAGAAAAACAATGTTGTTTCTGGTTATGCTCATGCCAAGCGGCAGAGCGCAGACACTCTGCCGACGCCTCCGACGACGATTTAGTCGCTCTTAAATTTCTTTCCAAAAATTTGATCTGATTTTCCTGGTGCAGGACAACTGTGTCTTGTGATCTGGCCGATCGTAACCTGAACAGGTTATTGCGATGCGTTACGCCAAAATTCATTTTTCGATTCCATCTCCCGTCTCACGAACGCGCGGCAGACGCTAAACGCGCTGCCATTAAAAATGCAAAATCGCATAACGAAGTAGAAATTAGTCTTTGACGTTGAATACAACATTCAGCGGTTGAGACATTGTACCCAAATTTCAGCAGGAGGAGACTGTGATGAGTAACGAAACTGTACAAACAAATTTAATTGCCGGTGGCGGATCAAGTGCTGTCGGGATTGTTAAAATGGCAACAGATGAATTGATTGCCAGGCATAAAGGCGGGGCTGGTTTGCCGCACACGCATTATGAGATGGCGGATAAGACAGGCCAGCATGGCCCTGGTTACGGGCATAATGTGGATAACACGATTTTCCGAGTTAACCAACCAGCTGATGCTATGTCGATCAATGACAACGATCATGACGAATTCGCCAAATACTTGGCTCACAAAAAAAATGTATCTGTCGACGATATTCGCGATTATTTCGCGACCCGTCATGAATTCAAAAGCTATACTATTCACGAGGCAAGTGCGTTACAGGAAAAAGCGCGTGACATGCGCGCGTCAGGGATTGCCGTTTCTCTTGAGCTGAATAACCGGCATATCGTCGCGGCGCATAAACATAATGGGATTATAACTGCCACCGACGCTCAAGGATACCAGTCGCAAGCGGATCATCTGGTTGTTGTGACCGGACATCAGAATGGGCATTTCTTAAGTCACTTAAAAGGCCATCCGCGTTATCAATCCGGCATCTTTGATATCAGTAAAGTGTCAGATGTGGTTAAAGGTGACAATCCGCCTGACAAGGTGCTGATCATCGGTACGGGTCAAAGCATGGTGGATGCGGTTGCCTTGCTGGATCATCTGCACTATCAGGGGACAACATATGCCGTGTCTGGCCAGCTGGTGATGCCATGGCCGTATATTCCGGCAGAGTATAAACAAAAAACGAAATACAAACTGAAACATCTGACGGCGCGAAATATTGATTTTCATCGCTATGAGACCGAGGAAGAGCTTGATCATCTCCTGCAACAGGAAGTCGCTCAAGCGGAAGCTGAACAATACGGCCGTGGTATTGTGTATTCCAGTGTTGACCTGGAAAAAATGCGCGCGTTGATTTATCAAAATCCAGATTTAAAGGGATTAAAAGCCGTACACAGCAAATTGGTCAAATTGTATTCTGATCCGACAACGCCCGAACGGTATGCTATGTTGCAGAGCATGGAAGAGCAGGGACGTCTGGTCTTTCAGCGTGGGCAGGTCAAACCGCAAAATATTCATGTTTATGACGATTATTTTGCTATTGATGATGTGTTTTGCGGGACACAAACATTCGGCATGATATTAAACGGGGCGTCGATCAGTAGTGATCCCTTTGCTTGCCCGTTGTTAGCCGATTTGAAACGGCAGGACTTATTGACGATCAATCATGGCCGTATCAAGCCGGGGCAGCAAAGCGACAAACAGATTCATGTCAATGGTCCAGCGGCTCACCCGAATAAAAACGGGATCGAAACATTCCGCGTGGCCAATAAAGAGATTGCGGATGCTTTGGTTGATAGTGCCTATGCGTTTAAAGCTCAGACAGGGCCGCACGTCTAATACTGTGTCATTATGATGTTTGTTAATGTGCGACATCGTCTGCCAGACAATGGCAGACGATTTTTATTGACACGTCACTAGACGATTTGATAGGATTTTCGTATGACACATTTGCATTATTACACGATGGTCATGATGCGCAACGGCAGGGTTTAAGCTCTGCCAATCCAAACGATTGCCGCGTTGGCGCAATCCAGATTTTCTCTTTTTCATTTACATTATCAAGAGCCACGCTGTGTGGCCGGAAGGATCATCATGTCTAAAGTCGATCAGTTTAATGACGAGCGTACAGCCTATAACACCGTTCTCGCCAAGTACGCAAACAGCAGCCAGAAGCGTTTCTACGGGCTGGATGCCAGCATGTATGAGGCCGGCGCGTTAGATAAGAAAACCAAAGAGCTGTTGGGGTTTGTGGCATCACTGGTGTTGCGGTGTGACGATTGCATTCTCTATCACCTCATTCAATGCGCCAAGGAACATGTGACCAGCGAGGAATTGTCAGAAACGGTGGCAATCGGGTTATTGGTCGGCGGGTCGATAACCATCCCGCATATACGTCGGGCCATGGCGGTGTGGGATGCAGAATTAGCGCCGTCGGTGCAGTAAGTGGCATAAGTTTAAAACCTTGTCGTGTTACAGATCGCATGGCAGGGTTTTTTGATATTGCTAATCAGACGCCAGAGCGGCCGCATGGTTTGTGGCCTCCTGCATCATTTGCCGCAAATACGGGTTAGCGACCGGACTGTCTGATGCTGTCGCAATCAAATCAAACGACCATAGAATTTGGTCCATTAACAGATGGAGACGCTTGGTTTGCTGGTAGTGAAAGATGCGTTGCACAAAAGACGTATCGGTGAGGTCACAAGGAGGAAGAGGCAACATGGCAGAACCTTTTTATCTTATGGTTGAAATTTATCAAAACCATGATTCTAGTCTAAATGTCAATTAATCTGTTCTTTTTTATTTATTAAACTTCAAAAACAAAGATTTTTATTAAAAATAGGATTTTTTTCTTGTTTTTCACGTTTGATGTGCTATTTCTATGGAAAACATAGAAACTCCTTATGGTTGAAACACACCATTGTACCCTGTATGACCTCTTGTTTAACGTTCACAATTAATCCTGGGGCAATGCCGTGCTGCACGCGGTTTGTTGGGCTGGACGCAAAACGATCTGGCCCGGGAGGCGCATGTCTCTAAAACATCAATTGTGCAATTTGAAACGGGTCTGACAGACAGTCGCAGCGAAACATTGCGGCTGATCGGTAAAGCTTTTTTGCGTTATGGCATTGAATTCCTGCCGCCATCGGGAGTCAACCGTCACCAATCTATATGCCATGTGTTTAATGATGATCAGCTGCTCACCACAGATTGGCCGCTTTTTTTGCAAGGCTTAGTTAATGCCGGGCATCGGCGATTGGCTTTGTTCAATTGGCCGGAATTTGCTGTGGAATTTCAAGCGCACACAGGTTTTGACGCAACGATTGTCGCGCATGATGACCAGCCGTATGACCGGGCGGCGATGTTTGGACTGTGGCTGATCATGCCAATTTTGGGCAGCACCTATCGCATCGCCTTGTTTCAACCGTTTGAGTCGGATCTAACGTCCCGTTATCTTTAGGATTGCGAATGCCAAATCACCCGCTGGCTTATTGCGCACCCCGTTTACGGCGGTATGCTGTGACCATTCAATTGACGGGACTCACATGCCAATACCCACGCTTCTCTTTTATGTCTTTGCATCTATGCTGCTGGTTAGTGGCGTTGTGGTGATCACCGCGCGCAATGCGGTGCATTCGGTTCTCTTTTTGATTTTGGCATTTTTCAATGCGGCCGGGTTGTTTGTCATGCTTGGTGCTGATTACTTGGCGATGCTCTTAATTATCGTCTATGTCGGCGCTGTGGCCGTTCTCTTCCTGTTTGTCGTGATGATGTTGAACATCAATGTGTCGGAACGGCGCAGTTATATTAAAAAACATTTGCCGGTCGGGTTGCTGGTGGGCGGCGTGTTTCTGGCGGAACTGGTGTTCGTGCTGCATCAATGGCAGGCGACCGATATCGTGCTGAACAACCGGGCCTTTCCAGTGGCCAATGGTGACAGCGTGGGCAGTGCACAAGGTTTAGGTGAATTGCTTTATACGCATTACGCGTTTCCATTTCAGCTTGCTGGTTTGATTTTATTGGTTGCCATGATTGGTGCGATCGTGTTGACCCAGCGTCGCCGCAGTGGCGTGTTGCGTCAAAACGGCATGAAACAGGTCTTGACTGACCCGCGCGACGTTTTGGAATTAGCCCAGCCGGTTATCGGCGAGGGCGTGACCAAAGTCAGCTTTACCGGGAATACAGGTGTGAAAAAATGACCTTTGAAACTTTGACCGTTTTGGGCTTGCCCCATTTTTTAATTCTGTCGGCACTGTTGTTTACGCTTGGCACGTTTGGTTTGTTTTTGAACCGCAAGAACATTATCATCATGCTGATGTCGATCGAGCTGATGCTGCTGGCGGTCAATATCAATTTCATTTCGTTTTCGGCATTCTTGGGTGACCGCGTCGGCCAAGTTTTTACCTTGTTCATTCTGACTGTTGCCGCCGCCGAAAGCGCGATTGGCCTGTCGATCCTCGTGACATTCTTCCGCAATTTCGGCTCGATCGAAGTCGAAAACGTCAGCGGCATGAAAGGCTAAATCCATGTTGCACGATGCTTTGCCTGTGTGGGCGACTTACGCGATTGTCTTTTTGCCATTGCTGGGTGCGTTTATCGCCGGCTTCTTTCATCACTTTACCGGGACAAAATTCGCGCAGGCCGTCACATGCCTGTTGATGGTTGCTGCTGCGGTGTTGTCTTGCATTCTATTTTATCAAGTCAATTTTCTCGATCTGCCGCGCACATTGATGACCATGCCGTGGATTGAATCCGGGGCGTTCAATGTGTCCTGGAATATTCGCATCGATGCTTTGACGGCTGTGATGCTGGTTGTCGTTAATGTCGTGTCCTGTGTCGTACATCTTTATTCGGTCAGCTACATGCATGACGATACGCATCGCGCGCGGTTCATGAGCTATCTCAGCTTGTTTACCTTTGCCATGTTGACCCTGGTCACGGGTGATAATCTGTTGCAGATGTTCTTCGGTTGGGAAGGGGTGGGTCTTGCCTCTTATCTGTTGATCGGGTTCTGGAACTATAAAGAGTCTGCCAATGCCGCCTCGATCAAGGCGTTTGTCACCAACCGTGTCGGTGACTTCGGCTTTGCCCTGGGTATTATCCTGTGTTTCTGGCTGTTCGGTACGACGCAATTTGAAGCGATGTTTGCGCAAATTCCAACATTGCAAAATACCAGCTTCATGTTCTGGGGCGTGTCGTTTGATGCGCTGACCCTGGCGACATTTTTGTTGTTCATCGGCGCGATGGGTAAATCGGCCCAGCTGGGTCTGCATGTCTGGTTGCCCGACGCAATGGAAGGCCCGACGCCCGTCTCGGCGTTGATTCACGCAGCGACTATGGTCACAGCTGGTGTGTTTATGGTCTCACGCCTGTCGCCACTGTTTGCAGCGGCTCCAGCAACAATGGCTTTCATTACCATCATCGGTGCCTTGACGGCGATTGTGGCGGCCATTATCGGCATGACGCAAACCGACATCAAACGCGTCATCGCTTATTCGACCATGAGCCAATTGGGTTATATGTTCTTTGCATTGGGTGTTGGCGCGTTTGGTGCGGCCATGTTCCACTTGATGACGCATGCATTCTTTAAAGCGTTGTTATTTTTAGGGGCAGGCTCAGTTATTCATGCGCTGCATCATGAACAGGATTTGCGCCGCATGGGTGGGTTGTGGAAAAAAATCCCGATCACCTATGCCATGATGTGGATCGGGTCGCTGGCCCTAGCCGGGATCCCGATTTTTGCCGGCTATTATTCCAAAGATATTATTCTGGAAAGCGCTTTTGCGGCGAACTCAACGGTCGGTAATTTTGCCTATGCCTTGGGTATTCTGGCTGCCTTGCTGACCGCGTTTTATTCCTGGCGTTTGATTTATCTGGCGTTCCACGGCCAGCCGCGTGGCGATCATCACGCGCATGATCATGCGCACGAAGCACCGTTTGCCATGTGGGCACCGTTATTGATTTTGGTTGTTGGCGCCATCGCCAGCGGGATTACAATGTTCCCGTATTTTGTCGGTCATGACCGTGAAACGTTCTGGCATGGCACCTTGTTCGAAAGCGGCGGCGAGATTTTGCACAAGGCGCATGAGATTCCACAATGGGCGGTTTTGTTACCAACCGGCGTCGGTATCGTCGGGATTTTATTGGCGACCCTGTTCTATATTCTGCGACCTGGCCTGCCGGTGATTTTTGCGGTGCTGTTATCACCACTGTATAAACTGAGCCTGCGCAAGTTTTACTTTGATGAACTGTATCATGTGATCTTTGTCAAACCTGTACGTTGGCTGGCAAAAACCTTGTGGCATCGTGGTGATCAAAATATTATTGATCACTATGGCCCGGATGGTTCGGTTCGCTTGAGCCAGCATGTAGCTGGATTATTCAGCCGGGTGCAAACCGGATTTATTTTTGACTATGCCGCCATGATGGTTGTTGGGGTTGTTGGATTTTTAGGCTATTTGCTGGCAAAAGCCGGGGGCTATCTGTAATGTTTGATCAATTTATCGCCCCTGCCATGACCTGGCCTTTACTATCATTGCTGCTGATCTTGCCGCTGGTCGCGGTGGCCGTTATCGGTCTGCTGCCAGCCAATCGTCCGTCGTTTGATAAAACCGCCAAAACGGTTGCATTAGTCACAACGCTGGTCGTGTTTGCCTTATCGCTGGTGTTGTTGACCGGATTTAACAATCTGCAAACCGGTTTCCAATTTGTCGAAAACAAGCCGTGGCTGCCAGGTTTGAAATTGTCGTATCATGTCGGCATTGACGGCATTTCCGTATGGTTTGTGTTGCTGTCCACTTTCCTGATGCCGGTGTGTATTCTGGCCAGCTGGTCGAGTATTACCAGACGCGTCAAGGAATATCTGATTGCGTTCCTGTTGCTTGAAACCATGATGATTGGCGCATTTATTGCGCTTGATGTGTTTCTCTTTTATGTGTTCTTTGAAGCCGTCCTCATCCCGATGTTCCTGTTGATCGGGATCTGGGGCGGGCAGCGCCGCGTTTATGCGTCGTTCAAATTCTTCCTCTATACTTTGCTGGGTTCGCTATTAATGCTGGTCGCACTGGTGGCGGTTTATTTGCACACCGGCACCAGCGATTTGACGCAATTGCTGCAGACATCTCTGCCGCGTAATCTGCAGTTCTGGATCTGGGGCGCGTTTCTGGCATCTTTTGCGGTCAAAATGCCGATGTGGCCGGTGCATACCTGGCTGCCGGATGCGCACGTGGAAGCACCAACCGCCGGTTCGGTTATTCTGGCCGGTGTGTTGCTGAAAATGGGCGGATACGGTTTCCTGCGTTTCGCTCTGCCATTGGCTCCAATCCCAAGCGTTGAATGGGCGATGTATGTGCAGATTTTCAGCGTGATTGCGATTATCTACACATCGCTTGTCGCCTTTGCGCAGAATGACATGAAAAAGATGATCGCCTATTCATCGGTCGCGCATATGGGTTATGTGACGTTGGGGATTTTCGCATTGAACACGCAAGGCGTCGAAGGTGCAATGTTCCAGATGCTGTCGCACGGAATTATTTCGTCGGCACTGTTTTTGTGTGTTGGTGTGATTTACGACCGTCTGCATACGCGTGAGATCAGCCGTTATGGCGGTCTGGTCAATAACATGCCAAAATACGCCTTCGTGTTCATGGTGTTTATGCTAGGGTCCGTTGGCCTACCGGGGACGGGCGGATTCGTTGGTGAATTCCTGTCATTGCTTGGCGCATTCAAGGCGAATACGGTGTTAGCGACATTAGGGGCCAGCGGTATTATTCTCGGCGCTATCTATATGTTGTCCCTCTATCGCCGTGTCGTGTTTGGACCGCTTGAAAAAGACGACGTCAAAGCCATGACCGATCTAACGCCGCGTGAAATGCTGATTTTTGCACCCTTGGTGATTCTGGTGTTGTGGATGGGCTTTATGCCGAACAGCTTTATGCGGCCTATTCATGCCACGATTGATCAACTCCTGGTGAATGTGCAAAGCCAGACTTCCAATTCTACAGCAGGTCAATAACCATGCCGCTTTCCCCAACCGATATTCCATTGGCGTCTATCCCACTGCTTGGCCCGGCCTTGCCGGAAATTTTGCTGGCGGGTCTGGCACTCATTTTGTTAGTCATTGGTGCGGTGCGTGGCAATCGCAGCACACCGCTTGTCATGAGTTTGGCCGTTGCAGGACTTGCCGGTATTTCTGTCATGCTGTTGGGTCGTTTTCACAGTGATGCAGCACAGACCTTTAGTGGCATGTTCATGGCTGACTCTTACGCGACATTGTTCAAGCTGATCATTGTCGGCGGTGCCATAACAGCATTAGGACTGGCCATTCCGTATTGGCGGTTAAACCAGTCAACGGCAAAACCGGAGTATGCCGTGCTGATTTTTCTGTCGGTCGTGGGGATGTTCTGCATGGTATCCAGCAATGATTTGCTGTCGACCTATATCGGGTTGGAACTGCAAAGTTTTGCGCTCTATATTCTGGCATCTTTCCAGCGTGAAAACCGGTTCGCCAGTGAAGCCGGTTTGAAATATTTCTTCTTGGGTGCGCTATCATCCGGCATTTTGCTCTATGGCATGTCGTTGATGTATGGCTATGCCGGAACGACACATTATCTAGCGCTCAGCCAATCTCTAACCGGTGTGCAGACTTTGCATCCAGGCTTGATCATTGGACTGGTGATGGTTGTCAGCGGGATGGCATTTAAGATTGCCGCCGTGCCGTTTCATATGTGGGCACCGGATGTGTATCAAGGCGCACCAACGCCCGTCACGGCATTTTTCGCCATGGCACCGAAGGCTGCAGCCTTTGGCATGCTGATCCGTTTGTTGTTCGGACCGTTAGCCGGGCTTGTCGAGCAATGGCAGCAGATCGTCATTGCCATGAGTGTCTTGTCGATTGTTATTGGTTCATTTGCCGGTTTGCGCCAGATGAACATCAAACGTCTGATGGCTTACAGTTCAATCGGTCATGTCGGGTTCGTGTTGCTGGGCTTAGCGGCGGGAACAGTTGCCGGCATGCACATGGCGATCATCTATATCATTTTATACGTTGTCATGTCGGCGGGGTCATTTGCGGTGATCTTGAGCCTGTATGATGAAGGCGTGTGGCATGAAGATATCAACAGCCTCAGCGGTCTGGCAAAGACGCGTCCAGTTTTGGCTGTCAGTTTTGCAGCAATTTTATTTTCCATGGCCGGCATTCCGATCATGGCGGGTTTCCTGGCGAAATTATATGTGTTGAAAGCTGCCATTGAAGCGAATTTGATAACCGTATCTGTCATTGCTGTTGTCGCCTCAGTCGTCAGTGCGTTTTATTATTTGCGTCTGATCAAGATCATGTACTTCGATGAGCCGGTGCGGCAGTGGAATGCCACGACGTCTAAAATTTATCCGGCCGTAGCCGTGATCAGCGCTATTCTGTTGGTGGTGCTGACCTTTGAATTGCAGATGGTGCAGGATTGGGTTGAGTCTGTGGTGATCACATTATCATAACGCCGTCTCACACCGCGCGTGAATGTCTTTGCGAAACGCTGGGCATATTTACCGGATATTTTTATGACAGTTTGCCATCGACGCAAATTCTGGCGCGGGAATCCGTTGAGCAGGGCCATGCCTGTAATGGCGACGTTATCATCACGGCTGAACAAATAGCAGGTTACGGACGGCGTGGCCGCAGCTGGACGCATCAAGCCGGCAATGTTTATCTGACGCTGACGCGTTTCTTTGCAGTTAACCAGCAGCATCTTTTGGCGCATTACGGCTTTGTGGCGTCACTGGCCATTGCCGCCGCTTGCCAGCATTTTGTAACCGGCACGCTGGCTACCGTGACATTGAAATGGCCGAATGATGTGCTTGTGAACAATGCGAAAATTGCCGGTATTCTATTGGAAAAGCTGGAGCAGCCAGCGGGTTGTGTCTTGTTGCTGGGTGTTGGCGTTAATCTGGTCACGCCGCAGGATGTCGACCAAAAAGTGGCGGCACTGGATCAGTTTTTGCCGAACAGCATGGCACCAAAGGACTTTATCCTTGTCTTTTTAGAACATTTCACTAAGTTTGAGATCGCATTGCGCCAAGGTGGTTTTGCCGCAATCCGGCAACAGTGGTTGGCAGCCGCCAAAGGGCAGGGGCAACCCATTACCGCTCGACTGGCAAACGGCACAAATCTGGACGGAGTTTTCCTCGATCTTGATCACCAGGGTGCCTTGTTGTTGCAGACGGATGATATGATCAAAACCATCACAGCCGCCGATATTTTTTTTACAGACTGAGTTTTTATGAACACCGCTTCTTCTTCCATGTTTCCTGCCCCGCCCAAATTGCCACTGGATAGCCTGAGCTTTATTCCGCTTGGTGGCTGTGGCGAGTTTGGCAGCAATCTGCACATCATCCATTATAACGACGAATATCTGCTGGTGGATTGCGGGTTCGGTTTTGCCGATGAACGTTTTCCCGGCGTCGATATCTTGTTGCCAAGCCCGTCATTTTTGCCGAACGTTAAAAACAAAATCAAAGGGTTGGTTCTGACCCACGCGCACGAAGATCATATCGGCGCGGTTGGCGCCTTGTGGCCACAGTTCAATTGCCCGATTTACGCCTCGCCATTAACGGCACGTATGGTGTCGAATAAATTGCGTGAGTGGGGCATTGAAAAACGTGCCGCTCTCAATGTTGTGCCATTGGAAGGCCGTGTGCAGATCGGCCAGTTCGATGTTGAATTTATTAATGCGTCACATTCCGTGCCTGAAACTTCCATGCTCTTTATCCGCACACCGGTTGGCAACGTGTTGCACACAGCAGATTGGCGTTTGGACGAAACGCCGGTTGTCGGACAAGCGACGAATTTAAAACGCCTTGCCGAAGTTGCCGAAGAGGGTATTGATCTGTTAATTGGTGACAGTACAAACTCGATCGAAACCGGATCGTTGCCATCAGAGTTGGCCGTTCGCGATAGTCTGGCCGACCTCATGCGTGATGCACCGGCGCGCGTCTTGGTGTCATGTTTCTCATCCCATGTTGGCCGGATGTATAATGTGGCGATGGCGGCTAAACAGGCTGGCCGTCAGGTTGGCTTATTGGGTCGGTCTTTGTGGCGTTTTTATGAAGCCGCCCGCGAAGTCGGTTATTTGCATGACATTCCGCCCTTCCTGACACCAAAAGAATTGTCCGGCATTCCACGCCGAAACCTGGTCATTATGGCGACCGGTTCCCAAGGGGAGCAGGGAGCCGCATTAGACCGCGTGGCCCGACGCGATCACAGCGATCTGGAATTGTTGAACGGTGATACGGTTATTTTTTCATCCCGCAATATTCCGGGCAACGAGAAAAATATTTTGCGCATTCAGGGCTGGCTGGTGCAACAAGGTGTGACTGTCATTACCAAGGACGATGCACTGGTGCATGTTTCAGGTCATGGCACGGCTGCTGATATGACGCATTTGTATGAATTGATTAAACCAAAAGCTGTCTTGCCAGTGCATGGTGACGTTCTCAACCAATTGACGCATGCCGAAGTCGCGCGTCAGGCCGGTGTGCCGGTTGTGATCGTCCCGCAAAATGGTGATATCGTCGTTGTTGATCGCCAGGGTGGCCTGGGTATCGAAGGTCATGTTGAAACCGGTTCGCTGGCTGTTGATGGCGACCGCATCATTCCGATTGCCGATAGCAAAGTCTTCAAGCAACGCCAGAAAATCAGCGAAGCTGGGCATCTGGTTGTGACACTCATTGTTGATGGCGATGCGAACTTGATCAGCGACCCGGTCATTGCCGGACAAGGAGTGGTCGGTACGCCAGAGGAAAATAAATGGCTGCAAGGTGAATTGATCAAACTGAGCGAGAAAGCCTTGCAACAGCTGGCGAAAAAGAGCGATTTCCATCAGGAGATCTGGCAGGAGTCATTACGCGTTGCGATCCGGCATAAACTCAGCGAAGAGCTGGGTAAAAAGCCGGTCATTACTGTGCAGTTGATTAAGCTGTAATTTTTAATGCGTTGTGTGGTATCATAAGCTATGGATATCATAACCGCTATCATTATTTATCTGCTTGTCTGGTGGACAGTATTGTTCACCGTGCTGCCACATGGCAACGCACCGGAAAATACGGTGACCTCTGGCCATGCAACCAGTGCACCGGCTAACCCACGTTTGAAAAAAAAGTTTTTGATCACGACGTTGTTGTCGTTTGTGATCTGGGCCGTGATCGTGGCGATCATTCATTACTCTGGTTTTTCGTTTTATGACTGGGTCTACAATTGGGAGTAAGTGTTTTGCATGTCTCATATTATCTGACGTTCGCATTATTTTGTGTGTCATGCATGGCGGCAGAGGCGCAAAATACGACAAACACTCACTTTACTCCCGTGCCGCCATCTGAACAAACAGCAATCAAAGGCCAGCCGGTTGTCACCTGGCAAATGTTTTGCAAAAACTTGCCGAATTATCAACCGGCGAACGATGTCAAATACCGTGGCGATGTCGATGTGCATGGACGTCGTGTCGTCGGTGCCGATATAAGCGGGTCGTCGCCTGTTCAATTGCCCGATGAATACCGCATGTATGTCACGGCGGATCAGGCTAACAATCTGAATATCGCCATTCCGGATGCACCGTTGCAGGGCAATACATTAATTGGTGACGTCACCGTCAATATTCGGAATGGCCAGGTGTCATTTAATGGCCAGAAAATTAGCCATGATCAGTTGTATAAAGTGTGCAGCGACTTGCAACGCCGTTAATAACTGCGTGCAAAAATCGCTTCGGTGACCGCCGGTTTACCCGTCAAGACACAGGACCCTAAATTCGTTTGCTGATCCAGCGGCAGGCAGCGAATGGTGGCATTGAGCTCTTTCAAGATCGGTGTGCTGGCGTCAATATCGCCACTCCACGGTGCGCGGATAAAACCAACTTTCCCGCCACTGCCCAGAAATTCATTTTTCTCATCGAAATAGGCTTTGAATTCCATCAGGTTTTTGATGCTGTGGGTTGTGTTAGCTTTCAAGCTTGCTTTGGCTTGGTCGAACAATGTCATTTGAATGTTTTCAAGTAGTGCTGGCACCTGGGCAATAAAATCATCAGCACTCATAAAGCTGGCTTTGGCTTCTGGTTCCAAACGGTTTTTAACAGCGACCTGACCGCTATCGGCATCACGCGGCCCGATCTCGATAATCAAAGGCGCGCCTTTTTTGACCCATTCCCATTTTTTGTCCTGGGCTTGGCGGTTGCGCTTGTCGAATTGCACACGCACCGGCTCGCCGGCATACATGACGGTTTTGAGTTTCTCAACAAAGGCGGCGGCATAATCCAAAACTTTTTGTTCCGTGCCATCGCGCAGAATCGGCACGATGATGATTTGCTTTGGCGCAATGCGCGGCGGCAGGCGTAAGCCTAAATCATCACTATGCGTCATGATCAAACCACCGATTAAACGTGTCGATGCGCCCCATGACGTGGTATGCACAAATTGCTGTTCGCCTTTTTCATCCTGAAATTTGATGTTGCTGGCTTTTGCAAAGGTTTGCCCCAAATAATGCGACGTTCCCATTTGCAACGCACGGCCATCTTGCATCATGCTTTCCAGTGCATAGGTTTCAACGGCACCAGGGAAACGTTCGTCAGCTGATTTGCGGCCCAGCACAGTCGGAACAGCCATATTGTCTTCAATCAATTGACGGTAAAGTTCGAGGATCAATAATGTTTCCTCTTCGGCCTCTTGTTGTGTCGCATGAGCCGTATGGCCTTCCTGCCATAAAAATTCGCTGGTGCGCAAAAACAGACGTGTCCGCATTTCCCAGCGCACGATATTGGCCCATTGGTTGATCAGCAACGGCAGATCGCGATAGGATTGAATCCAGTTGGAAAAACATTCGCTGATGATCATTTCCGATGTTGGACGCACCACCAATGGTTCTTCCAACTCACCATCGATCTGCAATTTGCCGTCTTTGTTAGTGAGTTTGGTGTGGGTCACCATCGCCATTTCCTTGGCAAAGCCGTCAATATGTTCGGCTTCTTTTTCAAACAGGCGCAACGGAATAAAGAGGGGAAAATAGGCGTTTTCATGGCCAGTGTCTTTGATCTTTTTGTCCAGCACATCGCGGATCCGTTCCCAAATGCCATAGCCCCATGGTTTAATCACCATACAGCCGCGCACTGACGAATGTTCGGCCATATCGGCGGCGGTAATAACGGCTTGATACCAATCAGGATAATTGCTTTGGCGGGTGACATTCAGTGTCATGAAAAGACCTTTGGGCAGTGACGTTCTCTTGTGAAAGCAACTTTACCTTGTTAAAAGAATGAGGCAAGATTGTTCATTAAATTATGAAATGTATGTAAAATGCGCCAGAGCCAATTTTTTCTCAAAACAACTAAAGATGCAGCTAAAGATGACGTTAGCCGTAACGCGCAATTGTTAACACGAGGTGGTTACGTCAACCAGTTGATGGCAGGAGTGTATACATTCATGCCGCTTGGTTTGCGTGTGCTGACCAAAATCGAAAATATTATCCGTGAGGAAATGAATAAAATTGGTGGTCAAGAAGTTTTGATGCCGGCTTTGCAACCACGCGAGATATGGGATCAAACAGGTCGCTGGGATAAGGTTGATGTCTTATTTAAATTAAAAGGTGCGGGTGATCGCGATTTAGCACTTGGACCGACGCATGAAGAAGTTGTTACTCCATTGGGTGGCAGTTTTATTAATTCGTATAAAGATCTACCGATTGCGCTGTATCAAGTTCAAACCAAATTTCGCAATGAAACCCGGGCTAAATCAGGGCTGTTACGCGGCCGTGAATTCCGCATGAAAGATATGTATTCTTTTCACGCTGACCAAGCATGTTTGGATAAGTTCTATGATGCATCCATTACGGCTTATACACAAATATATAAGCGTTTGGGTTTAGGTGAAATAACTGTCTTGACTTACGCTGACGGTGGCATTTTTTCAAAATATTCACACGAGTTTCAAACCATTACAGATGCTGGTGAAGATATCATCTATAAAATTCCAGGTACAAATGTCGCTATCAATAAAGAAATTATTCAAGATAAAGAAGCCTTGCAGACAATTATTCCAAATTATAAAGAAGGTGACGAAAAGTCGCTTGAAGCAGTAAAAGCTATTGAAGTGGGTAATATATTTAAATTAGGAACGCGTTTTTCTAATTCTTGCAATGTTTCGTTTAATGATGCCGAAGGTCAAAATACTATGCCTGTGATGGGGTGCTATGGTTTAGGCCCCAGCCGTGTGATGGGAACGATTGCTGAGTGCTTAAGTGATGACAATGGTTTGATATGGCCAGAAGAAATTGCACCATTTAATGTTCATTTGGTGTCTTTGGCACATGAGGAAGCAGAAATTGAAGAAGCTGACACTGTCTATCAAATGTTACAGGCAGCAAATATTGATGTACTATATGATGATCGGCTTGATACACGAGCAGGTGCTAAAATGGCAGATGCCGATTTAATTGGCATTCCACATCGTATTGTTGTCAGTAAGAAAACAATTGCGGAAGACGTCGTTGAATGGAAAAAACGCTCTGGTGGTGAAGCGGTGAAAATTTCTCTATATGACTTTATTACAAAGATTAAAGGATAAAATGTCCCTCCTGTTTGAACCCTTTGTTGCCTGGCGGTATTTGCGGGCGAAGCGTAAGGAAAGTTTTATTTCCGTGATCACCGGTTTTTCGCTGGTGGGCATTGCACTGGGCGTGGCAACACTCATCATCGTGATGTCAGTCATGAACGGGTTTCGACAGGAATTGATCGGGCGCATTTTGGGCATTAATGGCCATATGAATGTCTATGCGCACAACCAGCCGTTGGATGATTATGATTTTCAATCCAGCCAGTTGCGCAGTATTCCGGGTGTGACCCAGGTGTTGCCAACGATCGAAGGGCAGGCGTTGATCACCTATAACGGGTCGGCAACCGGCGTCATCGTGCGCGGTTTTACCGCTGAGAGTTTTCAACAGAAAAAACTGTTGTTCAATGCTGTGGCTGCCGATCAACGGGCAAATTTCAAAGATAGCAATATCTTGATTGGCAGCGCGTTGGCTGACCGGTTGCATTTGAGTGTGGGTGACACGTTGCAATTAATCAGCCCGCGCCCAAAACAAAGCCCGTTTGGTGCCATGCCACGGACGAAAGATTTTACCATTGGCGGTATTTTTGATGTCGGTATGTTTGAATATAACAACTCGTTTATCTTCATGCCGATGGAGGCTGCACAGTTATTCTTTCAATTGCCACAACAAGTGTCATTTCTGGAAGTTATGACGGTCGATCCGCAAAAGACGCTGGAGATCAAACCGTTGATTGACCATAAATTGGGTGATGCCTACCGCACCATCGACTGGCGGCAGAACAACGTCAATTTCTTCAATGCGTTGCAAGTCGAACGGAATGTGATGTTCCTGATCTTGACGCTGATCATTTTGGTAGCGGCCTTCAACATTATTTCGTCTATGATCATGCTGGTCAAAGACAAGGCGCACGACATTGCGATCTTGCGCACTATGGGCGCCAGTAAAACATCAATTTTGAAAATCTTTTTATTGACCGGGTCCAGTATTGGTGTGTTTGGTACCTTGACCGGTTTTGGGTTAGGTGTGCTGATTGTCAAAAATATTGGGGCCATTCAAAAAGGCATTGAATATCTGTCTGGTAAATCGGTTTTCCCAGCCGAGATTTATTTCCTCAGCCGCGTTCCCGCGCAAATGGAATGGCATGAAGTCATCATGATTGTTGGCATGGCCTTGTTATTATCGTTTTGTGCCACACTTTATCCGGCGTGGCGCGCTGCTCGTCTTGACCCTGTGGAGGCTTTGCGCAATGCCTAATGTTCTCTCTCTCCAAGATGTGCGTCATTCCTATCCGGAAGGCCAGGGCGGTCGTCTTAATATTTTGCATGGTGTATCACTGCACGTCGATCGCGGTGAAATCGTTGCGCTCATTGGTCGGTCAGGTGCTGGTAAATCAACCTTGCTGCATATGATGGGTTTGCTGGATCGGCCGGAAGACGGTGTGGTACAGATCGAAGGCAAATCGACCGCCGCGATTACGGAACAGGAACGCACCTTGCTGCGCCGGGATAAAATTGGTTTCGTTTACCAGTTTCACCATCTGCTGCCGGAATTTTCCGCATTGGAAAACGTAATGATGCCGCAATTGATCGGTGGGAAATCAAAGCCTGCAGCAAAAGAACGTGCGAACATGTTGCTGACCCAGGTCGGCCTTGGTCATCGGGTTACGCATCGTCCTCATCAACTCTCTGGTGGTGAACAACAACGCGTCGCCATCGCGCGGGCCTTGGCGAACAAGCCGGCTTTGTTATTGGCCGATGAACCGACAGGTAATCTCGACCCGTTTACGGCAGACACTGTGTTTGACGTATTGTTGAACGTGGTGCGCAATGAAGGTGTTGGCGCCTTGATTGCAACGCACAACCCGGAACTGGCAAAACGGATGGATCGGACCCTTATTCTGGATAAGGGATTGATTGCAACGCAATGAGCCATGGCTTGTCACCGTTTATTCATCTGCGCGTTCATTCGCCTTATTCACTAGCCGAGGGTGCGGTCAAGATCGACAAGGCTTTGGAGATGTGCGCGCATTACAAAATGCCGGCCATTGCCATTACCGATACGAATAATTTATTCGGTGCGATGGAATTATCGCTGAATGCCGTCAAAAAAGGTGTGCAGCCGATTATTGGTTGTCAGCTGGATTTGAAATACAGCGCGGCCGATAAAGACATGAATACGCCACGTTTTTCCAAGCGTGATATCGCGCCAATTGTGTTACTGGTGCAAAATGCAGCAGGCTATCAGAATTTATCCAAACTGGTCAGCCATGCGTATATTGAAAAACAGGCGCAAGACCCGTTTTTTATTACGCTGGAGCAGTTATTGCTGCATCATGAAGGTTTAATCTTATTGACCGGTGGTGCGCATGGTCATGTCGGACGTTTTTTAGGAAATGGCCGCAAATCGCAAGCGGAAGAATTTGTCAAAACATTGCATACGACATTTAACGGGCGTGTTTATATTGAGTTGACCAGGCATGGTGAATGGAACAAAACCGTCGATCAGAACACCATCCAATTGGCGCATAATCTGAATTTACCAATCGTTGCCACGAATAATTGCTATTTCATCAAGCCTGATTTTTACGAGGCGCATGACGCGTTGTTGTGCATTGCCGATGGTCGCTATATCACTGAAACCGACCGCCGCCGCGAAACGCCTGATCATTATTTCAAATCGCCTGATGAGATGGTCGCATTATTCCAGGATGTGCCAGAAGCGATTGCGAACACCATGCAAATTGCCAGACGCTGTCATTTCCTGTTGAAAAAAACCGACCCGCAACTGCCGGCGTTTGAAACGCAAGGCGGACGGACGGAAGATGACGAGCTGGTCTTTTGGGCAAAAGACGGTTTGCAGCAGCGTCTTGAAAAGTATGTGTTGCCGCAAACACCAGCTGAGAAACATGCGGAAACGATCAAAGAATATACCGACCGTCTGCACGTGGAATTGCCGATCATTCTCAAAATGGGTTTCGCCGGTTATTTTTTGATCGTGGCAGATTTTATTGGCTGGGCGAAAGATCAGAATATTCCGGTCGGGCCAGGCCGGGGGTCTGGTGCGGGTTCTATCGTGGCATGGGCTTTGAAAATCACCGACGTTGACCCCATTCCGTACCGTCTGCTGTTCGAACGTTTTTTGAACCCGGAACGGGTCAGCATGCCCGATTTCGATATCGACTTTTGCCAATCGCGCCGTGACGAAGTGATCAGCTATGTACAGCAAAAATACGGCAAAGACCGTGTGGCGCAGATTATCACATTTGGAAAACTGCAGGCGCGCGCCGTGGTGCGTGACGTGGGCCGTGTGTTACAGATGCCGTACGGGCAGGTGGATCGCATTTCCAAAATGATTCCGCAGAACCCGACCAATCCGGTCACGTTGCAAGAGGCGATCAACACCGATCCGGAATTTGATCGTTTGCGCAAAGCTGAAGAATCGGTTGATCGATTGTTGACGATGGCGTTGAAATTGGAAGGGCTTTACCGCCACGCGTCGACCCATGCAGCGGGGATTGTCATTGGCAATAAACCATTGCCGGAGATTGTGCCACTGTACCGCGATGCACGGTCAGACATGCCCGCGGCGCAGTTTAATTTAAAATATATCGAAGACACCGGTTTGGTAAAGTTCGACTTTCTGGGTTTAAAAACGTTGACGGTGCTGCAAGTCGCATTGGAAAACATTAAGACGACTGAAAATATTGATGTGGATTTATTAGCCCTGCCGCTGGAAGACAAAAAAACCTATGATCTGATCGCCATCGGCCAGACGACAGGTGTGTTCCAGTTTGAAGGCAGCGGCATGCAGGATACAATGCGCAAGGTGAAGCCGACGCGCATTGAAGACTTGATTGCGATTGCATCCTTATATCGGCCAGGCCCGATGGACCAGATCCCGCAATACGCCAGGGTCAAACATGGCGAAGCCGAGGCCGATTATCCGCACCCGTTGCTGGCGACCATTCTGGAAGAAACCCATGGCATCATGGTGTACCAGGAGCAGGTGATGGAAATTGCCAAGGTGTTGTCTGGTTATACACTGGGTGGTGCCGATTTATTGCGCCGGGCGATGGGGAAAAAGATCAAAGAAGAAATGGATGCGCAGCGCGAACGGTTTGTCGACGGCGCGTTGCAAACGAACCAAGTGCCAGCGGAACAGGCCAATATGATTTTTGACCTGGTCGCAAAATTTGCGGGCTATGGTTTCAACAAATCCCACGCGGCCGCTTATGCCTTGATTGCGTACCAGACCGGATATCTGAAAGCCAATTACCCGGTTGAATTTATGGCGGCCCTGATGACGCTGGATCTGGGCAATACGGACAAGATCAATTTTTATATTCAGGATTTGAAGCGCCTGAATATCACATTGGCACCGCCGGATATTAATCGGTCCTTCGCGCATTTTGCAGTGGAACAAACGGACGCGGGCAAGGTTATTCGTTACGCCTTGGCTGGATTAAAAGGCATTGGCGGGCAGGCGATTGAGGAACTGGTGGCCGAGCGTGAAGCACACGGGCCGTTTCAATCGCTGGATAACCTGGCGCAACGCATGAATGCGAAAAGCTTTACGCGCAAGCAATTCGAGATTCTGGTGGCTGCCGGCGCGTTTGACGGCTTTGGCGCGCGCGGAGCGTTATTCGATGCAGCGGATCGCATTGTGAGTGCGGCACAGCGTAAATTAAATGATGAGATTTCTGGTCAGGTAAGTTTATTTGCCGCCACGCCAAATGCCGAAGCACAGGAAATAATTACCTTGCGCGACACGGCTGACTGGCCACCATTAGAGCGCATGCAAAAAGAATATGACGCGGTTGGGTTCTATTTATCAGCGCACCCGCTGGACGCCTATAAAAAATGGCTGGGTGAAAAGAAATTCATGTGTTACCAGGACATTGTGAAATCAACTGTGCAAATGCCATCCGTCAAAATGGCAGGCGTCGTATTAAAACGGCAGGAACGCCGGTCGGAGCGTGGACGCTATGCGTTTGTTACCTTATCGGACGCGTCGGGCATGTATGATGTCGCGGTCTATAGCGAACCGCTGCAAGCATTTCGCTCGATCTTGGAGAGTGGCAATATTCTGGCGATGCAATTGGAAATCTCCTGGCGCGAAGATGAGCCGCGCCTGATCTTGCGTCATTGCAGTTTGCTGGATGCCTCGATGGCGAAGTCGATCAATCATCTGTCACTGCTAATAGGTGCCGCGACCGAAAAGAATAACCCGCTCGACCAATTGGCCAGCTTCCTGACCCGCTGCGGGCAGGGGCCAGTGACTGTTGATATGGCCGTGATGCTGGACGGCGAACTGGTCAAGCTCAAACTTGATCAATCCATTTCGCTGGATGATACGGGGTTGGGATTGTTGAACAATCTATCGAATGTGTCGTATAAGGTGCAATGACATGACACGGGTTATTTTGCATGGTGGATATAGTGGAACTTGGGATGGAGCCGGCGAAGACCGCGCATTATTTCAGCTGTTGATTGATGCAGCAATGCAAACAAATCAGCGCGTGATGATCAGTGTTTTAGCTTACGAGACTGTCGCTGATTTTCCATGTTTAAAAGAAACCTATGCAACTTTTCAAGAGATGAATCCCAATGTTCAATTGGTAATTGCCGGTCGTGATAATTTTAAACAGTTATTGCCACAACACCGCGTTGTATTTCTTCAAGGTGGTCATTCACGTGAGCATCACAATGCTCTGAAAGATGTGACGCGTAATGATCTCATGCACAATAAAGTTCTGTTGGCTGGCTCATCATCTGGTGGCATGATGCTCTGTCAATGGGGTTACAGCCGCAGCGGTAACGGGCCACTGCAAGGCAAAGGTATTGTCGATCTGGCATTCATGCCACATGCTGATGTCTGGCCTGTTGAGGATTTTTTGCCAAAGTTGCGTGACGTGACAAAAACGTCTGTTTTGATGTTGAATGAAAATCAAATGCTTGAATTAAACGTAGACTCTGAATAAGAAGCAAGTAAAACGATGCTTTATGCAGAAATGTTTTGTATCGGTTTATTATGTTGGCTTGTTGCCACGCTAACAGCGGGCGGTGCAGGGCTGATATTTCTGATGATTGCCGGATTGGTGTTGCCTTTACCCGTTGCGACCATGACTTTGGGGTTTGCTGGGACGATTGCAGGGTTTTATCGGGCCTGGATTTATCGCAAGGATATTGATCTCGATATTTTAAAGTGGCTTATTCCTGGAACGCTGATCGGGTCGGTTTTGGGCGCTTATTTGTTTGGTGAAGCTATCGACAGTGCAAATGCAGAGTCGCTGAAAGTTTTTTTAGGCTTGTTACTTGTTGTTAGTGGAATATTTGGACTCTTTAAAATCAATCTTGTAAACATTCCGGCGCAGAAATATTATTTTTTCCCAATGGGAATTTTTACATCGTTTATCTCGGGCCTGATCGGTGCTTCCAGCCCGATTATGAATGTGTTGTTTCGAAAGTTCTCGTTGAAACCGACTCAAATTGTTGGAACGAAATCACTCAATTTATTTTTGTTGCAATTCTCCAAGACGATTATTTATATCGTGACTGTGATCGTGACGCATAAGGCTATTGTCGATAATAAAACGCTGTCAACGACTGAATTCTTTATGTTAGGCAGTGTTACGGCATTGGGATGCATCGTAGGTGTTTATGGAGGGAAGAGGTTATTGGACAAGGTTAACGAGGGGTTGTTCGATCAGGTTTTGAAAGTGATGATGGTTTTGTATGGAATGTATATGCTAGCCGACCTTTTTTTATTTACATAAATTTAAAAAAGTACTGCTATTTCATAGAGCTAATTCCCTTGCATCTCCCACTATAATCCCCTATAATCCACGCACCGCAACCTTGCGGTAAATTCATCTCTCACACGGTGACGGGCGGTTCTGGGTTTAGCCAGACGATGCCCATCCGGTGGATTTGGCCTTCAATTTCATTTGAAATCAAAAGGTAAAATCTGCACTTGCCGTGGCGGACTAACCGGAAAAAGGACTACACACTATGGCTGTGCCAACATTTACCATGCGCCAATTGCTTGAAGCGGGCGTTCACTTCGGTCACAACACACGTCGTTGGAACCCGAAAATGAAGCCGTACATCTTTGGTGCGCGTAACAATATTCACATTCTCGATCTGCAACAGACCGTGCCGATGCTCTATGCCGGCATGAATGCCCTGCGTTCGATCACCGCTAAAGGCGGTCGCGTGTTGTTCGTGGGAACAAAACGTCAGGCAGCTGACAAGATCAAGGAAACCGCCGAACGTTGCGGTCAGTTTTACGTCAATCACCGCTGGTTGGGTGGCATGCTTACCAACTGGAAAACGATCATTAAATCGATCAACCGCTTGAAAGAGCTTGACGGCATCTTGGATAACGGGTCGGTTGGTTACACCAAACGTGAATCGCTGGAACTGCAGCGTGAGCGTGATAAATTGAATCTGTCTATCGGCGGCATCAAGGATATGGGCGGCACACCAGATGCGATCTTTATCATCGACACAGCCAAAGAAGACCTGGCGATCAAAGAAGCCAATAAATTGGGCATTCCGGTTATTGCTGTTATCGACACAAACTCAAACCCAGAGGGTATCAACTATCCGATCCCGGGTAATGATGATGCATTGCGCGCCATTGAATTATATTGCGATCTGATCGCGGGTTCGATCTTAGACGGTCTGCAAGAAGAGATGGGCAGCAAAGGCGTTGATCTGGGTGCGCGTGAAGATGCGACCGAAGGCAATCTGGACGCTGACGAAGCGGCGATGAACAAGGGCAACAAAAACAGTAACGGCAAAAAGGTCGTGACGTTGGATAAAGCCAATAAAACCGACACGAACGCTGCTGAAACAGAAGATGTTCCCGTTGCCAAAGCTGCTGCTGCTGGCAACTAAATCATTCGGCTGGTCTTTTTTTGTAAAGGCCAGCCTAACTATTTTATCAACTGTGACATATAGGAGTTACCATTATGAGTAACGTGATCTCTGCATCCGCAATCAGCGAACTGCGCGCCCAAACCGGCGCTGGCATGATGGATTGCAAAAAAGCCCTGACTGAAACCAATGGCAACATGGACGAAGCCATCGACTGGTTGCGCAAAAAAGGCATCGCCTCAGCTGCTAAAAAAGCCGACCGCACCGCGACTGAAGGTCTGGTTGTGGCCGTATCAAAAGGCAATAGTGCTATTTTGCTGGAAGTGAACTGTGAAACCGACTTCGTGGCGAAAAACGTTGATTTTCAACAGCATGCAACCGATACTGCGCATGCAGCTTTAACAAATAAATCGGCTGAAATCGAAGCGGTTAAAGTGCTGACGATGAACGGCAAAACTGCGAACGAAACATTGACAGAGCTGGTCGCTAAAATTGGCGAACACATGTCATTCCGCCGTGCGGAAATCCTGGAAGTCAACCAGGGTGTTGTGGCGACTTACGTGCACAACGCGGTATCCGACAATGCCGGTAAGATCGGTGTGTTGGTGGCGTTGGAATCCACCAGTGACAAAACAGACCGCTTGAACCAGTTGGGCCGTCAAATCGCCATGCACATTGCAGCGGCCAAGCCTGCTGCCTTGTCACGCGACGATGTTGATAGTGCGATGCTGGAACGCGAAAAGAACATCTTGATCGACCAGGCCAAAGCCAGCGGCAAGCCGGACAGCATTATCGAGAAAATGGTCGAAGGCCGTTTGTCGAAATACTACGAAGAAATTTGCTTGCTTGAGCAGACCTTTGTTTTGGATGGTGAAAACAAGGTTTCGGCTGTTGTCGAAAATCTGGCCACCGAACTTGGCGTGCCGGTCAAGTTGACTGCGTTTGCCCGCTTTACGCTGGGTGAAGGCCTCGAGAAAAAACAAAGCGATTTCGCCGCAGAGGTTGCCGCCGCTGCCGGAGTAGCTTAAAAATACCTTTAGCTTTTCCCTAAAGGAATTTACATGAATGATTCTGCCGCCCCCCTCTATCGCCGTATTCTTTTAAAAGTCTCCGGCGAGGCCCTGATGGGGGCGCAGTCTTTTGGACTCTGCAAAGAGACCCTTGATACATTGACATCCGACATTCAAAAAGTCATTGCCAGCGGTGTGCAGGTCTGCATGGTCGTTGGTGGTGGCAATATCTTCCGCGGGATTTCCGGGGCCAATTTGGGCATTGAACGGGCCACTGCTGATTATATGGGGATGCTGGCGACCGTCATGAATGCCTTGGCCGTGCAATCGGCATTGGAAAAAGCAGGTGTGCCAACGCGGGTGCAATCGGCGATCACAATGGCCGAAGTGTCTGAACCCTATATCCGCCGCCGTGCCTTGCGCCATATGGAGAAGGGCCGCGTAGTGATTTTTGCGGCTGGTACTGGCAATCCCTATTTCACAACAGACACGGCAGCGACATTACGTGCCAGTGAAATGGATTGCGACGCGTTGTTAAAAGGCACCAAAGTGGACGGCATTTATTCCGCTGATCCCAAAAAAGATGCCGATGCAGAGCGTTACGAAACAATTACTTATCAGGATGTTCTCACAAAAAACCTGAAGGTAATGGATGCTACGGCAATTGCCTTGGCCCGCGAAAATAATATTCCTGTCATCGTTTTTTCGATGCAACAGGATGATGCGATTTACGACACTGTTCATGGACGCGGTAATTTTACCCGTGTTCATGCTTAAGACAAAACCTCAGGAGAACCGCTATGGCGTTCAATATTAATGATCTCAAGACCCGCATGGAAGCGACCCTCGATGTGCTACGCAAGGAATTTTCCGGCCTGCGCACCGGTCGTGCGTCGACGTCTTTGCTTGATCCGATCATGGTTGACGCCTATGGCAGCCATTCGCCTCTCAGTCAGATCGCCAGTGTCAGCGCTCCGGAACCACGCATGTTAACGGTCTCCGTCTGGGATCGTGGCTTGGCCGGAGCAGTAGAAAAAGCGATCCGCGATAGTGGTCTGGGATTGAACCCGGCCGCCGAAGGCACCGTAATCCGCGTCCCGGTTCCAGCCCTCACCGAAGAACGCCGCAAGGATCTGGTCAAAGTGGCCGGCAAATATTCCGAGGCGAACAAAATCTCCGTTCGTAACGTGCGTCGTGATGGCATGGACAGCCTCAAGAAAATGGAAAAAGACAAAGTGATTTCCGAGGATGAGCAAAAGAAATTTGAAAAAGATATCCAGAAATTGACAGATGATTACATCGCGAAAATTGATGAAGCCCAGGTGCAAAAAGAAAAAGAAATCATGGAAATCTAAAGACTAAATAAGAGATATTCAACTGAAAACCGAATTACCCGATTTACCGACAAACAACGTGCCACAGCATGTTGCCATCATCATGGATGGCAATGGCCGCTGGGCGCAAAAACGCGGCCAGCCGCGCACCTTTGGGCACCGCAAGGGGGCTGAAACAGTTGAGGCGACTTTACGTGCAGCAGAAGAATTGGGCGTCAAATATCTGACGCTGTTTGCCTTTTCAACCGAGAACTGGCAACGGCCGCAGGACGAAGTCAAGGAATTGATGCGGCTGATCCGGTTTTACGTCCAGCATAAATTGTCTGAACTACACAAGAATAATGTGCAACTGCGGATGATTGGCCAACGTGGCCGGCTGGACGCGGGTTTGTTAAAACTGATCGAAAGTGCGGAACAGGTCACCGCTAACAACACCGGCATCACCCTGCAAGTGGCGTTGAGTTACAGTGGCCGGTGGGATCTGACCCAGGCCACGCAAAAGATTGCAGCGCAAATCAAAGACGGCACGCTTGATCCAGCCAATATCACGGAACAAACCGTGGCCCAGCATTTGGAAACGCACGGCGTGCCGGACCCTGATTTGTTGATCCGTACCAGCGGCGAGCAGCGGATCAGCAACTTTACGTTGTGGCAATTGGCTTACAGTGAATGCTATTTTACGCCCACCTTGTGGCCGGACTTTGCCAAGGCTGATCTGGTTGAAGCAATTACGGCTTACCAAAACCGTGACCGGCGCTTTGGCAAACTTTCGACACCGGCATTGTCCGATCCATCCGTTTATGCAGAACAAGGTTGATCCTCATGCAGGCCGTCACCCATTTTATTCGTCACATCAAAAACTCAGTGACGCAAACGCTGCACAGTTATTGGGGGCCACTTAATCAACACCAGCAACGTGTTGTTTCCGCTCTGTGCCTGATTGCGATTTTTACCTTTTGTGTCTGGATGGGCGGGTCTTTCATCGCCATCATGGCGTTGATCGTTGCCTTGGTCAGCTATCGCGAATGGCTGGGCCTGGTGCAAACCATCTGGTCTCCCGTGATCGAATATACCGCATATATTGGCATGGGAATTGCCATTATCTGTGCCAAATTCATTGGCTTTGATTTGGGCATCTTTATTTTGTTGATCACGATGATGGCGCAATTGGCGTTGGCGTTTTTGTACAGCGATAAAGGAGATCAATCGGCACCGCTCTGGATTGCAGCCGGAGTTCTGTATATCGGCATTCCAGCTTTGACGATCGTCTGGCTGCGTGAAAGCGCGGTGATTTCGCTTGACAAGCCGCATGCAACCCTCATGGTCATTCTCTTTATTATTGTCTGGGCCACCGATAGTTTTGCCTACTGGGTCGGGCGCAAATATGGCAAGACAAAGCTGGCCCCCAGCATCAGCCCGAACAAGACACGGGAAGGGCTGTATGGCGGTATGGCCGGGGCCGGGTTATCGGCCTTTATTCTGGCCCTTGCGCTGCACGTTCCGTATAGCTTTGCCTATTTGCCGCTGGGTGGTTTCGTGGGTTTTATCGCCCAAGGTGGTGACCTGTTCGAATCGTGGGTCAAACGCCGGGCCGGGGTCAAAGACAGTGGCACGATCATTCCCGGCCATGGAGGTTTGCTGGACCGGATCGACGGATTATTATTTGCAGCACCCGTCTATGCGCTGTTGATCAAGCCCTTTATTTTATAAGCGAAACCCGATAAGTTAGCTTACCTCATCGCAACCTGTTCCAAGGCTGCACAACGATACGGATATGTCATGGTCGAATGGATTCAACAAGCCGCTGGTTACGCTATCCCGTTTTTGATTGTCCTTAGCGTCTTGGTGTTTGTCCATGAATTAGGCCACTACTTAATGGCACGCTGGTGCGGTGTTAAAATTGTGACATTTTCTATCGGCTTTGGCCGTGAAATTGCCGGCTTTACCGACAAATCGGGTACACGCTGGAAACTCAGCCTGGTGCCACTGGGCGGCTATGTCCAAATGTACGGCGATGCCGACCCGGCCAGCATTGATGTTGATCTGGACAAAATTGAACACATGTCACCGGCTGAAAAACAACAGGCGTTCTTTTATAAGAGCGTCTGGCAGCGTGCTTTGATTGTTGTTGCGGGTCCGGCTATCAATTTTATTTACGCGATTTTGGTTTTAACGGCGTTATTCGCTATTCAAGGTCAGCCCTACACGCCAGCGCAAATCGGCGGTCTTGTTGAAAACGGTGCTGCACAAAAAGCAGGGTTTCAACTAAATGATAAAGTGCTGGGCGTCAATAACGGTAAGATCGACAGCTTCCAGGAATTGCAGCGTTTTGTGACAGTTAACCTGAACCGTGAAATGAAATTTAGTGTTGAGCGCAATGGTCAAATGGTGAACATTGTCGCATCGCCTGAAGTAATTGAGCAAACCGACCGGTTTGGTTTCCGTCACCAAATTGGCCGCTTGGGAATTGAATCCGTTCAAGGCAAGGCGGAGATCAAGCGCCATACAATTGTTTCGGCCTTTGGTGCCGCGCTTCAAGAAACCTGGTCGATGACGACAAATACGTTAAAAGCGATCGGCCAAATGATCAGTGGTACACGCAGTCCAGAAGAATTAGGCGGCATTATTCGTATCGGTGCCTATGCCAAGCAATTTGCGCAAGATGGTGTCATGGCTTTGATCATGTTCTCAGCCATTATCTCCGTCAATTTAGGCTTGATCAATTTGTTCCCCATCCCCTTATTGGACGGTGGACATCTGATGTTCTTTGCCTGGGAAGCCACAGCTGGCAAACCGATGCATGAAAAAGTCCGCGATGTCGGGGTGCGTATCGGCTATGCGCTGGTCATTACCCTAATGGTCTATGCTACGTTTAATGATCTGTCGCAGTCGGGCTTCTTTCACTATCTGAAAAATCTGGTGTCCTGACTATGATGATATCGCGTTACGTTCTCGCTTGTGCCAGCGTGCTGTTATTTTTAACGCATGGTGCCATGGCCCAGTTTGCCGACCCAAGCCAAATGCCGGCACACGGCACTGGTGCGCGGATCAATGATATCCGTGTTGAAGGCACGCAACGCGTTGAACCAGGAACGGTATTGTCGTATGTAACACTGCATATTGGTGACGCATTTGACCAGCAACGTATCGATGATTCCTTAAAGGCATTGTTTGCGACCGGTTATTTCAGCGATATCAATTTCTATCGTGAAGCCAATGTCCTGATCGTGTCAGTTAAAGAGAACCCGATCATCAATGAAATTGCCTTTGAGGGTAACGACAAAGTCAAAGACACGGAGTTGACGGCGGAAACACAGTTGCGTCCGCGTGTCGTGTACACGCGCTCCAAAGTGCAAGATGATTTGCAACGCATGCTGCAAATTTATAAGCGCCTGGGTTACTACTCCGCAACCATCGACCCAAAAATCATTCCACTGGATCAGAATCGCGTCAATCTGGTGTACGAAATCAAGGAGTCCGGCAAAACCACCGTCCGCGCCATTAATTTTGTCGGTAATAAGAAATTCACCGATGACGCTTTGCGCGCCGTGATTCAGACCAAGGAAAGCCGCTGGTACAAATTTCTCTCATCAGACGATAATTATGATGAAGACCGCGTCAAATATGATGAAGATCTGTTGCGTAAATTTTATCTCTCCAAAGGCTATGCCGACTTCAAAGTTGAAGCCGCTGCTGCCGAACTCAGCCCCGATCAAAAAGACTTTTTCATGACTTATACGATCACCGAAGGCGATCGTTATAAAATTGGCAAAGTGAACATGGACAGCAAGATCAACACGCTGGACACTGCGACGTTGAAACCGCTGATCAAAACAGTTGAAGGCGAATGGTACAACGCTGATTACGTTGAAAGCACGGTTATTGCCTTGACCGATCATCTGGCTGATAACCAATTTGCGTTTGCCGATATCAAGCCGCAAGTCGATGTCCACCGTGAAACGCATACGATTGATCTGACCTACAGCATCGGCGAAAGTCCGCGCATCTTTGTTGAGCGGATCGATATTGTTGGTAACACACGTACGCTGGATTCCGTTATTCGCCGTGAAATGCTGTTGAGCGAGGGAGACCCTTTCAACCGCAGCATATTGAAGCGATCAGAACAGCACATCCGCGATCTGCAGTTCTTTAAAAATGTGAAGATCGAAGTTGTACCGGGTTCGCAAAAAGATTTGGCTGTCGTCAAAATTACGGTTGAAGAGCAATCAACCGGTGAATTGTCGGTTGGCGCGGGTTTTTCGACCACCGAGGGACCATTGGGTGATATCCGTATTCGCGAACGGAACTTGTTAGGCAAAGGGCAGGATCTGCAATTGGCTACAACAATTTCAGGACGCCGTCAACAATATGATCTGAGCTTTACCGAACCGTATTTCTTAGACCGCAACTTATCGGCCGGTGTGGATCTATTCAGTATCCAGCGTGATTATCAGCGTGAAAGCTCGTTTGACCAGCAGCGCAACGGTGGAGCCTTGCGCCTTGGTTATCCGTTGTCCGAAAATATGCGGCAGGATTTGCATTATAAACTGGAAGATAACCAAATCAGTAATGTCGATCCAACGGCGTCTGCCTATATTCGTCAACAGGCAGGTGATCGTGTCACATCTGAAATTGGACATGTCATTACCTATGATAAACGCAACAGCCGCGTTGATCCTAATAATGGTTACATCATGAGCATTGCCAATGACGTGGCGGGTGTCGGTGGCGATGCACGTTATGTGGCAAACAAAGCCAAGGGTATGCTATATGTTCCGCTGGATGATGATAACCGCTATATTATTTCGACCGGCGCTGAGGTGGGATATATTTTGGGTATTGGCCAGGATGTAGCGATCAACAATCGTTATTTCCTGGGTGGTAATTCGTTCCGTGGCTTTAACAATGCTGGTGTTGGCCCGCGCGATACGGCCACTAACGATGCGTTGGGTGGTAACCGTTACACCAAAGCGAGCGTTGAGCTGACGACACCGATTGGTCTAGCCAAAGAAACGGGCGTCAATGCGCATTTCTTTACCGAAGCTGGAACACTGGGTCAGGTTGACAGCAAAGGTGTAACGCCTAATCTACAGGATAAAGATGCTCTGCGCCTGTCTGTTGGCACAGGGTTATCATGGAAATCCCCGTTAGGGCCTTTACGTGGCGACATTGCCATCCCTCTGATTAAGGAAGATTACGATGACACAAGAGTGTTCAACTTTGCCTTTGGTACGCGTTTCTAACGTGGTGCGCTTGTCTTGCGCTGCAGTATTGGTCACCACATTATTTGGCGGTGTGATCACACTAGCCCATGCACAAGAAAATGCTCCGGTTCCAGCTGCATCAGCTGTTGCAAAACCAGCTCCGGCTGGCGATCATGTCGGCAAAATTGCTGTTGTCGACGTGCAATATCTGGTGTCGAACTCGGCTGCTGGCAAATCGATCCGTAGCCAGCTGGAAAAACAGCGTAATGGTTACAAAGGGCAAATCGAACGCCAGGAAGCTGACTTGCGGGCGCAGGAAAAACAACTGGCTGAACAGCAATCGACATTGTCGAAAGAAGACTTTATGGCGGCCCGGAAGAAGTTCCAAGAAAAAGTCATTAGTGCACAAAAAGACGTGCAACAACGCCGCGCGTCTTTTGACAAAGCGTACACAGGTGCCATGGACAAATTGCGCGAACAAATTGTCAAGGTCGTGGCAGATCTGGCCGGTAAGCAGGGTGCATCTATTGTGATGTCACGTCAGGATCTGGTGCTGGTCGATGCGCGTTTGGATATGACAGAGGCTGTTCTGAAAGCCTTGGATGCCAAAGTGACGAATATTCCGGTTAGCATCAAGTAGTTTCGGTTGACATGACTGATCCCCGTTTTTTCCGTGCGGCCAAGCCACAATCACTCGCGTCACTGGCACAATTAACTGGTGCCGACATTAAGGTGGCTGGTCAGAGTGATGCAACGTGGCGTGACAAAATGATTGTCGACGTTGCGCCATTGAACACAGCAACCGGGGATCAGCTCAGCTTTTTCGATAATAAAAAATATGCTGACATGTTTCAGACGTCACATGCTGGAGCCTGTTTTGTGATGCCTGATGAAGTGAGTAAAGCACCAGCAGGTATGACACTGCTGATCACCAAAAATCCATATAAATCCTATGCATTGGCGGCCCAACAATTTTATCCGGAACCGGTGTGGAGCAAAGCCTATCGCGCGCCAACAGCCTTTATTCATCCAACCGCCAAAATCGGCAGCAACTGCATTATTGATCACAATGTCTATATCGGCAAACATGTCGAAATTGGCAATCATTGCTGGATCAAACCGAACAGTGTGATCGGTCATGGTGTGACAATTGGCAACAACACAAATATCGGATCAAATTGCTCAATCGCCTTTGCCATGATCGGTGAGAATTGCCGCATCTTTTCCGGTGTACGCATCGGGCAGGAAGGGTTTGGTTTTGCCATTGATCCGACCGGCCATATTCCCGTGCCGCAATTGGGCCGTGTCATGATTGGCAACCGCGTCTGGATTGGGGCGAACACGACCATCGACCGTGGGGCTGGGCCAGACACAACGATCGGCGATGGATGCATGATCGATAATCTGGTGCAAATCGGTCATAACGTCAAAATCGGCAAGTTTGTCGTCATCGTCGCTCAGGTCGGCATTTCCGGCAGCACGGAGATCGGTGATTACGCCTTGCTAGCCGGGCAGGTCGGTATTGCTGGTCACCTCAAAATTGGCCGTGGTGCACGCATTGCGGCGCAATCCGGCGTGATCCGCGATGTCGAGGCCGGCAGCGAGATCATGGGTTATCCAGCCATGCCGCTTAAAGATTTTTTCCGTCAGGTGGCAACACTGGCCCAGATGGTGAAACCAAAAAGTCAAAAACAGAAAACAGCGAACGACTAAACATGACAGATCATCATTCCACCGAAACGATAGACGTTCTCGACGTTAACCGCATCATGGGATTAATCCCGCACCGTTATCCGTTTTTGCTGGTGGATAAGGTTAAAGACATTGTCAAAAGCAAAAGTGCTGTTGGCATTAAAAATGTGACGATCAATGAAGAGTTGTTTCAGGGCCATTTTCCGGGTCATCCGATTTTTCCGGGTGTGTTGATTATCGAAGCCATGGCGCAAACCGCGGGAACGCTGGTGGTCTATAGCATGGGTGACAATGCGATGGATAAACTGGTTTATTTCATGACGATTGACGAAGCGCGTTTTCGCAAACCCGTTAAACCGGGCGATCAACTGCAACTGGAGATTACGGTTGAGCGCAACCGTGGTCCCGTATGGAAATTTAAAGGTCTGGCAAAAGTCGATGGTGCCTTGTGTGCCGAGGCGACATTTTCAGCCATGATCATGGACCGGTCATGACCACAAACATACACCCTACCGCTATTATCCAAGACGGTGCCATGATTGGTCACGATGTGACAATCGGACCGTATTGTGTGATTGGACCAAAAGTCACCTTGGGTGATCGCTGTCATTTACGCTCTCACGTTGTGATCGACGGTAACACGACGCTTGGCACGGATAATCAGATTTTTCCCTTTGCCTGTCTGGGCCAGCCAACGCCGGATTTAAAATACAAGGGCGAGGACAGTCGTCTGGTGATTGGCGACCGCAATTCTATTCGTGAATATGTGACCATGCATCCGGGAACATCGAACGACCGCATGGAAACAACGGTGGGCAGCGATTGCCTGTTTATGATCAGCGTCCATGTCGCGCATGATTGCATCGTCGGCAACAAGGTTATCATGGCCAATTGCGCGACGCTTGCCGGACATGTTGTCGTGGGCGATGGCGCGATTTTTGGCGGTCTGTGCGCTGTGCGCCAATATATTCGTATCGGGCAAAAAGCTATGATCGGCGGTATGACGGGTGTTGAAAGTGATGTGATCCCGTATGGCACCGTCAGCGGTGAACGTGGCAGTCTGACCGGATTGAATTTGATCGGACTGGAACGGGCAGGTACGGACAAAGCGGAACTCAATCATCTGCGTCATGCCTTTAAAGATTTGTTTGAAACAGACGATGCAACATTGAGTCAGCGTATCGAAAAAGTCGCAAATGATTACGCGCAATCGCCGCTGGCGCAGGAAATTGTGGCGTTTGTACGCGACAAAGGCAAGTTCGGTTTATGCCTGCCGGCCATCAAACAGCGTGGCCACGGATAAGACATGACAGAACGCATTGCCCTGATCGCTGGTGGAGGGGCATTGCCGCAATTGATCGCGGCGTCGGCCCATGAACAGCGCAAAGATATCTTTATCATCGTCCTCAAAGGCATTGCCGATAAACACTGGTTTACTGATTATCCACACGCAGTGATCGGCATTGCCCAGGTCGGCAAATTATATGATCTGTTTAAATCCGAACGCATTACCCATGCCGTGATGGCAGGTCATGTGCAGCGGCCATCGTTTGGCGAACTCATCCCGGATTGGACAGGCTGGAAAACACTCCGCCGTTTGCAAACGAAACATTTGCAAGGCGATGATTCTATTTTATCGTTTCTGGCCGCAGAAATTGAAGCGCAAGGCGTGACCATGATCGGCGCTGATCAGCTCTATCACGATGGTGTCATGCCCGAAGGTGTGTTAACGCGTGCGCAACCACAAGCGGATGATTGGGCAGATATTCATTTCGCCTTGCCGGTCTTGCAGCATTGGGCCGAGCAGGATTTGGGGCAGGCGATTGTCGTGCAACAAAAAATGATCTTGGGCGTTGAAGCTCTGGAAGGGACGGCGAGTTTGATCAACCGGTGTGGATCCTACCAACGTTCCGGGCGTAAAGCAATTTTACTGAAAATTAAAAAACCACAACAAGACCGCCGTCTAGATTTGCCAACGGTTGGGCTGGACACCATCAAAGAATGCATTGCCGCCGGATTTGGCGGGATTGTAATCGACAGTGGAAATGCGCTGTTTTTGCAAGCCCCGCAAGCCGTTGATGAAGCCAACCAGCATGGGTTATTCATCGTTGGCATCGATACAGCAGGCATTTAGCGTGACGCGGATTTTCGTCATTGCCGGCGAGGAGTCAGGTGACATCATCGGCGGCGATTTGCTGCATCAGATTAAACAAGCCTATCCCGATTGTCTCATTGCCGGTATCGGTGGGACGCGCATGGAGCAGGCGGGTGCGTTTCAATCGCTATTTCCCTTAAGTGATTTGAGTGTCATGGGTCTGGCCGAAGTCATTGTGCATTTGCCGCGTTTGCTGCAGCGTATCAAGCATACCAAAAAGGCTATACAGAATTTTCAACCGGATTTGTTGTTGACGATTGATGCACCAGATTTTTGTTTGCGTATCGCCAAATGGGTGAAGGCAAAACAACCGGCGATTAAAACCATTCACACGGTGGCGCCCACCGTATGGGCTTGGCGCGCCGGACGTGCAAAAAAGATCGCAAAGTTTCTTGATGGTCTGTTGTGCTTGTTCCCGTTCGAGCCGTCTTATTTCACGCCGCATGGTTTGCAGGCACAATTTATCGGTCATCCCTTGGCGCATATGATTATGCCCGTTCCAAAAAATGCAAAACAGCTTTTCTTTGATGATTATCACCTTGATCCGGACAAGCGCATTTTATGCCTGTTGCCGGGCAGCCGGATGCGTGAGATCAATGCACTATTGCCCATCTTTTTGCAAACGGCAGCGCGTGTGCGCCAATCGCATCCCGATTTGCAAATTATCTTGCCGACCCTGCCGCGTTTACAGACGCTGGTCGAAACACATTTGCTGGAGACAGATTTGCCCGTGACATTAATCATGGAGCAGGCGGATAAATACACCGCCATGCAATGCAGTACGGCCAGTCTCCATGCATCCGGCACGGTGGCACTGGAACTGGCACTGTGTGGTACACCGATGGTGACGGCCTATCAGGTCAGCCCGTTGTCCGCGTGGCTGGCACGGCAGTTACTGAAAGTTCAAAGCGTCAATCTGATCAATATTTTGGCCGGTGATAAGATCATCCCGGAATATTTGCAAGAAAGCTGTACAGTTGGTTTATTGACCCCGGCTGTCAACGCGGTGTTATCTGACAAACATACGCGTGAGTTGCAAATCGAGGCTTTGCAACAGGTCAAAAAAAGACTGCAGGTGCATGCATCTGCAGTCGATTTTATCAAACAGTATATAACGGACTAGCGTTTATCCATTGGGGTAAATGTGCGTGATGCAACGCCGGTATAAAGCTGACGCGGACGACCGATTTTCATGTCGGGGTCTTCAACCATTTCTTTCCACTGGGCAATCCAACCAACCGTTCTGGCAACCGCGAACAGTACGGTAAACAGTTGTGTCGGGAAACCCATGGCTTCAAGGATAATGCCGGAATAGAAATCGACGTTCGGGAACAGTTTGCGTTCGACAAAGTATGAATCTTCCAGTGCGATGCGTTCCAATTCCATCGCCAGTTTCAGTTTGGGATGATCGCGCATACCCAGTTCATCCAGCACTTCGTTGCAGGATTCACGCATCACCTTGGCGCGCGGGTCATAGTTTTTATAGACGCGGTGACCAAAGCCCATCAATTTGAATGGATCGTTTTTATCTTTGGCCTTAGCGATAAATTCAGGGATATGATCGGCAGAGCCAATTTCGGCCAGCATACGCAACACAGCTTCATTGGCACCGCCATGGCTTGGTCCCCACAGGGATGCAATTCCCGCAGCAACGCAAGCGAATGGATTAGCACCCGATGAACCGGCCAGACGCACGGTTGATGTCGATGCATTTTGTTCGTGATCAGCATGCAAAATAAACAGGCGTTTCATCGCGCGTGAAAGAACTGGGCTGACTTTATACGGCTCAGCAGGTACGGCAAAACACATTTGCAAAAAGTTCGATGAATAATCGAGATCGTTGCGCGGATAAATAAACGGCTGGCCAACGCTGTATTTAAACGTCATGGCGGCCAGCGTCGGCATTTTGGCGATCAAGCGGTGTGCTGTAATGTCGCGCACATCCGGTGTGTCGAAATTCGGTTGATCATTATAAAACGCGGACAGCGCACCTACAACGCCAACCATGATGGCCATCGGGTGCGCATCACGGCGGAAGCCGTTGTAAAAGCCGCGCACCTGTTCGTGTACCATCGTATGATGACTGATGTGAAAGGTAAATTCATCGAATTGTGTTTGTGTCGGCAATTCGCCATAAAGCAATAAATAAGCCACTTCCAAAAAGTCGCACTTGTCGGCCAACTCGCTGATGTCGTAACCGCGGTGACGCAAGATGCCTTCATCGCCGTCGATAAACGTAATGCCGGATTCGCAAGATGAGGTGGAGGTGAAACCTGGATCGTGCGTGAAATAACCTGTGTCTTTATACAGGGATCGGATGTCAATCACTTCTGGGCCAATGCTGCCGGGTTTGACGGGGTATTGCCAGGTCTTGCCGGACGCATCGTCGGTCAGCGTCACGGTTTTACCTTTAAAATCTGCGGGAGTCGACATAAAGCACCTTTTTCAGTCAGAAGAGCAGGTCTCACCATAATGGACACGGGTGAAAGATTTATGAAGACGATCGCGCTTATAAAGGCGTAAACACTTTTAATCGCTGCAAAATCTTTTCTTTACCTAAGGCATAAAACACCTCTGGCAAGGCCGGAGATTGCATGGTGCCGGTGAGAGCGGCACGCAATACTGGAGCAACTTGCCCCATTTTCATGCCAGTTGCCACAATAATGGCGTCGATCAAGCTATTGGCAATATCAGGCGTGATTTCTGGACGAGTTTCGATGATTGCAGCGGTTTGGTTGATCACATTGTTGGCATGCGATTGCGCCAATTGGCTTTGCGCTTTGTTATCGCTGGTTAGAGGCAAAGTTGCTACATAGAAGAATCCGATATCGACGAGTTCGTTCAAAGTCTTGGCCCGCTCTTTTAAACCCGGCATGGCGCGCAAGAGGACAGCATCGTCGTCGGCATTGAGCGCACGTTCCAAGCGTGTGGCAAAGCGTGTGCGGACCAGTTCCAGCATCTCGGTGTCAGATTTCAGCTTCATGTAATGGCTGTTGACGAAGTCCAGTTTGGCCAGATCAAATTGTGACGGGCTGCGGCCGACATGATCAAGGTCAAACCACGCAATCGCTTCCGCGTCGGAAAAAATTTCGGCATCACCGTGTGACCAGCCGAGACGGAGTAAATAATTCCGCATGGCTTCAGGCAAGTAACCCATGTCACGATAGACTTCAACCGATGTCGCACCATGACGTTTCGATAATTTTTTGCCGTCGTTGCCGTTGACGTTGGGTGTATGCGCATAAAACGGGGTCGGCCAGCTCATGGCATCAATAATGGTTTTCTGACGAAACGTGTTCGTTAAATGATCATCACCGCGAATAACATGTGTGATGTTCATGTCATGATCGTCCACTACAACCGACAGCATGTAGGTTGGCGTGCCGTCTGAACGCAGCAAAATAAAATCATCCAGCTGACTGTAACCAACCGATACATCGCCTTGTACCAGATCCTGTACCGTCATATGGCCATTGCCGATGGGTGCCTTGATGCGGATAGTAGGTTTGATATCACCGGGTGCTTCGGATGGATCGCGGTCACGCCAGCGGCGGTCGTAATTGGTTGGCCTGCCTGCGCGCAAAGCATCTTCACGCATGGCTTCCAATTCGTCCGGTGTGCAATAGCAATAATAGGCTTTGCCTTTTGCGACCAGTTCGTGCGCGACTTCGGCATGACGCTTAAGATTTTTCGATTGAAAAACAGCGTCGCCATCATAATCAAAACCCAGCCAGCCAAGCCCGTTGATCAGGCTGTCGACGGCGGCCTGTGTTGAGCGTTCATAATCGGTGTCTTCGATGCGTAACAATACTTTACCGCCGTGGTGACGGGCATAATAATAATTGAACAAACCAGTGCGCGCAGTGCCGATATGGATCATGCCGGTCGGGGAGGGTGCAAAACGCACGATTACAGGACTATCGGCCATCAGAAATCTCTTTATAATCAACGTCAAAATGAATAATAACTCTACCGCCCCTGTCATGTCATTGCAATCGCTTAACGGTGCCATGTGGCGGAAAAATGCACAGCCAGCGGGAAACGTGCTGTTATGGTGGCCGGTTTTTTTGTCATGCGGGATCGGGGTCTTTTTTAACGTCCAATACACGCCGCCGATCTGGTTGGGCCTTGTAGCCATCGCGGGTATTTTAAGTTTGGTTACCGTCACACGACGTTGGCGATTTGAAACGCCTTGGGTATGGATAATGCACGGATTATTCGCCATAGCCCTTGGGTTTACGGTCATGCAAATGCGCCATGCGATGGTTGAAACTGATTTGTTGAATTACCCGGAATTTAATATTCCTATAAGCGGCCTGATCACCGATGCCGAAGATGGGAAAAGCGGCTGGAAAGTGACGCTGGACCAAGCACAGCTGACACTGCCGGAAAAATACCGTAACAAAGTTACCAAACAATACCGCTTGCGCATCACGACACGCGGCAAAGATTTTACGCCGGTGATGGGGAGCCATGTCAGTCTGCGCGCCAGTTTGATCGCGCCGTCTCCACCATTATTGCCGGGCATGTTCGATTTCCGCCGCCATGCATTTTATGATGAGATGTCAGGTTATGGGTACAGCAACAGTCCTGTGACAGTACTAGATAAACCGGCCTATAGTTTTTATCCGCTGGAAAATTACCGGCATTATATCGCACGCCGCGTCAAAATGCTGTTAGGACAGACGGGCCTGGAGCCGCAAAACAGTGTGACAGGCATGACCACCGCGTTTTTAAACGGGCAACGGGCCGGGATCGATACGCAAAGCCAGCGCGACATGCAATATGCCGGATTGCAGCATTTGATTTCGATTTCGGGCGTTCATGTCAGTATGCTGGCCGCCATCGTGTTTTTTGTGACACGTTTTCTGTTGGCCCTCAACATGCGGCTGGCCCTGACCTGGCCGATCAAAAAAATTGCTGCCGGGTGTGCATTGGTGGCGATTATTTTGTATATGAGCGTGATCGGTTTATCTGCGCCAACGGTGCGCTCTGTCTTGACGACAGGTGTTGTGCTGATCGCTATTATGCTGGATCGTGAAGCAATTACCCTGCGGCTGGTCGCGATTGCGGCCATTATTATTTTGCTGTGCGAACCGGAAAGTCTGATCACACCGGGATTTCAGATGTCGTTTGCAGCCGTGATTGCGCTGGTTGTGTTCTACCAGAAAACGATTGGCTTTTGGCAGCATGAGATATGGCGGCGCAGTGTGCTTTATCGTCCGCTGTTTGTTTTGACGGGATCCATTGCTACGTCACTAGTAGCAACGGCGGCCACTGCGCCATTTGTGCTGTATCATTTCCAGCAATTACCGGTGTTAAGCGTTATATCGAATTTGCTGGTCACGCCGGTGATGACGTTTATCGTGATGCCGGGAACATTGCTGGCCTATTTGTTGCTGCCATTTGATACGCTGGGGTTTTATGCGGTTTATTACATGGGCTGGGGGATCGCGCAGATTTTAGCGGTCGCCCATTGGACTGCCGCACAAGACGCCGCACTCTGGCGCATGAACGGCGTTGCGACATGGCAAGTCATCGCTGCTTCTGTTGGCGCATTGTGGATGCTGTTGCAACAGGGGCGTTTGATCTGGTTTGGCCTGTTGCCGTTAAGTTTGGCGATAAGCGGTATGCTATGGGTACAACAACCAATATTGGCACTGATTCCAACCGCCAGCCGCGCGATTATTTATGCACCGCCTGATGAGAATATCATTTATGCTGAAGGCAAGCTCGATAAATTCACCAAGCAATTACTGCAGCAATATTTAAAAAAGGACGCGGTTGTAGCATGGGAATCCGATAAGCCGCCACCGAAAGATGTTTACATCGCACGGGACATTCCGGAATTAGAAACCATTTGCAGCCGCCCGGAAAAAGTTATCGTCAGCCGCTGGTACATCGATCAAAAATGCCGGGGCAAAACCATCATTGACCGGCATGCTTTGAAACGAGCGAGGGAAGGGATTGTAGTAATTGCGGATTAAACGGAATTAATATTTTGGCTCAAGTTTTTTGCCTATTTCTTGATCAGTGTAGTGTTGATAATTTACATCGTATGATTTTTTCAATGCATAAGATGTTGCAAAAGCCAAGCCTATATTAATGCCAGCCGATATAAAAAGCCACATTTTATTATTGTCTGGCAGTGGTGCTACGAAAAAGCCTATGATCATAGTTGGAAGAATGGACGCTAAAGTTGCAATTCCAAATGGTTTAACGCGCCGGTCAATCAGCTCGGCTTTATTCAATCCAAACTCTGTTTGAATATGATGCGGATGATACATAGGAGCCGGATCATCGCACATTTGCTGATATCTCGCAGCAAACTTTGCTTGAGCCTCTGAATCTGGATTTGATCTTGCATAAGCGTTTAAAGTGTTGTTATCGATAAAGCTATAGCTAAGTGGTTTTGAAGCCACTGGCATGCCCCAAAATGTGTTAGATTCACCATAATTTTTTATCTGCCATTTTTAAATTCTTTTCCAAATATATATAAATCAGAAAAGAAGTTTAGCAGAACATTTTAAAATTATGTCAATATAATTCCGTTAATACCAGCGCATCAAGCCAGCGAGCACACCTTGCACTTCAACCCGGTCAGCCGAATAACGTTGTACACTGTATTGGTTGTTTTCCGGGCGGAGTTCGATGACCGCGCCTTGCTTGTGCAAACGTTTCAGGGTGGCTTCGGTCCGGTCAACGAGGGCGACAACGATATCGCCGTTTTGCGCCTGGGACGTGCGTTGAATAATAACCTGGTCGCCATCGCAAATCCCGGCATCGACCATCGAATCGCCTTCAACTGTCAGGGCGTAGTAATCCTGATGTTTTGACAGCATGGAAACGGGGACGGGGATATAGCTTTGCACCGTGCCAATGGCCTCGATCGGTGTACCCGCTGCAATCTTACCTAAAATCGGCAAGGGTAAAATCTCGCTAACCGTTTGTGAAATGTTGCGGATCACGTCTTGCGTGCCTTCGATCACGTTTTGGGCTGAAGAACGGACGATTTCCAAGGCGCGCGCCTTGTTCTTCAACTGGCGCACAAAACCGCGCTCGGTCAGGCTTTGCACTAAACGATGAATACCGGACTTCGATTTGAGGCCAACGGCTTCACGCATTTCGTCAAACGATGGCGAGACTCCGGTGTCAATTCCACGCGTTTTTTCAATGAAATCAAATAATTGTTGTTGTTTAGCCGTTAGCATAGCAATCTCCTTGTTCTTGTTTTGTTCTATAGATATCGGCCAAAAGAGTCAAGAAAAAGTTAAGCATGGTTAAAACGCTCTGGTCACGGTGCCTGCAATAATTTAGGTTGTTCATATGACTGACAACCCGAACGCCACAATAGATGAGATATCAACCACAGCGACGAATGCTTCAAAACGCGCGCTGCGTGAGTTTATGCGCCATTATACGGGTTGGTTGATCTTTGGTGTTCTATTAATCGCTAGTATTATTGGCCTCATTATTACCTTTAGCAGTGTGCCATTACAAATTGATGCCCCAACGCGTTTTGACAAAACGGTGCCGCGCAAGGTTGTGCCAATACCCGGCGTGCAATCCGCCATAACGCCACCAGCCATGAGTTATGCGGTACCGGTTTTGCCGTCCGTGCAAATAGCATCCATCGCGACACCCGTTCCTGCTAAACCAGTTGCTTCTCCCTTAATAACCAAGTCTGTTGCCGCACCGGAAATCGCCATAAAACTGCCGCCCGTTAAAGCTACAGCCGATCATCACGCCGCGCATTTTAAGCAGCCGGTGATTGCCATTGTGATCGACGATATGGGTCTGGATCGCAAACATTCCCTGCAGGCCATCAATTTACCAGCACCCGTGACGCTGGCGTTCATGCCCTATGCGCAACAGGTCAATGCGCAAACCGATGCTGCCCGGCAGAACGGCCATGAATTGATCGTGCATATGCCGATGGAACCGGATGATCTGGCGCACAACAACCCTGGGCCAAATGCCTTGTTGCTGAAAAATGGTGAAGCAGAAAATGTGCATCGTCTGGAACAAAATCTGGCGGCCTTCACCGGTTATATAGGTATCAACAATCATATGGGCAGTGCCTTGACGGCCAACCGCACCGCGATCACGCCGGTATTGCAGGACTTAAAGAGCCGTGGCTTGTGGTTTCTGGATTCCAAAACGGACGCGCATTCGGTGGCCGCCAATATTGCCGATGAGATCGGTCTGCCGTTTGCCTCGCGTGACGTGTTTCTAGATAATGTGAATGACAAAAATGCCGTGCTGGCACAATTGCGTGAAACCGAAAATATCGCACGCCGCAAAGGGTATGCAGTTGCCATCGGTCATCCAAAATCCGGCACAATCGCCGCCTTGCAGGATTGGACGCGTGATGTGGAAAGCCGGGGTATTGCTCTGGTGCCGCTGTCATCCGTGATCGCTGCCCGTTTCCCCAATGCTGCCGTGCCACGATATGCGCAAACGGGTAACATGCGGCTGGTACAAAAATAAAAATCTACGCTACTTGTAAGCAACTATGAAGATTGTTTTTTAAGCTGTAATAAAATTTACATTGTTCAAAAAAACATATAACTAAATTAATTTCTGTTCGTCCTTTTGCCGGTTCTTTCAGATAGGTTTTGGTCAACATATCCTGATTGACATTGACACCCAGATAATCGCGCCAGCCCATAATAAATTGCTGTTGCAGTTCGCCGGCGACGGTGGTGCGCAACTCTTCCAGCTGTTTGTTCGTCTGTTCTGCTTTGGCGGCTGTTTTGATGCCGCTCAAACGAATGACGACCGCGCCGTCCTTGGTTTTAACAGAGGTCAGGTCATTGTGCGGTGACAGGTTGAACAAGACGTTTTGCACCTCAACTGGCAGATCTTTGCTGTCGCGCGCGACAAACTCAGTTTGGCGGTAAGGCAATTTATGCTTATCAGCAATCGCTTTGACATCAGGCTTTTTGCTGTCGTAATCGCCAATCACCGCGTCAATCTCTTTATCCAATTGGCCTTCACGTTGCTGTTTTGTCCAGTCGGCGGTCAATGCTGTTTTGATCGCAGCAAACCCCGGCAAATGTGGGGCTGTGACCTTATCGACATGCACCAATAAATAAGTGCCAGCTTTTGTTTCAATTATCGGGCTGGTGTCGCCTTCGTTCAAGGTAAATACGGCTTCCTGAATATTAGCCTGGGCATCATCGGGTAATTTGAGCGCTGCCAGTTTTGCCAGACCTGCGGCTTTATCGACGCCGTCAGCGTGCAACACGTTGCCTTGATACGGTTCGATAATCTTGGCAATGGCCACGCCGTCGCCGGCCTGATTTTCAATTTCCTCGATCACATTGTTAACAGCTGTATCTGTTTTTTCCTGTTTCAACTGATCGGCAATTTCACTTTTGACTGTATCAAATGTCTTCGTGCTTTCCGGCTGATAAGCTGAGGTCTCAACCACATGCCAGCCGATGGCGGAATGCACAGGCGCCACAAGACCGGTTTTCGCTATTTGTCCGGCACCAAACAGCACGCTGGTCAATTCATTGGGCAGGGCCGTTTTATCGTACCAGTCTTGTTTGATGAAACGCGCTTTTTGCGCTGTGGCCGCTTTTTCCAAACCATCCTTTTGGGCTGCATCAAACAAAACCCTGACTGCTTTTTCATCGCTGGCAATCGCTTGGATAAATTGCACACGCGCCGGTGCCGCAAACTGGTCTTTATTGTCATCGTAATACTTTCGTACCACGGCATCGTCGATTGTCACGGCTGGCACTAATTTATCCTGTGCAATCGTGGCAATCGTAATCGTGCGTTGTTCAGGTACTTGATACAAATCTTTATTCTCATCCAAATATTTTTGTAATTCGGCATCAGTCGGTGCCTTGACGGCGGGCAGATTATTTTCGGTCAAGGTAATAATCTCGGCCTGACGCGATTGTGTAGCCGCGGCATTGACAGCACTAGCCATGGTTGCAGGCACAGCTTTGATCTGGCCACTGATGGTATCGGAAAATAATTGGGCCGCTGTATCGCCTTTGATCGCTGCGACAAATTCCGCTTCGGATAAATTCATGCTCTGCAAAATGGTTTGCAGTTTATCTTTATCGCTACCGGGGACGGGAACGAACTTCAATTGCTTCTGCAAATGTTTGGCAACGTAAGTGTCGCTGACATTGATGCCAACACGTTTGGCGGCCTGCAGTAATGTCTGACGCGTGATTTCCTGTTGCAAAATCATGTTGGGCAGACCCATGGCGCGCGCCTGGTCAGGGCCGATGCCAGCCGTTTGCAACTGATGACGGTAAATCGGGTCGAACTGTTGCACCGATAATTCCGTATTGCCCACCTTGGCCAGATCACTGCGGGAAAAACCGCCATTACGGAAAAATCCGCCGACATCGGTCAAAGCCAGACCGGCAAGGGCGGCCAGCAATAAAATACCAAACAGGCCACGCAAGATTTTGGAATTCAATCCGCTATTGAGAGATTGCAGCATTGGTGAGTTAGTCCTTGATCGTCGTAAGATGCCGCTACCATAGGCGCATTTGCCAGATTGGTGAAGCCCTGCTAAAATCGGCCATCAACAAGAAGGTTAAATTATGAAAAAAATTATCGCAGGCAACTGGAAAATGAACACCACAAAAGACGAGGCCTTGGCTCTGGCTAAGGCCCTAGCCGAAAAAGCGACAGACGCATATCAGATGATTCTCTGTCCGCCCCATGCCTGGTTGGGGCAAGTGGGTTGGACAATTGCCAACAGCAAGCTGGCTTTGGGCGGGCAAGATTGCCACCAGGCCGAAAAAGGGGCCTATACCGGCAATGTCAGCGCCCCGATGCTGAACGATCTGGGTTGCACCTATGTGATCGTTGGGCACAGCGAACGCCGCCAATATAATAATGAGACAAACGAGCTGGTGAAACAGAAAGCTGAAGTGGCTCTTAAAAACGGCTTGACGCCAATCGTTTGCGTTGGTGAAACCGAAGCCGAACGCACCAGCGGCAATCACGAAACATCTGTTGGCAAACAGCTGGCAGAATCGCTGCCGGACAATGGTAATGTGATTGTGGCCTACGAGCCGGTATGGGCGATTGGCACAGGCAAAACAGCGACCAATGACGATGTTGCCAACATGCATAGATTCATCCGCGCCCAAGTCGCCAAACAGGTGACTGGCGGCGATAAAATTCCGCTGCTCTATGGCGGATCGGTAAAAGCTGCGAATGCTGCTGAAATTTTGGCCATTCAAGACGTCAATGGCGTGTTGGTCGGCGGGGCCAGTCTACAGGCGGATGAGTTTTTGAATATTGCCGAAGCTGGCATAACAGCTTTGCAAACGAACGGCAAAGCCGCCTAGAATTAATGGCAAAAGCGTGTTAAAAGAACGCATTGCCTTACTGGAGTTAAGTTATGGAAGTTATTTTACTAGTCGTTCAGCTGTTCGTGGCCTTGTCACTGATTTTGGTGATTCTGATCCAGCCGCCCGAAAGCTCGTCTTTGGGCGGTCTTGGCAGCAGCAATGCAATGGCGAATGTCGGTTCCCGTGCGCAAGGCAATGGCTTGACCCGTTTGACCGGTATTCTGGCGACAATTTTCATCATCATCTCGTTGGTGTTAGCCATTTTGGCCGGCAATAACAAATCGGCTGCCTCTATTCTGGATAGTGCGACGCCAGCGGCTGATGCACTGCCGCCACAGGCTAAGACCGAAACCGCACCGGATAAAGATGCCCCGGCCCCGGTTCCGGTTCCAAATGTCGATAAGTTGGCACCACCCGCTGAGGCGCCTGCCGTTCCGTTGGCAAAATAATCTCGGTTTAATCAGTAAAAGGATGCGATGACACGCTTTATCTTTATGACGGGTGGGGTGGTTTCCAGTTTAGGAAAAGGCCTCGCATCTGCTGCTCTTGGTGCCTTGTTACAATCCCGTGGTTATAACGTTCGTCTGCGCAAGCTTGACCCTTATCTTAATGTCGATCCGGGGACGATGAGTCCGACCCAACATGGCGAAGTGTTTGTCACTGATGATGGTGCGGAAACCGATCTGGATCTTGGTCACTACGAACGTTTTACGGGTGTTGCGGCCACGCGTCAGGATAATGTCACAACAGGCCGTATTTACACGAATGTGCTGGCCAAAGAGCGCCGCGGCGATTATCTGGGTGCGACAGTGCAGGTTATTCCGCATATCACCGATGAGATCAAGGATTTCATCCGCCTGGCCGATACCACAGCCGATTTTGTCATTTGTGAAATCGGCGGCACGGTCGGTGATATTGAAATTCAACCGTTCCTCGAAGCCGCGCGCCAGTTCCGCAACGAAGCTGGGCGTGACCGTGTGCTGTTCATTCACATGACGCTGCTGCCTTATATCACAGCGGCCGGTGAGTATAAGACCAAGCCGACGCAGCATTCGGTAAGCGAATTACTCTCCTATGGGATTCAGCCGAACATCTTAATGTGCCGCGCGGATCGTGATCTGACCGAAGGCGAGAAAAACAAGATAGCACTATTTTGTAACCTGACGCCGGAACGCGTGATTTCGGCCGCCGATGCCGATACGATCTACCAGGTGCCGATCAGCTACCACGATGCAGGTCTGGATAAACAGGTGCTGGATTATTTTCAGATCGGGTCATTAAAAGACCTCGACCTGACGCAGTGGCAGCATATCGTTGAAACGGTGCGCCATCCGCTATCGGAGGTGACAATCGCGGTTGTTGGTAAATATGTGTCGTTGCTCGACAGTTATAAATCCCTGATGCAGGCTTTGCAGCATGGCGGCATTGCCAACAAAGCCAAAGTGAATCTACGTTGGGTCGATGCGGAAAAACTGGAAAAAGGCGATCTGTCGGAATTGTATGACGTCCATGGCATTCTGGTGCCTGGCGGTTTTGGTGAACGCGGCACGATGGGCAAGATCAGCGCCGTGCAATATGCCCGCGAAAACCAGATTCCGTATTTCGGCATTTGCTTTGGCATGCAAATGGCGGTCATTGAAACCGCGCGCAGTCTGGCTGGTCTGGTTGATGCCAATTCCACAGAATTTGGCTCCTGTGATGTGCCGGTTGTCGGCCTGATGACCGAATGGCAAAAAGAAGGCCAAACCGAACAACGCAACGCGACCAGCGACATGGGTGGCACGATGCGGCTGGGCGCTTATCCGTGTCAGCTCAAACCCGGATCATTGGTTGCCAAAGTGTATGACAATGCCGACATCATTTCCGAACGTCACCGTCACCGCTATGAAGTGAATACAGAGTATAAAGACGCATTGGAACAATCCGGCTTGATTTTCTCTGGCCTGTCACCTGACGGCCGCTTGCCGGAAATGGTGGAGCGTAACGACCACCCCTGGTTTATCGGCGTGCAATTCCACCCGGAATTGAAATCAAAACCCTTTGCGCCGCATCCGCTGTTTGCATCGTTTATTGCTGCCGCGAAAGTGCAGAAGCAAAATATTGGAACGCGCAAGGCGGCGTAGAAAACTGATAATAATTGTATAAGGGAAATAAAAGCATGAAGCCTTTTGTTACTATAGCCATATCAGTCCTGCTTTCTGTGACAGCTGCAATCGCCGTATTAAAAACTGAAAAACCCGTTGCTGAGCAAGTTTCTAAAGAAAAACATGAAACGCTTTTCGCAAGGATACAGCGCACAAAAACATTGCGTTGCGCTTACATTAGCTGGACGAAATCCTACTTTGCCAAAGACCCGAATACCGGAAAGTTTGAAGGCATTGGTTATGATCTGGCTGAGGCGACGGCCAAAGTATTAGGCATTAAAATCGATTGGGTCGAAGAAGTTGGTGTCGGCACGATGTATGAAGGATTAAAAACAGGACGTTATGAGGCAATTTGTACGCCAATCTGGATTGATCCAACCGTCACGGCAAATGGTCTGCCAACAGTGCCGGCAGGCTTGTCGCCGGTTTACGCTTATGCGCGTGCCGATAACACAAAGTTTTTAGAAAACGATCCAGACGCGCTGGCGAAAATCAATCACAAAGATGTGACGCTGGTTGATGTCGACGGGTCAAACGGCTTTGAGATTCACAAAAACCGTTATCCAAATGCGACATTGGTTTCCATGCCCGGTACCATGAGTGGCGCAGAAATCATTCAACAAGTGGCGTTGAAAAAAGCTGACATCACCCAACAAAACCCGGCCATGGTTGAAGACTTTATGAAAGCCAATCCGGGTGTGCTAAAACGCGTAACGGCTGGACCTTTGATGGCTTATCCCAATGCACCGTTTGTTTTTCCAATGGGAGAGTATGACACAAAGATCTGGTTTGACTCAGCCATTGAAACGATGAAACATATTGGCACGATTGACACGATCATGCAGAAATTTGATCCTGATCATCATTTCTTTGTTCGCATACAGTAATGAGTGACATTCAATTTTTTCAGTCTGACAAAGGTGTCACGGCGTATAAGCAAATTGCCAGCAATGCGTCAGTATCGCTGTTTTTCTTATCAGGTCACAGTGGCACGTTTGATAATCCCATTCGTCATGTCCTGACAGATTTTGCACAACCGAACTCTATTCGCTTAACGCATTTCACCTACTTTGGCCGGGAGCAATCGCATTCAGACGCCGTACCTGAGGATGGCACCGGTTATATCCAGCACAGGTTGGAGCAAGCGCTGGCGTTGTTCGATGCAGTGACAACAGAGCCGCAGATTTTAATCGGGTCCAGCATGGGCGGTTATCTGGCTTTAGCCTTGGCGCAAGCGCGGCCTGAACGTGTCACAGGCATTGTTGGGTTGGCGGCTGGATTTGGTGTCGAGCTGGTTGATGCAACGCAGGCGCAATACCAGGAATTGCGCGTCGGAACCGAAATTGAAACCGGTTTTATGTTTGCAGCCAACTTTGATAACAGTCTGCCCATTGTCGGCCAACTGCAAATCAATTGCCCTGTCCGTTTGCGACATGCCATGAGTGATGACGTTGTCTCTTATAAAAATACCGACTGTATCGCCAATGTGGTGACATCAAACGATGTCGTCATGTCGATTACCAAAGAAGGCAATCACAGCCTTGACCGGCTTGAGGATAATCAATGGCTGGAACAGAGTTTGCTAGGTTTAATCTAGTAAATATTCTAAGCTGTTCAATAATAAATCAGGATCTTTTGATTGACATATAGTTATTTTGTGTATATGTTGCTTTTAAACAATAGCTAGGAGAGAGACATGACAGATATTACGACAGCATATTGGCACACGGTTAATGAAATTGGGAAACTTCCATTCCTATTTCCAGGACAAATAGAGAAAATTATTGCACAGGAAACTGAATTACTTGGAATCATCGCCAATCGTTTGGATTTGACTGAACCAGAAAAACTTACAACATATAATTCATTTTATGCGTTAAATGATGGACCTCAATAGTCATGATTGACTAAATTTCTTACAGTAGAAGTTACTTTAATAACGACATCCGTAAGAGAAATATAATGACCATTCAATTCCACACATCTGATAAAGGCATGACCGCCTACAAGCAAAATACCGGTGATGCCCCAACATCGATTTTTTTCTTGTCTGGTTGGCGCACGACGTTCGATAATCGGAAGCGTGATTTTCTGGAACAGCTGTGTGATGATCATGCAATATCACTGACGCATTTCACCTATTTTGGTTGGGATCAATCGCATTCGGATGAATTGCCAACAGACGGTGACGGCTTTGTGCAGCATTGGCTGGATCAAGCTTTGGACTTATTCGATGCTGTCACAACCGGTCCGCAACTTGTCATCGGATCCAGCATGGGCGGCTATTTAGCGCTTGCCTTAACACACGCCAGAGCGAAAAGAGTGGCGGGTCTGATCGGCATAGCCGCCGGCTTTGGCCCTGATCTGGTGAAGTGCATCAAGGACAGCTATGGCGAATATCGCGTTGGTACCAAAATCGAAAATGGATTTAAATTTTCCCCAGAAACAGATGGCAGCTTGCTGATTGCTGATACGCTGAACATTCACTGCCCCGTACATCTTATTCATTCCCTTGCGGATGAAACAGTGCATTACCGCAACACGCTGCACATTGCAGATGCAGTTGTATCAGATGATGTCACCATTCATCTGACGAAAGCCGGCGGACATAGAGCTAACCGACCGGAAGACAGTGCATGGCTGGAAAATACGATACTGGATCTGATCGAATCATAATTCCCGCAACGTAAACAACTCCGGCACGTGAGCGAACGCAATTTTATCCGTGCCGATTTTATCTTTGAGATAATTATTGAGGCCAAACGTCACAGTATGCCGGCCAAACAGCATGTTGACCTTGTCGATAGCGTCGAACAATTGCGGCGTGTGATCGGTGGTGAACAGGTCACTTTTGGCATCGGCTACAGGTGCCAGGCCATGTAGCGTCACGCCAACGCGCAATGGGTCGCCTTGTTCGGGGTAGGCGCTCCACAAACGTTTCAACTGCGTCAGCAAAAACAAGGTGTCGCATGTCGCATGAAAACCGGCGGTGTTGCCCCAGCCGCCCATGTGGTGCGTGAATTTGACGTTGACAGAGAGATGACTGCATGTATAGCGCATGGTGCGTAAACGTTCAGCCACTTTGACCAACAGATAATGCAGCACTTCGTACCCGCTATGCGTGTTGCGGAATTCCGGCTCCAGCACATGCTGGTGGCCCATAACCGATTTTTGCGTTGGCAATTGTGGCACGTCCTGTCCATGCAGTTGTGACCAGCAACGCACCCCCGACACACCGCCCCAGATGCGGCGGATAAAACGCGGGTCGGCTTCACACAATTCTTTAATCGATTTTATTTTCGCGTCATGCAGCCGGCGCAGCATGTTATGGCCTACGCCGGAAATCGCTTGCAGCGGTAAACCATAGAGCGCATGTGGCAGATCATCGGGCAGCAGGGCCACAAGACCATCCGGCTTCTGCATATCAGACGCCATTTTAGCGACCAATCGGCTGGGGGCCAGGCCAATGGAACAAGTCAGGCAAACACCAACCTGTTCAGCGAGTGTTTTCTTGATAGCGCGTGACAGGGCAAGGGCATTGCCCAGATCACGCTGCGAACCGGTCAGGCGGCAGGCCACTTCGTCAATCGATAGCACCTGATCAATCGGAATATGCTGATCAACGGCGGCCAACACTTTGTGATGATAATGCACATATTTTGTATGACAGGCTTTGATCAAGACAATGTCGCGGCAAATGCGTTTGGCTTCTTTGACTGATGTGCCGGTATGTAAGCCCAACTGTTTGGCTTCGCGGCTGGCGGCCAACAGGCAGGTGGAATCCACATCCAGCATCGGCACGACGCCGACCGGCCGGCCACGCAGAGATGGATCGTGCTGTTGTTCGCATGACGCGAAAAACGAGTTCAAATCCAGCAACAGCCAATTCAGGCCATCATTTGCGAATCGATTCTGTTCCTGTTTTGTTCCCATCCTTCTGGGTTACAGGACTATAATCCTAATTGCAAGGATTCGTTTTTCAACGTCCGCGTTTTGGTCCTGGTTTCCCGCCAGGTGGCTTGGTGCCGGTGCGAGCTGGCCCTGACTTGGCCCAGCCAGCACCGGTACGTGGTTTGGCTGGACGCTCAGGGTTAAAGTCCCCGCCATTATCAAAGGAACGTCCTGCAGGTGGCTTGCTGGCAGCACGGTTGGCTTCTTGCCGCCCTAGTGCTTTACCGTGTTTCGGTGGCAAGGGTCGGTCATTGCGGCGACCGGGAATTGGCCCGCCGTTATTGGCAGCACGCTGTGCATCGCGGATGGCGTCACGTTCTTTTTCGTCCAGACGGCGTTGGCCGTTCGTAAAGTTATCACGCACGCCTTCGTGTCTGGGCGCAGCACGGTCATCACGATTTGAATGATACGGGCGTTCGTCGCGTGACCGTTCATCGGACTGTGGTGCATCCAAACGTTCACGGCGGAAGCGGGGCGTTGTGTTGTCTTCGCCAGCCAGTTGCAAGACCAGACGTCCAGTAATGGCATCCGTTTCCAGCAATTCCACGCGCACACGCCCAGCCAAGCGATAGGTCTGTCCGGTGCGTTGGCCGATCAGCATATGACGCTGTTCGTCATGCACGAAATAATCACGCGGCAATAACCGCATCGGCAACAAACCATCCGCGCCTGTGTCATCCAGCGTGATGAACAAACCAGCGGATGTGACGCCACTGATCCGGCCTTCAAACATTTGCCCGACTTTATCTTGCAAATACAATGCGACGTAGCGGTCGATCGTTTCGCGTTCGGCGGATTGCGCCACGCGTTCGCGTTCGGAAATATGCGTCGCAATTTGTGGCAGTTTATTTTGTTCGATTTCAGTTAAACCGTCGTCGCCAAGTTTATACGCTTTGATTAACGCCCGGTGCACGATCAAATCAGCATAACGGCGAATAGGTGACGTGAAATGTGCATAGCGTTCCAATGCTAAACCGAAATGCCCAACGTTAAACGGTGAATATTCGGCCTGCGACATGGTGCGCAGCATGATGTCGTTGATCAACGGTGCTTCATCATGTCCGGCGGTTTGGTGCAGAATAGTGCGGAAATCTTTAGGTGCCAAGGCAACACCGGTTTTTAAACGATAACCAAATTCCTTCAAGAAATTACGCGTGTTTTCCAGACGCACCGGGTCGGGTTTCGGGTGCGCACGATAGAGTAACGGCTGGTTTTTTTCTTCCAGCAATGTGGCCGCCGCAACGTTCGCCAAAATCATCATTTCTTCAATGAGCTTGTGGCTTTCAAAGCGCTCACGCTGATGAATGGCAGCAACAACACCGTTGCGCAATTCGATCTTGCGTTCCGGCACATCCAGATCAATCGTGCCGCGTTCATCACGGGCCTGGAGTAATACTTTGTACGCGCCATACAATGGCATGATCACATCAGCCAAAATCGGCTTGGTCAGATCATCGACCTTGCCATCTAAAGCGTCTTGCACCTGGTTATAGGTCAGGCGCGCAATGGATTCCATCAAACCGCGCACGATTTTTTGACCGATCAAATGACCATTCCGGTTGATGCGCATGATGAGTGCCATACACGCGCGCGGCTCATGCGGGCGTAATGAACACAAACCATTCGACAACGCTTCGGACAGCATCGGCACGACGCGGTCAGGGAAATATAATGAATTGCCGCGTTTCAAAGCTTCGTCATCCAGCGCGCTGCCTGGGCGCACATAGTGTGAGACATCGGCAATGGCCACCGTAATCACCCAGCCACCCTGGTTGTCAGGCGCATCGTCAAGCGTGGCATGCACAGCATCATCAAAGTCACGCGCATCTTCGCCGTCGATTGTGACCAATGGTAAAGCGCGTAAATCGGTGCGCTTGCCCAAAGGTGGTACGGTGACGTTTTCCGTTTCCGCCAAGACTTCTTTCGAGAAAATATCCGGCACATCAAAATTGCGAATAGCCAACAGACTGACAAAATTGGCGTCAGTGCGTGAACCCAGAATTTGCGTGATACGATTGCCGGTCACTTCGACCAGGTCACCATCTTTGGCGTTCATCGCGTCGGCTTCTAGTACTGTAACCGTCGACTTATCCTTGCGATGCGTGGATTTGACAATGCCACCACCGCGGCGCTGGCTGTTGAAAATGCCGTTGAATTTGCCAGAGGTATTGGTACCCGCAGTGCTGCGCGTCACCGGACGACCGTCGGCAAGTGCAACAAACTTTTTCGTGTCGGCCTGGATCACGCCCTTGTCGGCCATGGTTTGGATCAAGTGGCGCAAGGCAATATGTTGCTGACCGCTCAAGGCAAAATGACTCAGCAAATCATCTTTTGAGGCTTTCCCGTTTTGTTTCGTCAAAAATTCCAGCACATTCTCTTCGGTCATCGCCGGAACAAGAGGTGCTATTGGACGGCGGCCAAAACCGGGTTTGGCCGTAGATTTATCGAATGAATTGCGGAAAGGTTTTTTCGGACCGGGCTTTGTGCCGGCTTTGCCGGAAGACTGACGTGGTGGTTTCATAAGCCTAAGATAGGCTTATCCGGCTGAAATGTCGAGAGAAAGCTGTTCAATTGCTCATCTATTTCACAAAATCCTGTGTCACACTAATCCGATTTGCCACCGGACGTAAGGCACTCAACAGGCTTGATTGATCATCTGTCCAGGCCATGGTTTGACCGGGGTCAATGGCTGTCCAGCCTTCTTTCAACAGCGTCTGGCCCTTCGCCTGGTCAAGCGGAATGGCGACCCATTGGGATGCCAGAGCAAACATATGCTGTGCGGGTGGCTGGTGATATTTCACGTAAGCTGGCAAGCCCAAAGCCTTGACACTTGCCGCAATTTGCGGTGCCAGGTTCAGGTAGCGATTGGAAATGTGAAACATCATGACGCCGTCTGGGGTCATGTGTCTCGGATACATTTGCAACGCTTCGGTGGTGACGATATGCACCGGAATGGAGTCTGAACTGAACACATCCAGGATCAGTAAATCATATCTGTCCGTTTGTTTGGCAAATTCCAGCCGCGCATCGCCCAAAACAATGTTATGAACCGGGCAATGGTCCAGATATGGGAAGAATTGTTTCGAGACAGCAACCATATCGGGATCGATCTCAAAATAAGTGGTTTGCGTCTCTTTCAATTTCATCGTGTGTGGGAAGCACGCTAACTGTCCAGTACCCAACCCTAAAATCGCAACATTGTGTGGTTGGGTCAGCGCATAGACATCGTGCAACGGGCCGTTTGGAACGTAGTAGCTGTAAGCCAGATTACCGGTTGGCACGCCGTTACGATATTCCGCCAGACCGTGTGTTGTATTGCCGTGACGCAAGGTGCGGATCGTCAGATTACCGGCGCTGATATCAGAAACGATCATACTGCCGAAAAAGTTACGTTTATGTAGGAGGCTTTGGCCAGATGAATTCGCGACAAAGCAAAAAGCCGTAATCGCCATACCCGCCACAATTAAATGTCGCGGTTTAAAAATCAGGACGAGCAAACAAATGACGATCAGCGAACGTGCGACCATTTTGTAGGTCTGAATGACGGGTGTGTCCATGTCGAGCGTGTAATAATACGCGCCAAGCATCATCAGACCCAATATGAGAAGGGTGGTGAATATGATGGTTTGTAACCGTGGCGCGCTTGGTAAAATCTGCTTACGCCACATCATCGGCAAACAAAGCGACAACAGGACACTGCCATGAAATTCAATGATCCGGTCCAAGACCAGTGGCAGGATAAAAGCGTTCAACATGCCAGCCGCGGCACCGCCGAATGCGATGATCAAATAATACAACGTGACATGATTAGCCGCTGGCCGTTCTGCGGCAAGTGTTTGATGGCACGACCAGCAAATCACTAAGAATAAAGCAGACAGTAAAAAGACGTCCGTCACGATGGCATTCATGTTGAGGCCATAGCCGCGGGCGCGGATAAACAAAAAGATGAACAGCAAACCGGCCGAAACAAGATGCAGGAATTGCAGCGTATCCAGTTTGATAAGCGGCCGCCTGGCAAAACCCAGAATAAAGCTCAACAAATAGCAACCCAATGGCAACGCCCAAATCAGCGGGAAATTGGCGATGTCGGTGGTCATCATGGTGCTGAGACTCATCGATAAACTGCACGGCACAAAAGCCAGGCAAAACCAGCTGATAAGTGCTTTGCTGTTCACTGGAGATGTATCGCGATGAACCGTTTGCGATGGCACAGTCGTTGAGCGATAAAAGCGCGCAATGATGACACAGCCGGCAATCAACGCCAGCATGATGCCGTACAGGCTAAACCACAAATGGCTTAATGTGGTGAGACCAAAAAACGGTTCCAGTGCCAGCGGGTAGATAAACAATCCGATCAAGCTGCCGGCGTTGCTGGCCGTAAACAGATAATACGGATCTTGCGCTGTCGGCTGGTCAGTCTGGCTGAAAATGCGCAGCAATGCCGATGTTGTGGCGGTCAACGCCGTAAATGGCAGTAAGATTGTTTTTGCCAGCATGATGAAAACAATCACGCCCAGCGGCAATGCTGTGTCAATCGCAGTGACCGTGGCTGGCAGGGTGAGGAGGCCAACGCCGTATAAGATCAACAGCACAAGCCCGTGAGTCAAAGGCGGTACGCGTTGCAATATATGCGATAAAAAATAGCCGCCCAGCAATGCCAATTGGAAGAACGCCATAGCGACAATCCAGCCCGATGGCGCTCCACCAACGATCGGCAACAGCATTTTGCCCAGCAACGGCTGGATTGAAAATGACAAAAACGCTGACCCAAACAAAGTGAGCGTAAAAATAAAGCGTGTCAGCATGGTGCATCTCTGGGGCATGAGTTACCCCAGCATAGAGATTGAAATGTTTATGAAAGGTTTAATTAAGATATCAAAACCTCGTCATTCCAGTTTTGCTACAGACAAAAGTCTAAAATGACGAAGCGTTTTATTTCTTTGCTGTTGTCTTCTTAACGGTCGTTTTCTTCACAGCAACTTTTTTAACAGCGGCCTTTTTCACCAGTGCCTTTTTTGCTGCCGGTTTTTTGGTGGCAGTGGCTTTCTCGGCCTTAGCCGGTGCACCCTTTTTACGGCCAAAACGGCCACGCGTCGATGGCGGCTTGGCGGCTTTTTCGGTGATGAGCTGAACGGCACGATCAACTTCAATCGTCATCAGATCATCGGTTTTCGGGATCGACACGAACATAGTCTGGTACTTCAGGTATGGCCCGAAACGGCCAAAATTCGCTTCGATCTTATCCAGCGTTTCCGGGTGCAGACCCACCATGCGCGGCAAGGCTAATAACGATAAGGCCTGTTCCAGTGTGACTGTTTCCGGTGTTGTTCCGGCGGGCAGGGTGGCGCGTTTTGGTTTTGTCACTTTGACTTTGATTTTCGGTGGTGCTTTGGGCTTGGCTAAAACTTTGGCCTTGCTGCCAGCCTTCGGAATTTTTGGTGACGGTGGCGGGACTTCCTCACGGATTTCTTCACCGAGTTGCACATATGGGCCATAAGGACCTTTGCGCAAGGTGACAGCAAGCCCAGTTGCGGGATCGGTGCCCATGACAACCGGTTCATCCAACGGCATGGCATCACCAGCCTCGGCGCTTTGGCTCAGCTGGCGCGTGTATTTGCACTCCGGATAATTTGAACAGCCAATGAAAAAACCGAATTTGCCGGGTTTTAAGCTGAGCTGGCCGGTTTTGCAGACGGTGCATTCGCGCGGGTCATGTCCGTCTTCACGTGGCGGAAAGAGGTACATGCCCAGTTCGTCATTTAAGACGTTGAGGACGTCGGTGATACGTAATTCTTTTGTCTCGGATAGTTTTGTCGAAAACCCGCCCCAGAATTCAGCCAAAACAACTTGCCAGTCGGCGTTGCCTTCGGCGATATTATCAAGCTGTTGTTCCAGATTGGCCGTAAAATCATATTCCACATAGCGTGGGAAGAAATTTTGCAGAAATGCGGTGACGATACGGCCGCGTTCCTCGGCGATAAAGCGTTTTTTCTCAATTCTGACATAGCCGCGTTCCTGGACGACATCAATAATTGATGCGTAGGTAGAGGGACGACCAATGCCAAGTTCTTCCAGACGTTTGACGAGGCTGGCTTCGGAATAACGCGGCGGTGGTTCGGTAAAATGCTGGTTCGGTTTGATCTCTTTGGCCGTCGGCTTATCACCTTGTTCCATCGGCGGCAGGATATTGCCACTGTCGTCTTTGTCAGCACCGGCATCGGCATCATCCGTGTCTTCACGGTACAAAGCCAGAAATCCGTTGAACAAAATCACGGAGCCGGTCGCCCGAAACACACCAGACTTGCTATCAGCGGCAATATCAACCGCGACCTGTTCCAGTTTTGCCGAAGCCATCTGGCTAGCAACAGTCCGTTTCCAGATGATGTCATACAAGGCGGCTTGATCATCTGGCAGAAATTTACGCACCATGTCCGGCGTACGGCTCATGTCGGTCGGGCGAATGGCTTCGTGTGCTTCCTGCGCATTTTTCGATTTGGCGGAATATTGGCGCGGGGAGGCAGGCACGTATTCGTCACCATATTTCTTGGCAATCACAGACCGCGCGCTGGCAATGGCTTCGCCACTCAAGGTTGGGCCATCGGTACGCATATAGGTAATCAAACCGACCGTTTCACCGCCAATATCAACACCTTCATACAAACGTTGTGCGGTCCGCATCGTGCGGCTGGCACCAAACCCTAATTTACGGGAGGCTTCCTGTTGCAAAGTCGACGTAATAAACGGAGCGGCAGGGTGACGCTGCACCTGTTTGCGCTCGACCGAGGTAACGGCGTAAGTGGTTTCTTTGAGTTTGGCGGCGGCGGCTTTGCTATCGGCTGCATTATTCAGCGTGAATTTTTCCAGCTTCTTGCCAGCTAAGTGGGTCAGGCGGGCGGTAAATGATTGGTTTTTTGCTGTGATAAACTGACCTTCAACACTCCAATATTCCTGTGGGATAAATTTCTCAATGTCGTGTTCACGCTCACAAATCAGGCGCAGCGCAACGGATTGCACCCGGCCAGCTGAGCGCGCGCCCGGTAATTTGCGCCACAGGATTGGCGAAATGCCAAACCCCACCAGGTAATCCAACGCCCGGCGCGCCAGATACGCATCGACCAAGGTTTGATCGACCTGACGCGGATGCGCGAAAGACTCTTTGATGGCCCTTTTTGTGATCTCGTTAAACGTCACGCGGTGCAGATCTTTGCCTTTCAAGACGCCTTTTTGATGCAAAATATCAGCCAGATGCCAGGAAATGGCCTCGCCTTCGCGGTCTGGATCGGTAGCGAGAAAGACATGTTTTGCGGTTTTGGCGGCGCGGATAATCTCGTTCAGCGGTTTCTGTGAGCGGTCAGACACCTCCCAGCTCATGGCAAATTTATCGTCCGGGTTCACCGAGCCGTTTTTGGCAGGCAAATCGCGCACATGCCCCATACTGGCCAGCACTGTATAGTCCGATCCCAGATATTTATTGATGGTTTTAGCCTTGGCCGGGGATTCCACGATAACGAGGTTGCTGCTCATAGTTTGCTTTCTGTCTTCTATTATAGGCGCTTATTGCGGCCTTGAATGATCGGGCGGTGATCACGCTGCCAGAAGCGAGACTCGATTACCGGCATGCCGTTGTATACGCCCTGCCAATTCTAATTCAAGCAAAATCGTTAGGATCTGGTTTATAGGCAAACGGCTTGCCACGGCCAATTCGTCCGTGTCAGTGGGGCTTGGGCTAAGGCAGTCCAAGATTTTGGCCTGTGCGGTAATAGGGTCAGCAAACCCATCTTCAGGTGATGCTTTAAATTGATCTTCAATATCAAAGTAATCATATAAAATATTGTTTTCTTTAATAAATAAACTTTTTTGTAAAGGCGCATTGATACGGTTTTGCCCCAATGCTGCTACGCCATCTAGCACATCCTGTGCACTTTCAATCAGCTGCGCCTGGCCGGTTTTGATCAGGTAATTGGGTCCCGAATGACGCGGGTCAAGCGGCGAGCCTGGAACCGCAAAAACTTCACGCCCTTGTTCCAAGGCCAGTCGTGTCGTGATCAGCGAGCCAGATTTGAGTGCCGCTTCGACGATGATAGTGGCGGCCGACAGCCCAGCAATAATCCGGTTGCGGCGGGGGAAATGCTGATTGGTTGGTTCGATGCCCCATGGCATTTCGGATATAATAACGCCATCAACCGCAATGCGGCGGTACAAATCCCGGTTTTCAGGGGGATAAATATTATCGACACCACCCGCCAATACGGCAATCGTACCGCTAGACAGCGACCCCATGTGGGCGGCAGTGTCGATGCCCCGCGCCAAACCGGACACCACAACATGCTGCCGTTGCCCCAATTCGCGCGCCAGTTTTTCAGCAAAGCGGCGGCCATTCACCGTCGCATTGCGCGCACCAACGATGGCCAAGGCCGATTGGTTGAGCAACTCAACCCGGCCCAGAATGCTGATGAGAGGCGGTACATCGTCGATGGCCGCCAACAGGGTTGGGTAATCGGGATCATCGATGGCGATCATGCGACCACCAGCTTTGTGTAACTGTTCGATTTCGGCTTCAGCGTCATCACGCGAACAAGCCAGTAATTGTTTGCCGCCGCGTTTCGACAGGCCAGGCAAGGCGTCAAGAGCTGCATCTGCTGCGCCGTAGCGTTCCAGCAATTTGCGGTACGTCACCGGGCCGATACCCTCGGAACGGATCAGCCGCAAATGATCGAGCAGATCCTGATCGTGCTGGATGCGCGGCATTTAATCTGCTTTGCGCAGTTTGATCGTGCTTTCCTCGCCATTCAACAAACGGCGGATATTGGCACGGTGGGTAAAAAACAAAATGATGGACAGGATGGCAAACGGTAATGCCAGCGATTGTCCGCCATAGGCGAGTGCCAAAATTGGCGCATTAAACGCTGCCATCACCGCGGCCAGAGATGAATAGCGCGATAGCCGCGCCACCACCAGCCAGGTTACAAGACAACCAATGCCGGTCGGCCAGTGCAAGGCGCACAAGACGCCCCAGCTGGTTGCCACGCCTTTGCCGCCTTTGAATTTCAGCCAGACAGGCAGGACATGCGCCAAGACAGCGATAAGCCCGGCCCAGACCGGCGCATTCACAAAAACGCTTTGCGCCAGTTGAATATTCAGGACATAGGCAATTAAAACCGCCAAAGCACCTTTCGCGGCATCGGCCAGCAATGTAAAGAGCGCCAGTTTTTTATTGCCAGTGCGCAAGGCATTCGTTGCCCCGATATTACCTGAGCCAATCGTGCGCAAATCGCCAGCACCCATCAGTTTGCCCAAAATCAGTCCCGACGGGATCGACCCCAGCAGATAGGCAACGCCCAGCACCAGCGCGTAAAAGACATACATATTATAAAAAACCATAAACTTCTCCGACAGAATCACCGCTCTGCTGTTTCCTCAATTCATTAATATAGGGACGCCATCAACAATCAATCTTTATCGTAATTTTCGTTGGTTGTTCAAATAATCCATAGCCCCTTGCAGAATATGCTGGGCGGCGAGGGCGTCTATGACTTCGGCACGTTTGGCACGTTTGGCATCGATCTCGCCGATCATGAATTTCGTGACGGCGGAGGTGGACAGGCGTTCATCCCAGAACCCGATCATAGCGGGCGAGTGCAGCCAGGCCGGTTGTGCCGCTGCCAGATTAATAGCCAATTGCCGCGTACTTTGGGAACGCGGACCTTCCGATCCGTCCATATTGAGGGGCAGGCCGATGACGATGCCATGCACGGTGTAATCTTTGAGAGCGACAGCCAGGGCAATCAGATCAGCCTGCCACGTTTTGCCCCGCCGCACGGTAACGATGGGCAGCACGATATCCCACGCCGGGCTGGTGATGGCAAGGCCAATGGTTTTCGTGCCGACATCCAGCCCCACAATCCGGTGCCGGTTGGGTTGCAATACATCCAGCCACTGTGGATTGACGGGTGCAAAAGCAGGGCTTTGGATTGACAAAAGGGGTGTTCACACTTCTAATCAGACAGATATAACGACCTTATTCTTAGAGGATTTTAATGGATACGCAAACTGTTCGTAAGGTGGCAAAACTGGCGCGCCTGCGTCTGCCGGAAGACCGGATCGAAGCCCTCGCTGCCGAGCTTGGCGGCATCTTCACCTGGATCGAACAGCTGAACGGTCTGGATACCAAAGATGTGGCCCCGATGACCAGCTCCGTCGCGCAAAGCCTGTTTCACCGCCCCGATATCGTCAGCGACGGCCAGCAACAAGCGGCGGTGACTGCGAACGCACCGGACAGCATGGAAGGTTATTTTGTTGTGCCGAAAGTGGTTGAGTAAAACAAGGCTTTGCAAGACCACCCCGGAATTTTCGTTAGAAAATATCCGAGGTCTCCCTTAAATTTGTGATGGATTTTTAGAATGACCGATTTAACCCAATTGACTATGACCGAAGCCCTTGCTGGTCTAGCGAAAAAAGATTTTACGGCCGTTGAATTGACGACAGCCCACAGCGAAGCCGTCGCGGCCGCCAAAACATTGAATGCTTTTGTGACGGAAACGCCGGAACTGGCTCTGCAACAGGCGATGGAGAGTGACGCGCGCCGCGCCAAAGGTGAGGCGGGTCTGATGGATGGTATTCCGATCGCCATGAAAGATTTGTATTGCACCAAAGGCGTGCGCACCACGGCCAGCAGCAAAATTCTGGAGAATTATATCCCGCAATATGAATCCACCGTGTCGGATAATTTGTTCAAGCAGGGTGCCGTCATGCTGGGCAAAGTCGCGATGGATGAATTTGCGATGGGATCGTCAACCACCACCAGCGGTTACGGCAATGTCATCAGCCCATGGCAGGCCAATAATTCCGACAAGGCGTTGGTTCCCGGCGGGTCGAGCGGCGGGTCATCGGCGGCGGTAGCCGGGCGTTTTGCCATGGCGGCGACAGGAACGGACACCGGCGGGTCTATCCGCCAGCCGGCATCTGTGACCGGCATTGTCGGCGTCAAACCCACTTATGGTCGCTGTTCGCGTTACGGTATCGTGGCCTTTGCCTCATCACTCGACCAGGCTGGCCCCATGACACGCTCAATTGCGGATGCCGCCATCATGCTGCGCGCCATGGCGGGTTGGGATGCCAAAGATTCGACATCGGTCAATGTGCCGGTGCCAAACTATACTGCGACCTTGAACGACAGTCTCAAAGGGAAAAAGATCGGCATTCCTAAAGAATATTATCTGGACGGCATGAATCCAGCCACCGAAAAAATGTGGCAATCCGGCATGCAATGGCTGCGTGACGCGGGAGCCGAGATCGTCGATATTTCCCTGCCGCATACCCATTATGCCCTGGCAACCTATTACATCATCGCACCGGCAGAAGCCTCGTCAAATTTGGCCCGTTATGACGGCATGCGGTATGGTGTGCGCGTCGAAGGCAAAGATTTGACCGATACCTATGAACTCACTCGCGCCGCCGGTTTTGGCCCGGAAGTCATTCGCCGTATCTTGATTGGCACCTATGTGCTGTCGGCCGGTTATTACGATGCCTATTACCTCAAGGCGCAAAAAGTCCGCGCCTTGATCGCCCAGGATTTCAATGATGCGTTCCAAAAAGTTGACGCTATTTTGACGCCAACAACACCCGGCCCGACATTCGCCATTGGTGAAAAACAGGATGATCCGCTGGCGATGTATCTGGAAGACGTCTTCACCGTGCCAGTTAATCTGGCCGGTCTGCCAGGTTTATCTTTGCCCGCAGCCTTGAGCGATACAGGTCTGCCACTGGGATTGCAAGTCATCGGGAAACCGTTTGATGAAGCCACAATTTTGAACATCGGCAAACATCTGGAAGACGCCGCAGAATTTATTGCTCAGCCGAAAAAGTGGTGGGCGTAATGACAATGCGTATGCGTAAAATGATAATTCGTGACTGGTGGACGTTTTTGGTGTCGCCGCGAGGCCGTATCAACCGTTTTGATTATAACGTCAAATTCTGGTTATTGCTGTTGTTCATTTATGTGGTTGCAGCGATTGTCGACATGTCCTATCTGGGCACATCTTCTCTGACCGAAGCGCAAAAAGGTATTGCCACCAATCTGGTCAACATTGTGTTCCTTTGGCCAACTATCGCGATTTTTATCAAACGTTTGCACGATTTGAACTGGAGCGGATGGTGGATGCTGGTCATTTACGGCGGACTTTTGATTGGTCTGTTTACGCTTTTTTCGTTTGTCCTAAGTGTGAGGTTGAATGGTATGATTCTCAGCGTTGTCTTTATGTTTGTCGTTGGTGTCGTTCCACTTGTTCTGTTGTCATGTCTGCGCGGTACAATTGGTTCAAACCGTTTTGGCCTTGATCCGAATGATCAACATAATTTAGTAATAGAAGGCAAAATCTCATGACTCTCGACGCAAAACTCCCGGTAAATGAAAGTTATCTGATTGATGGCCAAACCGGTAAATGGGAAATGATTATCGGGCTTGAGGTGCATGCCCAAGTGATTTCCAATTCGAAATTATTTTCCGGCGCCTCGACCGGTTTTGGCGGTGCGGCCAATGATCATGTCTCGTTCGTTGATGCCGGCTTTCCCGGCATGCTTCCGACCATTAATGAAAAATGTGTGGAACAGGCGGTGAAAACGGGTCTGGGCCTGAATGCCAAAATCAATCACACATCGGTATTTGAACGCAAAAATTATTTTTATCCCGATCTGCCGTCTGGTTACCAGATTTCACAATATCAGTATCCCATCGTCGGCGAAGGCGAAGTTAGTATTGATCTGGATGATGGCACAACAAAAAATATTCGTATTGAGCGTTTGCATCTGGAACAGGATGCGGGCAAATCGTTGCATGATCAGCATCCATCGAAAACCTTTGTCGATTTAAACCGTGCCGGCGTTGCCTTGATGGAAATTGTGTCTAAGCCCGATCTGCGTTCGGCCGAAGAGGCAGGGGCTTACATCAAAAAGCTTCGTTCCATTATGCGTTACTTGGAAACATGCGATGGCGACATGGAGAAAGGTAATTTGCGCTGTGACGTCAACTTATCCATGCGCCGCATCGGTGAACCGTTTGGTACACGCACCGAAACGAAAAACGTCAACTCGATCCGCAACATTATGATGGCCATCGAATACGAAGCGCGCCGCCAGATCGAAGTATTGGAAAGCGGTGGCACAATCGTCCAGGAAACACGTCTGTGGGACCCGGGCAAATTGATCACCCGTTCCATGCGCTCCAAGGAAGAAGCGCACGATTACCGCTATTTTCCGGACCCGGATCTGTTGCCGTTGGTGGTCACCGATCAATTGATCGAGAGTATCAAAGCGACCTTGCCAGAATTGCCGGATGCGAAAAAACAACGGTTTATGACAGCTTATGGCTTAAGTGCCTATGACAGTAACGTCTTGATCTCGGAAAAAGAGCTGGCTGCTTATTACGAAATGATTCTGAACAACGCCAAGCGGGACCCGAAAAAAGCCGCGAATTGGGTGATTACCGAATTACTCGGTGCCTTGAATAAAATGGGCAAAGACATCGAGACCAGCCCGATTACGCCAGCCATGATGGGCGGCCTGCTTGACCTGATGGAAGACAACACCATCTCCGGCAAGATCGCCAAAGACGTGTTCGCGATCATGATCGAAACCGGTGAAGAACCGGCGGCTATTGTTGAAAGCAAAGGCTTGAAACAAGTTACCGATACCGGTGCCATCGAAAAAATTATCGATGACGTGATTGCCGCTAACGCCCAACAGGTTGCTGACTACCGCGGCGGTAAGGAAACGCTATTCGGTTTCTTTGTTGGGCAGGTGATGAAACTATCCCAAGGCAAAGCCAACCCGGCTGTCGTCAATGATCTGCTAAAACAAAAATTGCAGGGATAAAACAAAATAATTGACGGACTTATAATCATGCTCATCTAATCATGCTCATCATTCGTAATTATATATCCAACGATTATCCATCAATCAAAGCACTGTACCTGCAAAGCGAACTGTATGGCGGGAAATTTGACAATGCCCGTGATTCCGCTGAAAAAATGGCAAGTGTCACCAAACGCGATCCACAAGCTGTATTAGTCTGCGAACAGGCTGGCGACATCGTCGGCACGGTTTCATTGATCGAAGACAGCCGAGTGGCTTTCCTGTTTCGCTTCGCGGTGATGGAATTGCCAAATAAATACGAGATTACCAGCGCACTGGATCAAGCTGCTTGCGCTATTTTGCGGTCGCGTAATCATGAGGAAGTGCTGGTCTATGCACCTTTGGATAACCCCACATTCGAGGCACGTTATGCCGCCACAGGCATGACAAAAGGCAGCGCTTATCGTTGTTACTGGAAAAGCTTGAAAACATAAGTTTGCACGGAAGAGGCTTCGTGCCATCTTTACTGTAGAATTTGGTCTATAAAATGACGCGGTCGGCGGCATATGTTGTTCGCATGTGCTTGTCGTCCATATAAAAAATTGGCTGGATCGATAATCGTCGCGCCGGCGTTGTTAGTGTTCTGGAGGTAGGGATATCATCGTATGAGAGAAGCAGGACACATTGCAATATATTGAGATTTTTTTTAGCGCCAAGCGACTTGAAACCGTTTATACAGCTGGAGAATTGCTTAATGGATTAAAGCGGAGATTGAACAGCAGAAAAGCATTTACATGATCCAATTGTCGCATAAAATAGTTTATATGCATATTTTCTTAACGCTAATCTTAAAGCTTTTGCCACTCTATGCCATTATGGCAGCTGGTTTCGTTCTGGGCCGCAAGCATAGCGAGCTGGGTCATGCAACCGCCATCATCCAAATCAATTTTATAGCACCTGTAGTCATTGCTACTTCAATGGCCACACTTGAATTGCAAAGTCGTTATCTCATTTTGCCAGCTGTTGTTCTCATCGTCTGTTGTACAGTTGGTTTGACAGTTTTTGCAATCGGACGGCGTTTATGGCTGGATAATACGCCCAACCTCATGGCATATTCTGCCGGCTCCGGTAACACTGGGTATTTCGGTATTCCTGTGGCGCTAATTTTATTTCCCGAAAACATGATCGGGCTGTTAATGTTGGCAGCGTTGGGTGTTCAGCTCTATGATAATACGCTTGGCTATTATTTGATCGCGCGTGGACATTATTCTATTCGTGACAGTATCAAGCGTCTGGTGCGGCTGCCGCTGTTGCATGCCAGTTTGCTGGGACTGATCTTCAGTGCCTTACATGTGAAACTGCCGCTGTTGATCACGGCAACAGCACATGATTTTCGCGGAGCCTATATTGTTTTAGGGGCTTTGATGATCGGCTTTGGATTAAGCAAAATCAAGGAATTCAAACCTGACAAGCTCTTTCTAAGCATCATGCTGGGTGCGCGATTTGTCGTTTGGCCACTGCTGATTTTTGGCTTTATAGCGTTTGATCGTGTGATGTTGCATCTCTTTTCAGCAGATGTTTATCCGATCCTGTTTTTGATTGCCATCGTTCCATTGCCGGCCAATGCGGTCGCCTTTGCCTTATTGCTGAATGTGCAGCCACAAAAAGCGGCAATTGCAGTTGTTGCCAGCACTATTATCGCATTGTTCTATATTCCAGCCATTTTAATTATCTTAGGATTTATCACATAAAAAAAACGCCCTTAATGGGCGTTTTCAGTGTTACATCATCCTAATCGTGGTATTGATCGTACGATGTAACAACATCGTTAAAATTCGAAAACCCGGCCTGCGGAATTTTGTCAACTGTATCGATCATCCAGCGTGGTGCGCCATTATCTTCCAGCATTTTTTTGACTTCATCCTTACTAGCATAAGACGATAAACCGTCTAGGTAACTTTGAATGTGACCTTCAGCCATAACATCCTCCTAACTGTTGGTTTGTGAAATAAAATCGCCAATTAGTCGTTAGCATAGTCTTTCGTGACATCGTCGATCGAATAAAATTTATCATACGACATATCGTTTAAAGCGCTTAAAACTTGTGGTGTGGCTCGACTTTTTTGCGCCCAGTCCAGAAGTTCACTTTTGGAAACTGGCCAGTGTGCATCACCAACATATTTAATGATATCGCTGACCAAGCTATCAGTTGAACTATTATTTGACATGATGAAACCTTTCATCGGTTGCTTACTGCGTATATTTATTATTTTTTAATTTAACGCAATAAAATTCAAGTTCATAAATGAACAACGGGTTAATCAATATTGAGATTACGAAGCTAAAATTTCACTGTTAAATAGCCCTGCAACATATAAAATTCTTATAAATATAATTTAGCGCGAATATGATTTCTGTAACATAAATGCGGGTGTGGATATAGGCTGAGACAGTCTATGTGTTTTATCCGCAGTCGATTTAATAAAGCAGCTGGCTATTAAATGTAATGCATAAACGATTGAAAAAACGACGATATCATGGTCCTCAATAACGAGCAGTGCCACGCTCATCATGAGGCAGTAACTGGCAAGAATAACTTTTGTAGTCATGGTATCAAAGCCCTTTGGTGGCAATTTTATTTATAAACCATAGGCATTATAGTTCTTAAGCTTTTGGAATAAAAGAAATAAATAACAACACACCAAAACAGGGGATTTAACCCCCTGTTTTAATTAAATTATTAATTTTGTTATTATTTTTTATTACGTGTCACGGCTTTGTTAATCTCATCATCCCGTTCATGCTTGGTGTGAAAACCCATATTGCCGGTAAAATGACGTTGTCCGCCATCGCTGCTAATCTGTTCCGATGGTTTCCCTTCGCCATCAACGGTCTCGCGACGCCCATAAAATTGATCTGGCTGCTGGTTGATGAAAGGCTGCTCATTTTCGTGCTCCCGCTCGTAATCAGCGGCACGATCATACGCACGGCCATTTTCGTTCATTGGGTTATTACGACCGAAATCACGTTCGTTTGTTTGACTGTCGAATTTTTCCGTATTGCCATCCGGGTAATCATTTTCATCGGTAAAACGGCTTTGATTGGTCTTTTCCGAATAACCGGTATCACTGTGGCCGGTTGAATATTCGTCATCGGCATTGCTGTCAAAGGTCTTGTTATTTTTGTGACGCTCTTGATCCTGTTCCTTCACAGTTTCATCATGGTCATGCTGCAACATGTTTTTAGCTTCCTCGGCGTTCATAATGCATCTCCTGACATTGTGTAAGTTGCACCCAAACTAAGACATCTTGGCGTAATAAGGCTATGGCTAAAGACCTTCAAATCATAAAGGCATCATAAGACGATTGATTTTATGCGCTGTTACACCATCTTGAAGTTATGAAACCATATCTGATGATAATATCCGCATGCCTGTTGTTCTCGAGCTGTAGCCCTGACCTGGAGCGTTACAAGCAAGAAACACCCATCTTACAGCCAGACCGTTTTTTCAATGGCCGCCTAAACAGTTGGGGATTTTTCCAAAACAGTCAAGGACAGGCGGTCAAACGTTTTAAAATGCAGGCTGATGCAAAATGGCAAGGCGATCATGGCACCATGGACGAATATTTTATGTTTAATGACGGCAGCACACAGGAACGTCACTGGACATTTGCAAAAACGGGAGATGACAGCTTTGTTGGCACGGCACCAGACGTGACAGGTGACGCAAAAGGTACTGTTTACGGCAATACGTTACACTGGGTTTACACCATCACGCTCAATGTCGATAACAAACCTCATACTGTCACCTTTAACGACTGGCTTTATTTAATAGATGACAGCCATATGTTCAGCATGGTGCAGATCAAAAAGTTTGGCTTGCCTGTTGGCAAACTCACGATGTTCTTTACCAAACAGGATTAGCGTTTACCGACGTAACGCACTTGCCAGACGCTGTTGCCGACATCGTCGGCTATTAACAGTGCGCCGTTGGGTTGTACCGTGACACCAGCAGGGCGACCATAGGCATCATCGCTTTTATCACCAACCAGAAAGCCATTTAAAAAGTCCTGTGGCATGCCATCAGGTTTGCCATTTTTAAACGGGATAAAGATCACACGATAGCCACTGAAATCACTGCGGTTCCACGATCCGTGCTGACCGATGAAAACACCGTTGTGATAGGCAGCTGGAAACGCGTTTTGTGTGTAAAACGTCATCCCTAAAGAAGCGGTGTGTGATCCTAAACCGTAATCTGGAACCAAGGCTTTTGCGACCAGATCAGCGCGTTCGCCGGCGCGGCGCGGGTCTTCGTGCTGGCCAAAGTAGCTGTACGGCCAGCCATCAAATCCATCACGTTCAACATGCGTCAAATAATCCGGCACCAGATCATTGCCCAACTGATCACGCTCGTTGACGACGGTCCACACAGAGCCATCAACCGGGTAAATTCCCATGCCAACCGGATTGCGCAAGCCTGATGCGTAGATGGATTCGTTATTGCCGTCGGGATTGAACGCTAGGATATTGGCACGGCGTGCTTCATTTCTCATGCCATGCTCGGCAACATTACTGCTCGACCCAACGCTAACCAGAATCTTGGCGTGATCGGAACTAGCAATGATGTTGCGTGTCCAGTGATTGTTATAACCCCCAGCTGGCAAGGATATAATCTGTTTGCCTTTGCCAGTGATGCGCCATTGACCGCGATGATACGGATAACGCCACACACCATCCGTATTGGCCACATAAAAAGAATCACCCATGACTAACATGCCAAAGGGCTGGTTGAGCTCCTGCAAGAACAGGCCACGCGTTTCAGCAAACCCATCATTATTTTTATCACGCAAAATTGTGATGCGGTTAGCACTTTTTTCTTTGTCTGTATCCGCTTCGGCAACCAACACATCGTTGTTTGGCAATACATACAGCCAGCGCGGGTTCCGCAAGTTTCCAGCAAATTTAGTGACTTTGAACCCTTCAGGGGCGGTTGGAGTTTTGCCCTCAGGCCAGCCGATATTCTCTGTGCGATGCACTGTTAAGACACTTTGCAAACGCTCTGTTTCGCCCAGTTGCGGATTTGGACCAAAACCCGGCACTTGCGTCGATGAAGTTTGGGCAAAAACAGTTCCTGACAACGACAACAGAAAACCAGAAAATAGCAAAACGCGATGTATGCGCATAAGTAAACCTTGGGGTCTGGCTAGCTCTTGGTTTTTTTCAAGCTGTCTGGTTTGTGAATAGCCATAGCCCCGGTCTGATCGCTTTTCACTTTATATTGTGGATCAGCAGCCGTTGCCTTGGCGACGTGGGTTTTGACTTTAGCTGTTTTTGTGACTTTTGCCACTACAGTGCCGGACGTTGTGCCTTGTGATGTTTTCCATTTAACATGGTCGCCTTTGGTTAAATCTTTTGTCATTATAATGATAGCCTTTCTAGAGTGTTAGAGTCAGTTCAGGGGCGGGGGCTGGCACTGCTTGCGATGCCAAACGCGTTTGACCGGTCGGACATTGTGCCAGCAATGGACAACGTTTACAGGCCGGGTTGTAGAAGAAACAGCAACGCTGGCCGTGAAACATCAGAATTTCATGATGATCATAAACCTGTTGCGCATCCCAATCTGGCGGTAACAGACTTTCCAGCACAGCATGCGCTTTGCCTTCACCAAGGCTCGATGGAATAATACCAAGCCGGACGGTAACACGGTAATGATGACTATCAACGGGCAGGGCTGGCAAACGCAGATTGCTAAACAACATGACAGCCGCACTGGTTTTTGGCCCCACACCCGACAACTGCTCCAGCCATTGCCGAGCCTCTAGGACAGTCATATCTTGTAAAAAATCCAGCGTTAATGTGCCGCGCAGTTCAGTAATTTTGTGTAACACTTGTTGCAAACGTGGTGCTTTTTGTTCTGGCCATGTGCTGGCTTTAATCGCGTTTTGTACCAAGGCCACATCTGCATCACGCACGGCCTCCCATGTCGGAAACGCAGCGCGCAGCGTTTTGAACGCTATACCAGAATCCTTATTCTTAGTGCGATGGGATAAAAATGATGACACCAACTCGCTTAGTGGATCAAGCGTATGAAAATAGGGCACCGGACAGCCATACTCGCTGCAAAGTTTGTGATGCACATCGAGGACAAACTGACGCAATTCATAGGAAGCGGGCGGTGTAGCGCGGGGCATTCGTCTCACATGATTATTAACATGTAACGATTAAGCGCGATCAAAAATAAAGATTCGATAATGAAAGTTGGTGTGTTTACAGGATATAATTTTTATCGTGGTTATAACCGTAATTATTGTTTGTTTTTGATCCCGGGATGAGGCTCAGTAAGACGCGGGTAATAGCAAAACTGCCCAGCATAACCGTTGCCCCCAGAAATGGTACATACAGCAAATAAATCAAGATCAGCCAACGGCCTTTGACGTTAAAATCATGCAACCGCTTGACATCCGTGGTCAGAATGAACCAGGCTGTGAAGCTTGTCGCGGTTAAAATACTGACAATCATAAACCATTCTACTACATCGGCTTTTTCAATGTCGTGAATGAACATATTTTTCAACAAGAATAAAATGGCTAATGCGGCGACGAAAATGAAATGACGGATGACGTAACGCCGGCGCCCAATGCGTCCGGTTAAATCTTCACCGATATAGCGGTTGATAAACCACGAGAACATAATAATAAACGCGATGATCCCTTGCTGTGCTAGCGTCATGTTCATAAAGGCTTGGGAGCGGGGATCGGTCATTCAGTAAACCATTTCAGTGTATAATCCAACTAACTTACCGGGTCAGCCGCCGCTTGCCAAGAAAATTCGCCCAAAACGGGGTCGATTTGCCATTTATTGCCTTGCAATTACGGCATTTCGAGATATAATCGCGCCAAAATCAGGCCTATGAGGACTGAATCACCGGTCGCGGCACCCCTGGAGGCCCGGCCATCTTACAGGAGACTGCCATGTCTGAACATTTCCAATTGGCTGCATCTGTACGTGAACGGGCAGGTAAGGGGAACGCTCGTGCGACACGTAAAGAAGGCCGCATTCCTGCCGTTATTTACGGCGATAACAAACCGGCTGTCATGGTTTCGCTGGAAACCTTGCCTTTGATCAAAGCGCTGCACAGCGGCTCATTTTTCACCCACTTATGCGAAGTTCATGTCGATAACCAGAAACATTTGGTGTTGGCCCGTGACGTGCAAATGCACCCGGTCAAAGACCACCCGGAACATGTCGATTTCTTGCGCGTTGGCGAGAAAACGTTCGTGACCGTTGGCGTACCGGTGACCTTTATCAACTACGATAAAGCACCTGGTATCCGTAAGGGTGGTGTGCTGAACGTCGTGTTGCATGAGATCGAAGTCCGCGTTCGCGCCGACATGATCCCTGACAACATCGAGATCGAAATGGGCAGCAAAGACATTGGCGATGCCGTCAAACTGTCTGACATCAAACTGCCGAACGGTGCTACAACCTTGATTGATGCAGACAGCACCATCGTTACGATCGCGCCGCCTACCGTGACCAAAGAAGATGCTGCACAGGATGCTGCACAAGCGGCTGCTCAGGCTGCGGCGGCTGCGACAACAGCCAAGAAGAAATAAGCTTTTCGGCTCAAGTTTTAACAACCCCCGCCGTTGCGCGGGGGTTTTTTATGAACGGTTTGATGTGACGCAAAATTCATGCAATTTCTAATTGCCGGACTTGGCAATCCCGGACGGGAACATGCCGATCAACGCCATAACATCGGTTTCATGGCGGCTGATCAGTTGCATGCACAATGGCGTGGCGACAGTTGGAAAAACAAGTTTGACAGCGAACTCACACAAATCACGATCCAAAATACTCCGGTCTTGCTGCAAAAGCCGCAGACATACATGAATTTATCAGGTGATGCCGTTGCAAGCGCTAGCCGCTTTTATAAAATTCCGTCTGAGCGTATCATTGTACTGCATGATGAGCTTGATATTGCCTTTGGCGAAACACGGATCAAACAAGGCGGCGGCAATGGTGGGCATAATGGTTTGCGTTCCATCGATGAACGCTTAGGCACAGTGAATTACTGGCGGGTGCGTTTGGGGATTGGCCATCCCGGTGAAAAATATCTGGTGACACCGCACGTCCTGGGCGATTTTTTTGCGGATGAAGAACCGGTTGTCAAAACATGGCTCGATGCCTTGGCCAGGAATTTTGGCTTGATGCTATCGGGCAAGGCAAATGATTTACAACGCCGGTTAAAACCGGCACCAAAAGAGAAACTGAAAGACGAGATCAAAGATGGGCTTTAATTGTGGAATTGTCGGCTTGCCAAATGTTGGAAAATCGACCTTGTTCAATGCGCTGACGGCAACGGCTGCGGCTCAGGCCGCAAACTTCCCGTTCTGCACCATCGAGCCGAACATTGGCCGTGTGGCCATCCCCGATGAACGGCTGGATATTATCGCCGCCATCGGCAAGTCCGCATCCATCGTGCCAACCCAAATGGAATTCGTCGATATTGCCGGCTTGGTCAAAGGGGCCTCACGCGGCGAGGGTCTGGGCAATCAGTTTCTGGGCAATATCCGTCAGGTCGACGCGATTTTGCATGTGGTGCGTTGTTTTGAAAATGGTGATATCACCCATGTCGAAGGATCGGTTGACCCGGTGCGTGACGCCGAAATCGTGGAAACGGAATTGGTCTTGTCTGACTATGAATCCATCGAAAAACGCATTTTAGGCCTGCAGAAAAAAGCGCGCAGCAATGATGTGCTCGCCAAGGCCGAACTGGAGCTGGCCGAGAAATTACTGCCGCATCTCAATCAGGGTTTACCGGCACGTTCGCTTGATGTTAGCAATGATGAAAAAGCCATGTTGAAAAACATGCAGCTGCTGACATCGAAACCACAACTCTATGTGTGCAATGTCACTGAAGAGGAAGCAGCAACCGGCAATGCCTTGACCGAACGGATGCGTGTCAAAGCCGAAAAAGAAAAAGCTGATATTGTCTTGATCTCGGCGGCTATCGAACAGGAAATCGCCCAGTTGGATGATCCAGCTGAGCAAAAAGAATTTTTGGCTGGTCTGAATTTGACGGAACCGGGTTTGAACCGTGTGATCCGCGCCGGCTACAGCCTGCTGAATTTGATCACCTATTTTACTGTAGGCCCAAAAGAAGCCCGCGCCTGGACCGTGCGCCGCAACGCGTCTGCACCGGAAGCTGCTGGCGTTATTCATGGCGATTTCGAACGTGGCTTTATTCGCGCCGAAACGATTGCTTATAAGGACTACGTTGAATTCAAAGGCGAACAAGGCGCCAAGGAAGCTGGCAAAACACGTTCTGAAGGCAAAACATATATTGTGCAAGATGGCGATATCATGCTGTTCCGTTTTAATGTCTAAACGGATTGCGCTGCCGCAACCAATAACGCGCCGGCTGTTCAACGACAAGATGTGCCAATAGAGTTGCAGCAAAAATAATCGCTGTAATGGCCGCTAAATATAACAGCTGCGCCATTACGTTCGCGTGATTATACACCGCATGTGGCCAGATTTTTTTCAGTGGCATCAGTACAACAAATTGCGTCATGTACAAAGCAAATGCGATCTCGCCACCATAATTCATCAAGGGATGCTGCAAAACGCGTTGCGGCAAAGATGGTCGGTCCGGTGTGGCTTGTATCAATGAGGCCAGGCCGATGCAGGCTGGATAAAGCGCAAAACCAAAATGTTTGCCCTGCGCCACATGTTCAGCACACAAAACGACAATGGTCGTAACCGCTGACATAGAAAATAATGTGCCAGAAATGACACTGCGTTGGCTGATTTGACACAAGCAGATACCAACACAAAACGCGGTTAAAACCCTGATTACAGGTGAGGCTAAATGATTGGTGAATAAGTCATACATTTGAAGCATAGGCACAACAGCGAGCAAACCACACACCAATATCCACAGTACAGGCAGTTTGTAATGACGGTAGAAAATCGTGAATAAAATGGGCGTCAGTAAATAGGCTAGCCACTCCGCACTGATCGACCAGGAAAAATAATTCCAGCTCATGTGTGAATTATAATGCCAAGCTTGAATTAAAAACAGGTTCTCTATAAAGTCACCCAGCTGATAATCTTCCGGATGCGTCAGCGCATAGCCGGCAAGAGGTGCAAGAGAAACAAGGCACAACACACCAATTAATGTCACAAGATGCAACGGGTATAGTCGCGCTAAACGCAGCCATAGAAATGCACCGTAGTCCGATATCTTTCCTGATTTCAATAATGTTCCATAGTGATGCGTGATGACAATGCCACTGAGGATAAAAAACATATCGACAGCGTAATAACCGTTATTGATGATAACGTACATCCAACCACCGGGATGGAAAAAATCGTCAAGAATAAATCCCAGATGATTGAGCAATATCCACAGGCTTAAAATAAAGCGCAGCCCCATTAATGCAGGGAGAGATGACGCTTTGTGAAGAACAGGACTTTGCATCAATGCCCGGTCAATTATTCGGATAACGACGGATGCTGTTGCAGATAATGGCGTGTAGCAATGACCATGATATAGAGATGCAGCACCCAGATGGCCAAGATAATCCAATATCCCAGTTGATAGGTTGTGAAAACGCCAATGATTTTATTGACAACAAGCGGCGGCGTAATGGCGATAGCTCCCATCCGCAACCGTGTTTCAAAATTAAACTCTTCCGGCATATACGCAGTGACAACGTAGGACAAGGTTGCTGCCAGAACGGCTAAGGTTATAGACGTCAACCATTGCATCCCGATTAAAAACGGCACGATCAGAAAGGCCAGATATTGCAGTTGGGAGAACAGGCTTTTAATCGTTGCAGCATTAATCTGGAGCGTGTTTGTACCCAGCTCACTGTACTCAATACGGCGCACGTCATTGTCTGCTTGACGGATCAAGACAAAGTTTTTGCCTAATAACAAAGCCGCTTTTTCTTTGGTCAGTTCAGTTTGATTTTTTGTCGTATCAATAACCGCAATCACATCATGGCTTTTGGCTGTGATAATCTGGGGTTGCACAGCCATCGTGGTCAACGTGCCATTCGTCAATGTCATTTCAGGGATCTGCGTCAAGATATGCGGCAATTCATCGCGGTTGAAGCGATACAGAATATACGAAAACTGCGCGGCCAATAAAAACGCCGTCAATGAGGCCAGGACGAGCAAATAGACAAAGCCGTTGCCACGCCACGCATGAATGGCCCTGGCATACAGGCCAGGGTTGCCAAACGACTGGTAAATGGCCTGGAGATATTTTTTCATGATTGACCTTTATAAGAGATGTACGCCTGTGCGACGTCAATTAAATTTGGCATGAGGTTTTGTGATAATAAATCATCCGGTGTCGACCACACAGAGTGATCATGATCCTGGCTGAGTATAACCTGATCGTTCGGTGCTGTGCAGATAAAAAACATCCGGATAATCTGCCATTGCGTATCTGTTCTGTCGATCCGCACTTCATTGACATGAAAGGGCCTGCCGATGGTAATCTCTAACCCACATTCTTCACGCACTTCCCGACGCAACGCGTCATTCCACGCCTCACCGGGATCGATACGACCGCCTGGAAAATCATACAAGCCTTCTTGCACACCATCTTCATAAGCCGGGCTTTCCCGCAGCAACAAAATCTTGCCATGATAGTCAATCAATGCTTTGACAGCGGTAAATAACGTGACAGGAGGCATAAGGCAAACTCTTGGCTTGGAACGTGATGTGAAGTATAATGGAATTTATTGATAAATCAAAAGGTTCCGCACCATGAGATGCCCGTTTTGCAGCAGCGAGGAAACCCAAGTTAAAGACAGCCGCTCGACAGAAGAGGGGGCTGCCATCCGCCGCCGCCGCCAATGCCCGTCATGTGGTGCGCGTTTCACGTCGTTCGAACGGATCCAGCTGCGTGAAATGCTGGTCAGAAAGTCAGACGGCCGCGTGGAGGCGTTTGATCGTGACAAACTGGAACGATCCATGATGCTGCCCATGCGTAAACGCCCTGTTGCTGAAGAGCTCTTAGAGCGCGCTGTCAGCTCGATCGTGCGTCAACTGGAATTATTAGGTGATCAGGATATTACATCTGACCAAATCGGCAAGCGCGCCATGGACGCACTTTATACGCTCGATAAAGTGGCCTATATCCGCTATGCCAGCGTCTATAACGATTTTAAAGACACCGCGGATTTTACCGGCTTTGTCAGTGACCTGAACAAAAAAATAAAAACCGACAAGAAATTGTCAGATAGCAAAACCACATCATCAGAGATCATAGATTAACATGTTTACCGGAATTATCGTCGAACGTGGCACAGTGACAGCCATCAAAAAAGAAGGCGATTGGCTGTTCGATATTGCAACGCCATCTGATTTATCTGCCGTGCCAATTGGGGCCTCAATCGCGTGTTCAGGCGTGTGCCTGACGGTTATCACCAAAACCGCACACACGTTCCAAGTTCAGGTCTCTGCAGAAACACTCAGCAAAACAGCCTTGAGCGCATGGGATGTGGGCACTGTCGTCAATCTGGAATATTCCTTGAAAATGGGCGACGAATTGGGTGGGCATCTGGTGTTTGGCCACGTCGATGGCCTAGCGCGCATTGCATCTATCACACCCGTTGGCGAGAGTCATGAAGTTATCTTTCAATTGCCTGCCGACTTAATGCCGATGGTGGCGGTCAAAGGCTCTATCGCGCTGGATGGCGTTTCCTTGACCGTCAATGACGTTACAGATGATCGCATCAACATCAACATGATCCCCCACACCTGGCATGTCACCGGTTTTGGCCAGGCGGTGGTGGGTCAGGCGGTGCATGTGGAGATTGATATGCTGGCCCGTTATGTGGCCCGGCAATTTGCAGCGCAAATGGGGAAAATCGCTTGACGCTGTGGCCCATTATGCCTATCGTACCCCCTTGTGATGGCGCGGTGGCCGAGTGGTCAGGCAGAGGTCTGCAAAACCTCGTACGCCGGTTCGATTCCGGCTCGTGCCTCCAAATTTCTTAAGGGTTTAAACCGTTTCGATGGTTGACAATCCGGGTCATGCCCGTTAATTTTGGCCCACTTCACTGTTCCTCGATAGCTCAGCGGTAGAGCAATCGACTGTTAATCGATTGGTCGCAGGTTCGAATCCTGCTCGAGGAGCCATTTCTTTCAAAATCAAAAATTCGAGCTGCACCGCATGGCCTCCACATTGAAAAACCTCAGCGTCTTTTCAACCGATGGCCTGCCGGATATCAGCGACCAACGCTTCGCTATTCTGGTATCCGAATGGAATACCGAAGTGACTGAGGCTTTGTGTGAAGGTGCTTATCAAACCTTGCTCAAACATGGCGCCAAGGCCGAGAACATCGTGCGTGGCAATGTACCGGGCAGTTATGAATTAAGCCTGGGGTCACTGTGGCTGGCCGAACGTGACGATATTGATGCCGTGATTGCCATTGGCTGCGTCATTCAGGGTGAAACCAAGCATAATGATTATATCAATAACGCGGTAGCCCAAGGCTTGACAAACGTCAGCTTAAAAACCGGCAAGCCGGTCATTTTTGGCGTATTGACGCCGAATGACCAACAACAAGCCTTAGACCGCGCTGGTGGTAAACATGGCAACAAAGGCGATGAAGCCGCTATGGCGGCCATTAAAATGCTGGGGTTGCAACAGCAAACAAATCAGTAAACCTGCTAAAAATTCCCGCACAAGTTTATTTTCTTACCCGACAATAATTGTGTAAGTCTGTCCATTCAACCGCCGTCATGATCGGTTTGGTTATATACGGCTCTGCCGCTGAAATCATATTGGCACGCGCCTGCATCGACGGATGATCAGACATGAAACTGGTCAGTTGTCTGCCATCATGAAAGCGATCAAAAAAATTCTTTAAACCCTCATAGCTGATCCGCGCCAGTTTTAAACGGTCTAACCCATCTTTGTCGGCTTCTTTTTCCTGTCCTCTGGTGTAGCTGATATTGAACAGCGACTTCAACCATTCAGGGCTGGGTGTCGTGCTGTTAGAAAAGATAAATTGCAGCCCTTGGATCGTCAACAATTGGATGACAACGCCGTCCAATACATGACGGTGATGCACGTGTTCGATTTCGTGCGCCAAAATGCCCGCAATTTCCTCTGGCGACTCTGCCTCTTCGAGCAAGGCGGAATTGATGATGATATGGCCACCCAACCCTGCAAACGCGTTAACCTCATCATCATCGACGATTTGCACATCAATCTTGAACTGGTCATCGTCCGGTCTAATCGGGTACAGCCGTGCGACCAGTTTAGTCAATGCCGCTTGCGCTTTTGAATTATGATCACACAGATCAACTGGCAATTGCGGCATGATTTTTTGTGCCAGAGCGACTTCCCAATGCCAGGGTGTCGCTTTGACCAGCGGCGATAACCCCATGGCAAACAAGCCACCAAACAGACATGCAACAACCAGCCAGATCAGGCCTTTTAATTTTGGTGGCAATGCAAACTCCTTTTAGTGATCAATGAAGATCATCTTGATCACATAGAAAATGACGATAATGACGGTAAACACAATTGTCATCGGTCCTTTTTGTGTGACGCGTGCTGATGATGCCTTGCTCTCGGTTAAATTTATATTCATGCCTTGCGACGCATCAACAAACGTATCACGGTCTTTGATAATCGCCTGTGGCAGTAAATCGGGTGTGCGTGTCGTGACACCGTCCATTTTTTTCACCGCCGTGCCGATGACCATAAATTCAACCAGACCGCCCCCCAGATCGTAAACGCGGGTTTTGACACCGACGACTTCGTCGGCGTTGCAGCGTTGCGCGTCTATGTTAATACGCTCAAAGGCTTTTTCACGCGCTTCGTACAAAATATCCGTCAAGCTGTCGATCTGTCCACCGATCAGGCTTTTGAGTGCGGAGGTAATCCCAGACGCCAGACCCAGCGAATAAACCGATACACCCATCACCAGTTGCAGCGGTAAATAACCCAGATTGGCCAGGTTCCACAACTCTTCATCCGTCATATCGCTCGTCACAGGATTGGTGGCATAGCCGCCAAGAGCCGGGTGATTGGCTGCTGTTCCCGTCATCATCATTTCCTGTGCGCCCAATAGCGGCATGATGGATGTGTCGATCCCGATCACGGCATTGGCACCGACTTTTTTCGCTTCATCCGTGATGCGCTTTAACGCCATATGCCGAGTCTTGTCGAAAATCTCTGTGTATTGCGGCACTTCGCCACGGCGTAAGCCGCGCAAGGCACCGGCAATATTACCGCCAACACCGATGGAATAGGCGACATTGCCAAACACAAAACTGCGTGGCGTAAAACCGGAATCGATCTGGCAATAGAGTTGCTGCCCATCCGCCGCACTGGAAAACGACATTTGTTCCATCGCCTGATCAGGTGCATGCACGGTCGAGCCAAACGCAATAAATTCCAGATTGCCGCCGTGATTGACCAGATCGAATTTCACCGCTGCCAAACCAACGCCGCCGTAATGACGCGCTTCTTTGACCATGCGGTCATATGCATTCTTGCGCCCATCATGCACCAGTTTCGTGATCTCGGTGATTTCACCGCCGGCCAGATTGGACAGCACAGCCCCAATTCCGCGCGTCACGCCCATGGCAATGACGTTATTGCCCAAACACAACTGCCCGGCGTTATAGCCGAGTTTTTTGAGACAAAAAATCTCATTCCCGGAAAACCCGGTGACTTTGCCGTGATCTTTGATTGTCATGCTGTCCTGCTTTTGGGTTAGAGCGTTTTGGAAATTATGCCTGTTAAACAATGCTTATTCAATAAATAGTTAAAACAACTATTTAAATTTGATTACCGCATTTTAAGACATAAATAATACAAAATGTTTTAATATTGACATATTGTTAATGATCTGCTAACTTGTCTGCAAGCAGATTTTACTTACATAAAACTAAAACTAACAAAAACCCATGGAGGGTAAAATGGCCAAGAAGAACGAAATGACGTAGGCAGAACTCAACGCTGCAGCAATTGAGCTTATGAACTCCCCAATAAGTTTATTTGGTATGAACCTAAAAGATGTGTCCATCGTCACACCATTGCAGCATGTTGATACAAATGAAAAAGCATTAAGCGGTGTATTAAAAGATGGCAATGTGCATTGGACACCACTTAAAGACGGTGGGCCAGAGAAGTGGGATCCTGTTAATCCTAATGTTAGTAGAACTTTTGGACAAGTTCAGGTTTACGGTGAAAATGCAGAAATAGCTTTGGATGCAATCAATGCGCGATCAAAGCTAGCTGTTTATGCTTTATCTGGTTTTAGCAAAGAGGCTAGCGAAATTTTAAATGTTAAAGAGTGTATACAGACTCTTGCAAATGCTATTGATGCATCAAACTCGTTTGAAAAGAAAAAAGATGACTCACCAACACTTGGTAAAAAATAATTCACTTGTAAATTAAAAACCCGGCCTCAACAGCCGGGTTTTTTAATTCAGATTAAGCCGTCAAAATTAGGCAGCGTCTTTGATTTCATCCATGCAATCGCTCATGCGTTTATTGAGAAGGTTGCCCACTTCGGTCGCGGTTTTTTCCATGTATTTCATGGTGTCACGGGTGTTGGCAGCCAGACGTTCCATGTTGTCTTTTATGGCTTCAGACGTGTTTTCCAATTTTTGTTTTGGATCAGCGTTGCTGGTGAAGATATCCTGCATTGCCGATGTACTGTCTTGAAACAGGCTGCTGAAGAACGCGGCCTGTTTTTCGGCCACTTCTTTGAAGCTACCCATCACGCGTTGACCGGCAGCGATCGATGTTTCCAGATTTTTCTGGGCTGTTGCCATCAATTGTTCAGTGTTGGCGGTTTTAAAGTTCGCCATCAGATTTTGTGGCATGAAGCTGTTCATGTAATCAGCGGTATTGCTGTTTTTACCAGCGGCAAATGGATTGTTAAAGGCAGAGTTATTGCCAAATGTGCTACCCGCTTGTTTAAATGCGTTGCTTGCGGCTGTATAAGCGTTGTTTGTGTTGCTGTTGCTCGACGATTGCTGCGATTTGGTATTGTTACGCGCTGTTGTCTTTGTGGTTTTCTTTGCTGTCGTTTTCTTGGTTGGGCGTGCCATGATGACCTCCGGTTAAATAGAAAAACTGCAACTCATATATCACAACTTATTGTGCGTTGCAACAGATTTCAGATAAACCTTTATAAATAAACATAAAATACTATGCGGCAACAGGCATGGCCGGTACTAAATAGCGGGCATATTTGTCCAGCTGGTCATCCAGAAACGCCATGGTCTTTGACAAATCAGGGGATGTATCCTGTAACCAGATTTTCAACAGCCGCGCATACAAACCGGTCAAGGCAGCTATGTGTAACGGACGCTGCCACAGATTTTCGGTTGGCGGCAGATAATCCGCCACGACATTTAGCATCACAGGCACCTGACGCAGTATCACCAAGGCAAGGTCAGGCCGGGTCGGCAATTCTTTCAATAATCGGGAAAAACCGTTGCGGTAGATTTGTAATGCATCCAGACGCGCCATCAGACATTCAAATACGATATCACGCGGCACGGCGTCGGCGTCGGGTCGCACAGCGTCGCGCATCTCGTCATTAATGAAATCACTAAAACTCGTCAGCATATGTCCAAGTGTTGGATAGGCCCGGCGCAATGCCGCCAAGGGCCAGTGTTGCGCCGTAGCCAGACGTGGCCAGGTTGTTTCTGACAAGCCTTGTGTGGCCAGCATGTTAAAAAACGCGGCAAATATTTGGCGCGGGGCAGGCAAGGCGGTATTCAATGCGATGGGTATGGATTGATTTGTCATGGCTCTGTCTTATTGTGGATCACATACGCGCAAAGTCAAGCAAATGCCGCCATCTCCACGCCGCAAAGGAATGATCATGTCCGCTTATAAACTCACCGCTATTGGCAGCCCCATTTTGGATATTCTGGCCATGGTCGACGACGATTTCATTACGGCAGAAAATATGGTTAAAGGCCAGACGCGTTTGATCAGTGCCGAAGACAGTGCGCAATTATACAACAACATTACAGTTAACACGCAACAATCCGGCGGATCAGCAGCGAACACGGCAGCGGGCTTTGCCTCACTTGGCGGCGCATGTGCCTTTATCGGCATGATCGCCAACGATCTGTTCGGTCAACAATTCACCAGTGACATCACTGGCAGCGGTGTCGATTTCAAGGCTGATATCGTCACCGAACGCGGCCCGACAGCGACCTGTATCGTTGCAATCACCCCAGATGGCGAACGCACTATGAGCACGCATTTAGGGGTCGCTGTGCATCTGGCACCGGATGCCGTTGACGTGGCCACCATCCGTGACAGTGAAATTGTTTTTCTGGAAGGCTATTTGTTCCTCCAGGAGATGGGGATGGATACGTTACAGGCGACAGCACTCATGGCGCATACGGCTGACCGGCGAATTGCTCTGACATTGTCTGACCCATTTGTCGTGCAAATGAAACGTGATGCCATTGCAGATTTCGTTGAAGGCCATGTCGATATCTTATTGGCAAACGAAGACGAGATTAAACTGCTGTTTGAAACAGACGATCTGGACGCCGCATTGAACGCCTTGAGCAAACAAGTGACGCTGGCTGTTGTCACCTGTGGTGCTGACGGATGCATCGTCGTCACCGAACAGATGGTACGAGCGGTACCCTGCGAACCGATTGCCAATGTGATCGATACAACGGGTGCGGGCGATTTGTTTGCCAGCGGCTTTCTCTATGGCCTGACGCATGGTCTTGATATCATCGAAGCAGCCGCTTTGGGCAATCAATGTGCTGGCGTTATCGTCCAACAAATCGGCGCACGTCCGCAACAGCCGTTGCGTCAATTCGTGTTGAGCGCGGCGGCTTAAAACTCCATGCGCATCTGGCTGGTTGCTTGTTTGCTGCTTTGTTTGGGCCCTGTGAGTGCCTTCGCATTCCCGCCTTATCAATACGCACTGGCGATGCACGGCGAACCGAAATATCCCGACAATTTTGATCACTTCGATTACGCCAATCCGGATGCGCCCAAAGGCGGTACATTGAAACGCGCAGAGATCGGCAGCTTTGATAATCTCAACGGGTTTCTGCTCCAAGGCAAAGCTCCTGCGGGTCTTGAGCTGACCTGTGACACCCTCATGCAACGCGCCTGGAACGAGCCGTTTACGTTATATGGATTAGTTGCTGAAAAAATCCGTGTCGCTGATGACCGGTCGTGGATTATTTTTTATCTCAATCCTTGGGCACGGTTTCACAACGGCCAACCCATTCGCAGCGACGATGTGGCGAACACGATTCAGTTGTTGAAACAATACGGTCGGCCCAACCAGCGCGCCGTGTTTAAATTAATCAAGTCAGTGCAGGTGATGGACACGCATACGATCCGTGTCGATTTTGCGCCGGGCTTCAATCGCGAAACGGTGATGATTGTCGCCAAGATGCCCATCTTGTCGAAAGAGTATTGGGCGCAACACGATTTCAGCAAGACAACGCTGACGCCGCCGCTTGGCAGCGGCCCGTATAAAATCGCCAAGATCGAACCGGGCCGGCAGATCGTTTATGAACGCGTCAAAGATTATTGGGCCAAAAATCTGCCGCTGAACCGCGGCCTCTATAATTTTGACCGCATCTCCTATGATTATTACCGCGACGATCGAATTGCATTACAAGCATTTGGTTCGGGCAGTTATGATCTGCGCATCGAAAATTCACCACTGACCTGGGCGCGGGATTATAATTTTACCGGCGTACAGAATGGTCAGATTATCAAAGACGATTTTAAAAACGGCCGGCCACAATGGGCGCGCTTTATCGTCTTTAATATGCGCCGCGCACCGTTCGATGATGTGCGTGTGCGGCAAGCACTGATTTTCGCTTTCGATTTTGAATGGATCAACCGCACGTTGTTTCAAAACGCTTATAAACGACTGGACAGTGTCTTTGCCAATTCCGTGCTGGCGCAACACGGTGTGGCATCGCAACCAGAACAAGCATTGTTAACCCCCTATTCGAGACAATTGCCAGCCGATATTTTCCAGCCTTATCAGCCACCGCAAACCGATGGCAATCCCAACGCTTTGCGCAATAATCTCAAAGCGGCCGTCACATTGCTGCAATCCGCCGGCTGGACGTGGGATCACGGCCAGATGGTCAAGTCTGGTAAACCTCTGGCGTTTGAAATTCTGATCAATGATGCCAATGATGAACGTATTGCACTGGAATATGCGCGGGCGCTGAAACGCATCGGTATCACGGTAACATTGCACACCGCCGAGACGGCCCAGTATATGGGCCGCATTAGTGACTTTGATTTCGATACTACATTCATGCTGTGGAAAAACACCTTGTCGCCGGGGACAGAGCAGGGCGTCTATTGGGGCAGTCGCGCTGCCAATACGCCGGGCAGCTTTAATTACAGTGGCCTGACCTCGCCAGCGGTGGATCATGTGATCACGCAACTAACCACGACAACTGACTATGCTGATCTAATCACAGCTGCACGCGCGTTGGATCGGGTCATCATGCATGCCGCAATCGGCATTCCGCTTTATTATGCCCCCGTTGATATGGTAGCCTACCGGAAAACGCTGGCCCACCCGGCCATAACCCCGATTTTCGGGCCAATAATCGAGAGCTGGTGGCAAAACCCGGCAAAATAGTAAAGAAAAAGTAAGGTTTCAGAACCATGATAATCTGATATAATACCTGATCATTGCTGGAGACCGTATGCTTATGTCCCGTTATATCCGCGCATTTTTGTTTGGCCTGCCTATTTTAACGGTGATTGGCCTCATGTTGGCCGGCCTGCTGGTTTCCGCTTGCGCCGACAAGGAATATCATTTCTGGCAAAAAACAGATCCAACCACTGCTATTTATCTAACCGGTCCCAAAGCACAGGCCATGCTGGAAGATGATATTGCCGAATGTGTACATGAAGTGATCGAGCTCGACAAACTGGAAACCGTGCGTGAAAACCATGGCCGCGCGCCAACCTTGTCTGACAATCTGAGCCAGAAAGCCGAAGCGGAACGTTTGAGTAAATTGCCGGGTTATGACGTGCCGGACTATATCCGGTCCTTACGAGTCGAACACAAAAACTTCCATGACTTTGACGGCTGCATGCATTTCAAAGGCTGGGAGCGCGTGAAATATGTCTCGCCAACGACTGAGATCCGGGCGCATGAAGTGTACATCTGGGATGCCGGTTATGAAGCCCGCTCATCGGCCAAAGCCTCGTCCACGATGGAACCGTCTGACGGCATGACACGCGAAGAAGACGATTTAAAACGCCGTTAACCACATTAGAATGGCCTCATTAGTCTAAAATTAAGCCTTCACGCGGCATGATAAACACAGCTTCATTGCATGCAGGTTTATCACGATGGCCAAGACAATTTTAATTGTAGAAGACAATGAATTGAACATGAAGCTGTTCCAGGATCTGCTGGAGGCGCATGGTTACAAGACCATCCCGACCCGCAATGGTCGTGATGCGTTTGAACAGGTCAAAAAAAGCAAGCCAGACTTGATCCTGATGGATATCCAATTGCCGGAAGTGTCCGGTCTGGAAGTCACCAAATGGATCAAGGCGGATGAAACGATCAAGCATATTCCGGTGATTGCCGTGACTGCGTTCGCCATGAAGGGCGACGAAGAAAAAATTCTGCAAGGCGGTTGTGAGGATTACATCGCCAAGCCCATTTCCGTTTCTACTTTTCTTGAAATTGTGCAGCGCTATTTGCGCTGATACTTATAAGGATTGCTGTCGATGAGCGCCAAAATTCTAGTCGTTGATGATATTGCGCCCAACGTCAAGTTGCTGGAAGCCAAACTGAATCGCGAATATTTCCGCGTCATCACTGCGATGAGCGGACCGGAAGCATTAGAAAAAGCCAAGGCTGAAAAGCCGGATGTCATTTTGCTCGACATCATGATGCCCGGCATGGACGGGTTTGAAGTCTGCCAGCGTCTCAAAGCCGACCCGACGACACAGCATATTCCTGTCGTCATGGTTACAGCTTTGACGGATGTTGCCGACCGTGTGCGCGGTCTGGAAGCCGGTGCCGATGATTTCTTGAGCAAACCCGTCAATGACCTCGCGTTGATGTCACGCGTCCGCTCGCTGATTCGTCTCAAAATGACGATTGACGAATGGATGCTGCGCGAAGAGACCGCACAGCAATTCGGTTATATTTCCAGTGAATTTAATCTGCTCGACGTGCCGACCAAAGAGGCCAATATTCTCTTGGTTGAAAGCAACGCCATGGAAGCGCAACGCATCGTTGAAACGTTACAACGTGATCAGCACAAAGTGACCGTCGTGCATAACGGCGTACGCGCTTTGGAAATGGCTGAATCTACCCCTTATGAATTGGTGCTGATCAGCCTCAATCTTGACAATGAAGACGGGTTGCGTCTGTGTTCACATATGCGTCTCGACCCGCAAACAAAATCGTTGCCGATCATTATGGTTGCCGAAGAACACGACATGGTGCGTGTCGCTACCGGTCTCGAATTTAATGGTGCGCATGATTACATCTTGCGTCCGCTGGACCGCAATGAATTGCGTGCACGCGTGAAGACGCAAGTCCGCCGCCGCCGTTACCAAAAACGCATCAAGCAAAATTACGAAGCCAGCGTCAACATGGCCCTGACGGACAGTTTGACCGGTCTGTTCAATCGCCGTTACCTGATTGCGCATTTGAAAAAGATCATGGAAGAGATGGGCCAAACGGCTAAGCCGATTTGCGTGCTGATCTTTGATCTCGACCACTTCAAAAACGTCAACGACACCTACGGCCATCACGCTGGCGATGACGTGCTAAAGGAATTTGCCCAGCGCGTGTCCCGCGAATTGCGCAGCTATGACATGCTGGCCCGTCTGGGTGGTGAAGAATTTGTCGCCGTCTTGCCGAACATGCACCGTGATACAGCATTCGATGTGTCATACCGTTTGCGCAAAATCATCGCCGACAAGCCATTTTCTGTCGGCAATAATGTCCAGATCAATATCACTGCATCCATCGGCGGTGTGATTCTCGAAGATGACGAGGGTGACAACAACGCTGAAAACGCTATCGACCGCGCCGACAAAGCTCTCTACGAAGCCAAAGATTCGGGCCGCAATTGCGTGTATTTCGAAGGCATGGGACTGGTGTCACAGGCGAATGTGATGACGCCGTCGGTTGAGGGTGCGTTTGTCTGAAATAAATAAGTAGATGACGAAGCGTCAGGCTTGTATGCTGCAACTCAGGCGCGCTTAAAAGTTCCAACGGGAAGCCTTACTGGTTACCATTCATATGCGGATAATGTGGATTCTTCCAAATGACTTTTTGTGACGTCAAAGGTTCGTCCGGAATAGTCAATATAAAACCGCGATTTTGATAAAATTTATTTTTTAAGCTGTAATGACTTGCTTTCAATTCGATACCCTTTTGTTCAAGCAAGATAGCTTGCGCCTTTACTGTGTCTAACAGAGTTGTCCCAACTGTGATGTTTGAAGAGTGCGGCAAACTGTACAACGCTTCTATTTTTGTCATGCCTGACTCAATGTTTGTCAACCATGCGCAGTAACCAATCGCTTGTTCATGACTGCCAGGTATAATCGCCAGATTTCCATGTTCGGTTATTTCTTTTGCTTTTTGGGCGAAAGATTTTATCGTCCATTGCGGATTGTCATTAACGAGCAATCCCCGATTTACATGCGCATAATAGTAGATCCTTCCGATACGATCGGCGGTTAAGTCATCAAGCGGATTTTGATGGTTAAAGATTATAATTGCCATATTAATTTTATAAATAATAATTTGATTGGTGACAAGATTTTCTTTTAAGTCCTGAAAACGATGTATAATCGAATGTATGACCGACTATAAAACCATTTTTGGCTTCATTGCCGCTATCATGTCCATTATCGGACATGTGCCATATATGCACAGTATCATCAAAGGACGCACCAAACCGCATTTGTTTACCTGGATTATCTGGGTCGTTATGACGATCATAGCCTTTGCAGCGCAAATCGTGGGTGAAGCCGGGCCGGGTGCCTGGACTACGGGCGTCAATATCATTCTCTGCATCATTATTGCCATCATGGCGTTACGTTTTGGCGAGAAAAATATTACGCGCAGCGACTGGGTCATGTTCATCGCCGGTCTTGCCGCCATCCCGTTATGGATGATGACCAATAATCCATTGTGGTCGGTAATTTTAATCACCATTATAGACGCGCTGGCGTTTGGCCCCACCATCCGCAAATCCTGGCACAAGCCCAACGAAGAAGCCTCGTTTATGTACGGCTTCAATATTTTTCGTCACATGATTACGCTTGCCGCATTAGCACGGTTTAATTTCTTGACTGCACTTTACCCGGCGATGTTGTTGGTGATGAACATCGTGTCGTTTGGCGTGATTATGGGACGGCGAATTAAGATTGGTGCCGCACAGAATAGTTAACGATTATACCCAATGGTTTTTTGTAATAAGCTTTTATCATCCCACCCTATTGCTTTCGTGATGTCGCTTAAGACATTGTTGAAGATAACTCCAGCACGGCTTAACGTTTCAGGTGGATCGTGCGGAAAGCCAAAACGATCTCTAACAATATTTGGATCTGTTTCGATTGGAATATCGAAAACATTGCAAAGATAAGCAGCATGTTTTACCAGATCTTCATTTGTCTGATCTCTTCCGTATAAGACAGGGGTATCTTCAATACCGGTACGAAATACATCAACACGATTATCTTCTGCTATCCAATTGAAAACTTCTCTGTAGTCATGCTTATTATTTGATAAATCATGACGGCTTGCTTTTGCCATAGGTGGCACAATTACCGCGCCGCATGTAACAGTAACTGGCAGTTGTGTGTAGCTTTGAAAATCTTCAACGCTTTTTAATGCTATTTCGTAATCTTTCCGCGTAATTTGAAAGCCATTTGAAAACCCCGGTAATAAAACCAGATGCATTGGTCCATTCATGCCACCAAAATCAAATACTTTGCGCATGACTTCAAATTGCCCTAATGTCTGTACTTCTATTTCCTGATTAACACCAAGCTCGGCGGCGCGGTCAATAGTTGTTTGGTAGTATTGCTGCATAATTTTTGGGTCTGTCCAACCGCTGACATTTTCCACGCCTACAGCGTTTTTCAATTCTCCGAACATTTTCATTTCAGGAACTGTAAAACTTGTGATTGTATCTGGACATGCTTCCATACCAATTGGCCGAATTGCTGCTTCCAAGCGGGCTTGTTCGCCAGGATTCAAAGGCCTATCCAATTTACCTTCAAATTTACGTCTTTTCTGTTCAATTTGTTGCTCCACTTCACCTTTGCGGCTGGTTGGATAGCTGATGATAGCCCCAGGACATGTGTGACGAATCCGTTGTGTAATATCCATGTAATAGGCCAAATCAGCAAATTGTTCGCCAGTCTCAGGATTGCGGGCATGAACATGAATAAATCGGGCACCATTGTTATATGAATTTTCAGCGGCCTGCTCAATTTCACTAGGTGTGACAGGCATGTTCTTAGCCAGTTTCGTCGAGGCAATTGGCAACGATTTCCCAGTTTCTGGATCTTTTCGCCACGGACTAAATCGAACACCAGTAAGGGCAGTACTTAAAATGAGAGGCTTAGTTCTAGACATGATTTCGTCATTATGTTTTATGATTATTATTTAAACAATCTTTGGTCATAAGTCAAGAAATATCGCAAAAAACTTTAATAAAAAAAGCCGGACTTTCGTCCGGCCTGTAAAATCTTAATGGCAACAAAGCTTACTTAAACTTGTTGCGTTTCTCTTCGAATTCAACGTGCGCGCCCGGTTTACCAGTGGCGGCATTGATCGCGCGGGGGTCAAACTTTTTGATTTTCAGTTTTTCCGTCGTGTTGCGCGGGTTGCGTGAGGAGACGTAGAAATAGCCGGTTCCAGCTGTGCTTTCCAGACGTACCATGACGATGTTTGTTTTCTTAGCCATTTCAAATCTACCTGTTAGTGTTTGCCGTATAATAATGCTTGGCGGACTATGCCGTCAAAAACATAAAGTGTCAAGAAAAAATCGGCCAAATCTTAACCAAAAGGCCGAAATAAAGGGTTAGCGCAAGAAGATGTGCACTTCTGGCGTACGGGCCATCGGGCTGCGGGTCGAAGAGAGTTTCAGGCGATTACCCGGAATACCCATCTGGATCATGCTGCGCTGGATATCTTCAGCATTTTTCTGGGCATCACTGCCAGCCAGAGATGACTGCGCCGCGTTGCCATTGGCCGGGGCTACGGCCACGATCTCAAAGCCGACATTCGGATAACGCTGCAATGCTTCGCTGGTCGCCAGATAGACGGCTTGTTCGTAATCCACGCCCGGACGGTCAAAACGAATCATTACCAATGGCTTGCTGGTGCTGTAACCGCCTTGTGGCGCGTTTTGTGCGGCCGCCAGATCAGGGTCACCAGGCAAAGCCGACGCTGGACTAAAAAATGCACGGTTGGCTAAAGACTGACCATACATTTCACCATTCGCGATGGCCAGTGACAAGGTTTGCAGGTTGCGACGCTCGGACCCCAGATAAGACGTACGGCGGTTGATATCGTTATTGACCTGGGTCAATTGACGGTCAATCTGCACCACCATGCGGTTCACATCATCTTCCAGTGATGTCAAAGCCAAATGGTCTTCATCCACAGCGCCTGATAAACCATAGGTCGCACGTACAGATTCGAGCAAATAAGCCGCAACCGATGCATTCGATGAAATGTCGTTGGCCAAGACGTTTAAAGTGGCAATGTCGCTGGAAATCGCATCCAATTTTGTCTGCGCACCTTGGGCTTTCTCAACCAGGATCGGATTGCCTGGCGTTGTACCACCCTGCAATTTTGCGTTGATCTCAGCGATTAAAGCAAAATAATCTTTGGCATTGCCTTCCGATTTACTCTGTACTCCACGCAACTGGCCATCAAATTTATCCACATAAGATTGAATTTTCTGCTGGTCGCTGCGCAATTGCGCAACCTTGCGGCCGACAATCGTTTGACGGCTGGCAGCCGGACCAAAGCTTGATGGCACAGCATTGTTTGCTGGCATCGGGGCGGGAGCGCTCATGCTGGCCAATGTCTGGCGTGAACTTGTCGTTGTGGTGCTGTCTACCGCTACAGTATTGTCAGCCTGGCTAAAGCTGCTACAGGCAGCCAAGGTCAGCGTCACAAGAGACAAGAGGCAGAAATGTTGAAAGCGTGTCATGAGCAAAATAAACCGTGGTGAAATCATGGATTTCCCTTAAAGCAAGACAGGTCGGCTGGCAAGAGATTCTCAAAAGCCAAGCTTGAAAACGACCTTACCGGCAATACAAGGCCTGGGCAAGAGGGTATTTCCAATAGCAGATGAATAAGGACTTGCCCTTTATCGGCAAAATGGGTATGGTCTGCTTCGCTTTGGTGATATCTGGCCAGAGCGGTATACAATCGCGCACCCGTAGCTCAACGGATAGAGCATCTGACTACGGATCAGAAGGTTAGGAGTTCGAGTCTCTTCGGGTGCGCCATTTTCTTACCGATTAGGCTCGGTAGCTCAGCGGTAGAGCAGGGGAATCATAATCCCTTGGTCGGGGGTTCAAATCCCTCTCGAGCCACCAAGTATGCTTCTTACAACGGGTTATAATGCCTTGGCATGTGTTTGTTTTTACAAACATATTTGCCGATCATTGTCCACGTTGGCTCGAAGACAATCAATGTGCATTAGACCCCTTTTGTGGGTAACGACATGGGTATTTTTCGGGTCCGTTTTTTGTTACCCACAACGGAGAGACTTATGACCGAGAAACGTAAATCAATCACTGCAAAAACTATCGAAAACCTGACACCTGGTATCGTTCCTTATAAGACATCGCTTGGTAATGGTTTGAATGTTCTAACAATGCCCAGTGGGACCAAACTCTTCCGTCTCCGCTATCGCATACACAATAAGGAGAAGACGCTATCATTCGGTTCTTTTCCAATCGTGTCATTGCATGAGGTACGTCTTAAGGCCGCGCAGGCCAGAGAAGATGTCCAAAACGGTATTGATCCGTCAGCAGTTAAACAACAAGTCAAACGGCATGCAGTCATCTGTGCCCAAAATACGTTCAAGGCTATTGTTCGAGAGTTAGTATAGTAGGAACGCATTAGATTATCACTTCCTTTCCGGATGGGTATTTATGCGGGTATCTCAAAAAGTTTGATTTAAATAATTCAAGCAATATCAGCTGGATAGTCTAAATCCTATTGACTCCTCTCGAGCCACCATCCCCTTCTGAATTTCCCAGTTCAATTCATAATCCGACTTACTGTCCATGCCGCATGAGGTTATGATCTAAGGTTGTATAATACCTGCTTCCCAAGAAAAATTACGTATGGCACACACTCATTCACATCCAGCCGTCACAATCAATGTTTGGCTCAGCGGATGCGTATGCCAGGCGGTTCTGGCACCCGGTTCAAATGTGACAATTGCACCGCCAATACGCGCAGGTTCCGTACCTTTAGATGGCATATCGATATGAACATGCCCGGTAAAATAATCAGATGATCCTTTTGTGGATAGCTCTGAACCACTGCGCATAATATGCATGTTACCGCGTTGAATAAGAAATGCATATTGGAGATAAGTCAATTTCTCACAGTGTCCATGACATAGCTTAATTATCTAAAACGTGAAATAATATATTCTGTTATGCTTAAGTTTTAATAATTCAATTTTTTAGCATGCGTGTAATAATAAAGGAATAATGTATGAAAATCGGTTTTGTCGGCTGTGGTCATGTAGGTTCTGCCAGTGCCTATGCATGTGTTTTGCGCGGCATTGGAACAGAGTTGATCCTGGTCGATCGTGATGTGGCTTTAGCCGCGGCACAAGCGGAAGATATTCTGCATGCGACACCATTTGCTAAAGCGATGCCGGTCAGATCAGGTTCTTATGCTGATCTGGAACAAGCGGGTATTGTTGTCATTTCGGCAGGCGTCAGTCAGAAACCAGGCGAAACCCGGCTTGATCTTTTGAAACGTAACACCGCGATTCTTGCCGATATTATTCCACCAATTTTAAAAGCCGCACCTGATACAATATTGGTGATCGCAACAAATCCAGTCGACATCATGACACATATGGCCGCTCACATCGCTTTAGCCAGCGGTCATGGGACGGGTAAGGTTATTGGCTCTGGCACCATACTGGATACAGCCCGTTTTCGAACACTGCTGGCCCGGCATCTGAGGGTGTCCAGCCATTCGGTGCATGCCCATGTATTGGGCGAACATGGCGACTCAGAGGTGTTAAACTGGTCAGGAGCGAGTGTTAGTAATATCAATATTTACGAATTTGCCAAACAGACAAACACTTTTATTACACCTGAAATGACGGCTCAGATTGATGAAGCTGTTCGCAAGGCCGCTTACCGCATTATTCAGGGCAAGGGAGCAACATGGTACGGCATAGGCGGCGGCATTGCCCGGATCGCTCAGGCCATCGTCGAAAACGAATATGCTGTCCTCACATGCTGCAGTCCCTTGGACGATGTGTGCGGGATTCAAAATGTTACCTTGTCAGTGCCACACATCGTGTCCGCTAAGGGTATCGTCAGATCGGTGATACCGACGATAGATGTAAATGAAACGTTAGCCTTACAACGCAGTGCGGATATTATTAAAACAGCTATAAACGCGATCGGCTTGTAAATTTTTATTTTGAATAAAAAGTAGTTCAAGCTATACGGATACTGTCAACCCCAAAATGACCAAACAAGTGGCGATTTTAGAAACGTGTAGTTAACTATTTTTAATTACTATATTTAAAAAGGATCAGAATTAACGTGCTCGCAGCTCCTCATCTTGCTTGTGACAACAAAAGAGTGGAAGCTTTAAAAAAGCTTCAATTGCTAGATTCACCTATCGAAGAACGTTTCGAACGGATTATTCGCATGGGAAAACGCATGCTGGATGTGCCAATCGTCGCGTTTACACTGGTTGATGAATTTCGCCAAACATTTAAGGCTGTGCAAGGGATGAAAGCGTGTGATGTTGACCGCTCAGAGTCATTATGTGGGCATGTCATTGAAGGCAGCGATCTTTTTATAGTCAGCAACACGCGCGAAGATAAACGTTTTCGCGATAATCCACTTGTGACGGCTAATCCTGGAATTGGTTTTTATGCGGGGTGCCCTGTACGGTCACCAGATGGTGAAGCCATTGGTGCAATTTGTATAATAGACACTGTGCCACGCGAAATTACTGCGGACCAGATTCAAGGAATTCGAGATCTTGTAGCAACGGTCGAAACGGAATTACGATCAAACATAATATCCAAAGCACAAATCGAATTGCTAGCCGAATTGAATTCTGCTGAGCGCTTGGCTTTGATTGATCCCCTTACACGCATTTGGAACAGGGCTGGGATATCTGAGCTGTTGGTTAAGGAATGGGATATTGCTACTAAAAATAATGAATCAGTCGGTATTATCATGGCTGACATTGATCACTTCAAGCTGGTCAATGATACTTATGGTCACCCTGTCGGGGATGAGGTCATTAAACATGTTGCTGAAAGTTTTGTGACGTATGTTGGCCCGAATGGTTTCGTCGGCCGTATAGGGGGCGAAGAATTTCTAATTATCACTGCACAAACCCCAAGTTCAGAACCGCTTGCATCATTAGCCGATCGTATGCGCTCATTATTTGAAAACACTCCTATTTCAACAAAAAGTGGCGATTTATCGATTACTTTAAGTTTTGGCGCAATAGAAGTTTATCCACACACATCTAAATCTTCTGAAGATTATATTTCACAGGCAGATAAGGCCTTATATACCGCTAAGCAGACGGGCCGCAATAAAGTTAAATTTGCTTATGCGGATTAAATCTTGATAATCTGGTGTAAACTTTATTTTACACTGATGACTAGTGTGTCACCTCAGGCTGTTTTCGTTTTTCATATTCTAATCATTGGTTAGATGAATTAAAGTATTATCTCACTTCAATTTTCACAAAACCTATTGGCTTTGTGTTATAACTCGGCTTTGGCTCTGTTCATTTGTGCAACAGCATCACATCAATTTTGAACAAGGGATGCATACGTATGATAAATTTGCTTGAACCGGTTTTAGCCTTAGCTGAAGGCATAGCTTTGATTGCATCGCCTTGCATTTTGCCTGTGTTGCCACTGGTTTTATCGGCGTCGATCGATGGCGGACGCAGGCGGCCGTTTGGCATTATCACAGGTTTTGTCTTGGCTTTCAGTATTTTTGCCTTGCTATCGCGTAAGATTGTTAATGCGTTTGGCATAGATTTGGACATCATCAAAAATGTATCGCTGGTAATTTTAGCCTTGTTTGGCTTGGTGTTATCATCCAGCACATTGTCGGAAAAATTTAGTGCGCTGACCCAAAAATTTGCGAATGCTGGGAATATGTACGCAACGGGAACTCAAACAGACGGCTTTTGGAGCGGCCTTGTCATCGGTCTGTTTATCGGCCTGATCTGGACCCCATGCGCCGGACCCATTTTAGCAGTCGTGTTAGTACAGGTCATTCGGTATGAAACAAACTGGCAAAGCCTGTTGATCATTATTCCATTCGCCATCGGTGCTGGCTTGCCAATGCTGATCATTGCCATCACTGGACGCAAGATTATGAGCAAACTTGGTTTCTTTACGCAGCATGCCGAAACCATTCGCAAGATATTTGGCGTCATCATCCTGTTAGCTGTCGCGTTTATTGCCGCCGGCGGAAATGCAGAGTCGTTTTTTGCCCAACCGGAAAAACCATCCGCAATAACACAAAATACATCAGGACTGAATGACGGATTAAAAACGCCTTATCCCGCACCAGAGTTTCAAGACGTTGCACAATGGCTCAATAGCGATCCGCTGACTATAGCACAACTCAGTGGGAAAGTTGTGTTGGTGGATTTCTGGACGTATTCCTGTATTAATTGCGTGCGGACTTTACCCTATATCACATATTGGGATCAGCAATACCGTGATAAAGGTCTGGTTATCATCGGAGTGCATGCGCCTGAATTTGAATTTGAAAAAAATACCGACAATGTCAAAGCCGCTTTGGTCAAACATAGTATCCATTATCCTGTAGCTCTAGATAATAAATTGGGTACTTGGAGCAGCTTTAAAAACAAATACTGGCCAGCGCATTATTTGATAGATCGAAACGGGCAGGTGGTCTACACCCATTACGGCGAAGGCCATTATAGCGAAACAGAAAATAATATCCGCTTTCTACTAGGATTGAATGACCAGCAATCAATGCCTACTCAGCCAGTTGCTAATTCGGTAAAAGATCAAACCCCCGAAACATATCTTGGCTATGGCCGGGGCAAAAACCATGCAGGAACACCTGCCTGGAACAAAAATAAAACAGCCGATTACAGTTTGCCAAAATTCCTGCCACTCAATCAGTGGGCCTTATCGGGAAAATGGATGATAGGCAGTGAAAATATTACGGCCAGTAAACAAAACGCCGCCTTGCAAATGAACTTCAAAGCAAAAAAACTGTTTTTAGTATTGGGAACCGCAACGGGCAAACCAATTCACGCGACCATTCGTTTAAACGGTGATGAAATCAATGCGACCCAGGCCGGTCAGGATGTGACGGATCACAAGGTTACTATCACACGCAACACGCTATACGCTTTAGTCAATCAACAAACAGCGCAAAATGCCTTGTTTGCTATAACGGCAGAGGAACCGGGGTTACAGGCCTATGCATTTACCTTTGGTCATTAAGGGCATTTTTTAGTTTATTTAAACTGTTAACTATTTACAGTAACAAATATGGCCGTATAGTGCATCGTAGATGACAGTGTCTGCCGCCCCTTACAATAATTCTATGCATTACACGCAGTCAAAACCTGTGCGCATGTGGGCGTTGTTGTTTATTGCTTTGTGGTTGATTGCACAACTTGTCGTCGGTTGGCATACAGCCAATCACGTCATTCACGACGATTCGCATTGTAATGTTTGCACTTTTGCCGCGCATTTAAATCACGCGGTTGTTGCTGATCCATTGCTGATAGTTGGCATCGTGACGTGTATTGCAATTCTATATGCGATACGTTTTACACATGAAAACTTGTTCGCGTCTCGTACGTTTTACGATGCACAAGGCCCACCTGCTGCTCGATAATCGCTAAATTTTTTCAGATTATCACAAGGCATTTTCCATGAATCGCTCTCTATCATTGGCGGCTTTGCTGCCAGTCTTCCTGTGGTGCGCCACAGCCCACGCTGCGGACCCCGAAATCGAACAACTCAAGGCTGAATTGAAAACACTGAAAACCAGTTATCAGGATAAACTCGCCACTCTTGATCAGCGCCTGAACGAGCTTGAAACAGCGCAGGCAAATACCCAGACGACTGTTCAGGTGAACACACCCATACAACCAACGGCACCGATCCAAATGGCCAGTGTTCCTGTCCAAAGCTCTGTACCAACACCGGTTAGCATTCAATCAAACCCCGCCGCGTTTAATCCGGCTTTGGGCCTGGTGCTGAATGGTGAAGCTGCATCCTTCTCGCAAAAGAACAGCAATATTTCTGGCTTTGCTGTAGGCGAAGAGGGCGAGCGTGGTAAAGAGGGATTGGGTATCGGTGAGTCTGAATTGACCCTCAATGCGAATGTCGACGATATGTTTGCCGGACAGTTTACCGGTGCCGTTGTAACGGAAGACGGCCAAGATAATATTGAAATAGAGGAAGCCTATGTACAAACGCTTGGCTTACCCTATGGGGCAAATATCAAGGCCGGACGCATGCTGGCGAACCTCGGCTATATGAATGAAAAACATGCCCACACAGACGATTTTACAGATCGCCCATTGCCGTATCGTGCTTTTTTAAACAGTGCGTTTAATGATGACGGTATCCAATTATCTCTTGTTTTGCCAACTGACCTTTACACTGAAGTCGGCGGCGGGGCTTGGCGTGGCGCGGATTTTCCAGGCAGCGAAGCGGGTAATGCCGGTTCACCGGGCAGCTATTCCGCTTATGCACGCGTTGGTGGCGATATCGGTGATAACCAGACTTGGCGCCTTGGTGGATCATACTTGCGCACACAGGCACAAGGCGGTGGCCGCATCACCGGCGACACAGGGACCGAACAAATCTTCAAAGGGAATGATAATCTCTACATTGCTGATGCCAAATACACCTGGGCACCAACTGGCAATGCCGATCAAAAAGAATTGGATCTGCAAGGCGAATATTTTTTACGTCACGAAAATGGCACTTATGAAGATGTCAGCATCGCGTCACCGGTAACACCTTATCGTGCCAACCAATCCGGCTATTACGCACAGGCCGTTTATAAGTTCCGCCCGCAATGGCGTGTCGGCTATCGTTTTACTGGTTTACAGGCTGACGATGCACCAATCACATTGGCTGGCGGCGCATTAGACAGCCAGGGCCATGATCCATATGTTAACAGCATTATGGGGGATTATACCCACAGTGAATTCAGCCGTGTTCGTCTGCAGTACAATGATGACCACACCGGACCCGAAACGGATAACCAGTTTATTGCACAATACATTATGAGTTTGGGCGCTCACGGCGCCCACAAATACTGATCAAACCGACAGGAGTATCACAATGATTTACCGTTTATTTTTTACAGTGCTATGTTTTGGCTTATTGTCCATTCATTCAGCCCATGCCACGACAATTTTTGCCTGTGAGCCGGAATGGGCCTCACTGGCGCAAGAAATTGGTGATGACAATGTGACGATTAAAAGTGCCACCACAGCGCAACAGGATGTCCATCACATCCAGGCCAAGCCCAGCTTGCTGGCCGCAATGCGTCAGGCGGATATGGTGTTTTGCACAGGTGCGGAACTGGAAATCGGCTGGCTGCCAATTATTATAACTCAAGCGGGTAACAGCAAGGTCCAACCGGGCAATGAAGGCTGGTTCATGGCATCAGACTATGTACAACGCTTGGAAGTTCCCACGCGTCTGGATCGTGCAAATGGCGACGTACATCCGCTGGGCAATCCGCATATTCAAACCGACCCGCGCAACATTGCATTAGTTGCCAAAGCCCTGGCACAACGTCTGCAACAGATTGATCCCACACATGCTATGGCCTATCAATCCCGCTACACCAATTTCACACTGCGCTGGCAAAATGCGATGACACGTTGGCAAAAAGAGATTGTTGCACTGCGTGGCCAGCCGATTGCCGTGCAACACAGCAGCTGGGCCTATCTCCTCAACTGGACAGGCTTGACAGTGGTCACAGCATTGGAACCAAAACCTGGCATTCCACCAACCAGCAGTTATCTGGCACAAGTCTTGGCGAAAGTTCAAGCGAAGCCAGTCAAAGCAGTCATTTACGCCGCGTATGAAAGCGATTCTGCAGCCACATGGCTGAGTGGTAAAGCCATATTCCAGCAATTGAATTGCCCTTCACCGTTGGCGGCAATGCCCAAGCAAGAGATTTATTCGGCCTGTTCGATTCAACAATCAATTTGCTAACACACGCCACAAACCCATAAGAGGCAGGCATGACTGGTTTTGAACTATCAATCCTTCTTCCGGCCTTTATGGCGGGATTGTTGGTCTTGGCAACCCATGTTCCGTTGGGGATTGCGGTGTTACAGCGTGGTATCATTTTCATCGATCTGGCCATTGCCCAAATGGCCGCACTGGGTGCGTTGTGTGCCATGGTGTTGCTGGGCGAACATGCGCATCAAACAGCCTGGATTGTGCAGATGTGCTCATTGGTTGCAGCACTTGGCGGCGCATGGTTTCTCACCTGGACCGAAAAGCATTACCCGGATATCCAGGAAGCCTTGATCGGCTGCCTGTTTGTCTTTTCGGCCTCGCTGGCCTTGTTACTGCTGGGACAAAATCCGCATGGTGGCGAACATATGAAAGATTTGCTGGCCGGACAAATCCTGTGGGTGTCACCGCTGCAATTAATGCTGATTGGTGCCATGTACAGTGTGGTGATGACAATCTGGTTTTTGGCCCGTCACCGCCTCAATCGGTTTGGTTTTTATGCCCTGTTTGCTGTCACCGTTACGGCGTCTGTGCAACTGGTCGGTGTTTACCTGGTGTTTGCTTCACTCATTTTACCAGCGATTGCGGCACGTCATACGAACACAAAGAAACAGCTTGGTGTTGCCTATGGGGTAGGCGTTGCCGGGTTGACTGGCGGCTTATTGCTATCGTCACTGTTTGATTACCCCACAGGCCCTGCCATCGTCTGTACGCTTTTTATACTGGTCATGGCAAAAATCATTCTGCTGCATAAAACGCAACGCCAAGGCAACCTTTAAAAAACCACCGGTTTGCTCTAAGTTTACACAATGAGCCAACATGACAGTGCCGATCTACCACAATTTTACACCACACCCGGTCAGGTTTGGCAGGCGATGCTGGAGGACTGCCGCCGCGCAACCCGATCAATTCAGTGCGAGCAATATATTCTGGAAGATAATACCGCCGGTCACGCGTTTCTGGAAATCTTCATTCAAAAGGCGCGAGAAGGCGTGGCGGTCTGTCTGGTTTTAGATGGTGTCGGCAGTCGTTGTTTAATCGGCGAACCACTGGTTGCTGACTTACGCCAGGCTGGTGGGCGTGTTCACTTTTATAATCGCATGCGTTGGTACAATATCGTCACACCGTGGCTGTGGCTGCCACGCAATCATAATAAGTTGCTTTTGATTGATGATCACACTGGCTATGTCGGCAGTGCCTGTATCGACGACGATATGCGGAATTGGCGCGATATTGTCCTGCGTTTTAGCGGCCCGTTGATTGCAACAATCGCACAGGAATTTGCCAGTTTGTGTCACAGCCTGACGCTGACAGATGCAACTGAACAGGCTTATGATATCATGACACCAACACTAAATGGCTTATTGCATTATTCTGTCAGCCGACAACGTTTAAAAATCAACCCGATTTATCGTGAACTTCTGCAAGCGATCCGACAAGCGAAACATTCAGTGTTGTTGGTTACACCTTATTTTCTGCCGCCACGCCGCTTGATGAGTGCCTTGCGTCGCGCGGCGCGTCAAGGTGTCAACGTTACCATCGTGGCGGGTGAGGCAACAGACATCCCCATTGCTGATTGTATTTCACGTTCCTTTATTCCCTGGCTGGTGCGCAATCACATTCATTTGCAGCTTTACCAGAACAATGTGCTGCATGCCAAATATGCGATTATTGACAATGACTGGGCGATGTTGGGCAGTACAAATCTGGATTATCTCAGTCTCATGCACAACCGTGAAGCGAACCTGATCATTCGCGATAAAACAATTATTGATCAATTGCAATCACAATTTCAAACTGATTTGTCCAATACAATTCAAGCCGGCAAAAATTATTGGCGGCAACTGCCGCTATACTATCGAATTGCGGGTTATATTGGCCGTCTGTTCAAGCGGCTGTTGTGATGCAAAAAATTCTCTTCAGCAATATCGGTTACGCCAAAGGCATTGATGGCACACTGAGCCAGCATATAAAACGGTTTCACCGGCATCTCTATAGTGGCCAATCGCTGCAACAGGATGTATTAAAACAACTCAAAATAATCATTGACACTGAACAGCCTGATCTCTGCTGTTTTGTCGAGATCGATCAAGGCTCGTTACACACGGCGCGCGTCAATCAAATGCAATTCTTGCTGGACGACAATTATGCCTGCCACGACATCGCCGACAAATATGGCGAAAGAAGCTGGCTTGGCCGCATGCCATTGCACATGGGCAAAAGCAACGGCTTCATGGCGAAACAGGCTGTGGCGTTTGAACGGCTTTATTTCAGAAACGGCACGAAACGGCTGTTTTATAAAATACAAATTGCACCGGATATTCAATTATTATTCGGCCATTTTTCACTGCAAAAAACCGTCCGCGCCCGGCAATTTGCCGAAATCAAAGAGTTGATCGCTAACACCTCTGACAAGATTATTCTGCTTGGTGACTTTAACATCATGCATGGCTTTATAGAGCTGGATGAACTGTGCCAGACAACAGATCTGCATATTTTAAACAACGAAGACGACCATACGTTTAGATTTCACAAACGTCAGCTGGCGCTTGATTTGTGTGTTTGCTCAAACGCTTTGCGTGACAGGCTATCCTTGACAATCATCCCGCAGCCATTTTCTGATCATGCGGCGTTGGTTATTCAACTGGATGCTTAAACCGTTTTTTTACGGATCACGACCAGATTATTATTGAACAATGGCAGGTTGGGTCGGCTGAGGTTAACGAAATTCGCCGTATAATTTTTATGCAAGAAATAATCCTTGTATTGAATCAAATCGTCCTGTTGCACATCTTCGATAATGTAAATGCCGTGATCCGCCAGTTTATCAATCGAATTTTCAAACAGGCAAATACCGGCGTGATATTCGTGCAAACCATCGTCCAGGATCAAATCGAAATCCGTTAAGTCTACATTCTTCCAGAATTCAGCAATGATGGTGCTGTTCGTTTGATCGATAAAATAGGTCTTAATGCGGTCTTCGGTAAACAGAACATCACGGTCCAGATCGGCACCGATAATTTGGGCATTCGGAAAATAATCGCGCCAGACGCGCAAGCTTGCGCCCGGCTTGCCATGCAAACCCATATTGGCGGTGAAATTCGGGTTGGTCGTCCCAATCCCGCATTCGAAGACTTTCTTGATATGCGGGCGGCAATGCGCAAACAAGGACGAATAATAGTCAGTATAATTATGCGTGTCCCAATTAAACTGGCGGCCCGCATTTGCGATCTCGCCTTTGTCTGACCCATAGGTGTCGCACAACAGCGTCAAAGCATCCTGCTGATCTTTGGCGTAATGCACCAAGTAAATAAAGGGCAAATCACGACCCAGATTTTCGAACATGATGCCGGTATCTTCTTCGGCTTGTTGCTGATTGGTCATGCAGAAATCCTCGTCGATGCAGCTATGGCTTTGGCACGGGATAAATCCTGTTACCCCGCCTTATCATTTAAATAAAGCTGCGATGTTACGAATCCGTTAAAAGCGGATCAACCTTATGGGTTGACGACGTCAGTTTGCTCAACCATTGCTGACACAGGCTGGCCTGACGATACAGTAAACAAACCTTTATATTTCCGCATGCTGTAGACAATGCTGAACAGATACCCAAGACAGATAATAATCAGTGTCCACCAGGGTTCGCTGGCCAATGCTGCCGCCAGTAATGCCACAAACGCCAAGACGGCAATCATGTATTTCTGATTGATTTTGATGCTTTTAAGGGAATAGGTCGGCACGCGCGACACCATTAATCCGGCAATAATCAACACCCAGATCCCGATAATAAACGGTGGGAAACCGCCTTCTTCAACAGTGTCCATTTGAAAGCTGATGATCATCGGCAGCAAGGCCAAAATCGCACCGGCCGGTGAGGGAACGCCTTCAAAGAATTTCTTTTTCAACGCGGCATTATCTTCGACAACAACCGGGTTGGCGCTGCGCACATTGAACCGTGCTAAGCGCAAGGCCGTTGAGACACACAACAAAAGCGAGGCAATCCAGCCAATTGCCCCAGCCTCATGCAAATTCCACAAATACAGCAGGGTTGCAGGTGCGACACCAAAACTGACGAAGTCAGAAAAACTATCCAGCTGCGCGCCAAACGGACTGCTGGCTTTTAACAGGCGGGCTACAGCCCCGTCGATGCCGTCCAGGAACGCCGCGCATAACACCAAAATCATGGCAGCGGTCCAGCGGCCATCAATACCAAATCGCAAAGCCGTCAGACCGGTACAGAGTGCGACAATCGTCAAAGCATTTGGCAACAACTTTGTACCGACTAGACGTTTGTTTTCTGACGTCTGGTCGTCGCTGGGGCTCAGGAAGAAATCATTCATCGGGCTAAACCTGTGCGGGTTGCAGATGTGCTGTTGATATCGGCGATCACGGTTTCACCACCAATCATGCGCTGCCCGACAATGACTTGTGGCAACACGCCAAACGGCAAATACACATCCACACGGCTGCCGAAACGGATCAAGCCATAACGCTCTCCAGCTGTCACAACCTGGTCATTTTGTAATGTGTTGATAATGCGGCGGGCAATCAAACCAGCGATTTGCACAAACGCAATCTTTTGACCGCTCGATGTTTCCATCAACACGGTCGAACGCTCATTCTCTTCGCTGGCTTTATCCAATGTGGCATTGATAAATTTGCCCGGACGGTAGATCACTTTTTTGATCGTGCCGGCGGCCGGGAGACGCTGCACATGCACATCAAACACGTTCAGGAAGATCGATACGCGGGTAACAATCGTTGCGCTGTCACTCGCGTCTAAATTCAATTCGTCCGGCAAAGTCACCAAATCAATCGCACTCACCAAACCATCAGCCGGTGAGGTGATCAAACCTGGAACGTCCGGCGTCACACGGATCGGATCGCGGAAAAAGAAGACACACCATCCCGTAATAATAATGCCGATCCAGCCTAAACCGCCAGCAATCATCGCGAGTAAAACGCTGATCATCAGAAACACACCAATAAACGGCCAGCCCGCCGGATGAATGTGACGGAGGAAATCCATCAGATTTTTGCCCGCCATCTGGAACATCTGCACGATTTGCTGTGGGCCATCCAGCACCGGCTCATCTGTGGTCGTTTTGGTTTCAGGCTGAAAAGCATCGGTCATGAGATAATCCTGTCTTAAATAAAGATGGTTTACCTTACACAAACCAGCGTTATGATACTAGCTATCTATCTTCCATAATGATTAAAACTGGTTAAATTATGTTGCAAACTGTCTGTGTCTATTGCGGCGCGTCCACACGTGTTTCCGCGCATTATCTTGAAGCCGCACAAACCGTCGGCACAGCTTTGGGTGAAAATAATTTAAACGTTGTCTATGGCGGCGGCCGGACAGGCTTGATGGGAGCTGTCGCCGATGCCGCACTCAAAGCTGGCAGCAAGGTGATTGGCATTATTCCACAGCATCTCCAAGACCGCGAGGAACGGCACGATAATATTACAGAATTACATATTGTGAACAGCATGCATGAGCGGAAACAATTAATGGTCATGAAAAGTGACGCTTTCGTCATTTTGCCGGGCGGCTATGGCACGCTGGACGAAGCGTTTGAAATCTTGACCTGGAAACAACTGGGCCTGCATAACAAGCCGATTTTGTTCGTGAATATTAATGGTTTCTGGTCACCGTTGAAAGATTTCAAATCAAAATTGCTGACGGAAAATTTTATCAAAGAAGGCGATTTGGATTTGTTCCATTTTGTCGAGACGCCAGAGGATCTCATTCCGGCATTGTATGATAAGTATCAGTCATGATGGGTTTTAGTGATAGCATTAGTTTCGGGTTGTCAGTATCCAGGTTATCAAAGTGAAATTGAACATCATGGCAGTTCTAGCTTACGTTTTCTCGCTATCAGTTGTTGGTCTCGCTGTTTTATATACATGCATCACATTCCTGTTCTGGGATGCTCCAAACACATATCCAACCGCTGCATATAATACTATGGTCAATTTTATTATTATTACGGTATTGTCATTTCCACTAGCTTTTCTATTAAAAATAGTTCACAAACATTTTATCTTTTTGCCGCTGGCGGGCAGTATACCGCTGTTGGTTTTGCTTGTTTTATTGAGTATGGGCATTCTAAAATATTCAGAGATCGATTATGAGCGAAAACAATATAAACATTTATTTTCAGCGCAATCTGAAACTGGAAAAGAATTGATTCACAAAAGTTATCAAGATTATTTAAAAGATGCAAAAAAAGATTTTGTCTGTTCTGACGGCACCGTTATTGATATTTTGCGTCAAACATCTGGCAACAACTTTGTCATTTATTATCCATCATTCGCCAACAAAACGTATAAAGGTGGCAATCAAACAGATATCATGCCACCGCCCTGGACCATGGGGACATTAAAAGATAAAACTTTTAATAGGTTCCCGTTATTTTTACAGCCATCGGAGATGCAAAAAGATATACTGGATCATCTGAATGGTTGTAAAAACAAAGCCGGTAAAACATTCAGTGAATTATATGTTATAGTTTAAGCTATTGTTGAAGATTTAACAATTGATCTTCAGCCGTCATCAGATCACGGCAGATTTTCATAGCGTCATAGTAACGGCCATTATCGACAGCGTTTTTGATCAAGGCCAGCGACTCTTTCAAAACTGGCAAACTCACGACCCGTTCCAGATCGCTGCGAAATCCTTCAAACAAGGATTTATACTGCTCCTGATTTTCGGGGTCGATATACAACATCTGTAATGCAAAATACAAGCGTTTGGACGGCGTGTTCGCATCGTCTTCTTGCATGATGTGTTTTTGGCGCATGACGCTTGCATTGTTCAACACGATAATTTCGGTGCGCCCATCAGGATTGCCCTCGATCACAGCACCATTGATGATGATACGTTCGCGTGGCTTAAGCTGGATTTTTAACGGCATAGTGAACTCATTAAAATGTTGAACTGACTCAACGGTTACCCGGCTAAAGTTTACAACCGGTTAAATATAACCATGGGTAAAACTTATTTACGCTGCATGTTGCAGCGCCTGCGCCAGTTTGACGATACGCTGGCCCAGATGCAGCGCCTGGTTTTGCTGTTTTTCATCTTTTAGCTGATGCTTGTCATCAAAGGCGTCATAGCTGCCGCCAATCGACACGATCTCTGGCAACACCATGACCTGCATGCCAAACAAAATCGTGTTCAATTGATACAACCCGCGCAACCCACCCAGCTTGCCAGGGGATGTTGCCATCAAACCGGCCACTTTGCCTTTGAATTGTTTCAAAGACCCTTCGCCAGCGGTTGGGCGTGACACCCAGTCAATGCTGTTTTTCAACAATGGCGTGACGGTGCCATTATACTCTGGCGAGGCGATCAGGAACCCCTGATGCGCATCAAAAATCTGTTTCAGTTTTAACACGGCATCGGGCAGGCCGCTTTCGGCTTCCAGATCGGCGTCATATAATGGCAGATCATAGTCACGGAGATTGATCGAGGTCAGTTCGCCACCGGCCAACTGGACGCCCTGGGTGACGATGTCCAACAGATGATGGTTAGTCGATGCACTGCGACCGCTGCCGTCGAAAGCCAGAATTTTAATGGTCATAAATCACCTTTTGCACTGTGTCGTTTGATCAATTTTACTAAGTCCCACTTAACCACGCGTACCTTGAAAAGCAACCCGTACTTCAGTGTAATACTGGCAAGACGCTGCGGTCCAATAGTTTGGCCGAAACCTGTCCCGGAACGACGCGGCGGATGATTCCGGCTCTATCGATCGCAAACAGGGTTGGCACTCCAACTAATGCGTAACGTGCGGCGACATCACCGGTATCATCACGGCCAACAGCGGCAAATCTGACGCCAGACCCAAATTGAGCGATTGCCTGTTGCAAGGCTTGCGGGTCATCACGATAAGCTATGCCATATAACTGGATGTCATGCTTTTGAGCAAACTGGCTGAGGATAGGCATATCCACCCGGCAAACGCCGCACCAACTGGCCCAAAACACAAGCAAAGCCGGTTTTTGTATGGTGGCAGACGACAAAAGCAAACCAGACGGCTGAGCATTTTGCAGCGAAAATTCCGGCAGTGGTTTATCAAGTAACGACGACCGATCCTGTTGACGGTCAGCCGAAATGGTAAAGCCATATAAGCCAATAAAGACAGCTAACAACAGAACGGGCAAAAAACGAATAAAGTTCATGTGATACATTCCATTTTAATTTATTGTGTTAAAAAATCAAGCATATGCATGTTACTCTTTAACTCATGTCTTGCTTTAACCGTTAGCCTTGAAATGGTTTTTAGGATGTATTATAATCCCGTGTATTTCAAAAACTGTAAATTTGAAAAAGCCATGCAGAATGCATAATCTGTTGTGATTAAAGAATTTTCTCGGTTCATAAACGTCTTATTCATTCTTCCCTGTAAAGATCAAGTCTACAATTTTAAACAGAAAAATTAAAGAGGATCCCGTGACGACACTCGTTGGTCTCAACACCTTGAAAACCCGTAAAACATTGACCATTCAAGGTCAAGATATAGCGTATTATTCAATCCGGGAAGCGGAAAAACAAATCGGCAGCGTCAAAAAATTGCCCAAATCATTAAAAGTGCTATTGGAAAATATGCTGCGTTTTGAGGATGGCAAGAGTGTCAACATCGCGGATGTCCAGGCCATTGCCGACTGGCAAGAGAATAAAACATCGCAACATGAAATTGCCTACCGTCCGGCACGCGTGCTGATGCAGGATTTTACCGGGGTTCCGGCTGTGGTCGATCTGGCCACAATGCGTGAAGGCATCAAAACTCTTGGCGGCAAGCCACAGGATGTGAATCCGCTGGTGCCGGTCGATCTGGTCATTGATCATTCGGTTATGGTCGACGCGTTCGGCAGCGACAAGGCGTTTGACATCAACGTTGATCTGGAATTTGAGCGCAACAACGAGCGCTATGAATTTTTGAAGTGGGGCCAAAAAGCTTTTCGCAATTTCCGTGTCGTACCACCAGGCACCGGCATTTGTCATCAGGTCAATCTGGAATATCTGGCCAAAGTCGTCTGGACAGACACCGATAAATCCGGCGAGCTTGTTGCCTATCCCGACACTCTGGTTGGGACTGATAGCCACACCACCATGGTCAACGGCATGGCGGTTTTGGGTTGGGGCGTGGGCGGTATCGAAGCTGAGGCCGCAATGCTGGGTCAACCGGTGTCGATGGTGATTCCCGAAGTCATCGGCTTCAAACTCTTCGGCCAATTGCCGGAAGGCACGACCGCCACCGATCTGGTTTTAACCGTCACACAAATGCTGCGCAAAAAAGGTGTCGTTAATAAATTTGTCGAATTTTTTGGTGAAGGTCTTGAGTATCTGACGCTGGAAGACCGTGCGACCCTTGCCAACATGGCACCAGAATATGGCGCAACGTGCGGCTTTTTCCCGATTGATGATGAAACGTTGCGTTACTTGCGGTTTACAGGCCGTGAAGACAGTACCATTGCCTTGGTCGAAGCTTATGCTAAAGAGCAGGGCTTGTGGCGTGAGGAAGATGAAGAGATGGTGTTCACCGACACGCTTGAACTCAATCTGGCCGATGTGCAATCATCGCTGGCCGGACCAAAACGTCCACAAGATCGCGTCTTTTTGAAAGAGGCCGCTGTCTCGTTTAACAAACACCTGAGTGAAGAGCAGGCGGCTGAAAACCCGACTAATCCAACGCGCGTCGAAGGTGCGGATTACAGCATTGATCATGGTGATATCGTGATTGCCGCCATTACCAGCTGTACGAATACCTCGAACCCTTTCGCGATGATTGCCGCCGGTCTTGTCGCCCGCAAAGCGCGCGCCAGAGGGTTGAACCGCAAGCCATGGGTGAAAACATCACTAGCACCCGGGTCGCAAATCGCAACCGAATATTTCAATGCCGCCGGCCTGACCGAAGATCTGGATGCGTTGGGTTTTTATCTGGTTGGTTACGGTTGCACCACCTGTATTGGCAACTCTGGCCCATTGCCGGATAACATTGCCAAAGCCGTTGAAACCGCTGGCTTGAATGTTGTCTCGGTTTTATCAGGCAACCGAAATTTTGAAGGCCGGATTTCGCAACAGGTGAAATCAAACTATCTGGCGTCACCGCCGTTGGTTGTGGCCTATGCCATTGCCGGGTCGATGAAAATTGATATTGCCAAAGACCCGCTTGGCAAGGATCAAAACGGCGAACCGGTCTATCTCAAAGACATCTGGCCGACATCACAGGAAGTGCGCGACATGATCGCCAAATATCTGACACCAGAGATGTTCCGTGAACGTTATGCTGATGTGTTTTTAGGACCGCAGCAATGGCAGGACATCAAGGTCGCGGGCAGTGAAATCTATGACTGGCAAGAGGATTCGACTTATATCCGCAACCCACCATTTTTCAATCATCTGTCCGACAGCAATACACCCATTGCCAACATTGAAAATGCCAGCATTCTGGCAGTTTTAGGCGATTCGATTACGACAGATCATATTTCACCCGCTGGTTCGATCAAAAAAGATTCGCCAGCCGGCCGTTACCTGATCGAACACGGTGTCGAACCTGTCATGTTCAACTCATACGGCGCACGCCGTGGCAACTATGAAGCCATGGTCCGCGGCACATTCGCCAATATTCGCATTAAAAACGAAATGCTGGAAAATATTGAAGGCGGCTATACGAAATATGTGCCGGCCAACGAGGAAATGTCGATTTATGATGCGGCCATGAAATATATGACGCACCATACCCCGCTGGTTATTTTTGGTGGCAAGGAATACGGCACTGGCTCGTCACGCGACTGGGCAGCCAAAGGCACGTATTTGCTTGGTGTCAAAGCCGTGATCGCGGAAAGCTTTGAACGCATTCACCGTTCAAATCTGATCGGCATGGGCGTGTTGCCATTGGAATTTATGAATGGCGAATCTCGCAAAACCTTACAAGTGCGTGGGGATGAGACAATCTCAATTCATGGTTTGGCCGATAATTTGAAGCCGCGCAAAGAGGTGGAATTGATCGTCCATTCCTCTGATGGCACAAAAATGGTGACAAAACTTTTGGTACGGATCGATACTGTTGATGAACTGGAATACCTCAAAGCCGGCGGTATCTTACACTATGTGCTTAAAGGCATGGCGAAGGTGGCTTAGATTATTCAAGTGAAAATAAAAAGGCCCCGCGTGGGGCCTTGTTTGTATTACATGGTCAAAGCACGGCGATAAATTTTTGTGCGTTCTTCCTGAAAATGCGCCGCTGCTGCCATGGCATGGTCTAATTTATCTGCTGGAACTTTTTGGCCGATTGTTTTGGTAATCATTTCGCCATGCCCATCATCGCCGCCATCAACGGCAACATGAATAGAGAGAAAGCGGCGGTATAGATCGTATTTTGGGTTATCCGGCAGATGTGCGATAATGGCATTTGACGATGTGCCAGGCAGACTTTCGCGCATGGCAATGGTGACTAGACACGCATCCGGGTCTTTGTAAACCTTTTGCTGATGTAAAATCAGATCCTGTACATCCGGTTTCAAACCGGTGACATCCTGTCCATTCGTCGCATAAAACGTGCGAATGCCGGAGATGTCAACATTAGCTGCATCTGCGGCGGCACAGATAAAATCGAAATGCGATTTGACTTCTTTTTTTTCAGGCGCGATGTTGTCGGTAGCACATTCGTCTTTAACTAGATCGAGCAACGTACCGAAATAAGATTTGTCATCTGACGGATTTTGGAATTGCACCGCAAGTTCATGATGCAACGCTTTCAGTGCCATATCGCGAAAATCGTAAGCGAATAAAACAGCGAGATACAATGCATTGTCAGCAACAGCTGGATTCTTGACATTCTCAAACGGCAGACTGCTGTATTCTTGTGTTGCCTGTGTAACGCGCGGATAGTTTGAGAATACGGTGTGTGGGGAAACTGTGTGTGGCGACGTGACCATGGTAATCTCTCAATGCAAATATATGAAAACCCTTGACCCGATAAGGGCCAAAATAAAATATTAAATTGTAAAGTCGGAGTGAGATGATGCTGGGCTTAGGCCCAAAAATACCAATAACCAAATGCACTGCGTTTAACAGCAGCAAGAGCGAGGCTCTTGGCAATACTTTGTTTCAACAGGCTGGATTGTGTCATCATCTGATTCAAAATTATAACGGAAATGAAATTCTGTCAATAAGTTTTTTTATCAGCAAACTGAGATCCCAGACAATTGCCTTTGGCAATTTGTGGGATGACGATAAGGGCTAGATTGATGTAATTGATGTCAGCGAAAATGTTTCACGTGAAACATTTGCCCTTTTAACCAAGGAAATCAATGTGTTATAGGATTATATTCCTAAAATATATTTGATCAATAACCCTGTTTAATGGCTGGCCGTTGCGTTCAACAGATCATCCGGCATTGGCACATTGGCACTCCGCAAGGCATCCTGCAAGTCAGCGAATAAGGCATCACGTGCATTGGCACTGAGTCCTTCAACCCTGGCAGTGAGGGCGTTTTGTGTGTTTGACGCGCGTAACAGCCACCAGCCGGTTGGCGTGTTCAGGCGAATGCCGTCGATATCGACCACCATATTGCCATCACCGGTTTTCGCACGGGCATACGCGCCGACCCGGTCGACCATGGCAAATTTGTCTTCGTCTGGCACTTCAAAACGCATTTCATTGGTTGTGAACGTTTCCGGAAATAGTGTTTGCAATTCGGCGAGGGCGCCATATTGATTGATGACGTTTAGCAAACGCACCGCGCAATACAAGGCGTCGTCATGACCGTAAAAACCGTCTTTGAAAAAGATGTGGCCACTTAACTCACCACCCAGTGCGGCACCGATTTCTTTCATCTTGGCTTTGACCAGGGAATGCCCAGCCTTCCAGATAACAGGTTCACCGCCGTATTGGATAATCATGTTGCTGGTGTTCAAGCCACATTTCACGTCGATGACGATCTTGCTGCCCGGCACGCGCTCCAGAATTTCGCGGGCATACAATCCGGTCAGTTGATCCGGCCACATGACATGGCCATTGCAGTCCACGGCACCCAACCGGTCGCCATCACCATCAAAGGCAATACCCAGATCACAATGTTGTTCCTTGACCACGCGTTTCAGGTCCTCCAGATTTTTTTCAACCTGTGGATCGGGATGATGGTTGGGAAAATCGCCATCGACTTTGTCGAACAGTAAAATATGCTCGCCGGGCAGACGATCCGTAAAATCTTTCAACACTTGGCCGACAATCCCATTACCGGCATCCCAGACAATCTTCATCGGCTTTTTGCCGTGGGACAGATAGTCGCGGGTCAAACGTTCCAGATAGACATCATAGAGTTTGACGTTTTCAACAGTGCATTTGTCTTCTGCTGTTTCGACATCACCAGCCTTCGCCATCACGCCTAAGCCACGGATCATGTCACCAAACACCGGGCCGCTTTTCAGCATCATTTTGATGCCGTTGTGATCCGGCGGGTTGTGCGAACCGGTGATGGCAATCGCGCCATCCAGACCACGCTCATAAACAGCAAAATACACCAACGGTGTTGGCGCCAGGCCATAATTTTCAACATTAATACCGGCGTCATTCAAACCTTTGATGAGCGCCTCAGCAAAACGGGGTGAGGAATGACGGCCGTCAAAACAGACGCCGGCTTTGGTGCCGCCATCGCGTTTAATGATGCTGCCAAATGTGCGGCCTACAGCATAGGCATCTTCGGCAAACAGGGTTTTATCGACCACACCGCGCACATCATATTCGCGTAAAATGGTCGGATTAAAATTGTGCGTGAATTGGGTCATGGTCATTTCTTTTTGAGTTGCGATACGAGCAGCGGACGGCGCCCGATCGGGTGGTAATCAAAACCGGCCTGCATGGCATTTTTGCCATCCAGAACATTGCGCAAATCGACAAGGATGGGTGAGCGCATTGTCTTGGCGGCTTGCATTAAATCCAGCATGCGAAACTCTGGCCATTCTGTTGCAATCACCAGTGCATCACTGTCGCGGATGATATGGGTCGGATTGTCGCCATAGACAACCCCGTCAGGCAACAACAATTTTGCCGCCTCAATCGCCGCCGGATCATAGGCTTTGACCATAGCACCCAGAGTCATGAGGGCCGGAATAATATCCAACGTCACACTGTCACGCATATCATCAGTATGCGCTTTAAATGCCAGGCCTAAAATCGCGATGGTTTTGCCGCTCACAGACCCGCCGCAGGCTGCAACAATCCGGTCGGTCATAGACTGTTTGCGCTGATCATTCGTCTCGATCACCGTTTCGACGATCGTAAGAATAGTATCATATTCACGTCCCGTATGCGCCATGGCGCGCGTGTCTTTCGGGAAACATGAGCCGCCATAGCCGGGACCAGCCTGCAAAAATTTCGGCCCAATCCGGCTGTCCAGACCCATGCCCAGTGCGACCGTATCGACATCGGCACCAATCTGTTCACACAAATTTGCCAGCTCATTGATAAAGGTGATTTTCGTCGCTAGAAATGCGTTGGCCGCATATTTAATTAGTTCTGCACTCTCCGGTGTTGTCCACACCATGGCGACATTGCGATTGATCAATGGCAAATAAAGTTGGTGCATTACAGCCTTGGCGCGGTCCGTACGGATACCGCACACAATACGATCCGGCTGCAGAAAATCGTCGATCGCCGCACCTTCACGCAAAAATTCCGGGTTGGAGCATATATCAAACTGCGCGTTGGCATTCGTGTCGCGAATGGTTTTTTCAATTGTCGCACTGGTGGTCACTGGCACAGTCGATTTGGTGACGATGACTTTGTAATCATCCAATAATGGCGCCAGTTGCTTGGCAACTGCATAGACCGCTGTTAAATCTGCGCTGACGCCATCAGGCGCGGTGGGGGTGCCAACGGCAATAAAAATGGCTTGGCTGTGGGGGACAGAGCTTTTTAGATCGGTGGTGAAATGCAACCGTTTCGCCAGCACGTTTTCCGCGACCAGTTTATCAAGACCCGGTTCATAAATCGGAATTTTGCCGTTCTGCAGGTCGGCGATTTTTTGTGGGTTCGTATCAACGCAGGTGACATGATGACCCAGCGATGCGAAACAGGTGCCACTCACCAGCCCTACATACCCTGTACCGATCACGGTAATCGAGAGGGCATTCAAAGGCAGTGCATCATAGGAAGACATGTCAGGCCACTTGCTGTGAGAGAACGGGCATTTCGTTTGTTACTTGTTGCCTGGGGGCTTTGCTGCCAAAACCGATTGTGTTGATCAAGGTGCGAACCTCTTGCCGCGCACTTAATTGCGACATGTTAAGGCTGCTGTCTTTGACCGCATGCAGATCCATCAAGGTTAGACCTTTCAGAAACAACTCGCGATAAATCACACGTTCACTGAACCCATTCAAAAATGTAAAACCGAAACGTTTCTCCAGTTTTTCCAGCAATTGTTGAATATTTTGTTTATTTTGTGCGTTGATGTGGCTCAACCGGTTACGCACGATAAACCAGTTTATCGGTTTGCCGCGGTTGATGGCGCGCTCCTTGCGGTACTGCCAGACGGCGTCGCTGTAGACGCTGGGTTGTTCTATCTCCAGTGTCTTGCCATTGATCTTGGCGATCAGGTCAAGGTCAATAAAGCTGTCATTCATTGGTGTAATCAGCGTGTCGGCAATGCGGTGCGCCAACCGGCTGAGTTCGGTATCGCTGCCTGGACAATCTAATACGATGACATCACAACCCTTGGCATACAGCGCGTCATACGCCGCTTGCAAAGCATCGGCTTCTTCAGAATTTTTGTGTGTAATCGTATCGGCTTTGCTTTCCGGCACCAGAATAACATCCACCGGGCAGGGGATGTTCAAATTTTCCTCAGCCACTTTTTGTGCGCGGTTTTGAAAGAAGCGGGTCAGTGTTCCCTGACGGCTATCCAGATCGAGAGTGCCGACGCGATACCCATTTTGCATCATGGCAACGATGGCATGAATGGCCATGGTCGATTTGCCAGACCCGCCTTTCTGATTGCCGAAGACAACTATGCTGGGACGGGAAGCGGTGGGAGCAGTCTGGTTCTGGTTCATGTCTTGATATTAGCCAAGCGGCTTTCTTGACACAACACCGTTAATAACTAGCCTAAGGCAATGAAACAGCCAGATTTTTCCCTTGATCCCACCACATTTGCCACCAGTTTTGTCGTCTTTTGGCACTCCCTCGACAGCAAAACCCTGAGTTCCATCCTGTTGCTGACACTGGCGGTTCTGGCCCGGTGGTTGATTCTCAAATGGCTGGAAAAAGACACTGACCTGGCACAAACCACCGTCATCCGCTGGCGGCAGCGCACACGTTATATTTCGCTGTTGTTTGTCGGCGTCGCGCTTTTAATCATCTGGGCACCGCAATTGCGCACTTTTGCCGTGTCGATTGTGGCCGTCGCTGCCGCTTTGGTGTTGGCGTTTAAAGAGCTGATCACCTGTCTGACCGGCGCCATCATCCGGGCCAGCGTTGAAGGCGCGCGGATTGGCGGGCGGATTACGATTGACACCGTGCATGGCGATGTCGTGGCCAGTAATATCCTGTCGACCGTCTTGATCGAAGTGAACGATTACGGCCAGCGCACCGGGCGCACGATCGTTGTTCCCAACAGCCAGTTCCTGAGCAAGAATGTTTATACCGATACTTTGGATGAACATCGCTATGTGCTGATGATGGTGCCAATTCCCATGCAGCGCACAGATGACTGGCACACCATGCAAGACCGGCTGATCCAAATCGGTACCACTCTATCAGAACCCTATATCCGCGAAGCTAAGAAAAAATTTAATCAATTCAACAAAAAATTCGGCCTCAATGCGCCTGGCCCCGAGCCGAAAGTGATCATCGACTGGCACGAGCATGACAAGATTATCCTGAACTTGCGGATGGCGGTGCCGGTGACTGAGCAGAACAGCATGCGCCAAGAGGTGTACCGTGCGATGCTGGATAAACCTATCGTATAAAAAAGACGCCATGTTTTGTGTGATTATGGTTATTATTAACCGACCTTTCATTTTTTGCTGGCAATAATAAACATATTAAAACCCAGCAAAGAGGTCGCATCATGGGAACCGCAGGACAATTTGGCAGCTACTATAACAGTCTCGTCGGGCGATTCTTTCACGCTCTGGAATGGCGGCACACGGCCATTAAAGACGAACCGAAAGCGGCGCGCGAGGCTGAAATTTTGGCCAGTCTGTTAGACCGTCTGATTAGCGATACGGTGCGTCACGATATTTCACTCCATGACATGGAAGCTGCTTACCGCATGTTCAACAAAGTACGCGACAACAGCTTTAGCCCTAATAAATACCGTGACATTATGCGTCATGCCGGCATCGATGAAAAGGCAACGCAGGGTTATGCACCGCAACTGTATGGCGTCATACAATTCGAAGCGAACAATGCAATTAATAAATAAACATTAGCAAGGCGCGTCTGCTGCGACGGTGGTGAAGATTGTTGTCGTCGTGCCGCACACCGTGTCAGGCAAGACCGAACCAAACAAAGCCGGCATCGTCATGGCCAATGCGCCACTGACCGACAGACACAATAACAACATCACACAAATATAGGTGTCACGCCCGGCCGTGCTGGCGGCGAAGCGGATGAGGTGGGTTAGAGAAATCCCGTAAAACTGGCGAAATTTGTGTTGCATGAGAAGATGAATGCATCTTACATGCCAAACGCCGTTTTTTTACCTTATGATTGAAAATCAGATTGTTAAACATACAGATTTATGCGTGATCAGCGAGACTGATAAAGTTTGTTTTGCTGGATATAATCTGCAACGATCGGGAGAATATAATCCGTTGCTTCCCCATTTGCCAATCGTTCGCGAACTTTTGTTGCAGAAACCGGCATATGGTCATTATCCAATATAGCCCATTGGCCAGGTTGCAATGATTTGGCATGATGAGCGGGGTGAGGCTCTTCCATGATCTGGACGGATGGTGCGGCCAAGGCGATATCCAATTCATCAGGACGGGTAAAAATCGCTATCGGCATCATCTGCAGAATATCTTGCCAATCATCCCACTGGTGAAAATGGACAAGATTATCAGTTCCCATCAGCCAGACAAAATCGAGATCAGGGTAACGGGCAATTATGCTGCGTAAGGTATCGGCTGTTTGTTGCGTCCCCAATTGGGCTTCCAGATCGGAAACATGCAGCCATGGGCGATCATGTGCCACCAGACGGCTCATGGCCAAGCGGTGTTCAAACGGAGCCAGTGTGTGTTTCGGCTTGTTCGGGTTATGTGGTGCAACCAGCCACCAGAGCTCATCCAGCTCTAACGCCCGATAGGCATGTTGCGCCAAGGCCAGATGGGCAATGGTCGGCGGGTTAAACGAACCGCCAAACAGTCCCACTTTGCGGGTTTTGCGGATCGTTGTTAAAGGAGTATGGGGCATCAGGCAACCTTGTCAGTGTTCCAGATTACCGCTAGAACGTAAAAAAAACTTAATCATGACAGCGCATGCAATTTAATCACATCACGGCCGAACATCTGACGTTAAAAATCGCCGAAACCCCTGATGAAGTGGCTGCTGCGCAAGCTTTGCGCTATCAAGTGTTTTATACCGAGATGGGTGCACATCCGGTTGGTGACATGGCGATTGTGCAACGTGATTATGATCATTACGACGAATTGTGTGATCATTTAATCGTGATGGATGAGCAGGAAGGGCGTGTTGTTGGCACCTACCGCATTTTGCAGCGGGACAAAGCTGACCGTTTCAATATACCGCTGTATACAGAAACCGAATTCAACATCGACAAATTAAAAGCCAGCGGTGGTCGCATCATGGAGATGAGCCGCAGCTGTATTCACCCAGATTACCGGTCAAAAACCGCAATTAATTTGTTGTGGAAAGGCATTGCGGCCTGCGTGTTTGATAATGACATCGACTTTCTAATTGGCGTTCCCAGTTTCAACGGTACGGATTTGCAAGATCATCTGGCGGCTATCAGTTATATGAATGCGTTTCATGCAACGGACGATGCCATTCGCCCGCATGTACAGCCGCAGTTTTATCAGGAATTGGCATTGCTGAAAACTGAACAGATCGACAAAAAAGCCGTGTTTAATGCGCTGCCACCGTTATTTAAAGGTTATTTGCGGATTGGCGTGGGCGTGGGCGAAGGGTTTTACATCGATCAGCAATTTAACATGATTGATCTGTGCGTTGTACTGGACGTCGCCAACGCGGCCAACCGGTATTTGAATCACTATAAACGGTATGACACATAATGGGATTATTGCGCGCCATTATTCGGGTTGCTCTATTTTCTGTTTGGACAGTGTTGCTGGTCGTTGTGCAAATGGTATATGCCCGTACGCAAAAATGCATAGGTCGCACACCCGAACGGCAATCGCTGATTGTCACGTTGTGGTATCGTGGTGTTGTCAAAATTCTGGGCATTCACATTCATTTGACGGATATGTCACAGCGTGACCCACAAACACAATATTTATATTTGGCTAATCACAGCTCTTACCTGGATATCATAATTTTGGGTGCCTGCATGCCGCCGTTTTTTGTGGCGAAAGCCGATACCGAGCATTGGCCATTGTTTGGTTTTCTGGTCAAATTAGGCGGCACACTATTTATCAGCCGGCAACGCGCGACGTTGAAAGCACAGATGGATAAACTGCGCATCGCGTTGCGGCAGGGCAAGCATCTGTTTTTGTTTCCCGAAGGCACGACATCAGACGGTTTGCGTATTTTACCGTTCAAATCCAGCTTGTTGAACATTTTGTATGACGCTGACATGCCGCCTGTCAAAGTCGTGCCGGTATGTGTCGCTTATCGTAGCTTAAACGGTCAGATTTTTTCTGATGATAATAAGGACATGGTTGCTTGGTACCGGGATATGACATTCACTCCGCATGTCTGGCAATTTTTTCAGCAAAAATCGTTGCAGGTTGACATGACGTTATTGCCGGTCATTGATCCGGTGCAATATACCGATGCCAAAAAACTGACAAGCGTGTGTGAAGAGACGATCACACACGTGTTTGCACAAGTCCATCCAGTAATTGTTCATACTGTTGCAGAATAGGCAACCATTGATAATGGTTGGCATGATGTTCACGCGCTTTGGTACGTAATATATGGCCTTGCGGATTTTGAAATACGGCTTGGATGTGATTGGCTAAAATCTTTTGGTCAGAAAAATACCAAGCTGCATCTGCAGCGACACCGCGATTAAACGGATTGTCGTGTGCGACAATCAAACAGCCGGCTGCCATGGCTTCAACCAATGATGGGTTTGTGCCACCAACTGTATGGCCATGCAGATAAACAGCGGCATAGATGCGCAAGGCTGTGACGATTGGCGTACCATAGATCGCGCCGATAAACAAAACATTAGCGTCAGCTGCTGTTTGTTGCACCTGACGATGATAAACATTATTCGCATCATAGCGGCCAAGAATAACTAATGGCTGTATAACACCAGACGCCTGCCAGGCCTGTACGATTTCTAAAATCTGATTTTCGGGTTCCGGGCGGGCGATGATCAACCCATAAGCAAAAGCAGAAAGGCCATAGTTGTTCAATATAGCTGGGTCAGATTGTGTTGGATCAATTGTATCAGCACCATAAGCAATGGTTGTAATCGGAACATGTGCATAACGTTTCACCAAGTAATTGGCTATCACCGGATGATCGGCAATACACGTGTCAGCGATGCGCAATGCGGCATACTCATTCAGTTTTAGCCAGATTTTTTCATGGGCGCGCTGATATTTTGAGCGTTGCCATTCCATGCCATCCATATTGAAGATTTGACGGCGTTTATAGAACCACAGAACTATATTAAACAGTGCCGTGTTATATCCCATCGTCAAAAAAATGGCATCTCTATGACGCGATGCCCAAATTGCATGCCAGTCATAGAGAAGAGGTGTCAAATATTTTCGCCAGCCACTGAGATGACTGGTTTTGATGGTGTGACATGTAACACCATGCCAGGTATTTATGCCATTAGTATGACCTGAACAAAAGACGGTCACTTGCCAACCCTGTGTCGTTAGATAGATTGCCAGTTTTTCGGCACAGGTTTCAAATCCGCCATGTTTGGCCGGGATGCCGTGCGTGCCGAGGATCACCAATTGTTTAGTCATGACGCATTTTCAGGATCTTGGCCGGGACGCCGCCAATAATCGCGTTATCGGGGAAGATGCCTTTGACAACGGCACCCGCAGCGACAATGGAGTGATTGCCAATTACCGTGCCATCCAGCAACGTTGCCTTGGCACCAATCCAGCAATCATCGCCAATGCTAATACCTTGTTCGCGTGTGCCTTGCTGTTGTATCGGACGCGTAAGGTCATCATACACATGATCTTGCGCATGCATCGACACATATTGTCCTATCATGACATTTTGCCCGATGCAAATACCACCGGCAGCACCAAAAAAGCAGTATTCACCACAACCCGATTGTGCGCCAATCGAGAAACCGCGCCCGACTTTGGATAGATGCGCGGTACACATGATGCGGCTATAGGCACCAATTCTGACAGATTGTCCGATGGTTACTTTTTCATGCGCGATTGCATTGATCCAAACATCGGGATCGAGTGTTGCATGAGAACCGATGTCTATATTATGGCGGCCATCAATTGTGACCTGACGGCCAACAAATACAGATTTATGAAATTTGATCCAGCCGCGGAGCAGCCAAATAAGGCGGCGAATAGCAATTTTGAGAACAAAAGACACAGGCAGCAATGGATCAGGTGTGTAAGATTTTCCACAAGCTTTCAATAAACAGATCAATATATTGTGCGCATATCTAGACATGAATCACCCGTTGGATAGCGGATTGATAATAATCGATATTAAACTTTTGCATGGCCATATGTTGACCTGCTTGTCCGTGATGTTGCAGAGCTTCAGGATGATTTAGATAAAATATAATTGCGTCCGCTAAGGCCTGAGCGTTGTTCGGCGGCACTAGTTTGCCGGTGATGTCATGCGTGGTAATTTCGGGCAATGCGCCAATCGCGCTGGCAATGACAGGACGGGCCTGATGCATGGCTTCCAATGCCACCAAGCCAAACGATTCCGGTTTAATTGACGGCACCACAACTAGATGTGACCAATGGTAATGCAGGGTTGGGTTATCGGTAAATGGTAAAAATGTGATTTGACTATTATAACCTGACTGTGCAACAAGACTTTCAAGTTTTTGCTTGTAAGGATCAGATAGCAAAAATGATGACCCGACAATGCGCAGATGTACTTTTTTAGCAATATTCTGTGGTAAGAATGACAAGGCCTCAACCATCACATGAAAACCTTTGCGCTCGCTGAGGCGTCCGATCAACAAAATATTGAACGTATCGAACTCTGCTAGATCAGTCTGTTTAACAGGATTTGATGTCGTGTTATAAATAATGACTTTGTGTTTATTGGAGATAAACCGATAGGACCTAGCGGTCGCTTGACTATTACAAATTATGATTGCGCCGGTCAGTTTCAATAGAATATTGAAGATTAAATTTTGTAAACCTGTCGTGATTTCGTGAACGTAGATATACTTTCTTTTGTTCCAAAAAGGCAACATCAACATATAACTCAAAATTACACAGGTATTTAAGATGACAGCGTCATGCGATTGTAGCTGCCGCTGAGCAAAGCGTAAATTTTGCCAAAAGATATGGAGCTTGAGCCAGGCCAAAGATTTAATCTTGGATAAACGTAAAATTGAGATTGGTGCAATAAGTGTTGTTTTGACTTTTTTAGCTGTCTTTTCAAGTAAAGGCCCCGAGCAGGGAACATGAAGCGTTATATTGAAGAGTTGACGTTGCAATGCTTCAAGCAAAGATAACAATACTTTGTCAGATCCATAAAGTTCTGCGCCTTGATGAACAACGAGAAGAGAAAGTGGCATATCAGGCATCGTTTAAATGTATCAACAGCATGTTGGTGACAGCTATTTTTGCTTGAATAACGTGCTTAAGGCGTGAATGTTGTTGTGGGTAATCGTCACGATCCTGTAAATCGTGTGCCAATTGGTCTAACAGATAAATCAACATCGTCTGTTTTAAAAATAAGAGATCATATTTTGTCTGGTGATGAACCGCGTTAATAAAAGTTAGAACATCGGGCAATTCTCGTTTCATGAATAACGGCTGGCAATAAAAATGCCAACAGTCATAAAATGGCACATGCCACCCGGCACGTTCATAATCAATCAAAACCGGCTGCAGTGCATCACTGTAAAATATATTCCATGGGGTCACATCGCCATGAACCGGAACCATTGGTAGCATGGAGCATGTCGCTAAATAAGTACGCGCACGTTGCCATAACAATAATTGATCGTTTTTTTGTAAGAGTGCCGGCAAGTTGAGATGAATATAGTCAAGAGCTGGTTTAGCAACTGTGTCAAATTTCTCTGTGTAATTTTGGTTTAATTCAACAAGTTTATCTGGGATTGTTTTTGATTGAACATGTTTGTTCAGATGCGGCAATAAAGGGTAAAAAATAACGTGGCCCTGGCACATCGCATAGGCGACAATGTTAAAAGCTTCACTAAAATAATGCTGGGCAAAATGTGTTTGTTGCATGGCAAGCGTTGCATCGTCACGCTGTTTGTACGCTTTAACAAACAAGCGCCGTTCATCCGTCGACACACCACCGATAAAGCTGGTGTTTTTATACCAGTCGGTTTGCCACAATAAACAGGCTTTAATAGGTACATTCAACGCACGATTGATCGTATGCCAATGTTGTAACAAAATACGCGTTTTAACGGAACGACGCGGATAAAATATTTGGATCCGCAACCAGAGCTTTTCTAGCCGTCCACGCCAGCCGGTCAGAAAAACAATATCGTTTAACAGCGATTGATACTGACCATACGCCAGATATTGTGGCCGGCCGCGGAGATCATAGAGATAATATAAGGCAGCCGCTTCAGTCATGTGACGGATCATAATGCGCCAACAGCGTTTCTGCAATCACATTCCAGCGTAAGTCTTCGGCACGTTTGAAAGCCATTTGCCGTAAATGATGAATCTGTTCAGAATCGGTTTGCCGTGTGTGGTATAAATCGCTTAATTTGTTTGCCAAAGCATCTACGCACACTGAATAATCCTGCGGATTGCAAGTAATTGTTAAATCTGGTTGTTGCGTAATAAAAGCGGGGCCAGTACCCGCCAGTGTGATCACCGGGCAACCCTGGCTTAATGCTTCGCCAACGACCAAGCCTTGGGATTCCAGACTTGGGTAAACAAGATAATCCATGTTGTAATACACATCAGACAGATTTTTGCGGCTTTGCCATCCCAATCGTGTCACACAGCCTGCGTACATCGAGCAGATTGCTTTTGTTTTTTGCGTCACCCATGCATCAAGTTCTCCATCCCCGACAATGGTCAAATGCACGTATTGGCGTTCGATATCGGGTAGTGCCGCTAGGAACTTTTCAAATCCATCCAAAGTAAGATGTGGCCCTTTTAGGGCCGTCAAACGTCCGATAAACAGCAAATTAAAATGCGGATCATCTGCACATGATTTTTGCCGTGGGGTCCAGTGTGAGCCTGCCAATGGTGTCACACAAATTTTAGCTTGATGATGTGTATAAGGCTGAGGTATAAACGGATTACCGAAAAAGATATGGTGGCTGCGTTTCATGGCGCATTTTAAATATGGATTTAACCAGAGTATATTTTTGATACTATTTTTAATTTTATCCTGAACATAACAGCGCAATCCGATTTGCCTAAACCAGCTTAACGGAATAGCGGGGTGATGCATCAGTGGACCCCATAGAATACGAGCCGTATTACTGTGTAAAAAATGCGGCGCCCAGTCTGCATGAAAATTAATTTGGTGAACGACGTCATATTTCTTTATTCGGTCCAGTTTTTGAAACGCCCTGCCGACAAAATATTGCCACAGGTAATAATAGAGAATGATACCGCGGCTGCCCTTTTTAAAAAATGATAGCCAGGCTGGGACATCTATACCAATCAGATCAAGGTCATGAAAAAAGGGATCGTTTTGTAGCTGTGCCAAATTATTCTTGCGTGTGATCAGTGTGGCATCCGGATAACGCATAATCATCTCTTTTGCCAAATGATAACCCATGGCATTTTCTGATCCTAAAACCGGATCAATTTTATATATGACCAAGCAGATTTTCATGAGACCATAAAACAAATTGAAAATTCAGAAAAACCAATAGCAATGTTGGTGCCAAATGCAGGCCAAACTCTTCCGCGACAAGAGCATGAGTGAATAAAACGAAAAAACTTGTCAAACCTACATTAAACAGCTGACGGTTAAGATTTTTACGCTTTCTTATCAACGATAAAAGGTTACGTAGCCAATACCCCATAAATAATAAACACGTTAGCAACCCTGTACCCAGATAAAGTGATAGATAAGCATTATGCGCACCGTATAAAATGCCACTACCGAAATCAGCACCGACAGCAGGACTCATAATGGCATAGCCATGACCGACTAACATTTGTTGCCACGTAAAAGACTCCAGCAATGTCTGCCATAAAATTAAACGATTGCTGAACGTTGCCATGTCTTCCAGCATTTGGCCACGCGAAAATATCTGCAGAATATTATTTACAAAAGCAGGTGAGAATAAGCCGATCATGACAAAAACAAGAGTGGTCAACATCAATGCTGTCAACGCAACTAACGCATATTTAGAACGGAAGATAATTGTGTTGGCGGTGAGTGAAATGAACAGAGCGCAGGTTAGGCTGATCCAGATGCCGCGGCTTTGCAAAACTACGACAGCGCAAAACAAGCCTGCTGTAACACTTACTCTGACTTTGTTTGATGCGGGTTGAAACATAGCCAATAGCAAAAACTGTGCGCATAGACTGCTGAGCATGTTGGGATGGATAAGACCCGTTATTTGCACGGCATTACGGGTGGTATCATCAGGAAATAATAAGATTATAGTGAGCAGCCACAACAAAATGAGGCTGCCACACCACAACGCATGTTGGCTGTAAATATGAAAGGCGTGGGGTATTGATAAATATTGTACCGCTAGTGCAAAGGCTCCAGCAAAACCAAATAGAGTGTAAAGATAACGTTGCAAACTGAATTGCGGGTATACAGCAAGTGGGATCGACAAAATAATCGCCGCAAGTGCCAGGATCAACACCATATTTTGTTTAATCATCTGGTTGAATACAATACGCAAATCCTGCTGACGGTTGAGGCGAAAGCAGCAAATAACCAGTGGCAACGTAAATAAAACAAATTTATAAATAGCAAGTAGCGATGGGATATTTCCTGGATATTGACCACCGCCTGCCGCCACTGAGGTTGCCATTATTAACCCGGCAAATTGGCAAAACAGACCGATATGTTTACTTTTCATCATGGATAATATTTTTGCAATTGTGTGACGATCGCTGCATGCAGAGATTGTATACCATCGTCAGACATATAAGTTCCATCCAGTATCAAACCGTTTGGCTGTGATTGAATAAAATCTTGATAAGCGAAAAATTGTGCCTGCACAACCTCCAACGGCAATTCCGGCTTGCGTTTATGGGCGATGATTGCAGGTGTTGACAACCATACAGCAGTATGAATTGTGGGTAATAGATTGGCGGTGACACGGGCAAAGGCAAATGAACCAGCAAAGCGGAAACGTTTTGGATCAACCAATAGGTCGGCGTAGTAACGATCATACAAAATGACCCGACTGCCATAGCGTGGCCATAGCGCATCAAACCAATAAAGGTAAAACATATAGATCAATTTTAGATTGGATACGAACCAGCTGTGATTTGGCATGCGATGCGGTTGTGTATTGACAACGCGAGAGTCAGGCTCAATTTGCCCCGGTAATACCGGATAGACATGCGCATGGACAATATAAGGTCGCAAGCCGAGCAGGTGCGGTTTCAGTTTCTGAATTAAAGTGGTTTTACCGGACCCGTCCGTACCCAGGATCACAATCCGAAGATCACGCCGTTGAAATATACGCTGATATGCTGTTTTCAGGTGATAGAAAGTATAAGATGAAAATGCTAATAAGCCATGATATTTCAATTGCCGTTTAATATACAGATTTTTCATACGGTTTAGCATCTGAACATTTATGTTACCGTTCAAAATCTGATCTAAAATCTTTATGCCACGAGAGCCAAAATGCAATTCCAGTAATGATTGAAATGCATTGTAATTTATTTTGAAGGCCTGATTGATCACGTTATTTGTCGTGTCGGTGAGACGGCGATGTTTCAAGAGAGCGATAAAAATATAAATTAACGCCTGATCAATATGGTCTGGTGCAAAGCCAAAGTTGCAGGGGGCGGGTTGAATACGCAGCAACAATGCCATCAAATTCAAATAAGGCAGGCCTTTAAATGTAAAGCGGTGATGAATATCCAAGCATAGAAAATCTGATTTGTCCTGACGAATGCCGTGAATAAACAGCTGTGTGTTATTGTACAGGTCGATACGACTGACCAATGTCAGACCCGGGCAGGCATCGACAAACTTTTCAATTTTCGGGAGATGATCATAGGATAAAATAATATCAATATCATTGTGGTAATATGCGAAATCATTGAAACTATAATGACGAGCGAATGCGCACGGTAATGCGTCACTGGCGCAATACGCGAACAACAGACGCAGAAATTTCTCAAGATTCATCATGATGATATAATTCTTTGAAATAGCGTTGCGTCAGTATTGACCAATTATAATCTGTTTCGATCAATTGCCGGCCATTCAGGCCGATTTGAATTAAACTGTCTTTTCGCCAAGTTAGAAACACAATTCCCATCGTTTGTGCAATGTGTGCAATGTGCAAACGCGTGATCCAGCCACAATGCGCGCTCTTGATAAAGAACGCTAAACCGGTTTGTTGTGTTATAATAAGCGGCTTGGCATGGGCTGCAGCTTCCAGACAGGCAATGGGCATGCCCTCCCAGCGGCTGGTATGAATAAACGCATCACAGGCAAATAACAGCTTTGATTTATCCTGGCCAAAATGTGGCGGTAACATTTTAACACGATGCTGCAAATGGTTTTTTGTGATCAGTTGCTGTAGCTTTTGCCTGTCAGGACCATCACCAGCGAGGAACAGATGTCCTGTCCGGTGAGCCTGATAAAATATGACGAATGCTTTGATAAGCAGATCGAGGCCTTTGTGGGTTTGGTCAAAACGTCC
>CBDFFU010000007.1:0-2206 GCA_965246875.1 Alphaproteobacteria bacterium
GTATAAAACGGGGCAGGCAGACGCCGTCAAGCGGCAGAGTACACTGACCACCAGCTGGGGACTACCTGCTGGCGCCGCGTTTCGTGATGAGGATTGGGATAAAGCAAAGACGACGCTGATAGAAGCCTTGCGTTCTGATGTTTATGCGTCAGCCTCTATCGCCAATAGCAGTGCGACGGTTGATGCAGACAGTAATACAGCAATGCTTGCTGTTGATGTCGATAGCGGGCCGCCATTTACTCTGGGTGAGATGAGCATAACTGGTTTGCAGCGGTTTCCCTCATGGCTGCTGGATCGTTATCAGCCACCAAAAAAAGGCGAGCCGTATTCGCGCTCCCGTCTGTTGGAATATCAGCGAGCCTTACAAAATTCTGCCTATTTCTCCACCGTTGCGGTGAATGTCGATACCGATCCGGCGAAGGCCGATAACGCGCCTGTCGAGGTCAGTGTGGTCGAGCGCAAAGCGCGTGATCTGGGTTTTGGTGTGGGTTACAGCAGCAATACTGGATTCCGGGCAGAAGTCTCTTACCGTGACCGCGATATCCTGAGTAAGGCATGGGATTTACGCAGTGCCGTGCGTGTCGAACAAAAGCGTCAGCTCGGCTATGCCGATATTTATCTGCCGCCGCGAGATACGCAATTTTTAGATTCCTTTGGTGTACTGGCAGACCGGCAGGATATCTCGGGACTGTTACTGACTCGCACCGCTCTTGGCGTCAAACGCACTAGTACGCGCAATCATCTGGAGCAGCGTATCGGCTTGAATTTTTTGCGTGAAAAAGTAGAAATCGATGGCGAGCTGCCAAATTTTAATAAAGCTCTGGTGACATCAATAGGATGGACATGGCGCGATGTCGACGACAGTTTTGCGCCGCGCAAAGGTCAGATTGCTCAACTCGATCTGGCATTTTCAGAAAAAGCTTTATTGTCAGATCAACGTTTTATCCGCACTTATGCCAAGTACCAGCGTTGGATACCGGTAGGGCAGCGTGACAGCATTATCCTGCGTGCAGAAATAGGCCAGATCCTGTCGCAAAGTCGCGACGGTATTCCTGAAGAATATTTGTTTCGCACTGGCGGTAGTAACACGGTGCGTGGATACGCCTATCAAAGTTTAGGTATTCAAAATGCGGGCGCCGTCACCGGTGGCAAAGTCATGGGTGTGGCGAGTGCCGAGTACGTGCATTGGACCAAATCCAATTGGGGCGCCGCGACCTTTGTCGATCTTGGTGATGCAGCAGATAACTGGCGTGATCACAGTGCCAAACAAGGCTACGGCATTGGCGGACGTTATAAAACGCCTGCCGGGCCGGTCGCATTAGATCTCGCCTACGGCAAAGATATTAAAAAATTCCGCCTCGATTTTTCGATCGCGATTGCATTTTGATGATGCAACTACTGTCACTATGAATGCACCATGAATCAGGACTCTCCACAATCTGAGCAAGGTATTGTTACCAGTGGATCCGCCACGTCTGTCTTGGCAGATATGAGCACGGTGAAAAAAAATAAAATCCATTTTGTTTCCCGTTGCCTATGGATCCTGGCTTTTATTCTGGCAGCTGTAGCAGGATTGGCGGGATGGATAGGCTGGACTCAATCAGGGACGACCAGCTTACTCAAGCTGATACAAGTGATGACGGCGGGACAGCTCAGTTTTGCGGATGTCCGTGGTCATCTGATGAATGAGTTAACGATAGATGAGTTGCGTTATCAGACGGCGACAATTCATGTGAAAGCAGAAGGTACAAGTCTGCGCTGGCAACCGTCAGCCCTTTTGTATGGAAAACTTTCTATACAAAATCTGCAAGTTGTCAGCTTGCAGATTGACACGCTAGAGAATAAAACACCGGCGAGTTTGCCAGCCAACCTCAGCCCAGGCATTGAGATCGTGCTGGATCAGATGGCGATGGGACAAATCAGACTTGCCAGTTTTGTGGCAGACGGCAGTAAGATCAAGCGTACTCCCGTGATGACGTTGACGGGGGTTGCGGGGCAACTGCACTCCGGTCAATTGCAGCATCAAATACAAGCCAGCCTCAAAACAGACTTTGGTCATGTCAGTGCCCGCATGACGATGGCGACACAGAGACCATTTAAAACCCAGGCAGAGTTCAATTATCGCGGTCAGCCTAATATTGAATTACCTGAGATTGGTGTGGTCGCCAATCTTTCCGGATCCTTGGAAGAATTGCTGATAGATGCC
>CBDFFU010000008.1:0-24695 GCA_965246875.1 Alphaproteobacteria bacterium
CAGTGCCATTAAAATCGTTGTTGTGAAAATCATTGTTTTGCCCGACGCCGAGTGAGCCGGTGGTGTACATTTCCCAAAGTGTGCGGTACGGACCACCCGCTGCGGTGCTCAAGCCATTTAAATTTCCGTTCGCTATAGAATAGTCAGAAAATACAGGTGAGGGAATCATATTGCGCGCTTGAAAAAGTGTCTGATCTAACTGCATGCCGTTATTGGCGCTGACTTGCTGGTTAACCTGAGAAACCGACTGTAAAGAAACCCCTAAGTCTTGCGGCGTGGTCAGTCCGCCGGTAGCAACATTAGCTATGTAACCGGTTGCAGCGCCATTAAGCGTACCTGAACCCATAATGATCGCGCCGTTCGCGTTAACGCCGGATGCCGTTGTCAGTTCCCAACCCGTCAAGTTGACGCCGCTATTCGTTAAGATGCCCGACACTGTTTCAGCAGTGCCATTGCCAACCCAGCGTACAGCCTGTTGGTTGTTGTTGGAGTCATTAGATGATCCGATGATAACCGTGCCGTCTTGGTTGACGCCATTGGCTGAACTAGAAGGAGTCGAAGCCCCTGGCAGAAAGCCTAGACCCTCAATGCTACCGCCATTTACCCAGCGTGTCGCTTGTATGTTACCACTGCTGTCATAAGAATAACCGACGATGACCGATCCGTCGTAGTTGGCGGCCGCAGCAAGACTTTCCTTAAAGGTGGCCCCCGGTAAATATCCCAGGCTTTGAATGGTGGTATTGGTCCATTTAACGGCTTCGTTGTCATTCATCGCATTTGTCGCCATCCCGACAATGACCGAACCGTCCCGGCTGATACCCGCGACAGTGCTGAAATTGGTTGCAGCGCCCGGCAAAAAGCCTAACCCCTGAATGGATCCATTTACCCAGCGCACGGCTTGGCTGGCTGGCCCGCCGTCGTCAGAATAACCGGCGATGATTGACCCGTCGCCGCTGACCGCCGTTGCAGCGCTGTAGTGATATAAGGAGGAGGGCAAAAACCCTAATCCCTGAATGCTGCCATTGACCCAGCGCACTGCTTGCTGATTTAAAGCATCAAAAGAATAACCAACAATGACCGAACCGTCAGAATTGACAGCATAGGCCTCGCTTTGATCAAATGGCGCGCCTGGCAAAAATCCCAAACCAAAAGCGATACCATTGACCCAGTAAATTGCTTCGTCGTGGCCGCTTGCATTCATTCCGGAGCCAACAGCGGTTGATCCATCATCGCTAAAACCTTTAAATGTTCTAAAATTAGTGACAACGCTAGGAAGCTTATTTAACTCATAAATTGACGGCGCGGCACGCGCAGCCGTTATAGAAATTAAAAACAACATGATGGAATGGATAAAAAAAACTTTCATACTTAAGCATTTAAGATCATTTTGGTTTTTATATGGTTAAATTCTAATGTAATAAGTAAAAATAATTAAACTGTTGGTTTTATGTGATACAACAGCTTTTAATCAAATTGACAAATTGACGTATTAATATTATGGCAATAAGCCTTAGTCGGCCTTTGATTCGCGGAATTTATCATGAATAAATTTTAAAACGCTTTTACCAACTTAGATGTTCCCATTAGTTGGCTTGGCTCAGCAGGGCCGGGGATATTGACAGTACATTCGGCATGAACAGCAGAACCGATGCAATACTTGATGCTAACGTGATGACCATAGATGATAGTGACAGGGTGTTGATCGGAGAATATTATAATTATAATCATCCCTATCAGTATCTTGTTATTTTTCGGTATGATGCAGACGGAAAAGTAGATTCTTCTTTCGGCACAAATGGCGTCGATACTATCTCCATTCCCGGATATAACAGAGGCAAACTTTCCGGCATAGTGACACAGCCGGACGGTGAAGTTGTCTTGGCGATGTCCGTAACAAACGCAAGTAGTTACTACAGAGATTTGGTTGTGGTACGCCGCAAGTCGACCGGGGCCCCTGATACAAGCTTTCACCAGGTTGGTTTTATAACCAAAAACTTTTATGATTACGATGTGACTTCTGGTGCTGTCGTCATAGGGCCTGATGGAAAAGCTTGTCAAACAACAGGTGTTGTCTGAAGATAAATCCGTTCTGGATACAAAAGTTTTGGCAACGGTAACTGATCCGAAAACCCATCGAGTTTCTGGCGAGAAATTGATCTTGGTAGTTAGTCCACAATAGTAATGTGAAAAAAGACCCCTCCGGTCCTTTTAGCATGGTTAATGAAGATCCTTTTGCCAATTTAAAATCCCTATTCATCATCACATTAGTGTTGATAAATTTGAACGTATCCACCTTTTTTGGAAATGATAGCTGTGGTCTTGACCGCATAATTAAACAGGGTGTATTTTTAAACCTCACCTTTATCCCAAAAAACCAGAGATAAACCATCTGGTTTTCCTATTTGAGTGTATTTCCCATGCGGTCATCCAATATCAGTGGCCCTTGTCATCCTCTTGGCCTTAACCGGGTTTTTCTAACATATAGTCCTATTAATAGAACGCGCTTACCGCAGTTTATTTAATAAGTAACCTTCCTGGCAGAAAATCCGTTTCTGGCGTTGACCTGTTTGCCATTTAGTCTGACAACGTTCAATTATTGGACGATTGATACCTCAGTTTTATTCTATTAAAAATGGCGAGAAAAAGAATAGCGCTGTTTCCGAGTGCGCTTATACTGAAAGAAAAATAAGCGTTTTATCTCCGTTTTGTGAAACAGAGTACAAAAGTGCGATTAAACTAGCGGATGTAAATAAAATCCAACTTGCGATGTTGGTGGAGGCTGCACCCGTACAGTCCTTCAATAGGGTTATGATTTAAGGAATAAAGGCTATTCCGAATGCAAGGCTGAAGAGAGTATAGGCAACTTCGAGATAGTTCATGTTTCACGACCCCAGCGGTATTTCACAAATGTAATATGGAATTATTAAATATCCTTAAATGCTATTTCCTTACCTAAAACATGGAATAAACCAGTTTATTGAACCAATCGGCTAGTATTGGCTTAAGCGGTAAACCCGGCACCGTTGACCCTTATCATTTTCCAAGCGGTAATCGCGCAATTCACTGGACTTTTTCCACCATTCGTTTTCCAACGCTCTGGACCATCGGCATTGCGGATACGATGTAGGTGCCTTTGCGCATTCACACCAAGCATCAGCGCATCGGTGACCCTGTAACGACGGAAAAGTGAAAAATGCCGGATGATACGTCTGATAATCAATTTACGGTTTTCATTGTCCGAAATAATCCCTGCGCTAGCAGAATATAAAAATAACCACTGTTCATGTAAAAAATGAGCAAGTTATCGATGTAAAACAATCAGAAAGCTGTATTAATCCTGTATTAATATTGACTACTACTTTTAAAAATTTCATACATATTCAAAATTTATAGGTCATTACGTTATTCATTCCATAACGGAATTCGAATCTCTTTTACCAGATTTACCTCGCCAAGCGATTTACAACTTGTTTCAAACAGGATTATTTATGAACACTGATGCATCTCTTCAAGTATTAGATTGCCGCATCTATCGCGGGCCGCACCTTTACAGCAATACGCCAATGATCAGAATCCAGGTCGATTTAGGTGTTTTAGAGAACTGGCCGACAAATCTTATTGCTGGTTTCACGGAGAAACTGGTTTCGCGCCTGCCTGGGCTTAACCTTCACGGCTGCTCTTTTGGGGTTCCGGGTGGCTTCATCACCCGGCTTCAGGAAGGCACCTGGATGGGACATGTGATCGAGCATGTGGCCATTGAGTTGCAGTCCATGGCGGGTTTATCCATCACGCGCGGCAAGACCCGTTCCGTTAAAGGAAAGCCTGGCTGTTATAATATCATGTATGCTTACACATTTGAAAAAGCCGGTCTTTATGCCGGCCGCCTTGCGCTTGATTTAATAGAATCATTGTTAGGACCAAAATTTGCGCGTTTTACAGGCTGCGATCTTGTTTACCCGGGTGAAACCAGCGACGGCTTTGATTTTGATGCCGGAATGAAAACATTAAAACAGCTTGTTGAGAATGAAAAATTAGGCCCCACCACCCAGTCGCTTGTCGATGAAGCCGTACGGCGCAATATTCCCTGGAGAAGACTGGACGGCGACAGCCTTATTCAATTGGGAACAGGACGATACCAGAAACTTATCCGTGCCAGCATCACCGGGGCAACCTCGAATATTGCGGTTGATGCCGCCGGTGACAAGGAACTTACCAAAGACTTGCTATCCCAACTTGAAATCCCTGTCCCGGAAGGACAGGTGGTAACCGATGTTGAAGCAGCGATGACGGCTGCCACTGAAATAGGGTTTCCCGTGGTCGTGAAACCTTATGACGGCAATCATGGGCGCGGCGTGGCGACAGATTTAAAAACACCGCAGGATATTGCAAACGCATTCCCTAAGGCACAAGACCATTCCAATAGCGTGATCGTCGAAAAACATTATAATGGCCAGGATTACCGCGTTCTGGTGATCAATGGCGAAGTCGTCGCCGTTGCCGAACGCCTGCCGGCCCATGTCATCGGCAATGGCATTAACACGATTTCCCAACTGATTGAAATGATCAATGCCGATCCCCGCCGCGGGAACGGGCATGAATGCGTCATGACTAAGATCAAAAAAGACGATGCCGTGAAATGCTGGCTGGCACGCTCGGGCTTAACGCTCGACACTGTTCCTGCGAAAGACCAGAAAGTCGTTCTTGTCGCTACCGCCAACCTGTCGACCGGCGGCACGGCAATTGACCGTACCGACCAGATCCATCCGCATAATGCTTCCATCGCGCGCCGTGCGGCGCTGGCGCTGGGGCTTGATGTTGCCGGCATCGACTTTGTTTCGCCGGATATCGCGCAATCATGGCGCGAGGTTGGTGGCGGTATTGTCGAAGTCAACGCCGCTCCTGGCTTTCGCATGCATCTTCAGCCTTCCCAAGGACAGGCGCGCAATGTCGCAAAACCCGTCATTTCTTCCCTATTTCCTGAAGGCGCCAAAACAAGGGTTCCTGTCGTTGCCGTTACAGGGACGAACGGCAAATCCACAACCGTGAGAATGGTGGCCCATATTTTACGCGAATCCGGGTTGCGGGTTGGTTTTACTTCGACATCCGGCGTCTATATCGATGATGAATGCTTGTGGGAGGGCGATGCCAGCGGTCCCCGCAGCGCCCGTCTTTTATTGCGCGATTCCACAATTGATGTCGCGGTGCTGGAAACGGCCAGAGGCGGCATTCTGCGGGAAGGCCTTGGTGTCCCTGAATGTGATGTCGGCGCCGTTCTTAATGTGACCGCAGATCACTTGGGAATTGGTGGCATTGAAACAGTGGATGACTTAGCCACGGTTAAATCCGTGATTACAGAAGCTGTGCATTCGAAAGGCGTTAGCGTCCTTAATGCCGATGACAAACATACACTGGAAATGGCCCAGTATGCCGGAGGGAAACTATGTTATTTTTCCATGCACCCTGCAAAGAATGCCGCGCTTCAGGAACATATTGAAAAAGGCGGCCAGGCGGTCATCCGCGAAAGCATTGCCGGAAAAGATCAAATCGTGTTTTACAAGGATAATAAAAACATTCCCGTTATCGGTGTCAACGACATCCCGGCTACGTCTTTTGGGAATGCAGTTTTCAATGTTGAAAATGCCTTGGCGGTGGTTGCCATCGCTCATGGGCTGGGGATCGATTTTCAGGTGATTAGCACCGCTTTGAAATCTTTCGTGTCTTCTTATGAACAGAACCCGGGACGTTTCAACATTCATGATATGCACGGTTTCCGCGTGATCATGGACTATGCTCACAATCCTGCCGCGCTGCATGCCTTGTTTGGGACGATAAGAGAGATGCGCAAAGACTATAAGCGGGTGATCGGCCATGTGGGTGTTCCCGGCGACCGCAGGGATGAGGATATCCGCGAAGTCGGCCGTATTGTCGGTAAGGAATTTGATATGGTTGTTTTCCGCGAAAGACCGGATACCCGTGGCCGGCCGGACGGGGAGATCGTCGGCCTGCTTAGCGAAGCTGCACAATCTGTCGGCTGCAAAAAAGATAATATCATCTGTGTCTATCCCGAAGAAGAAGCCACGGAAATCTGCCTGGAAAACGCCCGTCCCGGGGATATCGTTATCCTGACGCCATCAGATATTCACAAGACCTGGAAACAGGTGCTCAATTTCAAGCCTGCCTTTAACAGGACCGAAAAAAAGGTTGCTGTTAAGGAGAAGATTGATGTCTGAGAAAACGGGACCCTGGTCCCTCATCGCCCATGGCGGCGCTAAAAATATTCTTCCGCATGAAGAAAGCCTCAGCCGCCGCGGTTTGGAGGAAGCCATTCTGGTCGGGGCCGCTCTTTTAAACAAAGGCGGTACGGCGCTTGAAGCTGTGGAGGCCGTGGTGAAAAACCTTGAATTAAACCCGGTTTACAATGCGGGTCTTTTTGGTTCCGTTAAAAATGAAGCGGGTGAATTGGAAATGGATGCCTCCATCATGGATGGCAAGGATCTTGGCATAGGCGCTGTTGCCGGTTTAAAAGATGTCAGACATCCGGTAATGGTGGCGCGCGCTCTGCTTGATGAGAAAGCCATTCTTCTGGCTGGTGAAGGCGCTATGAAATTTGCTCTCGAAAAAGGCTTTGTGGATAAGGCCCTTTCGCCTTCTGCAACCCAGGCTTCCGGCTGCGATACGGTTGGCTGTGTCGCCCGCGATCAATATGGCTCGCTTGCGGTTGCCACCTCAACCGGCGGCCTTGAAGGCACCAAGGTCGGACGCATCGGTGATTCCCCTCTTCCCGGCTGCGGATTTTATGCCGATAATAATCGTGGTGGCGTCAGCGCCTCTGGCGAAGGCGAAGCCATTGCGCGCGTAATGCTGGCTTCCGAGTTGATCCATCTCCTTCCTCGACAAAGCCCTGATGAGGCGGTTGGATCGGCGCTTAAATTACTGAACCGGGTCCAGGGCGAAGCGGGCCTGATCGTTATCAATTCACAAGGCAAGATCGGATGGGGGCACACCAGCCCGCATTTTGCCGTTGGACTGGCAAAGCAGGACCTGCCGGGCCCTAAAGTTTTTTTGAAAAAGGACGAAGAAAATGCCTAAATTCGCTAAAGCGCCCAAAGCTGATAAAAAAGGCATTCTGGTTATTATCGGCGGTCATGAAGATAAAGAAGGCGACTGTATCATCTTACAGGAAATCGCCAAACATATCGGCGATGGTCAGCTGGTTGTGGCGACAGTTGCTTCCCATGAACCGGAAGGATATTTTGCGGCTTATAAAAAAGCCTTTAAAAAATTTAATGTAACCAATCTTTCCGAGCTTTATATCGAAGACCGTTTTGAGTCTTCCAATGAAGAAAAACTGGCTCAATTGAAAGATGCGACAGGGGTGTTTTTTTCAGGGGGCGATCAGCTTCGCATCAGCAGCCAGATAGGCGATACGCCATTCGAAACCCAGATCAGAAAAATTTACAGAAATGGCGGCATCATCGCCGGGACTTCAGCCGGGGCAACCGCAATGGGCGAAACCATGCTGGTCAGGGGACCGAATGCGGAATCGCACCGGATCGGCGACTTGCATATGGCGCCGGGCATGGGCCTTTTGAGAAACGTCATTATCGACCAGCATTTCGCCGAGCGGGGACGGATCGGTCGTCTTTTGGGCGCTACAGCCTTTAATCCCCGGATTCTTGGCATCGGGATCGATGAAGACACGGCGATCATCGTACAGGGCAAGGAATTCACGGTTATCGGCAGCGGCGCTGTTTATGTGATTGATGGCGCCGGCGTGACGCACTCGAATATTGCCGATGCTGAAGAAAAACAAACGCTTTCGATGTTTAACGTCCATGTGCATGTTTTAAGCGGCGGTGATCGCTTTGATTTGAAAAAACGCCGGCCTATCCCTCCTGCAAATGATGAAAATTAAAACTCATCGCGTTCCGGCGTGAAATCGGTCTTGAATATAGGAATAAAATACTATATCCTAAATCAATGAGAGTGATATGACACGGAAATCAGGCAGCGCCGATCTGCCTTTGCATGGCGGGCATGTCCCGCCCTGGCTGGCGCAGCGCATGACGCGTTTGGGTACGGTCATCAGCCAAGCTATCATCCATCATTATGGCCGGGATGAATTGCTGCGCCGTTTGGCGCATCCGTTCTGGTTCCAATCGTTTGGCGCCGTGATGGGCATGGACTGGCATTCCTCGGGCATCACCACCAGCGTCATGGGCGCCCTTAAGCGCGGCCTGAACCCGTTGCAGGATGAGCTGGGCATTTATATCTGTGGCGGCCGCGGCAAACATTCAAAGCAGACCCCGCATGAGCTCAATGCGGTCGGCGATAAAACCGGCATTGACGGTGCCGCTTTGGGAACGGCCAGCCGTTTGATTGCCAAAGTAGACAGCGCCGCGGTCCAGGATGGCTTTCAGCTTTATCTCCATAACTTCATCGTCACCAATGACGGCAACTGGACCGTCGTGCAGCAGGGCATGAATGACGCCAGCGGCACGGCACGGCGTTATCACTGGCTGTCCGAAGGGCTGACTGATTTTGTCGATGCGCCGCATGCGGCAATCGAAGGGCAACATCAGGGTGATATCATCAACCTGACGGATAAACGCGCCGAAGCGTCGCGTCTGGCGCAAATCGATATGCTTGCCTCCCTGGGTCCCGACGGCATCGCCAGTGCTTTGACAAAGATGCAGTCTTACAGCAAACAACAGGCCAAACGTCCGTTACAGGGTTTATTGCCGCATCTGGTCATGCCGGATCACCATGATGTGCGGGGCAGTGATATCATCACCAAACGCTTGCATGGCAATCTTGCCGCCGCCGCCGACCGGGGGCCTGCGGATTTCAAAGAATTGTTGTTGACGCCGGGGGTCGGGGAACGGACCGTGCGCGCTTTGGCGCTGGCGGCTGAAATTGTCCATGGCGCCCCTGCCCGCTTCAGTGATCCGGCGCGCTATTCCATTGCCCATGGCGGCAAAGATCGTCATCCCTTTCCGGTGCCGCTCAAAGTCTATGACCAAACGATCCAGGTGCTTAAATCCGCCGTGACCCAGGCCAAGCTGGGCCTGGATGAAGAGCTGTCGGCTTTGAAAAGGCTGGATGAGCAATCCAGGCTGCTTGAGCATGTCTCCGGCCCTTCTGTGGAACGGATCATCCGGGAAGAAACCAGCCTGTCCCACAGCCTGGGCGGCCGCAGCGTGTTCGGCTGGGAACCGCCGCCAAGTAAAGCGGTTAGTTAATTTCAATCAGGGTAATTTCTGCTGTTGCCGGTCCGACCTGAACCGCATCGCCGATTTCTTTTCCCATCAACACCAAGGCAACCGGTGCGGTATAGGATAATAAACCCTGGGCCGGATCGGCTTCGTCCTGGCCGACAATCCGGAATGTTTTCTGCCGGCCATCTGCATAGGCCAGCGTTATTTTGGAACCAAAATAAACCTGCTTGTCGTCCGGCGGCATTGGGACGATTTCCGCTGATCCGTGCCGGGCCAGCCAGTATCGCAAATCCCTGGCCAGACGCGCCCTGCGGTTTCTGTCGTCATCGTTTTGAGCCTTGGCCAATGCGTCCTGCAGGGTTCTGATTTCCATTTCAATCAAAGCGAAACCGCGCCGTGTCACCAGATTGCGGTCATCGGGAATGGGTCGTTCGGGATAATCCCCAACGGCATCCGTGTCGTTTTCTTTGGTGAAAGCGCGGCTCATTTACGCGTCTCTGTTGTCAAACCAGTCATCGCCATAGCTGGTACAGATTTCGGTATCCGGCGGGATATCGGCCGTGGCCTGCAGGATATAATACAAAGTGCCGTTGCGTTCCTGCCAGACGACTTCGGCATTCGGTGTTTCGTCATGGTTACAGTAAGACGCGATGCCCATCACGATGCACGAGGTTTTAGCCGGTTTTTTGATGCGTAATTCGGTTTGCATCTTTTTGGAAATTTTTCCGGTGGTAAACACATAGTTATTAAGGATGGTTTTTTCTGCCCGCAAATTGTCTTGTTCATGCAAAATGAGAGCTGGCGTGAATTCCAATTCTTCACCGGCGGCAATAGAGTCACTGCAAAACAGGCCGCGGCCTTTACGCGCGGTGTTTTTCAGATAAAGATTTTGTTTGCGGTCAAGCAAAACACGTTTTTCAGTCATTACAAATCCAAGGTTAAATGATTAGCATGGTGGCGTCTTTAATTAATGTCTCCGCCTTAGACCTTGTCCACAGAACAAGCATCCCAAAGCATAACAGGTTCAATCTATAAATAAAGGCTGCAGGTATAAAGAGACATCGTAAATTCTTATTGTTTATTTATTCTCCTGAAGCAGAATGCACAGCTGGTATTTATAATAACTCTACAAAGCGGAGCCATCAATGCGTTTGGAATCTATTTTAACAATTTTATTTTTATCCAGTTTCTCTACAGCTTGCCATGCTACCGAAGCCACTTTAGAAACAATACAGCTGGGAACGGGCACAAACCCATCCTTGCCTCAGCCAAGCGAACAGAAAATTCCAACTCTGAACATTGCTCCTGCTAAAGGCTGGCCCCCAGGTGCTAAGCCCGTAGCGGCAGCTGGTCTTACAGTAACAGCTTATGCCCAGGGTTTGCACCATCCGCGTTGGATCTATGTCTTGCCAAACGGCGATACTTTAGTTGCAGAAACGGATGCTCCGCCGAAGCCTGACGACAGTAAAGGCATCAAAGGCATTATCATGAAGATGGTCATGAAAAAAGCCGGTTCCGATACCCCCAGCCCCAACCGAATCACCTTGTTACGCGATAAGGATAGGGATGGCGTTGCTGAAGTAAAAACCGTGTTTTTAAAAGATTTGAATTCGCCTTTTGGCATGACTTTGGTCGGCAATGATTTATATATTGCCGATACGGACGCCGTGTTGCATTTTCCTTATCATGATGGCGATACTGCCATTAATATTAAAGGCAAAAAGCTGATTGATTTACCGGCAGGATTGCTTAATCATCACTGGACAAAAAACATCATTGCCAGCAAAGACGGTAAAAAATTATTTGTGACCGTTGGCTCTAATAGTAATGCCGGCGAGAATGGCCTAGACAAAGAAACGGACCGTGCTGCGATTTGGGAAATCAACCGCGAAACCGGTGAGCATCGTGTCTTCGCTTCGGGCCTGCGCAATCCGAACGGCATGGACTGGCAACCGCAAAGCGGCGCTTTATGGACAGCCGTCAACGAACGTGATGCGCTGGGTAACGACCTGGTGCCGGATTACATGACATCGGTGAAAGATGGCGGTTTTTACGGCTGGCCTTACAGCTATTACGGCCAGCATCTTGAGCCACGTCTTAAAGATGAGGAACAGCGTCCCGATCTGGTCGCCAAAGCAATTGTCCCCGATTATGCGCTGGGCGCCCATACCGCTTCTTTGGGCTTGACGTTTTATAATGGCAAATTGCTGTCTGACCATTACATGAATGGTGCTTTCATTGGTCAGCATGGTTCATGGAATCGCAGACCGCGCAGTGGTTATAAGGTTGTTTTTGTACCATTCAAAAATGGCAAACCTTCAAGCAATAAAACCGAAGATATCCTGACCGGTTTCGTCGATCAGCATGGTGATGCTTTGGGCCGTCCGGTCGGCGTTACCGTGGATAAAAAAGGCGCATTGCTGGTGTCGGATGATGTCGGCAATACGGTGTGGCGCGTAACCCCTGCCGCTGTTAAATAGCAATGTTATCGATAAAATGTTTTTGCCTGCCCCGGCGTTTGAGGCAGGCAATTTTTTTTATGGTGCTCTTGATACCAGGATTGGCTTTGGCGCAAACACCAATGGTAACGGTGACGCCAGGCCGGCATAGTGTCGAGCTTGATAATAAAATCCTTACCCTGCAAAAGCTGAAAGCCATTCCCGGCGGTACGGATTTGATTGATGAAAAACAATGGCAAAACCAGCGCGCCGATAATGTCAAAGACATTGTCGATTACAGTCCCGGCGTCTTTGCGCAGCCCAGAAACGGCGCGGAATCCGACCGGTTGTCGATCCGTGGCTCGGGCTTGACACGCACTTTTCAGGGCCGCGGCATCCTGGTTTTACAGGACGATATTCCAATTAATACGGCCGATGGCGGTTTTGAATTCCCTGTTATTGATCCTTGGCTTATTCAGTATGCCCAGATATTACGCGGCGCCAACGGCATCAGCGAGGGCGCCAGCAACTTTGGCGGCGCCATTAATCTCATTACCCCAACGGGCCTAACCCAGCAAGATACAAAACTACGCGCCGAAGGCGGCAGTTTTGGCGACAAACATGGCCTGATTTCCAAAGGCGGCAGCCAAGGTGCGTTTGATGCCTATGCCACTGCCTCCGGTTTTTCGCAAAGCGGTTTTCGCGATCATAACCGGCAGGAGACCACGCGCTTTAATGGTAATCTAGGCTGGCACACAACGCCGTTTTTGACCCAACGTTTATATCTCAGCCAGACGGTTGCCAAACCCGAAATTCCCGGCGCTATTTCGAAAGCCGCCATCGCTAATGACTCCCGACAGGCCAACATCAACAATATCCGCGGCGATTACCAGCGCAATGTCGACCTCACCCGCCTTGCTCATCGCCTGGCTTGGGGAAACGGTTCACAGCGTTTTGAATCAACATTGTATTATATGTACCGTAATTTGTGGAACCCGGTGACGACGTTTATCAAAGAAGATAACAACGATATCGGCTGGCGCGGCAAATATACCAAGCACTTTCAAAAAGACGTTTTAATACTGGGGATCAATACCGTTTACGGCACGGCGGATGAAAACCGTACCGTCAATCTTGCCGGCCGACAGGGCAGGCCGATTTTAAACCGCAACATGAATGCCAGCACGCTTGAAACCTATGGACAAGTTGACCATCGGTTAAGTGACCGCCTGTCTATGATTGCCGGATCGCAATTTTCTTTAGCGCAAAGAAATATTGACCAGATCTTTCCAACTCTAGCCCACCAGGATAAATCTTATGCCGGCGCCAATCCTCAACTTGGCTTGCGCTATGATGTCAACCGTCAAACCCAAATCTTTACCAATATCAGCAGAAGCTTTGAACCGCCGACTCTGGACGAATTATCCGGCGGCAATGCGCCCGGTTTTCACCAGTTGAAAGCGCAACACGCTACGACGGCGGAAATCGGTACCCGCTTGGAACGCGGCACAATTAACGTCGATGCGGCCTATTATTACAGCTGGCTGAATAATGAATTCGTCAATTACCAGTTTGCCAGTGGCGCCTCCGACACCATCAACGCCAGCCGTTCGATCCATGAGGGGGTTGAATTGGGCCTGAACGGCCTGCTGGCGCACGATGTATTGGCCGGTCAGGACCGGTTCGAAATGCGTAATGCCTTTACCTGGAATCATTTCCGGCTGGACGACGATCCGCTTTATCACAATAACACCTTACCCGGCGTGCCGGAATATTATCTACGCAGTGAAATATCCTATCACCATCCCAAAGGGTTTTTTCTTGGCCCCAATATTGAATACACGCCCAGAGCCTATCCGATCGACTTGACCAATTCAGTCACCACCAAGCCTTATTTTTTATATGGTTTTACTGCGACCTGGCAACACCCCAAGCATGATTTTGAAGTCTATGTTGAAGGGCGTAACCTGGGCGACCGCCATTATGCGGCGACCACCAATGTGGTGCCAAATGCCGCGGGCAATGACGGCAATTATTTCTATCCAGGCGAAGGCCGCGCCGTTTATGCCGGGATCAAAACAGGTTTTTAAAGCGTTGAAGATTTTTGTGGTTTGCTTAAACTAATGCCAAGATGATAAAATATTTTAAAAGCATTTTCATTTGTTGCATCGGGCCATTGGTCTTGATCGCCTGCGCCCATAATTTTAAAACGCCCAATGCGTCCGGGCATTATGCGTCTAAACCACTGCAATGCGTGCCGTTTGCCCGCTCGGCTTCCGGGATTCAACTTTATGGCGATGCTTACACCTGGTGGGATCAGGCAGCATTAACGCATCCGCGCGGCACTATCCCGATGCCGGGCGCCGTACTGGTGCTGGCGCAAACCGAGCGGATGACGCATGGTCATCTGGCCGTGGTCAAACGCGTAATTGATAACCGCCAGGTTGATGTCACGCACAGCAACTGGGGCAATAACTGGTCGACACGGCGCATCATTTACGATCTGGTGCGCGCCATCGATGTTTCACCTTATAATGACTGGACCCAAGTTAAGTTCTGGAACCATGAACAAAACTGCTTCGGTTCCCCTTATCAGGCCATGGGTTTTATTTATAAATAAAGATTGTCCAGCAAATAGACTTTTTCCTTGCCCAAAGCATAGACACAAGGCGGCGCGATGAATAATTCGGCAATCGCCGGATGGGTAACCGATAGCCCGCCGGTATAAGCACCAAATGCGGGCATAATGAATTTGTTATTGTCGGTGACAAAACAATTCGGTTGTAAAGTGGCACCTTTATGGGTCAGGCGCACTTTTGGGTGGAAATGGCCGCTGATTTCGTTGCTGGCACCCTGCAACGCTTCATGGCGAAGGACCAAACCGTCCTTTTCAAAAACCGCGTAGGCCGCAAAATTTTCCGGCACGAAATCGCGGTCATGGTTGCCTTTAATCCAGATCGGCTGGTAGCGTAATAACTGCTGGAATAAATTTTTAGCTTCGTCATCCAGCCGCGCGTAGCCTGTGGGATCGTGAAAACAATCACCCAAAATAATAATCTGTTCCACCGCTTGCGTTTCGATCACAGCAAATAATTTTTTCAACGTCGCTTGGCTGTCATAGGGTGGCAAGAAATAACCGCGCCCGGCAAAATGCGAGCCTTTTTCCAGATGCAGATCCGAGACAATAGCCGTTCTATGCAAAGGCCAGAACGCAATCCCTGAAGAATGCAAACATAATTCATGATTGGCAAAGTTTACTTTCATAAGGGCAATCCCTCGAACCCGGCTTCCTGCAGCAAGGTTTCTTCCAGATCCTGCAGATAATAATCGCCCGCTTCACGGCGCGACACGCCCTCGCGCGCAATTTGCAGCAATAGCGGCACCGCCAGTGGCGAGGTTCGGTCAAGCAACCGCACCATGATTTTCCCTTGCATGTCATGCAGCATCTGGGACAAACGGCCAATATCGATCAGACCGCCCATGGCGTCATGCCGGGCGGCGCGCAGCAAAATATGATTGGGCTCATGCTGATACAGCACATCATAAATGAGATCAGAGCTAAAGGTCATCTGGCGACCGGTTTTTTGCTGGCCGGGATGGCGACGCTCGACCACACCTGCCACCACGGCGGCTTCGCGGAAGGTGCGTTTTAACAGCGGCGTGTCATCCAGCCATTCTTCTAAATCTTCCCCTAGTAAATCAACCGCAAATAATTCTTCGGGATTTTCGGGTGGGTTAAGCGAAGTCACCGCCAAAGCATAATCGGTAGCCACAAAACTCAGCGGTTTCAACCCAAACCGTTTCATACGCCGCATCAGCAAAAACCCCAAAGTCTGATGCGCCGCACGACCGGCAAAAGGATAGGCCACTGTGTAAAATTTTCCCATCCGTGGAAAACATTCCACCAGCAGGTGATCGCTGCCGGGCATTTCCGAATTCTTGTTTTGCAAACGCAGCCAGTCGCCGACATTTTCCGGCAAGTCGTGCCACAATTCCGGATTTTCAATCAGCTCCCGCACGCGTAAGGATAAATGCGTCGACATCGGCAATTTACCGCCGTCATAGCTGGGGATTTTTGGCGTCTCGGCTTTGGTTTTCGACACGATGACGGTGGCATCGCGCAAGCCTTCGAATTGCACCACGTCACCGGCAAACAAGAAACTGTCGCCGATGGCCAGGTTATTGATAAACCATTCTTCGATGACGCCCAAAAATTGCTTGCCGCGTTTCACCTTCAGCATCGGCGCTTCGACGATGGTGCCAATATTCATGCGGTATTGCCTTGCAAAACGGGCATGAGTCAATTCATATTTGCCATCTTGGTTGATCTCCAGGCGTTTGAAACGCTCATAGTTTTTCAGCACATAGCCGCCATCGACAACAAATTGCAAAGTTTGGTCAAAATCGGTGCGCGAAATATCTTTGTATGGCCAGGCCTGGAATATTTCTTCATATAATTCATCGGCATCAAACGGCCCGGCGCAGGCCGTGCCGAAAATATGCTGGGCCAGAACATCCAAGCCCCCTTTGTGCGGTGGCGGACCGTCCAGCTCTTGATGGGCGATGGCATCCACCGTCGCTTGGCATTCGATGCATTCAAACCGGTTGGTCGGCACCAGTAGGGCTTTGCTGGGTTCGTTCATGCGATGATTGGAACGGCCAATGCGTTGCAGCAAACGGCTGATGCCTTTGGGCGCGCCGATCTGCACCACCAGATCGACGGCGGCCCAGTCAATGCCCAGATCCAGGGACGAAGTCGCCACCACGCAATCCAGCAAGCCGCGCGCCATGTTATCTTCCACCTTGCGCCGCAAAGTTGGTTCCAGTGAACCATGATGCAAACCGATTTTCAGGTTTTTATCATTCAGCCGCCACAGGTTTTGAAAAATCAACTCGGCCTGCGCCCGCGTATTGACGAAGACGATGCTCATATGATTTTTTGTCAGTTCCTCATAAACTTCTTTCATCGCATAGCTGGCCATATGGCCGGACCAGGGGATGCGGTTTTCCGATTTCAAAATCGTAATCTGCGGCATGCTGCGCGATGGTGCGGTAACGATAACGCCATTGCTGCCGCTCAGCCAGTCGCGCGCCAGTTCCGGGTCGGGAATGGTGGCGGACAGGCCGATAAACTGCGCCTGTGGGGCCAGACTACGCAGCCGCGCCAAACCTAAAGACAATAAATCACCACGTTTTGACGACATCAGCGCGTGCAATTCGTCGATAATCACGAAACGCAGATTTTGAAAATATTCGGCGGCATTCTGATAAGAGATCAACAGCGCCAGAGATTCCGGTGTCGTCATCAGCATATTCGGTGGCTTGGTTTTCTGCCGCGCGCGCTTTGCTGCCGAAGTATCGCCGGTGCGCGTTTCAAAAGTAATGGGTAGATTCAATTCTTCAATCGGCCGCCCGATATTACGGTGCACATCCACCGTCAACGCCTTGAGCGGTGAAATATATAACGTATGTAATCCCGGATGATTGGGGTGTGCTAACAGATCGACGAAAGACGGCAGAAAACCGGAAATGGTTTTGCCTGCTCCTGTCGGCGCACACAGTAACACGTCCTTGCCGGCTTTGGCCGCGGCCAGTGTTTCCAACTGGTGCGGGAACCAGTCCCAGCCTTGGGACTGCAGCCAGCCGGTCAAAGGGAAATCAGCCATTTCCTTAAGGTTTTGCTGCTTGTTTTTCACCCAGATTAGTCCATCTTAAAAACATGAATTTATTACGCCATGACCTTTATATAGGGCCAATCGGGGCTTATATCGACCCCCCTTTTCCGGTCGATAAAGCTTTGATTACCCATGCACATGGCGACCATGCGCGCGGCGGCCATAGCAGCGTGCTGGCGACGCCGGATACCATCGGCATCATGAAATTGCGTTACGGTGCGGACAGTGCCAAATCCTGGCAGGAAATTGAATACGGCAAGCCGCTGCAAATCGGACCGGTGCGGGTGACGTTTTATCCCGCCGGCCATATCTTGGGCAGCGCCCAAATCTTATTGGAAACCGACCAGCAACGCATCGTGGTATCGGGCGATTACAAACGTTTTCCCGATAAAATGATTGCGGCGTTTGAGCCCATCCCCTGCGACATTTTCGTCACTGAAGCCACCTTTGGCCTGCCAGTGTTCGATCATCCAGACCCGTTACTGGAAGCCCAAAAACTGGTCAAGTCGATGCAGAATTTCCCCGAGCAAAGCCATCTGGTTGCCGCTTATGCGCTGGGTAAGGCGCAACGTTTGATTGGGCTGGTACGTGAAGCCGGTTGGGATGCGCCGATTTACATGCATGGCTCTTTGGTCAATATGTGCAGCTATTATCAATCGCGCGGCGTCGACCTGGGCGATCTGCGCAAGGCAACCGGTCTGGCCAAAGGCGAACTTAAAGGCTGTCTGGTGATTGCGCCGCCCTCGGTGTTAAAAGAACCATGGTCGCGGCGCTTGACCGATCCGATTTTGGGCATGGCCTCGGGCTGGATGACGGTCAAGCAACGCGTGCGCCAGCGCGGTGTGGAATTGCCATTGGTGATTTCCGATCATGCCGATTGGAAAGAGCTGACGCAGACCATTCTGGATACCGGCGCCGGTGAAATCTGGGTGACGCATGGCCGCGAAGACGCCATTGTGCATTGGTGCGAAACCCAGGGCCTAAAAGCGGCCCCGCTGCATTTACAGGGCCGCGAAGAGGAAGAAGGAGAAGCGGATTGAAAACCTTTGCCGCCTTTCTCGAAAGCATGATGCTGACGCCGTCGCGCAACCAGAAAATCGCCTATATGGTGCAGTATTTCCATGAAGCGCCCGATCCGGATCGTGGCTTTGCTTTAGCAGTTTTGACCGGTGATTTATCGTTCAAAAACGTCAAATCGAAGTTCCTCAAGGATATCGTGCTGGAAAAAATCGATCCGATTTTATTTGCCATGTCTTACGATTACGTCGGCGATCTGGCGGAAACCATTGCCCTGCTATGGCCGGAGCACAGCCAGGATGATTTGCCTTCCTTGACCGAATTGGTCATGGAATTGGAAACTTTACCGGCCGCCAAACTTAATGAATTGGTGCCTAAACATTTATCCAGCGCCACGCCGAACGAGCGCTGGGCCATCGTTAAACTGACTACCGGCAATTTGCGCGTCGGGGTCTCGGCGCGTTTGGCGAAAACCGCTTTGGCCGAATTCGGCGGCAAAACTTTGGATGATATCGAACATGTCTGGCATGGGCTGGAAGCGCCTTATCTGGATCTGTTCGCCTGGCTGGAAGGGCGCGCCGCGGCACCGGAAATCCACCGCCATAAAATCTTTCATCCTTTGATGCTATCACATCCTATCGATGAGGAAAAAGACTTCGCCAAGATGGTTCCCGATGAATGGCAGGCGGAGTGGAAATGGGATGGCATCCGCGTGCAACTGGGCCTGGGTGAAGATAAAACCATGTTCTCGCGCACCGGCGATAATATCGCCCATTCTTTTCCCGATTTGATCGCCACCCTGACAGGCAACGGTGTGCTGGATGGCGAGTTGCTGGTCGGCAAAGATTTCGACGTGCAGTCCTTTAACGATCTGCAACAACGGTTAAATCGTAAAACCATCAGCAGCAAAATGCAAAGCGATTACCCGGCTTTTGTGCGGGTCTATGATATGCTGTTCGATGGTGATGAAGATATTCGCCATTTGCCTTTGACCGAACGGCGGCAAAGGTTGAAAAATTGGCTGCAACAAAATCCTAATCCACGTTTGGATCTTTCCGAAGAACTGGCATTTTCTACTTGGGACGACTTGGCGAAACTGCGCATCCAAGGTGCCGAAGAACATGGCCATGAAGGCCTGATGCTGAAACGCAAAACCAGCCATTACCAACAAGGCCGCGTCACCGGCTTGTGGTACAAATGGAAACGCGATGCATTATTGATCGACGCCGTCATGATGTACGCTCAGCGCGGCCATGGCAAACGTTCATCCTATTATTCGGATTACACCTTTGGCGTTTTGAAAGACAATGACATCGTCCCGGTTGGCAAGGCCTATTTCGGCTTTACCGATGAGGAACTGATCAAACTGGACCGCTGGGTGCGCAACAATACCGTGTCGCGCTTTGGCCCGGTGCGCGAAGTGGAGAAAAAACTGGTTTTCGAAGTCGCCTTTGACAGCGCCCAGAAAAGCGCCCGTCATCGCTCCGGCGTTGCTTTGCGTTTTCCGCGCATCAACCGTATCCGTTGGGACAAGCCGGTCAAGGAAATTGACACCATTGAAAACGTTCTAAAGTTAATTAGTTAAATGATATAAATTTCTTATATGGAATTTCTAAGACGCCTTTTTTCTGTTGATTTTGTCTCTAAATAAAATCGCCACAAGCCGTTTACAGGAGATTATCATGACCACTGCCAATCAAAATTCAGAAATTTCTTTTGCCGTTGTGACCGGCGCCTCAAGTGGCATCGGTTTGCATCTGGCAAAGGAATTCATCCAAAATGGATGCAAGCATTTGCTTATCGTTGCCGAAGATGCCGGTATTCATCAAACCGCAACGCAATTGCAAAATTCTGGCGCCACGGTGCAAGCCTTGCAAATCGATCTGGCGAAATATGAAGGTGTCGATGAGTTGCAAAAAGCCATCAAAGCGACCGGTAAACCATTGGATGCCATTGCCGTTAATGCGGGTGTCGGCGTCGGCGGCCCGTTTACCGAAACGGATTTGAAAGAAGAAATGAACATGATGCATCTCAATGTCATTTCATCGGTGCATCTGACCAAGCATGTTTTGAAAGACATGGTGGCGCGCAATAAAGGCCGCATTTTAATTACGGCCTCAATCGCCTCGACCATGCCCGCGCCTTTCGAAGCCGTTTATGGCGCCACCAAAGCCTTTCTTTTATCCTTTTCCGATGCCCTGCGCGGCGAATTAAAAGAAACTGGCGTTACCGTGACGGCTTTGATGCCAGGCGCGACCAATACCAATTTCTTCCACCGCGCCGGCATGGACGACACCAAAGTCGGCACCGAGGGCAAGTTCGACAACGAACCCGAAGATGTCGCCCGCCAAGGCTATAAAGCCATGATGGCCGGCGATGCCCATATCATCAGCGCCGGACTGAAAACCAAATTAATGGGCATGATGGGCGAAATCCTGCCGGAAAGCGTTAAAGCCCAAATCCACCGCAGCATGGCTGAACCCGGTTCTGCCAAAAAATAATCTTGAAAAGCCCCGCAACCCGGGGCTTTTTTATTGTTTGTAACCATTTAAAACAAGAGTAAGCCGTGTGACTCTGACAAAACCTATTGACTCACGCAGCCTAAATCCGTAAACAGAAAGCCGCTTTTACAAGCATCGTGGCTGAGTAGCTCAGCGGTAGAGCAGGAGAATCATAATCTCTTGGTCGGGGGTTCAAATCCCTCCTCAGCCACCATTTATACTTCCTGTAACGTTCGGTAACGTACTATGAAGTGCCTTATAAATAACAGTATTTGGTATTGATCGTTCGGAAGTTCTCCATGAGATACCGCACGCGCAAAAAATGTGTGGGTATTTTTTTAAAGCTATTATACCCTTACCGAAAAGTTTAAACCTTTTGTTAATTATAGTTGTTGGTCCCGTCGCAATAAAATTCTGGCAAGCATTGATTTGAAGCAATGGCTCTTTTAAAACTAACCTTTTTCTGTCAGTGAGTTTCCTTTGCTGGACGCTGTTTAAAAATGATAATTAATAATATAACAGCAGCCGTTAAAACCGCTGAAGCAAGGTAGCGACTCAGTTCTAAACCCCCTTGGCTTGCGGGCTTGTCGAGCCAATCGCCCAATACGGCTCCCAGTGGCCGCGTTAAAATAAAGGCGCTCCAAAACAGCCATGTCCGCGACAAATTGGTTTTATAATAAAGGACAACAAGGATTAGCAGCACAGCCCCGAATATTCCCGCTGCGCCCCTATATCCAAGACCGGCCGTGCCCGCCATCCAATCGCCTAGCGCTGTACCAAGGGTTTGAGAAAACATAATGGTAACCCAATAGAATATTTCTGATTTTTTATTGCTAATGCTTGATATGGATATAGTCCCCACGGTATGGTGCCAAACAAATAGCGACGATATCAACAAACATGTAAGTAACACTGTTCCCCCGGCGTAACCTATACCGACGGACCTAGTCGTAAAATCAGCGAATGTCGTTCCGACGGTTGTCGTAGCAATAACCGTAAGCCAATAAAGGAACGGATGAAATTTGGCAGACTTGATTTGGAAAAAAGCAGCTAATAAAAAGAGGGAAAAAAAGATTAGACTTCCCATGAAGTAGCCAAGTTCCATGGACATCGAAACTGCATCGCCCCCTGTTTCACCCAAGGTAGTAGCTAATATTTTAATGGCCCAAAAGACGAGCGTCACTTCAGGAACTTTTGCCGCCATTTCATTCGTCTTTATTGCCACATCAATGCCTTATTATCTTGGATCGCCGGGTATTGGTCTTTAATATTGTAAGTGATTCCTTCCCCTATCACAACCTAGTGTTATAGTATAACATTCAAATCATATTCCTTTGACCACGGTTGGCTTCACATCATGAAAAATTCACCGCCTCTTTTGCGCATTCGCTCTACAACCCTGATCCTGTTGCTGGCGGCCTATTTCACCTGTGTGCTTAATTTAGCCTTTTTCCGGAAAGTTTGGACGATCTTTAGCACGACAAATGAGATTAGTGTTCCTGTGTTAGTCACCGTGCCGATAACACTCTTCACCTTATTGGTCATTCTATTTACACCACTGGTATCAAAATACATTGCCAAGCCTGTCTTCATATTTTTGCTGATTACAGCAGCCATGGTGAATTACGGCGCATATTTCTTTGGCGTTGTGTTCAATAAGGACATGATGACCAATATCTTCGAAACGACACCAGTTGAAGCTTCATCCTATCTAAATGTTAAATTGATGGCATGGTTAATCCTTAGCGGTATCATTCCAGCAATACTATTAGGCTTGACGCATATTCAATTTATGCCGCTGAAACGCGAGGTTTTGCGGAAACTCATGGTAATGATGATAGCAGCCGGTATCGTATTTTTGATAGGCGCGGTGTACTATAAAGATTATGCCTCTGTCGCACGCAATAATTCAAAGATGCAAAAGGATATCATTCCGACTTATTACATGTCCGGTACAATAAAATACGTCAAGGCGCGCTTCTTTACCAAGCCAATGCCCTATCAGGAAATCGGAGAGGACGCTCATCGTCTACCGCTATTGGAAAAGGAAAATTACCTGGTCGTCGTCCTGGTGGGCGAGACAGCGCGCGCCGCTAACTATCAGTGGAATGGTTACAACCGCGAAACAAATGCTTTTACCGCCGGCATTCCCAATATGGTTTCGTTCCAGAACACAACTTCCTGCGGCACGGCGACAGCCATATCATTGCCTTGCATGTTTTCAATGATGGGGCGCGAGCATTATGATGCGGAAAAAGTTGCCTATCAAGATAACACTATCGACATCCTGAAGCGCAACGGCACTCAAGTGTCATGGATTGACAACGATTCCGGTTGCAAGGGTGTCTGTCGCAACGTTAAGACAATTAATGTTGACACGCTCAAAAAATTTAGGTTGCTCTGGCGAAGGTTGCACTGACGAGGTAATGCTGAAACTACTCGATGAGCAGATTGAATCTTTTAAAGGCAAGGAAGGCATCGTCTTTCTCCATCTAATCGGAAGTCACGGCCCAACCTATTACAAGCGCTATCCTGAGAGCTTTGCACGCTTCAAGCCGGATTGCCGTACCAGCGACCTGCAGAAATGCTCCGACGCGCAGATCGTCAATTCATATGATAATACGATCCTGTTCACTGATTACGTGATATCGAAAATCGTCGACGATCTGAAGATGCGCGACAAAACCTATCAGACTGCGTTAATTTATATGTCAGACCATGGTGAATCCTTAGGAGAAAACGGCCTCTATCTGCACGGCATGCCCTATAGCGTGGCGCCCGAGGTTCAAAAACACGTGCCGTTCATGCTGTGGCTGTCCGACGAAATGATCGTCCAAAAGACAATGGACATGGATTGCCTTCACCGTACTGCCCAGACGGGCAAATTCTCGCATGATAACCTGTCGCATACGTTGTTGAACTTCATGGACGTACACACTGATTCATATAATCGAAATCGTGACGTGTTTTACGCATGTGAAAAAGATCATAAATAAAAGCAATCGAACGATGCTACCCTCGGGTGAGAGAGCACCAGTAATCCTCCTACGCGAGAAACTCGATGGTTCAGAGGCGTCACCGCTTTAAATATTAATATAACAGAAATGGCAAATACTTGAAGACTGCTGGGTTAGTATTAATCCGCAACTGCCCAGCACTGCGCAATGGATCATGTTCAGTTTTGAGGACGAAACGGGTAGACAAAACGATATCGTTTATAATAAAATTGTAGAAAGCATATATTGACTTCTCTTTAAATAAGAAATGTTATTGATTTTATTATGGACTTTTTGAAAAGTAGACATGGAATTTGAGTTGCCGATTTTTAGGATAAAGAACTAGTATTATTCAAGCAAAAATTAGTAACGAACAAAACAGAAAAGGGGCGCTTAATGCCCCTTTTCTGAATAGAATGATTATTTTTTCATCATCATTTTGGAATTATCCATTTTCATGTCTTTCATCATCATCATGTCCTTTTTCATCATGGCCATGTGTTCGTCTTTAGAAACCATGTTGTCATGATTGATGTCGGCATCCATGAACATCATTTTGGCGCCGGCTTCATGTTCTTCCATGCTGATCATGCCGTCTTTGTTGGTGTCCATCATGTCGAATTTCTTTTCGCACATCATCTTCATGTCTTTATTCATCATCATGTCATCCATGGCGAAAGCCGGGATAGCGCTGCACATGAGCAAAAGGGCGGTTGTGGCAAGAAGTTTATTCATAGGATTTTCCTTTCAAGGAAGCTGGATTGATAAAGTTTCCTTATGATTTTTCTTAATGATTTAAACCATAGGGAGTCTTTAGAATATAAGGGCAATTCGCAATGAGAGGCCTTTT
>CBDFFU010000009.1:0-14699 GCA_965246875.1 Alphaproteobacteria bacterium
GCGGGGTTATGCGCCATTATTTGGTGGTGCAAGTGGCCTTGCCGATGTTTTTGTAATTGGCCTCGAAGGTTGGAATGCTGCCTTCCCGGCCGTTCAGATCCATATCGTCAGCACCAAGACCCAGATAGATGTTGGGTTCAGCGTTGTCAGGTTTCGAAAAGCCGATTTCAAGCTTCTTTTTGGTCGAACCCCACAGGCCATGACCGATGATGTCATCATTCTTGGCATGCACAGTCAGAAAACGAAAAAGCGTTGGGCCGCAACGATTATTGTCATCAACGGAAACACCGCAAAAGTCATTGCCGCAGGCCGCGACGTCAAACGTTTTATAAAGCTTGCCCTTGGCGGAGAAGGCGGGCTTGTCATCACTTACGGTCCAACGGCCGAAATAGGAAACTTCTGCCGCCCGGGCCAATGGTGCTGCAAGGGTGAGGGCTAGGCCGAAAACGGCAAATGTGGTAATCGGCGTGCGATGAGACTGTTTCAACATGAGCGACTCCCTTGGGGTGTGGTCAGGCGGCGGGGGCTGAATTTCAGCCGGTGGCTGGTCTTAGCATGTGTTGCGGTTTTTGTCACGCATACTGCGGTGCGGGCGGTGGCTGAAAGCTGGCTCAACGACAATTTTCCAGAGGCGCTCGCCATCAAGGTTGAAACCCTGCCGGTGATATTTCCCATCCATATGACTGCGGGGGGATTGACGCTGCTGCTTGTGCCTGTGGCTTTTCTGCTGCGGGGTGGGCGCTTTCACACAAGTTTTGGCCGGGCTGCAGCGGTAACCGTTATTGTTGCCGGGCTTACGGCCATTCCCGTAGCCTTGGAATATCCTGTGACGCAAATTTCGGCGTGGGGATTTGTGGCGCAGGCTTTGACCTGGCTCAGCCTGCTCGGCGTGGGTATCTGGCATATCCGCCAAGGCCATATGGCAGAGCACCGTGTTTTCATGCTGATGATGGCTGCCGTCACCTCGGGAGCGCTGTTCTTCAGGTTGTTTCTGGGGCTTTGGAAAATTATCGGCTGGAAAGGCGGATTTGACACGTTTTACGCGGTGAATGCGTGGATTGCCTGGATTTTGCCCTTGGGAGGGATGATAGGCTGGCTTGCCTTTCAACACAGGACTAAACGGCCTGGGCGGCAAAAAGCGCTGGTCGCTGTGAAAGCGATCGGCTAATTTTCTCCGATGGAAAGCAATCATTCGCCCAAACTGCCGATGACACCTGTCCAAAAACGGCTCTTGCGGCTGGTCATCGGTTTGGGCGCTGTGTTGGTTGTGATGTTTGTGTTTGCGCTTGGTGCCATTCTTTACCAATTGGCGCATCTGCACGGATCAGGCTTGCGGTGACCCTCGCGTAACGTCTAAAGGTTTTCCCGAAGGTCCCTTCGTCTATCGGTTAGGACGGCAGCCTCTCACGTTGCAAAGGCGGGTTCGACTCCCGCAGGGATCACCACCCAGAAATTAAGAGACTGAAATTGTTGTCATATTTTAAAAGTGGGACACTTTTTGGGGAAATTGATTTTTATTATGAAAATGTCCCACTTGTTAAGTGTGGAATGCCATGTAGATGGGACTAAGAGTGTTTTGCCAAATCAATGGCCAGACGTTTGTATTGTGTCATATGCCCCAGATTTGTTGTGTCCAACACGGCCTGCAATTGCGGTAGGATTGGTAGGTCTACTTCAGCTCTGGTTTTGCGATGCCGGAACTCTAGCCAACCGTCTACTTAAGTGTTGACGGCCCAGTAAGACAACATCGCCACGCCTTGACCCCGTGTAGAGCAAAAGTGCCATGGCCAATCGGGCTACCGAACCGAGTGGGTGACGGTCTTCAAACTTATGCACTTCGGCAATGGTCCAGGTGTGGTGGCCGTCAGTTTTTGTTCTAATTTTTGAAATTTCAGCAACTGGGTTTCGCTTTGCAATTCCGCGATCGACTGCAAGCTTGAACAATGCTCTGAGGGTCTTTAAAAGGCCATTGGCAGCTTCTGGTCTGTCTGCGCGATCATCAAGCCAGACTCGCACATGTCTCGCTTCAATCTTCGCGAACGGCTTCTGACCAATTGCCGGGTGCAAGTTTATGAGTATGCGACGGCGCGTATTACGTGTGAGAGGAGCCAACTCGACTTTGAAAGTCGTGGAATTGAAGTAAGTGTGGCAAAGCCATGCGAAAGAACCTTCGCTTACGCGTTGTAGGCCGCCAGCCTTGACGGTAAGTTTCTTGAGAGCGTCTTGGTAAGTCTCCATGAATTCTTCCGATCCCGGAATTCCTGGCAGTCGCACTTTCTGTTGATCTTTGACGCGGAAATAGAATCTGTCATTACCGTGTCGGTCGATATCTCTGACAACGTGTTTCAAATCGATCTTGACCATAGTGCCCTCGTTCATGCGCGGACACCATCGAAGGGATTGGCTTCATCGCCCGGCTGTTCCCCATTGGGCAACTTGTTAAAGGCAATGTCAAGTTCTTGTCTGTCCCACACTTTGCGGCTGTTGATTAATTTGGGTTTCGGCATACGACCTTCATCGACCAATGTGTCAAAAAGTGTTGTTCCTATCCCAATATAAAACGCAGCGGATTCACGGCTCAGGCCGCGTGGATCGATGGGTAACATACGCTTGTCCAAGTTTTGGCTCTTTGAATTTAAAAGATATCCTTGCTATGTAAATCGCCGCAAACTCGATCTTCACACTCGAAAAAACGTGACTTATTCGGCTGATGTTTTGACCTGCTAACGAGAGCGAACTCAATTGGGAAACGGAGGTAAAAGCGGGATACCTGATGAACGAAAGTTTGAGTGAAAGCGTCTGATCTGGCCTCATTCATCATCTGACGCGGATTGGAATATCGTCGCCTTGTCCATGATGAAAGATTGGCCGCGGTTATGCTGGCAACTGTACCGTTCGAAATAATGGCTAGGCAAACAAAGATATGCCCGACATGGCCGCCGAACGGGGCAAGTGCTGATGAAGTGCATTATTTTCTCTTTGCAATGAGCAATGTGGGTAATGGTTGGATGTTGGCATGAAACTTCGCGTCGAATTTTTGGCTGAGTTGCGGGCTTAATTCTTGCTGGGATCGTATCCGGAGGCGAGCGCTCGCAGCAAGCCATCCCTGTCAGCTTCATACGCTGCAATAAAGGATTTTGGTGCCCCAGTTGTTAATTTACACTGAGAACTGACCCGGGATTTTCACTGAGATTTGACCCGTGTAGTTTGTTTATGTCTGCCTTTGCTTGTTTGAGTCAATTGATTTTAGATTTGGTCGGCCTGCGCCCGAAGACCGCGCGGATTAAAGCGCTTGCGGCGGCGGGTGCAGGCCCTTGTTATGGTGAGCAGGTTCATTCTCGGTTTTTAAAACGCCAGCTGTCGTTTCCGGTTTCGAGGATGTGGCAGTGATGTGTCAGGCGGTCGAGCAATGCCGTTGTCATCTTGGCATCACCAAACACATTGGCCCATTCACTGAAGCTGAGATTGGTGGTGATGATGATGCTGGTCTGCTCATAGAGTTTGCTGAGCAGATGGAACAGCAGGGCCCCACCCGATGAGCTGAAGGGCAAATAGCCCAGCTCGTCAAGGATGATGAGATCAAGGCGCAGCAGACGCTCAGCAATCTGGCCTGCCTTGTTCATGGCCTTTTCCTGTTCAAGCGCGTTGACCAGATCAACGGTGGCATAGAACCTTGCTTTTTTGCGGTTGTGCGTGACGGCTTGCACCGCCAGTGCCGTGGCAATATGGGTTTTGCCTATGCCTGGCCCACCAATGAGAACAACATTGTGGGTGTCGTCAATGAAAGTGCCGGCGTGCAATTGCCTGACCAAAGCTTCACCCACCTCACTGGAAGCAAAGTCAAAGCCCGCCATATCCTTGTAAGCAGGAAAGCGCGCCGCCTTGATCTGATAATCAATCGATCTGACCTCGCGCTCAGCGGTCTCGGCTTTGAGGAGTTGCGACAACATGGGGACTGCAGCCTCAAAGGCTGGCGATGCCTGTTCCATAAGATCAGTAACCGCTTGGGCCATGCCATACATCTTCAGCGCGCGTAGCATGATGATGACAGCACCACTGGCAGGATCATGACGCATGGCGCAGTCCCTTTCCGACGTGGGTTGCGCGCAAGGTGTCGTAGCGCTCAACATCGGCCTTTGGTTCGCAGGCCAGGCTCAAGGCCTGAGGTGCGTCAATATCCGGTGCCGGGAACTTGCCGTCCAATAGCCGATGTAAAAGGTGAGGATATGTGTCTTGCTGGGAACGCCTGCTTCGAGCGCCAACTCAACAGCGGAGAGGACCGCGTGCTCGTCATGCTGCAAAACCAGCGCCAGGATATCGACCATCTCGCGGTCTCCACCCAGCCGTTTGAGCAGATGGCCCTGCAAACGCCTGAATGCATCCGGCATCTCAGTGAAGGGTGCGCCATTGCGGAGTGCTCCGGGTTTGCGCTGAAGAACGGCCAGATAATGCCGCCAGTCATAGATGGTGCGCCCCGGAAGATGAGACCTGTTGATGCGCCGCACATGCTCGCAAAGGATTTGCCCTTCTGCCGCAATAGCGATCTTGTTCGGATAGACCCTGACACTGACCGGGCGATTGGCAAAGGAGGCAGGCACACTGTAACGATTACGTTCAAAGGATATCAAGCACGTTGGCGATACGCGCTTGGCCTGTTCAACAAAACCATCAAAGAGACGGCCCAGCGGCATTAAGCTTGGCTTCTCCGCTGCCCATACTTCGGCAATCGTTCCGGGCAGCGCGCCATGCTGGATATGGCTCCACTCTTCAATGCAGCGTTGCTCCAGCCATTCATTGAGGGCATCGATCGTGGCAAAGGCAGGCATCACTTGCCAGAAGCGACGGCGGCTATCCTGCACGTTCTTCTCAATCTGTCCTTTCTCCCAGCCTGAAGCCGGATTGCAAAACTGCGGATCAAACAAATAATGACTGGCCATGGCGCTAAAGCGCGCATTGACTTGGCGGGCTTTACCGATGCCGATCCGGTCAACGGCCGTCTTCATGTTATCAAATATCCCACGCCCGGCGATGCCACCCAGAACGCGGAAGGCTTGGGTCAGGGCATCAAAAAGCATCTCATGGGTTTGCAAGGGATAGGCTCTAACAATAAACGCGCGGCTGTATGCCAGCTTCGTATGCGCCGCCTGCACCTTCGTGCGCTCACCGCCAATCACCGCCCAGTCTTCGCTCCAGTCAAACTGAAACGCTTCTCCGGGCTGAAACACCAAAGGCACATAAGTACCGCGTCCGCTCATCTGCTGCTCGCGTAAACGGTCTGCCTTCCACTCGCGCACAAAGGCCGCGACCCGGCCATAAGACCCTTGATATCCCAAAACCACCAGCACTGCATGCAGCTGCTTGGCGGTGCGCTTATATTTACGCGACTTAGTGGCATCGGTTCGCAGCCATAGAGCCAGTTTATCCGCAAACTCTGCCGGCTTGCTTGGCCGGTCAGGAACCCTGAACTTCGGTTCCACCGTATCGTCCCGCAGATATCTGCGCACTGTGTTGCGCGACAAACCTGTCCGCCTCGAAATCTCTCGGATCGACAGTCCCTCACGAAAATGCCAACGCCGAATTACACTCAATAATGCCATCTCGATCACTCCATGTTCCCTCCAGCAGCAGCGCCGGAGGAGGTTGAAACATGGGTCACTTCTCAATGGAAATTTATGCCCCTAACGGGTCAAATCTAAGTGGTAATCAACACATAACCCGCAGCCTTACCACGCAAGGCCGCCGCACGGTGTGCACGTCTAAGATTTTTGATGTCCTGTTTGTCCATGGCGCGGGCGGAAACGGGATCGTTGAAATAACTCGAAGTCGGTCGTGCTGAAGCCGCCACCGGAATTTCGCGTGACCATAGGTTATTGGCGGTGAAGCCGGAATGGGAAAGCTCTAAGCCTGCCAATGAATTGTGTTCATGAACTTTTTCGACAATGCGTGCATGCATGGGAATGTCTTGATCACTCCAGATACGAAGCTCCACATAGGGTGTCACTTCAGATGTGGGATGAATTTCGCACATTTCCGTGCACACCACCGCCCAGCCACCTTCAGCTTTCATGCCGCGCATGGCAGCTAATGCTGAAGGATCGCGCCAGCCCATGCCGTTACAATGCGGCACTTGATAGAAGCGATTACGCGCCGTAACCGGACCGATTTTCACCGGCTCAAATAATATGTCATAGCGAGGATCGCGGGTCATTCGAGAGAGAACTCTGGACCTGCAATGTGGACAGCCAGCAGGCAACCATTTGGCGTGGTTGAACAATGTTCTGTTCCATCCCTAAACCAGACAAGATCACCCTTTTTGAAAACGGTGCCATCATTTTCAATCAGCTCGCCATCAAGAATCAGAAACTGTTCATGACCATTGTGACGGTGAGCCCGCGTCGTCATGCCAGCGGGCATTCGGTAAACATGGAAACCAACGCCTAGCGGAAGGTCATCATCATTCTGTAGAATACTATCGCCATAAGCTTTACCATCGTCGTAGACAAAGGGCTTAAATTCAGCGGAATAAATATTGGCTACACGACGATCTTTTGGGTCAACAGGTTTCATCATCTTGGTTTCCTCTGCAATTTCAGTTTGTCGATTAAATGCTGCAATAATGTTGAATGGATTGGTCTGATCATCTTTGGCAAGACCGCGATAGATCTCTAAAACCACATCTGTGAGACTGCCTTTCTGATAAAAATACATGGCCGCTGCATAACGCATTCTGCCAGCTCCATCGCTTGCAGATGGCGAGTGGAGCTGCTCAAACTGCGCACGATCTTCTTTGTTTGAGACAACAATCATCAATTTACTGGTTTGCAGCGATCGCGAGTTGAATATCACGCTCACGTTTGCGTTCATTGCGCGTAAGAATAATTGTGGCAATGGTCACACCCGTGGCGACGATCAATACAATGACCGTGGCCAGCGCGTTAATGTCAGGTGTCACACCCAGTTTCACTTTGCTCCAAATCAAAATCGGTAGTGTTGTATAACCTGGCCCCGTTGTAAAACTGGTGATCACTACATCATCGAGCGAAATTGTAAAAGCCAGAAGCCATCCAGACAGAATAGCAGGTGAGATAATCGGCAAGGTTACATCACGCAAAACCTGCCAAGGCTTGGACCCTAAATCCATTGCCGCTTCCTCAATCGACATATCCATAGAAGAAAGCCGCGATTGCACGATGGTGACAACATAAGTCATCGAGAAGGTGATGTGGGCAATGGTGATTGTTGTAAATCCCCGCTGCGCTGGCCAGCCCACCCATTGCGCCATCATGATGAACAGCAGAAGCGAAGAGATGCCAGTGATCACTTCCGGCATGATTAAAGGTGCTGTGACGAGGCCTGATAAAATTGAGCGTCCGCGAAATTGTTTAAACCGCGCCAGAGCTAAGCCAGCGAAGGTTCCGAGAAGCGTTGCGAGCGTTGCACTGAGCAATGCAATTTCGAGTGATAGAAGAGCGGCACTCAAGATTTGCTGATTGCTAAAAAGCTTTCCGTACCATTCCGTAGAAAAACCACCCCATACTGTTGCTAATCTCGATTTATTGAACGAGAAAAAGATCATAGAAAAAATTGGCACGTAAAAAAATGCCAATCCAAAAAAAATCATGCTGAGCAGAAATGTGGGGCGGCGATTCATGTTAGGTCTGCGCCCCCGCTTGGGCCTTGGCCGCAAAATAACTATAGACGATCAACGGAACCACTAGCATCAGGAGTAGGGCGACGGCCACTGCTGAAGCCATGGGCCAATCTCGGTTGGAGCCAAATTCCTGTTGAATGACACGGCCAATCATCGGGTCTGCCGCATTACCAACCAGACTTGGGATAATCAATTCACCTGAGGCTGGAATGAAAACCAAAAGCCCACCGGCAATAATTCCGGGAATGGAGAGGGGTAAAGTAACGGCCTTAAACACCTGCCAAGGCCGCGACCCTAAATCCATTGCGGCTTCGTTTAATGTGCCGTCGAGCTTTTCCAAATTGGCATAGAGCGGCAAAATCATGAAGGGTAGATAAGAATAGACCATCACTAAAACGACGGCGAAATTAGTGTTCATCATTTGAAACGAAGGCACAGCGCAACTGGCTGGGACAACAAAATCATAGGCCGACGTGAGAGCTACATTGAACCAGCTGTTTTTGCCCATTAGTGCAATCCATGCATAAACACGCAAGAGGAACGACGTCCAAAATGGCAAAATAATCAACATCAGAAGCAGGCGTTGAAATGACTTTCCAACGCGCGTGATCCCCAGTGCCATTGGATAACCAATCAGCAAACAGAGGATCGTGGCCACACTGGCATTGTACAAGGAGATGAAACTCGACCGAATATATAGCGTATCCGTGATCAACCGATTATAGGCTTCAAAGCGAATATACGGCCATTCTGGTAAGAATGCGAAGGGGGGCGATTCTGTTACAGTTTTGGCAAAACTCATCACCACCACAATGGCAAAAGGTAAAAGAAAAAACGCAATCAGCCAAAAATAAGGTGCAGCGATAATAATATCGCGCCAACCGCGGCGGTTAAACCAGCCATCAATATGTTTGGGAACGATATCGCTCACGCATCACCTTTGAAAACCATGATGGCTTTGGGATCGAGCGTTAAGAAAACCTCGTCATCCCAGGTGACAGCATTTTCACCTTCCGATAGTCGCTGGGCGTTTACAGTGTTCACTGACAACACATGTCCGGTTGCGAGCTTAATGCGGTAGAGGGAGTCTTTACCAAAATAGCCAAAGTCTTGTACTTTGCCCTTGAGTACATTCACTGCACCACTTGGCTTCTTGCGTGAGATGCTGATTTTTTCTGGGCGAAACGCTATCGAAACTTTTTCACCCAAGGCGAATGATTTCGACGTGTGGACGTGTAGTATATTTCCTAAAAGCGCAGAGGAAACATCAAGCGTATCTTTATTTGCACCCGTGGTTTCTGCCTCGACCATGTTGATCGAACCGATAAAGCCCGCAACAAATTTGCTGCTGGGAAATTCATAAACTTCGGATGGCGGTCCAATCTGCCTGATGTGACCTTGATCCATCACCGCAACCCGCGACGCTAGCGTCATGGCCTCTTCTTGATCGTGTGTGACGACCACAAAAGTGATGCCAGTTTTATATTGAATATTTGAAATTTCAAACTGCGTATGCTCACGCAATTTTTTATCAAGAGCCCCTAAGGGCTCATCAAGCAACAGTAATTTTGGTTGCTTGGCCAGAGAGCGTGCCAGCGCCACGCGCTGCCGTTGCCCGCCCGACAGTTGATGCGGTTTGCGATCAGCCAGATGCGAAAGCTGCACTAGGCTGAGCATTTCCTTGGTGCGGTCTTGTTGCTGTGCCGCGGTCATCTTTTCGTGCTTGAGGCCGTACCCCACATTCCCTGCGACAGTCATATGCGGGAACAAAGCATATGATTGGAACATCATGTTCACAGGACGATTATAGGGCGCAATGCCTGACATATCTTGCCCGTCGATATAAATGTGCCCGAAGGAGGGGGCCTCAAACCCAGCCAACATGCGCAGCAATGTGGTCTTGCCACAGCCCGAACCACCGAGAAGAGCAAAGAGCTCTCCCTTGGCTATTTCAAGCGACACATTATCGACCGCAGTAAAGGTCCCGAATTTCTTCGTCACACCTTCGATGCGGATGAAATCGCTTTTTGGCTGCGAAACAGCCACGCAATCACCCCGACTTCATGGCCGTAAAAGCAGCCGTTAACGCGCGCTGATTCTCGTCAGAAAGCGGCTTCAAGGTATAGAGCCGCTGCATAATTTCGGTATCAGGATACACGGCCGGATTGGCTAAGACTACCGGATTGATAAATTTCTTCGAAGCCAGATTACCGTTGGCATAATTGGTGAGGTTTGTGCATTTAGCTACCACCTCGGGCTGCAAAATATACTCAAGAAATTTGTGAGCATTATCTTTGCGCGGTGAATCAGTGGGGATGCACATAAAATCAATCCAAGCGGGTGCACCGGTTTTGGGAACAAAATAGCCGAGTGTGATATCAACTCCGGCATCCTTCGCTCGGGCCTTTGCTGTTGAATAGTCCCCCGACCAACTGTTTATCAGGCATAGCTCTTTATTTGGAATAGCATTGAGATAGTTGGTGCTGTCAAAAGTGCGCACATTTTTGCGAATCTTTTTAAACGCGTCGACAGCGGCTTGAATGTCTTCTGGTTTGTAATCATCATGTGGCAAACCAAGATAATTCATGATCAAGGGAATGACATCGGTGGGCTCATCCAATATTGAGACACCACAATCCGCCAACTTTTCTGCATTCTCAGCCTTCATGAGAATGTCCATCGTGTCAAATCCAACATTGGGCAGGCGTTGCTTCACCATGTCCAGATTGTAAGTAAATCCAACTGAGCCCCACATATAGGGAATGCCATATTCAGCGCCCGGGTTAAACCCTTCGGCAATCTTCAAAACTGTGGGATCAAGATTGCCAATGCTTGGCAATTTGCTTTTATCAAGCTTGCTATAGATATTGGCCTTCACAAACCGCTGCAGGCTTAGGCCCGCCATCGTCACGACATCATAACCGGTACTGCCTGCCAGCATTTTGGCTTGCATTTCATCGGTTGAGCTATAGGTATCATAGGTGACTTTTATCCCTGACGCTTTCTGGAAATCGTCGATGGTAGTTTCGCCTATATAATCTGCCCAATTATAAACATTAAGAATGGCGTCATCGGCTTTGGCCCGTTGCACGAAAGGCATCGCGACAACCATAGAACTACCAGCCAGTTTAAAGGCTTTACGTCGACTTATCGTCATGTCTTTCTCCTTGGTTCCCAGTGGATCTAAGCTCTCTTTTTAGTGCGGAGCATTTCATTAAGTGTGTACATCTCGTCAGATGGCGGCGGTTTCTGCAAATTCAAAACCGGCAAAATTGCACGCAAATCATCGTGGTGCTGGCGCACACCGCGCTCATTGTCTGACAGATGAAAATTTTCAAAAGCCGATGATTTCATGGATTCATTAGACCAAATTGAAAGCTGAGTATCTTCTGCATAAGTCGCACGGTCAATACGGTATGATAAATAGCGAGCGGCGCGTTGCGGGCGGCTTTCATTATGATAGCGATAGATAAGACCACGGACCACTGAGCGATTTACATCAACGGGCATTTCTTGATAAAATTGCATCGTCTCTGGCGTTGTGATAAAAACAGCATTCGGGAACAGCCCATAATATGCCCAAAGCTTGCGGCGTTCTTCTGGCAGGCTTTCGATTGACGTCGAATATTTCACATAGTTACGCACACTCCACAGCCGGCCAGCACCCGGCTTATATGTGCCCTTGGCGACGCGAAGCCCTGGCCCATAAGAAATATTATGATAAGAAAAACCATAGAGATCTTGGAGCGCCGGATGCGCCATCGCCACATGATAGCCTTCATTATCGACATCGCGCACCGACTTCCAATTGACCGGGAGTTCGTTGGCAAATGTCTCGCTGGCCGGAACCAAAGTTTCAGGGGCGTGCTGCTTGAATTCTGCTGCATACGGCGCAAGATGTGCGGCCACTGATTTTTGCGGGCCTTTTTGAAAGCGGATGAAGATAAATCCCATCCACACTTCCATTTCAATCGAACGCAAACCAAATTCATGCTTGTCGAGCACGGGATAGGATTTGGGTTGAGCTGCCCCGCGCAAAGTTCCATCTAAATTATAAACCCAGCCATGAAACGGGCAAACTAAAGCATTCTTGCAGTGGCCTTGGCTGCCTGTAACCACGCGTGAACCCCGATGGCGGCAGAGATTGTGAAAGGCGCGCAGTTGACCATCGTTGCCCCTAACAACAAAAGCGCGTTCAGAGCCGAGATCAAATGTTATATAGTCACCAACAGCAGGAACATCGCTGATGTGACCGACGATTTGCCAATGCTTGAGAAAAATCTCCGCCATCTCAAGTTCAAGCAAAGCCGAGTTGTGGTAAGCCCAACCGGGCAATCCACGCCGATCCCAATCCTGTTTGATTTCAGCAATGGACATCATGCATCCTCCACAACGTAAACAGGTTCACCAAGCTTTCGGCAAATCCGTTGTTGAAAACGAAAAACCTCAAATTCCTGCGGCATCAAAGTGCCTTGCATGAAACGACTGCTGTGAAATCCACGTTGATTAGGCTCACAGGCAACGCCATCTTCATGCATGACAGCTGTAGCAAAATCGATCACATTTGCCAGTTGGGCGTAGATCGAAATCGAGTTGGGCCAAGGTTTCAGGCGTGAAGAGCCATTCCGCTGTTAGTTCTGTCTTTTCCGGTCCAAGCGGACGCAGTGAGACAACGCGAACGTAATCGACATGACAAACAATATACATGGTCGGCAAATCCTGGCATTTCGCTTGTGTGGGGCGTCTGGATTAAATGTCCAGAAAGATCATAGCCCCAGTCGTGATAAGAACACCTGATCAGCTTGGAGTTCAATTTAGTTTCACGGTTTTGGCACAATTCAGAACCGCGGTGGCGACACGTATTGTGAAAGCACCGTATCGAATCATCCCGATCTTTGATGAGAAATAGATTTTGCCCTGCAACCTCGATGCGGCGCATCGTAAAGCGCGGAGGTGCATTGACGCGACCTGCATAGCTCCAGCTGCCATGGTGTATGGCAGACATTTCGCGCGTATAGTGGACTTCGTCATAATACCAATAGGCAGGCAAACTCGGCGGGTAAAAATTCAAAACAGGAGAAGCTGGATGAAATGCACTTATTTGTTTCATGCGTGTTTTTCCCCCTCAACTTGCTCCAATGTAAGGTCAACCGAAATTTCAAAGGCACGCAAGGTGTCATCAAGACAAGATTGGTCGTGGGCTTCACACATAAACAAAGGTTCGCGTGAATCGGGCTCACAGATAATCCCGTGATCCTGCATATGATGCGCCAACTTATCGTAGAAACTATAATCGGATTTCTTCCAAGCACGATAATCAATCGGGGGCTTTGGCGCAAAGAATAATCCAAACATCGACGAATGACCTGAGAAAGAATGAACAATGCTGCGCTGATCTAAAATGGCCTTCATGCCAGATTTAAGTTTTTCACCAGTGCGAGCAATCGTTTCAAGTGCGGGAGTCTCATCAAGAATATGCAAGCATCTTTCGGCGGCTGCAAGCGAAACAGAATGAGCCGTATAGGTTCCGCCATGGGCCGCACCGCCATAGCGGAACATGCGCATAATATCTTCGCGCCCACCAATGGCAGCAATCGGATAGCCATTGGCCATGGCTTTGGCGAAGGTTGAAATATCGGGGCGTACGTTATGCAGAGATTGCACGCCACCCTTGGCTACGCGAAATCCGGTCTTCACTTCATCGATGATCAAGAGCACACCATACTGATCGCAAAGTGACCTTGCGAGTTGCAGAAATTCAGTTGTCGCCGAAATTGCGCAGCAGTTGCCCATCATGGGCTCAATCAACATAGCAGCGATGGTTTGGCCATGAGCTTTGAAGAGATCTTCAAGTCGATCGGCATCATTCATCGGCGTCAAATGCGCCAGTGTCTTGGTCACTTGTGGAATGCCGCGCGAGTAGGGGATGGTTGTCGGTTCCAATCCTGATTGTGGATCCCACGCATCCATATTGGCTGTCCACATGGCGGCATCAAACAGGCCATGATAACCACCCTCGATAAGAATATAACTTTCCCGTCCCGTATAGGCCCGTGCCAGGCGCAACGCCGACATCACAGCCTCGGTACCGCTGTTTGAATAGCGCACCAAATCAATCGATGGCACCATCTTCGCCATACGGTCAGCAACGATCAACTCACGTTCGGTTGAAAGCGCAAAAACGCCGCCCACATTCATGCCGTTGCGGGCGGCCTCATCAACACGGTCATCGGCATATCCCAGAATGGCGGGGCCGTAGCCCAGGCGATAATCAACGTAGCAATTGTCATCGATATCCCTGGTTCGGCCACCCTTGCCGTGCTTCACATAAATCGTGCGATCATCGCCCCAATATCGAAACGTCGAGGCCACGCCCAACGGCAACCGCTTCAACGCCTTTTGAAAGTGCGCGTTTGATTTCGTGAGGCTGCGGGCGTTGTGGAGAGACAAGTTGCGATCCCTTTTGAACTGTATCTATAGAATACTGTCATTCAATTGACTGAATTGTCAATCAATTTTAAATTACTGTTGTAATTCAATAAAAAATATCCAATATAGAACTGATTTGCTCTCAGGAAAATGATGATTAGCTCAGCCAAACACTCAAACATAATTCCACTGGCGCGAAAAATTAGTCGTGATCAGCGCCGTCAACAACTGATCAATGCCACTATGCGTGTGCTGGCCCAAAAGGGTTATTCACAGACCACTTTGTCTAATGTTGCTGCTCAGGCAGGGGTTTCACATGGCTTAGTCAATTTTCATTTTGAATCTAAAGAAAAACTTTTGACCGCAACTTTGTTGTATATGGCAGACGAGTATCGCCAAAATTGGTCGAGCGCCTTGCTGGATGCGGGCGACGGACCTGCAGAAAAATTGGCAGCTTTGCTAGAAGCCGATTTTAATGATGTGATCTGCACCCCGGAACATTTAGCCTGTTGGTGCTCCTTTTGGGGGGAGGTGCAGAGCAGACCGCTCTATCAGCAAGAATGTGCCTCTAATGATGAAAACTATATTCGGCAGTTTGAACAGATTTGCGGTGATATCA
>CBDFFU010000010.1:0-7301 GCA_965246875.1 Alphaproteobacteria bacterium
CAGCTGGCTTCAGGCGATCGTTTCACGCTGGATTTATATGGCGACGGCCTGGTGCAGATTGCCGCCAGCGATGCGGTCAACAGCCAACTGGTCGTCAATAAAGGTCTTATCAGCGCCGCCGGCGGCAGCATCGCCCTGACCGCAGCGCAGGGCCGGCACCTTGTCGACAATCTGATCGTCAATACCGGCGTGCTGGAAGCGAATTCCTTTGCCCGGAAAAATGGCACCATCATTTTGTTCGGTGAAGGCCAGAATGCCGTTAAAAATAATCTGCAGGCCGATAAACACAATGCACGTGGTTCCAGTACCGTCGTTCAGGCCGGGTTGATTGACGTCTCCGGCCTGCAAACGGGAGAAAAAGGCGGCACCATTAACGTGCTGGCCGATAACGTTGCTTTGATGAACGGCTCCATCACAGCCGCCATAGGCGATGCGGGGGGCGGCACTATTTTAATTGGCGGCGATTACCTGGGGACCGGCACGACGGCCGCGGCAGCCAATACATTTGTCTCCGATGATTCATATGTTTTAAACCGCGCCATGAGCACAGGCGATGGCGGTAAAACCATTGTCTGGTCCGACGGCACCACGGATTTCTATGGTACGATTGACGGTCGCGGCGGTAACATCAGTGGCAATGGCGGCTTTGCCGAAACATCAGGCAAGATCAACCTGGCTGCCTATGGCGCGGTCAACCTGACTGCCGCAAACGGGCATAAAGGATCTTATCTGCTTGATCCGGACACGATCACCATTTTGGGCAATTTCGCGCCTACCGACATCAATGGCCTGTCATTATGGCTGGACGCCAGTGATGCCAGCACGCTTTTCAGCGACAACACCGGCACCACTCCGGCAACGAACGGCAGTACCGTCTGGCTTTGGAAAGATAAATCAGGCAATCATAATGATGCCACCAATCTTGTGGGGCAAACAGCCATGTACCTGCCAACCTATGTGCAAAACGCCCCTAACGGCATGCCGTCTTTGGCGTTTGATGGCAATCAATTTTTGCGCACGATTAATAATATCGGTTCGGCCGGTAACACCGCGCGTTACCTTTCCGTTGTTTTCGACCAAACCAATACCTCGGTCAAGAATATCGCTGGTTATGGCGCTGAAAGCTATGGTCAGGGGTTTGATATGGTGGCCTTCAACAACCAGTTAATCGGTCATTTTTACGGGACCGGCTATGATACCATCTCCGGTTCATCACCGACCTATACGACCAATGCCTTTACAAACGGCGCAATTGGCTATGACGGCACTTCTGTTTACGTTTATACACAAGGATTATTGGGTAATGCAGTGGCGATGAATCTTGATACCACCGACAGCGCACTGAGGATTGGCCAGGGCAATTATTCAACGCTCAATAATTTCCCGGGCTATATTTCCGAAGTATTGTTCTATAACCAAAATCTTTCCGATGCCTCGCGCGGTCTTATCGATCAATACCAGGCGGCAAAATGGCATACGGACCTGTCCGCGCCGGGCACAGGCGCCACTGAAGCGGCAAAGGCCATGTCGGCGACTGGGTATAACGCCTTTACCACACGCTATCTTGAACGCCTGAGCGGCAGTGCGGATATTATTCTGCAGGCCGATCATGGCATCACCCTGGATCTTAAGGGCGATAACCTGACTTTAAGCGCCGGACGCAGCCTTTCGATGACGACGGTGAACGGTGATATCAATGCCGTCTCTTCAGGAACGATCACCACAGCGACAAGCGCCGGAACGGGTGGCAATGTGACGATCAACGCGGGCGGGACGGGCGGCGTTGATTTATCTTTGATCTCTCTGCTGGCTGGCGGCGCCGTCAATGTTACGGCCGGCGGCGGCGTTGATCTGGGTGTTGTCAATGGCAAAACCATTGCCGTCACCTCTGGTAGCGGCTCGGATGTGACGCTTCATCACGCTTTGACAGCGGCAAATGGCGGCAATAGCCTGATTGTAAATTCGGGTGGGAACTTTATCAACAATGCCGGCGCATCAGCGCTGCAACCGGGCACCGGCCGTTATCTGATATACTCTAATGACCCTGCCCAGGATGTGCGCGGCGTTACCGCCGGTTACGGCACGCGTTATAGCAGCAGCTACGCTTCCTATGGACCAGGCAGCGTTACCGAAGCGGGCAATCTGTTTTTATACCGGGTCGCCAATGCGACGCCGATTGTCCTGGGTCCGGCCCCGACCAGTCCGCCATCGTCATCTCCGCCTGTTCCTATCACTGCGCCGGCGCCTGCACCCAGTTTGCCGATCCAGATGATCCTTGGCACCAACCAGACCGTACTGACCTTTGGCCGTCAAACGATTATGTCGGATGATTATAAAGTCATCTCCGATCAGAAGTCAGAGGTCGGCAGCAAGGCCGAAAATGTCGAACCGGCGGCCGGCGGGGAAAATAAAGTGACCCTGGCTGCCAGCTGTTCCTATCAGATCACCGGTTTTGCCCATATTCCCACGACGACTGTCTACTGCAACCAGTAAGGTTGTCCTGGTGTGTTGCAGATAGGCCACCACAACAATCCTTAAGCTGCCTTGTGCATAATTTCATTTATTTTTCTGTTCACTTGGGCTAAAAGCGCATTAGGCCGCTTTTTATTTTCCCAAGGGTTATTCCATGTCTCGTCAATTTGCTGTTTTAAAAAGCTTTTTTCTTGCGTTTTCTTTCGGATTTGTTTTGTTGAGCGGCACGGCTTTAGCCCAGCAATTCGTGCCGCCAACCGCCGATGCCGGTCGCGTCAATAGTGATGTGCGCATGCAGACTGCGCCGCAAGGCGCAATTAATGTCCCGCAGGATATGACGACCACGGCTGAAGTGACCGCTCCCAAAGGCGCTGATAAAGTCAAACTGGTGTTAAGACGCGTTAACGTCAACGGCGCTACAAAACTGGCCAATGACGAAGTTGAAGCCGCTTATCAGGGCATGATCGGCAAGAAAATCTCTCTGGTCGATGTGTTTGCCATTGCCAACAAAATCACCCGTATTTACCGCGATCACGGCTATTTGCTGTCCCGCGCGATCGTGCCGCAACAACAGATCAAAGACGGTGTTGTCAAAATCCAGGTCGTTGAAGGCTTTATCAGCGGTTACGCCATCCAGGGCAAGGATTTCGGCGCCCGCCGTGAAATCGAGGCTTTCGCCAAAAAGATGATGAGCAAAGGCACGTTGAACGCCAAAGACCTTGAGCGTTATTTGTTGTTGATGAATGACTTGCCCGGCATGTCCGTTCGCAGCGTGCTGGCGCCTTCCAAAACCGTAGCCGGTGGCGCCGATATGATTCTCGTCGTGCAGCAGAAAAAATTCCAGGGGCTTGCCGCTGTTGATAACTTCGGCAACTCCTATCTTGGTCACGAGCGTTTGACCCTGGGCGGCCAGACCAACTCGCTGTTCGGTTCCAGCGACCAAATCAATGGCACTGTGTTATGGGCGCCTGATCATGACGAATTGCAGTATTACAGCGCCGGTCTCCGTCACAATGTCGGCAATGAAGGCACCAAAATCGGCGTCAATGTCAGCTATGCCAAGACCGATCCGTCTTTGCCGAATTTTCTGGGCGGCCTGCTGGAACCGGAAGGTGAATCAGTCACGGTCAGCTTTAACGCCTTGCACCCGTTCATCCGTTCCCGCGACCTGAATGTCAATGGCGGTTTGATTTTCGACATCACCAGCAATAAAACCGATTACGCGCCGGGCCTGTCGGCGATTGAAACCGACGACGATCAGCGCATCATCCGCGCCAACGGCCAGGTGACTTATCTCGATAGCTATGCCGGTTATAACGCCGCCAATGCCGTTATCAGCCAGGGCCTGGAAGTTTTCGGTTCGTCTGAAAAGGGCGACAGCAACCTGAGCCGTGCCAACGGCGATCCGGGCTTTACCAAGTTTAACCTGGATCTGTCACGCTTGCAGCGTCTTTACGGCCCGTTCACCGGTTTGTTGGCCATGACCGGCCAGTATTCGGCTGATTCACTGCTTTCCTCCGAACAGTTTGGGTTGGGCGGCACGGAATTCGGCCGCGGCTATGATTCGTCCGAAATCACCGGTGATCACGGTCTGGCCGGCAAAGTCGAACTGGCTTACAATGGTCAGGTTCAACGGCCTTATCTGGATAATTACCAAGTTTATACGTTTTATGATCTGGGTGCTGTCTGGACCCGTTCGCCGCTTATCGGTCAGGACTCCAAAGAATCACTGGCTTCAGCTGGTGTCGGAACCCGCTTAACTTTTAATCCCTATGTCCGCGGTGATGCTTTTATTGCCAAGCCTTTAACCCATGACATCACCAGCCGCGGTGATGACAGTAAAGACTTGCGCTTCAAATTCGCCCTGACGTCCAATTTCTAAGAATCAGAAAGCGGCAATAATAGCTTTGCTCTTTCTTTATTAGCATAACTAAACGGGATATTAATCCCTTATTTGTTTTATGTTAATGTATTTTTAGAGGTTGAGTTGATTATAAGGGTTTGATATGGTTCATTTCACCCTTTTGAAATACTTAACAAATCCTGTATTTTTTCTCTTGTTTTTATGACAAAAGTGTGGCATAGTACTTGCACTTGATATCTTAAAGAAGTTTTAAATTGTTAACCCAGTAAAGGTCACCACATGAAAAAGACACACACCGCCAAGCGCCTTCTGACCACCACCAGCCTGACGCGCACTGCAAGTCATGCGGCTTTGGTTTTCGCCGGTTTAATGGCTGCGATGCCGATGGCTTTTGCTGATCCCGCCTTAAATGAGTTGCCAACAGGCGGCAGTCTTTTTCTAGGCAGCGCCACCGGTAATATCACCGGACCGGCTGCCACACCGACCATGAATATCAACCAGACTACCCAGAATGTTGTCATTGACTGGGCCACTTTCAACATCGGCAAAAACTCGACAGTCAACTTCAATCAAGCGATGGGCGCCAGTTCGGTTGCCGTCAACCGCGTCAATAGCGGCTCCGTAAGTGAAATTTTCGGTAAACTGAATGCCAACGGTCAGGTTGTTATTTTGAATAGCAACGGTGTTGTATTTGGTCCAGATGCCGCTGTTGATGTATCAGGTTTGGTTGCCAGCACCGGCAAACTTAATGCCGCCGATGCAGCAACCTTCATGGCGACCAGCAAGCTTCGCCTGACCGATATCAACGCCACTGCGGGTGCTGCTGTCGTCAACAAAGGCAGCATCTCGATTAAAAATGCCGGCCTGGCCAATTTTGTCGCACCAAATGTGCAAAACGATGGCAGCATTGTCGCAACCTTGGGTAAGGTGACCATGGCCTCCGGCCACGATCAGGTTACTGTGGATGTTTACGGCGATGGCCTGATGTCTCTGGCTGTGGGTAATGCCGATGGCGTGGTCAGCAATAACGGTACCTTAAAAGCCACCAAAGTCGTCATGGATGCCGGTGAAGTCAATAGCGTCGTCAATTCCGTCGTCAATATGGGCGGTGTTGTCGAAGCCAGCGAAGTGATGGTTAAAGGAAACACCATTAATTTGGGTTCCAAGATCACCGTCGCTGATGCATCCAAACTGACCGGCTCTGCCAAAAAAGTAAACGTCGCCAATGGCGCTTCGATCAAGCAGGGCGTCAAGCTTGTTGATGTGGGCGGTACCGTCAATGTCGCCGCCGGCACATATAACGAAGATGTCTGGATCGATAAGAAACTGACCCTGAACGGCGCCAATGCCGGTAAAGCAGGAACCGATCTGACCCGTGGTGCCGAAACCATCATCACCATGCCGGTAGGTTATAATGTCATGACCCTAGCCGGCAATGACATCGTCGTTGATGGCGTGGAACTGATCGGCGGCAGCTCGGGCGTGTATATCGGTGCCGGTGGCAGTGTTATCAACAGCGGCGTCGTCTTTAAAAACAACATCGTTAAGGACGGCCTTTTGACTGATATCTGGTCAATTTTCTCAAACAATACCTTGATTGAAAATAATCTGGCTTTCCACACCATAGGCGGTGGCCTGGGTGATGGTATCCGTGTTTCGCATACCGATGGCGTGATCGTTCGCAATAACACGGTCAATGATTCCTATCGTGTCGGTATTCTTTATACCAATTCGACAAACGGCCTGATCAATAACAACATGGTCAATGGCACCACTACTCAATCCGGTATCCATGTCCAATTGAGCAGCGACATTACCGCCACCAATAACACCGTTATGAATGCCGCTTTAGCCGGTGTTTATTTCATGTTCAATGATGGCGTCAGCAAAGTCGCTAATAACACGATCACCAATTATGGCGTTTATGGCGTTGCCAGTGAACAATCCACCGATATCACTATCGATAACAACATCATCGGTGCGGCGAGCAATCCAAACGCCTTTACGGGTGTCTATGCTTCCAGCTTTCAGGGCAACGGTTATGGCGGCTATGGTAACACCCTTGGCACCACCACGCTGACCAACAACAAAATCAACACTTTGGGAACAACGCTTTACAGCGCTCTGGTCCAGGGTGGTCATGACAACGTCGTTCAAGCCAACAATGTAAAAAACACTATCCAGGGTATTGCTCTGTATAACATGAGCGGCACCAATAACTTTGTCGACAACAACACCATTCAAAATACCACTGATACTGCTTTGATGATTGCCAACAGCGTGAATGTCTCGGTGACACGCAACGCTATCGGGACCGGCCATTCGGCTTCGGGTATCTTCCTGGATAACGTGAATGGCGCTGTTGTCGGCGGCACTTTGGCGAACGCCAATACCGTCGGTGACACCGATGCTGCCGTTACCGTAGCCAATGGCGACAACACGACCGTCAGCTTTAACACACTGACCGGGACGAATTTTGGCGTCACAGCAACCGGTGGCGGCAAAAACGCTGCCAGCACTTTCCTGCGCATCGCCAATAACACTATTACCAATGCTGCAACCGGTATCTCGGTAGCCGCTAAAAACGGTATGCAAATCGTTGCCAACGCCATCACTGGCGGGACAACCGGCGTTTCGGTTCAGGATGCCAATGATGCCAATGTTTCTTCCAACACCGTGACCAATGTAAACGGTAACGGCATCATGCTGCAGAACACCGATCTTGCTGTCCTGAATGCCAACACCGTTACCGGCAACAAGGCTTCCGGTTTGTATGCCAAAGGCACTGATAATGGCTCTATCAAATTGACAAGCAATGTCATTCAAAGCTTGGCTGGCGCCACCGGTGCCAGCTTTGAAAGCGGTCAGATTGATATGTTGGGTACTGCTAACAGCTTTAGCGGCGGCTTGGACGGCGTGGCTTTCTCCGGTTCTCTGGTGACTTTGGCCAACACGCCCGGCAGCA
>CBDFFU010000011.1:0-16061 GCA_965246875.1 Alphaproteobacteria bacterium
CAGGATAAAATCGATGCGATTTTCGAGAAATTCATCCAGGGTGACAATTCCATTAACCGGCATTACGGCGGTACAGGATTAGGGTTGGCCATCACCAAAAATTTGCTTGAGGCCATGAACGGGACTGTCAATGTCACGAGTGTCCCAGGCGAAGGATCTGCTTTTACCTTAAGTGTGCCACTGACATGCATCAATTCTGCAGATGATTACCCGCTTGATTCACCTATGGAGATTAATTTGAACAAGCCAATCCCTGTTGATTATCAAACCCCGGGCCAACGTCATGGGCCACGCGTTTTACTGGTCGAAGATTATCCAGCCAATGTCCTTGTAGCGACGATGTATCTGGAGGAATTCGGTTATTTGTATGATGTTGCGTATAACGGCACCGAAGCTGTCGAAAAAGCCACAGCCACACGGTATGACGCCATTATCATGGATGTGCAAATGCCTGGCATGAACGGGTTTCAAGCGACCCAGGCCATCCGCGCCCATGCCAATGAAAATGGTTTGCCGCCAGTGCCCATTATTGGCATGACAGCTCATGCTTTAGCGGGTGACCGCGAGCGTTGCCTGGAAGCAGGGATGGATGATTATATTAGCAAGCCGTTTAATCCAAATGATTTACAGCAAAAACTCGCACAAGCTGTTGATAACAGAATTAACTACGAGCTGAATTTAAAATCATCCCTTGAATAGCATGTCGACTGCTTTCCTGAAAACTGCTAATTTTTGCGTCAGTACTAAGAAGTTGTTACATGTTACAATTGGGATTGGGGCTTATCGGTATTGGCAGGCCTTGGGGCAATAAACAAACGATTCCAGCAGAAGACGCATCAATAGCCCTTATTCATGGTGCGATTGAACAGGGCATCACATTTTTCGATACAGCACCAGCGTATGGCGAAAGTGAAGAAATTCTGGGCAAGCCCTTGCGCGGTTTGTCATCGGCATAACGTTCAAATCTAATGGTCGCGACAAAGTTTGGCGAATATTGAGATGCTGAAACGGCTTCGGGTTATGCCGCACATGATCTCGAGACAATGAAGCGAGGGCTTGATAATAGTCTAACGCATCTGGGCCAAATTGATTTGTTGCAACTTCACAAGCCGTCAATCCGTTTTTTACAAAGCGATGATTTCCCGGCGATTGCCGATTACGCCAGAGCAAATAACATCACGCGAATCGGGATCAGTTTTAGCGATGTGCCAACGGCGGACTATGCCTTGGAAAATAACAAATTTGCATCATTCCAGTTTCCATTTAACGCTGATAATACCAGTTATGGACAGGTTATTGCGGCATTACAGGCAGACAAGGCTGACACGTTGACCATCATCAACCGGCCTTTTTCAACCGGGAAGAAAATTGAAGAAGGCTTTGTTTTTGTGAAGAACTATCTTGCCGACGGTATTGTTCTCACTGGCACAACCTCGTGAGATCATCTAAAGAATAACATTCAGAACTTTTATCTTTAGAGCGACATTTTTATGGTGCCTGCTGATAAGCGTGACTTGGCAAATACAATAAATCATCTGTGCCCGATTGACCAATCACATGATACTGATGCAACAACCGTTGGGTGATCATGCGGTTCTGCAGATCGTCGATGCCGTAATCCATCAAACGCTGCATCTTTGTATCGCCCAGCTTGACCGGAAATGCGCCGGGGACGACGCCAACCGGGTGTGTTGACGTCTTGCGCAAAACATTTGGATTTTTCCGGTTGTAATCGCTGAAGGCGCCGGGTTCTTGAAACACGACATCCGCTTTTTTATCGGCGACGTTTAAAAATAATGTTGTGAGACCTTGAATGCCGGTGATCTCCAGCAATTTGGCTTTGGGAAAACTGGTGCGCGCCAGAATGCTGGTAAACTCACCTTCCATCGTCGACAAGGTAATCGCCGGATTGTTGATTTGATCTGTGCCTGTATCAAAGCGCGTGTCAGCCTGCCGGACATAGGCATAGAACGGAAAATAAAACACCGGCTTGGAAAAATTCATGTTCACGGCGCGGGCGGGTATCGCCGCAATGGTCGCGCAAAACGCATCGATCCGGTTGCTTTCCAGGGCAGCCGGAATGTCGGTCATTACCACTTCGGCGGTCCAGTCGATTTTCAAATTAAAGGCACGGCCTAATTCCTGCATATAATCCACCAGTAAACCGGACATGGCACCGCTATTGGGGTCTTTTTCCAAGTAAGGCGGCCAGATGGTGTAACCGCAGCGCAGTGTCTTGGTTTTCATGACTTGGTCATAAGCGGAGGCCGTTGATGTCATAGCCGCTGGGACAGACGGTTGATGCATCGCTCCGACCGCATAGGCCACAAGGGCCGCAACACAAGCGGCGGTAATGATAACGCTGACAGATTTCATGTGACCCTCATGAATAGAGCTAAGCTGCCAATAGTTTAAATCACCTGGCGCATCTGTCACGGGTTAAATTATGAAATAAGCCATTGCCCCTTTAAAAGCCCAGAATCATAAAACAAATCTCTTCCTTTTGCCCAGAATCTGCTAGATTGGCTGTGTCAGTCGACACCAATGTCGCCTTAGAGGAGAAAAAACGATGCAAATCAAGACCATCATGACCAACGATCCGACCTGGTTGCCTGCGACCGCTACGATTCAAGAGGCTGCCCAGAAAATGCAGCAGCTGGATTGCGGCTTTATTCCGGTTGGCGATAGCCAAAAATTGATCGGTATTGTCACCGACCGTGATATTGCGTGTCGCGCCGTCGCTCAGGGCAAAGGCCCGACCACGACCTTGCAGGACGTGATGACCACCAAAGTCCTGTATTGCTGTGAAACCGACACGGTCGATACCGTTGCGCAGAACATGCAGGATCAGCAAGTCCGCCGTCTGGTGGTATTGAACAACAAAACAGACAAAAAACTGGTTGGCATTGTTGCCGTTGGTGATTTGGTGACCAAAGCGCAAGACACCACGAACAGCCAGTTGATCAAGGGCGTGTCCCAATGCGACCAGAACAAAGCCAAAGCCGCTTAAGCTGTTGCGTTTGACTTTTTGAAAAAGCCGTGGCGTTTTGACGCGACGGCTTTTTTGTTTCATAAATAACGTATGACACACGCCGACTTTCTCATTAAAACCAATCTGGTTACTGCCAAACATGTGATCGCTGATGCTTATATTGGTGTGAGAGATGGGGTAATTACGCACGCCGGGCCGTTGGCGTTTGATGCTTTAAAAGGGTTGGATGACCCAGATATTATCACGCGTCCGGATTTAACGGTGTTGCCGGGGCTGATTGATTTACAGGTCAATGGCGGCGGCGGCATTCTGTTCAGTGATGCTACGACGATTGCGGAGCTGCACACCATCATCAACGCCCATCGTGCGTATGGCACAACAGGCATTCTGGCCACTTTGCTGACCGATGCACCGGAACAGATCGAACAGCAAATCGCCTTTATTGCGTCGGCGATTGCTACCGATCCCCTTTGCCAGCGGCATTTGTTAGGCATCCATCTGGAAGGGCCATTTTTTAATGTGGAACGCCGCGGCACGCATCCGCTGCAATTTATCATGCCGCCCGATACCGCGTGGATGGAACGCTGGGTGAATGCTGCGAATGGGTGTCTTAAAATCGTGACACTGGCGCCGGAATTGCCAAGGGCGTTGGACGTGATCCGTTTGCTTACAGACCGTGGCGTGTGTGCATCGTTAGGGCATAGCGAGGCGACCTATGAAGAAGCCAGCCGGGCAACTGAAGCTGGCGCGCGCATGGGAACCCATCTCTATAATGCCATGTCGCAACTGCAAGGCCGCGCGCCGGGGCTGGTGGGTGCATTGCTGGATTGGGATGTCGATGTCGGCCTGATCAATGACGGGCATCATGTGCATGACGCCAGTTTGAAAAACGCCTTGCGCGTTAAAACATACAGCCGTAGTTTTTTCGTGTCCGACGCCATGCATGTGCTGGGGTTGGCCGCCGACAGTGTGATTGACTATCGTGGCGAAACGATTTATGCGAAGGACGGCGCCTGTGTGAATGCCCGCGGCAAGTTCGCCGGTAGCGCGTCGCCATTACTGACCGCCCTGCAACGTGGTGTAACGCATTTGGACATGGATATTTGCAACGCCTGGCGGATGTGCTGTGACAATCCGGCAAAGATATTGAACCTGCCGGAACATAGCCAGTTAAAGGTGGGTGACCCGGCTGATTTTATCGTGCTGGATGCAGACTTAAAGTTGGTGCAGTTATAGGCAGCGTTGAATGCGGCTGTTAGCGTAGGGTGTCAAAACTTTATAGCCGTTGCGTATGCTGACCGTACCCACTTCAACGCTCAATGGCTGAAAACTGCCTTTGATTGTGATGTTATTCATGCTGTTACGATACTGCGCCAATTGCGTTGGTGTTGCCCGATTAAACGGCAAGCCCTGTTCAAATTCGGCCAGAACTTCGCCATTTGATCCAACACCGGCGTAAGTCGTACCACTTTCTTTATACATGCAATGTTCTGTACGTGACGCATCTGTGACCTTGATATCAAGTGGCACAGCGACACGGGTTTGGCCATCCGATTCGTTATAAAGATTGACCGGGTTGCCCACGCCACGGCTTTGGCCTGTGCTGGCTTCGATCCGCATCGTGTTTTGGTCGGCATAACCGGTAACGGCGTTAATGTAAGTATAACGTGTTTCATTGCCAATGACTTTTTCGCCATACAATTTCACCGACGAAAAATCGTTTGCAAAGTTTGCGTACTGAAAAGATATTCGCGTATCAATTGATCCTTGCGGCTCCGGCGTGGTTACACATTGCGGCAATAAAGCCAGGCTGGTGAACAAGCCAAGCTGTTATACGAATGTTTTAGTCGGCAATTTCATGACTTCATTTCCTCAAAAAACTGCGTATTTATCATAATCAAAAAAATTAACAGGAATCGCTGCAGCGATGCGTTAAGATTTATGCGTTATGCTGTTGAGATCAAGTGACACGCATATTTAATTGCATAATAAAAAAGGCTATTGGTTTTTTATATTGACGACAAAACCACCCGATCAGATTTTTGCCGGCCGGATCAACCAGGAAAAACTGGAAGAGCTGATCGTTCTGCATGAGCGATTTGTGCAGGGTGTGCGCGGCGGCAAACGGCTGGTTTTGCAATTCATGAATCTGTCCGGCCTGTCATTCCGCAAACGCAATTTGACCGACGGGATTTTTACCGGATCGGCCTTTATCCAGAGCGATCTGACCGGGGCGATTTTCGACCGGGCCAATTTATTCGGTTGTGATTTACGGTATGCCTTACTAGACGGCGCCAGTTTAAAGAAAGCCGATCTGCGCGGGGTTTGCGCCCGCGGCGCACGGCTGAATGGGGCCGATATGCTCCAGGCCGATTTGCGCGAAGGGCAAATTCTCGTCAGTGAATTGTCGCGTGAGTTGCAAGCCCTGTATGTCGAGGTTGAAGCACCGAATAATCATAGTACCGATCTCTCGAACGCCAAATTATCAAAGAAAACACTGAGCGATGTGAAGACGGCCGCCGCTGATTTTCGTGAAACTGAAATGCAGTCAGTCCGGTTGCGCAATGCCAATGCCCGTGGTGCCAATTTTGAAGGTGCCAACATGGAGAATATTGACCTGTCAGGTGCTGATATGACCGGCGTCAATCTTGATAACGCCAATATGCTGGGCGCGGTGGTCGAACAAACGAATTTCAATGGTGCCTCTTTGTTAGGCGCGATTTACGACAAGCATCTTAAGAAACTGAACAACCTCGACAGCTCATTGGATTTATTGCTGCAAAGCCACATGCGGTGGGTCGCCACTGCCGGACGCGAGGGGGAGGCTTTAGATCTTTCCAGCTATGACATGCGCAGCGCCAGCGCGTTGATGCATCAGGCGCGATTAACCGCTGTCAAAGCCAATCACACGGTCTTTTTTGGCATGAATTTGGGCAAAATCGAACTGCAGCATTGCACCATGCAAGAAGCCGATTTTCGCAATTGCGCACTGCAGGGTGCCGACTTCCGTGGGTCTGATCTGACCAAGGCCAAATTCACCAAAGCCAATCTGGAAAAAGCCGATTTCAAACCGCTGTTGTTGAATGACGTGCGCAAACCCGTCAATTTACGCGATGCCAATTTTCGTTATTGCGACTTGCGTGGGGCAAATTTTCAGTATGCCGACTTGACCGGCGCCGATCTGTCTTTTGCTTTGATTGACGGTGCAGATTTTCGGCATGCCCTGCTTGAGAGTGTTAAACTGGATGGCAATTCGTTCAACGATGCCTTGATCTCCCCACCCCCATTACCACCGGAATTAACGGTCGAAACTCCCGTTACCTGATCATGTTTGCCAATTGTTTTTTTGTGGGAAGTGGGCAACTATTGGTCCATAACAAGATCAGGATCCCATGACACAATCCGCGACACTCTATTGGCATCGGCACGATTTACGGCTGAGCGATAATCCCGCCCTGCACTACGCCGTTGAACAGGGCGCCGTACAACCGGTTTTTATTTATGACGAAACAAAATCCCCATGGGTTTATGGTGGGGCCAGCAAATGGTGGTTGCATCACAGCTTGGCCGCGTTACAGGCGGATTACAAAAAACTTGGTGTCACTTTGTTGTTATTGCGCGGGTCAGCAGACGCTGTAATTCCACAAACGGCAAAGGCCTTGCAGGCGACGCAAATTGTCTGGAATCGCCGTTATGAACCGCACGGCATTGCCGAAGACAAGACATTGAAAGCCACATTGCAAGAGCTGAATTTTGCCGTGCATAGTTTCAACAGCCATCTGTTGATGGAACCCTGGGCGATTCAAACGAAAAGCAAAACACCGTTTAAAGTCTTCACGCCGTTCTGGCGCGCCTTATCTGCTGCCAGCCCCCAGATTGATGCAATCATTGAGCGTCCAGATGCTGTCACCGCACCAAAACATGCGATCAAAAGCGATCACTTGAGCGACTGGAACCTATTGCCAACCAAACCCAATTGGGCCAAATCCTTTGAACCGGAATGGCAAATCGGCGAAGCGGCCGCTCAGAAAACTATGGCGGATTTTCTGGATGACAAAGCCGGTCACTATAAAACCGAACGTGATTTTCCAGCTATTGATGCAACATCCCAACTGTCGCCGCATTTAGCCTTTGGCGAGATCAGCCCGCGGCAAATTTGGTACGCTACACAGACCGCACAACAACAGCACAAAGTCGGCACCGCATTCCGCACCGATAGCGAAGCGTTTTTGCGGCAGATTGGCTGGCGCGATTTTGCCTATCATCTGCTCTATCATTATCCACACACGGTCACGGAGCCGCTCTATCCACAGTATAAAGAGTTTCCGTGGCTAACCGACACAGATGGCTTCACGGCCTGGACCAAAGGCCAAACTGGTTACCCCTTGGTCGATGCCGGAATGCGGCAAATGTGGCAGACGGGGTGGATGCACAACCGTGTCCGTTTAATCACCGCGTCATTTTTGATCAAAGATTTGGGCATTGCGTGGCAAGACGGTTCGCAGTGGTTTTGGGATACGTTGGTCGACGCTGATCTGGCGAATAACAGCATGGGCTGGCAATGGGTGGCCGGATGCGGCGCCGATGCCTCACCCTATTACCGCATTTTTAATCCCACTTTGCAAAGCGCAAAATTTGATCCCAAGGGTGACTACATTCGCCGCTTTGTGCCAGAGCTTGCCGCCCTGCCTGATAAATATATTCACAGCCCGTGGGATGCACCAACGGAAGTGCTGAAAGCCGCCGGAATTGTCTTAGGCAAAACCTATCCCAAACCCATCGTCGACCACAGCATGGCGCGCGACCGGGCGTTGGGATTGCTGAAAGAGTTTAAGGCGAAAAAAGCCTCATGATACAGGCTGTATGCATGACAGTTGTTTGATCTGGCAAGCCTGCTAAAATCGATTATCTTCTGATCATATGAGATCCGCCATGACCCAGACCCGTACCGAAACCGATTCCTTTGGCCCGATTGATGTGCCCGCCGATAAATATTGGGGGGCGCAGACGCAGCGGTCGTTGCAGAATTTCAAAATTGGCACGGAAACCCTGTCACGCCCCATGATCCGGGCTTTGGCTATCGTCAAAAAGGCAGCGGCGCAAGCGAACACGGATCTGGGGGAACTGGACGGCACGCTGGCCGAAGCCATCGTGCATGCTGCAGATGAGGTGATGGATGGCCGTCACGACCAGAATTTTCCGCTCAAGGTCTGGCAGACCGGGTCGGGGACGCAGAGCCATATGAACATCAACGAAGTGTTGTCGAACCGCGCCATTGAAATGCTGGGCGGGGTTATGGGGTCGAAAAAACCGGTGCATCCGAACGACCATGTCAATCGCGGGCAATCGTCGAACGACAGTTTCCCCACCGCCATGCATATCGCCGCCGCCGAAGAAGCGGTGCATGAACTAATTCCGGCCCTGGAAGAATTGCATGCGACACTGGATACCAAGGCGCGCGAATTTAAGGACATCATCAAGATCGGCCGCACCCATTTGCAGGATGCGACGCCGGTCACCTTGGGCCAGGAATTTTCCGGCTATGCGCAACAATTGAAAAACGGCATCCGCCGTGTGAAAAATACGCTCCCGTTCCTCTATGAATTGGCGCAAGGCGGTACAGCGGTTGGGACTGGGTTAAACAGTGCCGCTGGCTTTGCCGAAGCGTTTGCGGCCAAAGTCGCTACGATTACTGATCTGCCGTTTGTGACCGCCCCCAATAAATTTGAAGCCTTGGCCACCCATGATGCCTTGGTCGATTTTCATGGGGTGTTGAATACGCTGGCGACATCCCTGATGAAAATTGCCAATGACGTGCGCTTGCTGGGCTCTGGCCCGCGTTGCGGTATCGGCGAAATTTCATTGCCGGAGAATGAGCCGGGATCCTCCATCATGCCAGGCAAAGTGAACCCGACGCAAAGTGAAGCCTTGACCATGGTCTGCGCGCAAGTCATGGGCAACCAGATAACTGTGACGATTGGCGGCGCCAACGGGCATTTCGAGTTGAACGTGTTCAAGCCGGTGATTATTCACAATGTCTTGCAATCCATCCGCCTGATCGCCGATGGTGCGCGGTCATTCAGCCAGAATTGCGTTGTCGGCATTGAACCCAATCGTGAGCGCATCACGAAATTATTGAATGACAGTCTGATGCTGGTGACTGCCCTGAACCCGCATATCGGCTATGACAACGCTGCCAAAGTCGCCAAAAAAGCGCATCATGAGGGCACGACATTGAAAGAGGCGTGTGTGACGTTGGAATTGTTGTCAGCTGAGGATTTTGATCGTCTGGTGAAACCGGAGACGATGCTGGGGCCAACAGGAAAATAAAGAGTAATTGACAAAGCATTACGAACACATAAAATCTTCCCTAGCAGAGGAGAATGCTATGTCTGATAATAAAAAAGAGGCGTCATTACAGTCAAATTATTCTGTCACGCATGTTTATAGTTGCCATACACCCTGGCGCGGACTGAGCAAAGTCTTTTTTCTGACAACAAAAGAAGGTGAAGCTAACAAATATCATATCAAAAAAGAGAGAGATGGCATTATAAAAGCCGAAAATGTTGATGATTTTATTAACAGCCATAAAGGATTTTCTCTTGATAAGCCCGTTCCAATACCGAACACCCATAACCTGTACGTCGATAATAAAGGTGAACTGGTTTTTGCTACCCATGCCACAAAAAATATAGAGTCTAGACAGCACACTGGGGTATACATCCCGCAGGCAACGCGTTCTCCAACAAATTAGCTTTTAATGCCCGCCGTGTTTCGCATTGGCTGACAACACAAACCGGCGGTCACAATAGCTGCAATCGACGAAACCGGCGAATTTATCGACGGTCAGCCAGACCTGGGGGTGGCCAAGACTGTCGCCAACTCCACTGCATGCCACGTGATCGCGATCGATGCTGACAATTTCCGGTGGCAAGCGATGCGTTGGCAGCGGTTGCACATACCGGCCATGCGGGCTTGCGATGCCTTCCTCTAATTCTTGCGGTGGCGACAGACTGATATCAGGGGTGTTCTTGGCCATGGCGGCAATAACTCCGGTTAAGTAAGGCTGCAATCCGACTGCTGGCCATGATTATAAGCTAGTCTGCGAATTTTTCCAATTGTTCCATCAAAAACGGCACCAGTTCGCCAACCATTGCCGGTGAGAAATCAAACTTGATGCCGGCGGCTGCAAAGAGTTCCGGCAAAGGCCGTGTGTAACCCAGCGACAAAGCGGCTTTATATTGTGCAATAGTTTTCGCCGGGTCACGCAAATAATTGCGCCACAGTTGCAAGGCACCCAATTGGGCGATGCCGTATTCGATATAGTAAAACGGCATGCCGAACAAATGCCCTTGTTTGTGCCAGAAGCTTTGATATTCCGCGTCCAATCCGCTGCGGTCGATGCCTTCGGTGGCAAAACGCTTCATGACAGCGACCCAGGCATCATGACGCTGTTCCGGCGTCCAGTCCGGATGTGTGTAAATTTCGTGCTGGAACAAATCAACCTGCGCGCACCACGGGAAGAAGGCCAAGATACCCGCCAGAAATTCTTCCTGTGCGCGTTTTTTCTCCAGGGTCTCGCCGAAAAAGATCGCCCATTTGTCAAACGCAAACAATTCCATCGACATCGACGCAACTTCGGCGATTTCCATCGTGTATTTTTTATAAGCCAGCACCGGCAATTCGTGGCTGAGAATATCATGCGTGGCATGACCAGCTTCGTGAATGAATGTTGTGACGTCATCCACCTTGGTCGTCACATTCGCGAACATAAACGGCACATGCGTTTCCGACATTTCGTAATTATAACCGCCGGGGCGTTTGTGTGGGCGACTATCCAGATCAAGCCGTCCCATTTCGCGTTGCGTACGTACGACATCACCAAACATCGGGTCAATGGCGTCCAGCATCAAGACGCCTTTTTCTACCATATCCTCGACGCCATCAAAGGCTTTCAATGCCGGGCGACCCAGTGGGTCACCACTCATGTCCCATGGACGCAAGGCATCCAGTTTCATGTGCTTGGCACGTTTGTGATTCAAGCGCGACAGGATCGGCACGATATTTTTCTCGACCGCTTCATGAAACGCAAAGCAATCAGCGGGTGTATAATCAAAACGCTGATATGCGTCATGCTGGTAATCGCGGAAATTTTGATAGCCGGCATTCAACGCAATCTGATGCCGTTTTTTCACGATCTGGTCAAACAAACCGTCAATTTTGTCTTTGTCCTGCAAACGGCGGCTTTGCAACGCGCGCCAAGCCTCTTCACGTTTGGCACAATCTGGCCAGAACAAACGGTCACCTGCCTGTTGCGGCGTCAGTGTCTGTCCGTCCAATTCAACCGTCATAGCGCCACGGATCTGGTCAGTCTCTGTTGCCAGCTTATCGATGTCAGTGTCCAGCGAAATATTATCGCTGCGAAACATGGACGCTTTCAGTTTCAAGCGTTTGAACATCAACGCTTCGGCCGCATCTTGTGGCTGATCAATGAAAGCGCTTGCCAGAATTTTTTCATTCAATTTATTGGCCATCTCAGCCAGTGGCGGCTCAATGTGGGTCACAAATTGATCATAGGATTGTTGCGCGATATCGTCATTCGTATGCGTCGAGCTGCGGATATACCGCCAGGCGCGCTCTTCACCGATCACGGCATCAAATTCACTTTCGTCACGCAAAAATGCGTCGAAAGCCATACGTGTCGTGATATCACGTTCCAGCAGTAATTTTCCAAACGGTTCCAGATCACTCCATTGCGTGACTTTGAAATCAGCAGGCAAGAAACGGCGGGATTTGACGGTGAGATTGAGCATGGTTCAGATATCGGAAGTCAGAGGTCGGAGGTCAGAAAAGGATAGGCTTTTTCATCCAAATATCAAAGCAAAATTCCGACCTCTGACCTCCGACCTCCGAATAACGGCAATGCCGTTATTCCCCCTGCCCGGCGGAAAATCCTTTTTCCCCGTCATAGAGGAACAGCTGTTCCATTTTAATAATCGCCAGATCAGCGGCGGCGATGCGTTGCAGTAAAGCTAGTGTTTCGGACACATCAGCCGACGTTTTCGCATCCGCCGATTTCAAAAAGCGGCAGCTCATGTGCGGCGTATATGCGCTTTGCCAAGTGCCATGGGGCCAGAGTTTCAAGCCGCGGGTGCTGATCATGGTCAATTGAAAGGGGGGTGCCAATGCGTTCAACGCGTCAGCCAAATGATCGGGATCAGTTTTAGATTCGATATACACATCCATCCCCACCAATGTCTTTTCGACACCAACGGTTGGCTTCACCTCTTTGATCACGATTTTTTTCGCGTCAGCCGGATAATCTGCTGCCGTCAATGTGCTAGGTGTCTGACCTAAACGGTCAATCACGGCCTGCGAAAATTCGTCGGTGCCGACACGCTTTTTACTGGTCTCGGCATTGTAGATATCACCCGTATGAATGCCCTCTTCCAGTGTTTTCAACCAGGCATTATGGACGCGGGTGGCGACATCGCTTTGGCCGATATGCACCAGCATTTGAATACCCGCCAACAATAATCCCGATGGGTTAGCAATGCCTTTGCCCGCGATGTCCGGTGCCGAACCATGCACCGCTTCAAACATCGCTTCCTTCAACCCGATATTCGCCGAACCACCGAGACCAACAGATCCCATCACTTCGGCGGCCACGTCGGAAATAATGTCACCATACAAGTTCGGCGCGACGACCACATCGAAGCGTTCCGGGTCGGCGGCGATTTTGGCGGTGCCGATATCGATGATCATGCGGTCCTGTTCGATCTCCGGATATTCGGCAGCGATTTCCTGGAACACTTTATAAAACAAGCCGTCCGTCATTTTCATGATGTTGTCTTTGATCATGCAGGTCACTTTTTTGCGGCCATTGGCGCGCGCATATTCAAACGCATAGCGGTTGATTTTTTCACAGCCCGGTCGCGTGATCAGTTTCAAATCTTCCATCACATCGGCGGTGTGGCGGTATTCAATACCCGCATAGAGATCTTCTTCATTCTCGCGAATGATGACCATGTTCATTTTGGGAAAATGCGTTTTGACGAAGGGCGAATAAGCCTGATAAGGACGGACATTGGCAAATAATCCCAACGTCTTCCGCGTGGTCACATTCAAGCTTTTATACCCGCCGCCGAAGGGCGTGGTGATAGGTGCTTTGAGAAACACGCCCGTGCGGCGGATCGACTCCCAGTCTTTTTCCTCAATGCCAGCCGTCACGCCGCGGAGGTAAACTTTTTCACCGATTTCGATGGTATCGATCTCCAATTGCGCGCCCGCTGCTTCCAGAATTTTCAGCGTGGCCGCCATGATTTCGGGGCCAATGCCGTCACCATGGGCGACTGTGATCGGGGTTTTCGTCGTCATATCATACTCCTGTCAAATATCACATCGACTTTACGCGACAGGCGTTAAATTCCAGCTAACGGCTTGATTCTGTTACGGACAGGGAAAGCGGCTTTGCAGAATCGCCTGCACACTGGTCATCGCATCAAGGGGTTGATTGGGTGTTTGATCCCAGGCGCGGCGGATATTGACGGTTAAGGTTTCTGGCCCGATCTGCGGGCTGAGACAGGCTTGTTTTTGCTGTTGCAGACTGTCGGCTACGCCCATGAGATAACCGGAACATAAGCCTGCATCAATATCATACGTGCTGTTACACAGATTTTGCAGATAAGCCGTGGTATACAGTGGGCCGGCAGCCTGAGCCATGACAGGTAGCAGCAGCACACCGAGTGCATAAAAGGCGTAACGCATGACAATTCCCTGCTGTTCAAATCCGGATCTTGTTTTATCATGCTTTGTCACGATCCCAAAGGACCTTAGCCATGGCTATTCTATTTACTGCGAATGATTACAGCCGCGATGCGCTGGCGGAGAAAACCAAACAGCAGATGGCCGGTTACGATCTGCGCGTATGGCCGGATATCGGCAATCCGGATGAGATCACCTATGTAATTGCAACCGGCACGGCGCCAACCGCCCATTTTCAAAACTTGGCCAATCTCAAAGCGATTTTTCTGACGGCGGCGGGTGTGGACGCAATTGTTGCGACACCCGATCTGCCCGATGTGCCGATCGTGCGCTGTGTCAATGGGAGTTTAAGCAGTGGCATGGCCGAGTACGTCGTGTATCAGACGCTGAAATATCACCGTGATTTTCACGTTTATGACCGGCAACAGCGTGATCATGTCTGGCGGCAGCACAAACAGAGGCCCGCTGGCCAGCGCGTGGTGGGCGTCATGGGTGTTGGTGAAATGGGAATTGCGTGTCTGGACGCGCTCAAACCGTTCGGGTTTCAATTGCGCGGGTGGAGCCGATCTCCCAAACACATTGACGGCGTCACAAGTTTTGCCGGCCAAGCTGCATTGCCGGAGTTTTTAGCCGTGTGTTCGATCGTGATTTGCGTGTTGCCGTTGACCGACGAAACACGCGGCATTTTGTGCCGCGGGAATTTGCGGCATCTGCCGCAGGGAGCGTTTGTGATCAATGCCGGCCGCGGCGGACATATGGTAGAGAGCGATATTGTAGCGTTGCTGGATAACAGTCATTTGGCCGGTGTGGCTTTGGATGTTTTTCCCACCGAACCGCTCCCTGCAGGCAATCCGTTATGGTCGCACCCAAACATCTCTATCACACCGCACATTGCGTCAATTACCGATTTCGGTGCATTGTGCGCCGACATCAAAATGCAAATCGCCGCGGTTGAACGCGGCGAGCGTTTACGGAATGTTGTGGATTTGAAAAAAGGATACTAAAAAAATTTATAAATAAGGAATAATTTGTTTTGGCGTTTTTCCTATATCTTCAATGCGAACCATAGTTCCATCTCCATTAAGATGAAGCTTTGTGATGACCGGCTGTTCACTAAAAAAGTCACGTGCTGTAGACAGTAGCTGGGTTTTTTTGCCCGCTGATGCATCCACTGAAACTTCTTCTTCCAATGATTTATGCGCTGATTTTGATGTCATAGTGAATCTCCTTCTCAGCTAAAGCTAAACGCAAAAAATTTTCTATGTCAACACAATTATATGGGTCTATTATAACGTCCCGGGTTTGAGCAAACGTGTATAACGGTCCGTTTTCGCCCTAATACGCTGATTGATATTCGCGTCATACTGCTTCCGAATGGTCTCCTGATTTTTACTGGCATACTTTGCATGAATTTCTTTAGCATCCTCAATCCGTTCAGCGATATCATGTTGATAATCTCGTTCAACCGTGTCACGAAAGCCCAATGAAAAGCCAACCTGTTGCAAACCCGTTTCGATGCCGCTGATCAGTTCGCCTGACACCCGAAACTTTTTCATCAAATTTCCGGAACCTGCCATGACAACATCGCCAACCACATCCAGAATACGCTTGCCTTTACGATCTTTGCGTCCCCACAAATGACCCAAGTCATTATCCAATGTGTCCAGACGCACATTAAACTGATCCATATGACTTATGATAGTCTGGTTATATTTCGCCGCCACTAATCCCTGAATATGATTTTCCTCGCCAAGTTGATCTGCAGACAGCAATGCTGGTTTTGCAACGGTAATTTTCTTTGGCGGCAAACCGGCTTTTTCACGCCAATGCGGATCACGCTTACCGGCAAGCACTTCGCCTTTTTTGAGGTAGTCATCTAGTTGTCCTGTTTCAACTAAATTTTTAAAACTTGGAACATTTGGATCTTCACTTGTGAATAAAAAGCCATGGCATGCTGGAAGCACGTTCTCCAAATCAACAATCGATTTTTTGCCAAAATTTCGGATTTTCCGCAAATCTGATGCATGCAGTAATGTTAAGTCATATAAATTCTTTGTTCTGTAAGTGTGTAGCCCATTCTTTATTCGAGAGCTGATATTCAGATCGTTATCTTCCACGCCGTATGATCTTAGATAATCAAACTTACCTGCTTCTTCCAAATAATCATTATATTTTACTTGTAGAAAATTGGTCATGACATGTCCTAATAATAAATATTTCAAATCAACCTATTGAACAAACTTCGCTATGTCAATTAAATTATAACGTCAAAAGAAAAGCCGCCTGTCTCCAAGCGGCTTTTCAA